>JAAENN010000156.1 GCA_024224295.1 Shimia sp. | reverse complement strand
AGTGCAGGGTAAAGTCTTTACCCTCAAGAATGCCCGCCTTGGCCAATGTGAAAGCGCCGGTACATAATCCGCCGACTCGCCGCCCGATGCGCCATTGGTGGCGAATCCAATCCGCCACTTTGGGGGTGGCGGCGCGTTCCGGCTCTACACCGGAACACACAAAGACACAGGCATTAGCCGGGGTGTTACCTAAGGGCGCATCAATTCCAATTTCGATGCCATTGGAGCAGCGCACATTTTCACCGGTTTCCGATATGGTGGTCCACGTGTAAAGAATCTGTCCGGTAAGCTGATTTGCGATCCTCAGGGTTTCAACCGCGGACGTAAATGCCAACATCGAAAGGTTTGGCTGCAGCGCAAAGACAATAGGATCAGGGGTTTCCACCACATCAACAGCAACGTGGGCGACGCCTTTGGGCACAATTGGGTCTGGCATGGGGTGGTGTTTTCCCTTTTTTTGCGGCCACCCTATGGGGAAGTTGGGCCAGACGCAAAGAAAGTTCAAAAAGGGGTATTGCATGTCCCCACACGAGGGGCTAAATCCCCGCCTACCGGGTCGTTAGCTCAGTTGGTAGAGCGCTTCGCTTACACCGAAGATGTCGGGAGTTCGAGCCTCTCACGGCCCACCATCCACATTCTCTACCAGCCAAAATAACTCGCATGCTTTCTGAGTGATGCCTAGGTTTTGTCTGGAACCTCTTCTCGCGCTTGATGAGACTATGGCGGTGCATTTTGGGGCCACGAGGCACCAACAAAAAAGGCGCCCCCCGAAGGGGCCGCCCAAAATTCCAGTCAGCGGCTGAATTTAGCCAGCTGTTGCCGGGGCACAAACCAGAGCGCCGGTGTCTGTGGTCAGCAGGTCATAGCCGGCCATGCAGCTAGCGTTGCCACGCTTGTCAAAATCTGGCTGAGCGTAAACCGGGGTAGGCTCTTCTTGCTGAGAACACGCAGCAAGGGTGATACCGGCAACACACAGGGCAGCATAAAGTGGTTTCATCGGGTTATTCCTTCAAAAGCAATTGAATCGAGTAAGCGCATCTAATCACAAAAAATTCAGCGCGCAAAGCACTCTACGCGGGAGTTCGCTGAATGGGAAACCCCTGTTGTGAAAGGCCCACAAATGGCTTCTGAAAAATTCTTCGATTTTCTCGCGGATATCCGCTTGACGCGCCAGAGCACTCGGCATAAACCACGCCACACGCTGAACGGCACACGTCGGACAGCAGGTAGTGAGCGGTTGTAGCTCAGTTGGTTAGAGTACCGGCCTGTCACGCCGGGGGTCGCGGGTTCGAGCCCCGTCAACCGCGCCACCACTACCAGCCCAAGTCCTGGGTCCTTCGGGAATGGACATGCCGAAAGGCGAAGATATATGCGCGGTTGTAGCTCAGTTGGTTAGAGTACCGGCCTGTCACGCCGGGGGTCGCGGGTTCGAGCCCCGTCAACCGCGCCACTTCTTCCTCCCCTAAATTGAGAAGATGAATTGGTTTCACGCATATTATCTTTGCGTTCAATTTTCCCAGCACAAAAAAACGCGCCCCTGTGGGCGCGTTTTGTGATTCTAAACCTTCTCAAAGGGTTAGTTGGAGAGTGCCGCCAGGATTCGCGCCCAAGAGCGGGTGCCTTTGTGGAAGCTCTCCACATTGTATTTCTCATTGGGGGAGTGGATTTGGTCGTCGTCGCGGCCAAAACCAATCAGCATCGAATCCATGTTCAGCATCTCTTTGAAGAAGCCTGCGATGGGAATGGACCCTCCACAGCCGACATAAGCCGCCGGGCGGGGCCACTCGTCGCTGAGCGCCACACGGGCCTTTTCAAAGGCCGGGTCTTCGATCGACATCTGTGAGGCCGCGGAGCCTTTTTCGGAGCGGTATTCCACGGTGAACCCGTCTGGCAAGCGGCTCTCGAGATGGACGCGGAAGCTTTCGCGGATTTTATCTGGGTCCTGCTGCCCGACGAGACGGAAGGACAGCTTTGCAGATGCTTCGGAGGGTAGCACCGTCTTGAAGCCGTCGCCTGTGTAACCGCCCCAGATGCCGTTCACGTCGCAGGTTGGACGCGACCAGATTTGCTCAAGTGGCGTGCGGTCTTGCTCCCCGGCAGGGGACTTGAGGCCAACATCACCAAGGTATGTGCCGTGGTCAAAGTTCAAGCCCTGCCACTGTGCGCGGATGTCGTCAGCCAATTCGGGCACGTCATTATAGAACCCATCCAATGTCACCGCGCCGGTTTCGTCGTGCAAGTCTGCGAGGATGCCGCTCAGTACGCGGATTGGGTTCATGGCGATGCCGCCGTACATGCCTGAGTGCAAGTCGCGGCTGGGACCGGTGATTGTGAAATCTTCAGCAAGAAGCCCGCGCAACATGGTTGTGATCGCTGGTACGGCACTTTCAAACAAGCCGGTGTCGCAGATGAGGGCGATGTCGCAGCTCAGCTCTTGGGCGTGCTCTTTCAGGAACGGGACAAGGCTTGGGGAACCAGATTCTTCTTCGCCCTCAAACAGGAAGGTGATTTTGCAGGGCAGGGAGCCGTGCTCGGCTTTCCATGCGCGGCAGGCTTCTACAAAGGTCATCAACTGGCCCTTGTCATCAGAGGCGCCGCGGGCGCGGATCACCTGGCCTGCATCGGTGTCTTCAAGCGCGGGGTCAAACGGGTCGCGGTCCCAAAGCTCAAGGGGATCCACTGGTTGGACGTCATAGTGGCCATAAAACAGTACATGTGGTCCGGGGCCGTCGATGTGACCTACAACCATCGGGTGGCCTGTTGTGGGGCGCTTTTGTGCATCTACGCCAAGGCTTTGCAGATCTTTTACCAGCCAGTCTGCTGCTGCGTCTACGTCGGCGTCAAACGCCGGATCGGTAGAAATGGATTTTATGCGGAGCAGATCAAACAGGCGATCTATGGCCTCTGGCATGTTTTGGTCAATACGGGCGAGAACGGGGTCAAGCGTCATGAAAGCCTCCTTCGGGTGCGACGATTTGCGGGGACCGTACCACCCCAATTTTGACTGTCCAGACTCGCGCTTTCACTCTTTGATCGATATCAAAGTGGAAAAGATGTATCATTTGGTAGCAATTGCGGAAAGCGCGACAGAAGACTACAAGCGCACAATGCCCAAAGGGGGGTTGTGACGCCAGGTCGCTCAGACCGGGAAGAAGGAAAGCCACTGTGGACTACACTGCGAAGCTAGATCACGCACTCGATCGTTTGCACGACGAAGGGCGTTACCGCACGTTCATTGATATTGAGCGTAAGCAGGGTCATTTTCCACACGCCACATGGACCCGTCCCGACGGTGAAGAACAGCCAATCACAGTATGGTGTGGCAATGACTACCTGGGAATGGGGCAACATCCGGTTGTGCTGGCGGCAATGCATGAGGCGGTGGACGCCACAGGTGCAGGCTCTGGAGGGACACGTAATATCTCTGGAACGACGATCTACCATAAGCGCTTGGAGGCCGAGATTGCCGACTTGCACGGGAAAGAATCAGCACTGCTTTTCACCAGCGCCTACATCGCTAATGATGCAACTTTAAGTACTTTGCCCAAACTGTTCCCCGGTTTGATCATCTATTCGGATGAATTGAACCATGCCTCGATGATCGAGGGTGTGCGCCGCAATGGCGGGGCAAAACGTGTCTTCAAACACAATGATGTTGCGCATTTGCGTGAGCTTCTGGAAGCCGATGATCCAGCGGCGCCAAAGTTGATTGCGTTTGAATCTGTTTACTCGATGGACGGCGATTTTGGCCCGATCAAGGCGATCTGTGATCTGGCTGATGAGTTCGGCGCGCTGACCTATATCGATGAGGTGCACGCGGTGGGTATGTATGGACTGCGCGGTGGTGGTGTAACCGAGCGTGACAATCTTGCGCACCGCATAGACATAACCAACGGCACCCTTGCGAAAGCCTACGGAGTGATGGGCGGCTATATCGCTGCATCTGAGAAAATGTGTGATGCGGTAAGGTCTTATGCGCCAGGCTTCATCTTCACGACGTCCTTGCCGCCAGCGGTGGCAGCCGGTGCTGCGGCCTCTGTGGCACATCTGAAAACGGATCATGCGCTGCGTGAGCAACACCAGACTCAAGCTCAGATTCTGAAACTGCGTCTAAAAGGATTGGGGCTGCCGATCATAGATCATGGCAGCCACATTGTGCCGGTTATTGTTGGCAATCCGGTGCACACCAAGGTGCTATCTGACCATCTGTTGGAAGACTATGGCATCTATGTCCAGCCGATCAATTTTCCGACCGTTCCTCGTGGAACTGAGCGTCTGCGGTTTACGCCATCTCCAGTACATGGGCCGAAAGAAATTGATGCACTTGTCGGGGCAATGGATGCTCTTTGGAGCCACTGTGCGCTGAATCGTGCCGATTTAGTGGGGTAGTACGACTTCTTAGTGTAGAACCTCTTGTTTGTGTTATATTCATTCCTAACAAGGGGATCGGTTCGAATCGGGGACTTTCAGAACCGGCGATGCAATAAGAGGCCAGTGGGATGATCGGGCGCAGATTCAAGCGCAATGCCGAAAAGGTAGATGAAGGCCCGAAAGGGTACGACGATTTTGACGTGCATCTTGGCGACATGATGCGCGGCGAACGGGCGACTTTGGGGAAGTCGTTGCTGGATGTGCAACGAGAATTGCGGATTCGTGCCAGCTATATAGCGGCGATTGAGAATTGCGACCCCTCAGCTTTTGAGACGCCTGGCTTTATCGCAGGGTACGTGCGCTCCTATGCGCGGTACCTGAATATGGACCCTGAAGCCGTATTTGAGATTTTCTGTGCGGAGAGTGGTTTCTCCACAGCGCATGGCATGTCAGCTGCCGCCTCCGGTGTGCGCAAGACGGAGGCCATTGCCCCGGCGATGACCGGCAACGATCCATTTTCGTCATCTAACACGCCATTCACGCCTGTTCAGGAAACGCTTTTGTCTCGTGTCGAGATGCGCGCTGTCGGGTCGTCGTTGGTGTTGGTCGCGTTGATCGCAGGAATTGGTTATGGCGGTTGGTCCGTTCTGAACGAAATTCAACGAGTTACACTTGCTCCGGTCGAGCAATCTCCGGTGGTTCTGAGCGATTTGGACCCGCTTGATGGCGCGGGACGTGCGCCAGTCTCTACTGATGCAAGCAGCGACGACACACAAGTGGCAACAGGTGGCGCAGGTGTCTTTGCACCGTCTGACGCTTTGGATCGGTTGTATCGCCCGCAAGCGCTCGATGTGCCTGTGTTGGTGGTTCGGGATGCGCCGATATCGCAGTTGAACCCAGACAACATCGGCGTCTTCACGCCTGAGCTTCCTGCGGCTGTGGCAATGGCTACGCCGGTTGAGGACAAATTGCCCGTGCCGAAGGTTGTGGAGGATGACGCCCCAGAGCTTGTCCTGATGGCTGTCCGACCTGCTTGGGTTCGGGTGCGTGCGGCGGACGGTTCTGTTTTGTTTGAGAAAATTCTCGACGCTGGTGAAGAATATGTCCTTCCGGCCACAGAAGAGCCCCCCACATTGCGGGCTGGTATGTCGGGGTCCGTGTATTTCAAAGTGAACGGCGAACTTTATGGTCCGGCAGGGGAAGGAACCGGTACAGTGCGCGATCTGGCTTTGGGAACTGAGGCGTTGAAAGAAAATTTCGCTGCGGCGGATCTGGATGATGATCCCGAGCTGGCGAGGATCGTCGCTTTGGCGGCGGCGCAGAATGTGGTTGTCGCGGACGAGTGATCTGCCCCGTCTAGGAAGAAGACGAGATTTCAAGGTTTTAGGAGAGCGCCCACGGGGCGCTCTTTTGCTGTGCATCATCGCGCATTGCCCCTGTTCCCAGAAGGGATTAGACAGGCTTCAAACCCATCCCTGCTGTGGTGAAAGGTCTTGATATGTCGATGAATCACATCCGTCCGTGGCGCAATATCGAGCGACGCAAATCCCGCCAGATCATGGTGGGCAATGTGCCTGTGGGAGGTGATGCACCAATTGCGGTGCAGACTATGACCAATACCGACAGCGGTGATGTGAAGGCGACGCTTGGTCAAGTGCTGGCCGCGGCGGAGGCTGGTGCGGACATCGTGCGCATCTCTGCGCCAGATGTGGCAGCGACTAAGGCGCTGAAAGAAATCACAAAAGAGAGCCCGGTTCCGATCGTGGCGGATATTCACTTCCACTACAAACGCGCAATTGAAGCGGCTGAGGCCGGGGCTGCGTGTTTGCGGATTAATCCAGGCAATATCGGCGACGAGAAACGGGTTAAGGAAGTCATCAAGGCGGCCAAGGATCACGGGTGCTCGATCCGCATTGGGGTGAATGGCGGGAGCCTGGAAAAACACCTGCTCGATAAGTACGGCGAACCGTGTCCCGATGCGATGGTGGAGAGTGGACTCGACCATATTAAGATACTGCAGGAAAACGATTTTCACGAGTTCAAGATTTCGGTCAAGGCTTCGGATGTCTTCATGTCCGCTGCGGCGTATCAGATCCTTGCGGATGCCACCGATGCGCCGATTCACCTTGGGATTACTGAAGCCGGTGGCTTTGTCAGTGGCACCATTAAGTCGGCCATTGGCCTTGGTCAGTTGCTGTGGATGGGCATTGGAGACACGCTGCGCGTGAGCCTGAGTGCGGACCCGGTGGAAGAGGTAAAGGTTGGCTTTGAGATCCTCAAGAGCCTAGGCCTACGGCATCGTGGCGTGAATATCATCAGTTGTCCAAGCTGTGCGCGTCAGGGCTTTGACGTGATTAAGACCGTGGAAACATTGGAAGAAAGGCTGGCGCATATCCACACGCCAATGAGCCTATCGATCATTGGTTGCGTGGTGAACGGGCCTGGTGAAGCGCTGATGACGGATGTGGGGTTCACCGGTGGGGGCGCAGGGGCTGGTATGGTGTATCTGGCGGGCAAGCAGAGCCACAAGATGTCCAATGAAGCGATGGTGGAGCACATCGTTGAGGAAGTGGAAAAGAAGGCAGCGGAGATTGAGGCTGCAATAGCCGCTGAAGCGGCAGAGTGATCCGCCTTTCCCAACGATACAAAAGTTAACGGCCTTCAGAGGCCGTTTTTTTACGTCGGTATTCTGTCTGTATCACGGCTGTATTGCGGAGGTGCCTATTTCCAAAACGGGCCGATTAAGCCAGCGTACGCTGCGCAACGGGCGCTGAACGTAAAACACCGCAACGGTGGGCGTTGCGGTGTTAGAGTGTTTGGTTGGCGCAAGCCCTAGCCGCGTTTGTCTTTCACAATCGCCTGCATGCCTTTGAGAGGTACATAGCCGCGCACCATTTCGTCGTGGAAGACAAAACTTGGGGTGCCGGTGATGTTGAGGTCACGGGCGAGGGCGCGGGTGGTGGCGATTTCTTTTTCCACTTCCGGCGCGTCCATTTGGTCCAGAATCATGTCCGCGTCAAAGCCGAGGCCTTTGGCCAGTTTGCGCAGAGATTTTTCGTTCACGTCACCGCGCATTTTGATCAGAGTGTCAGCCGTCAGTTTGTAGGCCTCATTTCCCAGCGTCTGTTTCACAGCGATAGCAAAGCGAGAACTGAGATCACTGGCCTCGCCAAGAATAGGGTATTCTTTGACAATAATGCGGATGTTACCGTCTGAGTTGAGCAGCTCAGCCACTTCGTCATGGGCCTTGCGGCAGTAGCCACAGCGGTAGTCGACAAACTCAACAATGGTAAAGTCACCTTCGAGGTTGCCACCGACGTAGCTGTAGCCGTCGTCAAACAGGCGGTCGGCGTTTGCGGTCACTAAATCAAAGTCGGCTGTGGCTTGAGCGGCTGCGCTGCGCTCTTCCAAGATGGCCACGGCCTCCATGATCACCTCGGGATTATCTAACAGGTAGGCGCGGACTTCGGCGCGAAAGGCCTCACGCTCACTTTCTGAGAGTTTGTCGATATCAAAGGCCAGAGCAGGTGCCGCCGCCAAAGTGAGCGCCAGGGCGCTGGTGGCCAGTTTTGATGTAAAATTGCGCATTGGGTTTTCCTTATTTCTTGTCTTTGCGGCGCTTGACAGCGCGTGCGATATCATCGGAGCGACGGAAGGCACTTGAGCCTTGCGGCAATCGTGCCATGGCCCGGCGGGCGTGAATTTCAGCATCGTCCAAACGGTTGGCCAAAGCGTAACGCTCTGCAGCCAGTAAGGAGGCCATGCCGTGCTGGCCGGTTTGAGCGTAGGCGGAGCCTAAGTCTCGCAAAACACGGGCGTCGCGGAAATCGCGGGCACGAGCGGCCTCCAGATAGTTCAGAGCTTCTTTTGGGCGATTAACCGTCAGGAGAGATCGGCCAAGGCCCCCCAAGATCAGCGCATTGGCAGGGGCAAGGTCTGCGGCTTGTTGATAAGCCGCTACCGCGTTTTGAAACTGACGGCTTTCCAGCAGAATTTGCGCCTTTAGCTCATAGTAATATGCGTCGTTGGGGCGCAGTAAGAGCGCCTGATTGATGTGGGAGATGGCTTTGGTTTCATTTTGTTGCCGGTGATAGGCCACCGCGAGGCGCATGTGGCGCACGTCTTCTGCTTGGCTTTCCTTGTAGCGTTGCAGCGTCCATTTTGTGGGGCGCATGAAAGCGGTGGTTTTGCTGCGGGCGCGGTCGTACCAGTAGTCAAGTTCGGGCTGCAGTTTTGCCTTGCCAGCATAGGCGGTGACAAACCCTTCCATGGCGCGCATGCGTTCTCGGCTCAATGGGTGGGTGCGCATATAGGGATCCTGTCGGGAGGTAGAGAGCAGCTCTTGGCCTTCAAACAGGCGATGAACCTTTAAGGTGCCGGAAGGGTCGATACCGGCAGCCGCAAGATAGCGGATGCCAGATTGATCGGCGGAGGACTCTTCGGCGCGCGTATGGGCGAGAAATTGCCGCATGGCGGAGCTTTGTGTGCCGAGGGCCAGGGCCGCGGCGACATCCCCCCGGCCACTGGCTGCTGCGGTGGCCAATGCTAAGGCAAAACCGAGGCCTGCGGCGGTGCGCGCCGAATCAAGATTGGCCATGCGCCGAGCGATGTGGCCATTTGCGATATGGGCGGATTCATGGGCAATCACAGCCTGAAGCATTTCAGGCGTTGTCATGCGCATCAACATACCTGAATTGATGAAGATGTGGCCGTGGTCGACCACAAATGCGTTCAGGCGGTCATCATTCACCAACAGGATTTTGATGTTATCGCCAAGGCCTGCGGCGTAGAGAACGGGTGCCGCCATACGTTGCAGGGCGTGTTCGATGTCCGGATCCCGCAAGAGCGATACAGCTTGGGCAGCAGTCGATGAGAGCACAACGACAAAGGCAGCGGCCAACGTAACGACGCGGGCGCGCAAAGCTGTGATTGACGGCGCCGTCATTTCGCGGTGAAACCTCATGAGCGACAATAGGAACGAATTTGATGCGGACTTCAAGGCGTGGGGCGGTTGATCCCTTTATTGTGATGGATGTGATGGAAGCGGCGCGTCAGGCCGAGGCGGATGGCCGCCACATCATTCATATGGAGGTGGGCCAGCCCGGCACGGCGGCTCCCGAAGGGGCGCGCAAAGCGCTGACAGAAGCGATGGCTGAGGATGCCATGGGCTATACGGTGGCTTTGGGGCTGCCCGCGCTGCGGGCACGGATCGCGCGGCTCTATGGCGCGTGGTATAATGTTGATCTCGATCCGGCGCGGGTGATTGTCACGCCGGGCTCATCTGGTGCGTTTTTGCTGGCGTTCAGCGCGTTGTTTGATGCGGGGGAGCGTGTGGCCATCGGGGCGCCGGGCTATCCCAGCTATCGGCAGATTTTGAAGGCGTTGAGCCTCAACCCTCTGGATG
This sequence comes from Shimia sp., assembly GCA_024224295.1. GTDB lineage: Bacteria > Pseudomonadota > Alphaproteobacteria > Rhodobacterales > Rhodobacteraceae > Shimia. Next base: position 125,105 of record JAAENN010000156.1, on the reverse strand, counting down.
TGCAAACCGCGCCGGAAAACCGGTTGCAGCCGGTGCCGGATGATCTGCGGTCGTTGGACTTTGAGGGGCTGATGGTGGCCTCACCAGCCAATCCCACTGGTACAATGCTGGACAATGGGGCGATGGGGGCGTTGATTGATCTGTGCAGAGAGAAAGACGCGGCCTTTATCAGCGACGAGATTTATCACGGCATTGAATATGAGGCAAAAGCGGTCACGGCGTTGGAACTCACGGATGAGTGTTATGTGATCAACAGCTTCTCCAAATACTTCAGCATGACCGGCTGGCGTGTGGGCTGGATGGTGGTGCCGGAAGATCATGTGCGAAAGATTGAACGGTTGGCGCAGAATATGTTCATCTGTGCGAGCCATGCCAGTCAGGTAGCGGCGTTGGCGGCCATGGATTGTCATGAGGAGCTCGAAGCCAATATGGCGGTGTATCGCGCCAATCGGGCTTTGATGGCGGAAGGGCTGCCAAAAGCGGGGTTCACGCAGTTTGCACCGCCCGATGGAGCGTTTTACTTCTACGTGGATGTGAGCGCCTTTACCCAGGATAGCCGGACGTTTGCGCGGGAGTTGTTGGATGAAGCCGGGGTAGCGGCCACGCCGGGGTTGGATTTTGATCCGGTGCGCGGGCATCAGACCTTGCGGTTCTCCTATGCGCGCAGCACGGCCGACATTGAAGAAGGCTTGGCGCGGCTGAAGATGTTTATGACTGCACGTGGATTTGTTTAAGGGGGAGCGCGGTGGGGGCCGTGCCCCCGAGGCCATTTGGCGACTCCCCCGGGATATTTGCGGACTGTGAAAGCACAGCGTGGCGAAGGGCGGCGGGCTGTTGTACTGTGTCGCCAAAGAAGACGCGCAACAGCGGGCAGGGCGGCAGCATGGGCAGAGTTTTTTTGGCTTTTATTGTGATGGTTTGGGCCGGCGTGGCCGGAGCGCAGGAGCGGGATTTTTCGGCGCTGGCGCGGCTGGATCGCGTGGAAAGTGGACTGTCAGAGGGCTGGCGTGGGGCGGCGGAGCTGACGCTGAGCCTGTCGCAAGGGGTGCCATGGCGGGTGTTCACGCTAGATGAGCCGCGCCGCGTGGTACTGGATTTCAAGGAGATAGACTGGGAAGGTCTGACTGCAGACGCGCTTGGTTCGGTTGAGGGTGTGGCGGCGGTACGGTTTGGCGCATACCGGCCAGGGTGGAGCCGGATGGTGCTTGATCTGGAGCGGCCCTTTGCGGTTCAGAGCGCGGGCATGGTGGTGGAAGAGGCCACTGGGAAGGCGCGGCTGGAGCTGGTGCTGGCGCCAAGTGACACGCTGGCCTTTGCCAAGGCAGCCGGGGCGCCACATGATCCACGCTGGGATTTGCCGGTGCCGGCGGACACTACAGAAATATCGCGGGAAGCCAAACCAGAGTGGGCGCCGACGGTGGTTGTGCTTGACCCCGGGCACGGGGGGATTGATCCCGGTGCGGAGCGCGACGGAGTGCGGGAAAAAGACCTGATGCTGATGTTTGCGCGCGAGTTGCGGGATGTTTTGCGACGGGCAGGCGGCTTTGAGGTGATTTTGACGCGGGATGCAGATGTGTTTGTGTCGCTGGAGGGGCGGGTTGCGTTGGCCCATCAGCATCAGGCGGATGTGTTTGTGTCGTTGCACGCCGATAGCCTAAGCCAGGGCAATGCCAAGGGGGCCACTTTTTATACCCTATCCGAGGAAGCCAGCGACGCGGCCTCCGCTCTGTTGGCGGAGCGGCACAATCGTGCGGACATTTTGTCTGGAGTTGATCTGTCTGGTGCAGATGACGAAGTCACCGATGTGTTGCTTGACTTGGCGCGGCTGGAGACAGAGCCGCGCACTATGATGTTGGCAGCAACCTTTGTGGAGGCGTTGCAAGACACAACTGTCAGGCTCAATCGTAAGCCGTTGAGAGAGGCGGGGTTTTCCGTGTTGAAGGCGGCCGATGTTCCGTCGGTTTTGGTGGAGCTTGGGTTTATGTCCAACCAGCAAGACCTTGCGAATTTGGTGGACCCGGGCTGGCGTGCCGCGATGGCGGCGGGTTTGCGTGACGGACTTTTGGCCTGGGTGGTTGAGGACAAGGCGGCACGGGCGCTGGTGCGACAGTAAAGTGCCTCGTTAGGCGGAGCATCGCTGGTTTTGCCTTGGCGGCGGGAAACCGCTTTCCAATGCTCAGAGAAATTTGTCGAGTGTGCGCCAACAGGCAGGCACAGAAGGCTGACAGCAATGCAGGACTCAGAGGCGTTTCACGGGGCTAAGTTGGCGCTTCTGGTAGGGGATCGGCTTGTGTCTATCCTGCGCGATAAAGATAGGGAAATTCCTTATCCAGATATGTGGGACTTGCCTGGTGGCGGACGCGAAGGCGACGAGAGTCCGGAGGCCTGCGTTTTGCGGGAACTCAAGGAAGAACTGGCGTTGTCGCTGTGTGAGACCAACCTGAAATGGAAGCGGCAGTATGTCTCTGATTTGGATAGCAAGAGTGCTACCTGGTTCTTTGTGGCGGAGGTGCCGGAGCTGGATATCAATCGTATTCGGTTGGGCGATGAGGGGCAGGCGTGGCGGATGTGGGATGTGGCGCGGTTTTTGCGGATGAGCAATGTGGTGCCGATGATGCAGACGCGGCTTTCTGACTATCTCGCAGAGCGTGAGGCGGCTTAGCCAAAGAAAACTCTGAAACGGGCGTCACATATAGGACATAAATTGTCATGTTAAGGCGTACTCTCGCATGGAGACAACGCATGAGGAAAGACAATGCCTGATACCACGACCCCAAACCTTACCCTGTATTTTGCGCCGCGGACTCGCTCTTTCGCTGCGCTTTGGCTGATAGAAGAACTGGGGGAGCCGTACCAGCTGGAGAGCTTTGATTTTGCCACTGGCCGTCACAAACTGGCAGATTATTTGGCGATGAACCCGATGGGCAAGGTGCCTTTGGTGGTGGATGGCGAAACGCCAGTGCCAGAGATTGGCGCGATGGCGATTTACCTGGCGGATCGCTATACATCGGCAGGTTTGGCACCGGCATCGACAGACACGGACCGGGCTGCGTATTTGCGTTGGGTCTTCTTTGCGGGTGCGATTATGGAGCCAGCTTACGCGCAAAAGCTGTTTGAATGGGAGGTGTCGCCGTCCACCGTGGCCTGGGGCTCGTTTGAGCAGATGATGGAAGTTCTTTCGGCAGGGCTGGCGGAAGGGCCTTGGTTGTTGGGTGACAAGTTTTCGGCGGCGGATGTGACTGTAGGCAATAACCTGGTCTTTGGACAGATGATCGGGCTGATCCCGCAGGATGGACCGGTTGGTGAATACCTTTCGCGGCTGAAAACGCGGGAAGCGTTTCAGCGTGCAGAGGTGATTGAGATGCGGGAAGGGGAGCGGTTCCCTGTGGCAGCGGAATAGGCGCCTGTTTGCTGATACGGTTGAGCCAAGCTTTTGCTTAGTGGCTTTCCTACTTAGTTTGGTTGAATGGGGTGGTGCTGGGCGCCGCCCCATTTCTTAGGAGGCATCATGTCGAAATTCAGTTCAATGGTAACAGCGCAGCTCAATGCTTATGTCTATGCACTTGCCGATCCCCGCAAGGACGGGACCCTCAAAGATCGGATCTTTTACATCGGCAAAGGTAACGGCAACCGATGTCATAACCATGCGCAGGTTGAGCGCGGTTTGGATGATCTGCCTTTACATGAAGCCGAGCATAAGCTGTCGGTGATCCGCGATATTCATTCCACTGGCCGAGAGGTTGAAGTGCACATCGTCTCGCATGGGATCATGGATCAGGAGGCGCATGATTTAGAGGCGGTACTTATTCCGATACTAGGCGACACCAACAAGGTCGCAGGACACGGCGACCGACATTTGTGGCTGACCACCAATCAAATTGATGAGCGTTATGAGCGGCCGGTGCAACGGCGAGATGTGGCGCTGTTTTGTGGGAACCTGTTGTTTGTGAGTTTGAACCGCCAAGACACCAATTCTTTGTTACAGGAGGGGGCTGAGGCGGATATGGCGCAAGCCACTTTGGGAGATTGGAACCTTAGTGAAAGCCGTTCCCGATGTGTCGACGTCGTGATTGGCGTCAAAAATGGGCTGATTGTGTCCATTTTTGAAACCCTGAAATCCGCAGAAGGCCAAACCAGATTTGATCGCTTCGCGCCGGCGACAAGGGGCGCGCATGGGCGATCGCGGTTTCTTGCGCGGCGCAGTTGTGACTTGGAAACAGAGCTTTTGTCCCGGAGTGTGTATGTCGGAGACAAGATGTTGTCCAAAATTCGTCCCGGTGCTGGGTGTCAGTTTTTTGGCGCGATGGACGAGCACCTATAAACTGTGCTTTGAGGGCTGGGCCGGGTTTATTCGGTCAGATGGAAACCGCGGAACTCTTTGACCGTAGAAAGACATAGAAGTGTGTTCAATTGGGCCACAGAGGGGATCATAGTGAGGCGTTCGCGATATAGGGTGTCATAGCTTTCCGTATTTTTTGCGGCAACGCGGATGAGGTAATCGAATTCACCGGAAATGAGATGGCACTCCAGAACCTCGGGCATTTCGTGAATGGCCGTTTCAAAGGCTGCAATGTCGGCACGTTGCAGGCTGGATAGTTTGACCTCAAGGAAGATTTGGATTTCCAGCCCCACAGATTTGCGGTTCAGGCGCGCGGCATAGTGGGAAATTTTCCCTTCGCTTTCTAGCAATTTCACGCGTCGATGACATGCCGAAAGCGACATGCCGACCTGTTCAGACAGGCGTGCCATGGAGATTTGACCGTCTTTTTGCAGAATAGAAAGAATGCGAATATCGAGCCTGTCCATGGGAAAAATTCCTAACAACATCTCTGATGATTGAATTTTTTACAGAAAGTTTTGTGAAAATGCAAGAATCGGGAGAACCTTTCTCGCGATGGAGGCGGTAGCTTGGGGGCGCTTTAAAAAGGACTTTGCAACTATTAGGGAGGAGCAAGATGTCCCATAAAATCGTCGTCGGGTACGATGGCAGCGACAGCGCTAAAGCGGCGCTCGCGTTTGCCACGACCTTGGCTGGGGAGGTGGGTGGCAGCCTTGTTGTCGCGCATGTTCTGGAATGGTCACCATATTCGTTTTTGACCCCCAATGAGATTGAGGAGCGGCATCGACGCCGTGGCGAAGAGCTGCAGCGGGCGGAAGCCGCGATTTTGGCACCGGCCGTGGACAGTCTGAAAGACAGCGGCTTGGAGGTGGAGACGGCCTTAAAATACGGCAACACCGCCACAACACTTGGCGAGATTGCCAAGACCACCGGAGCGGATCAGATTGTTATTGGACGCAATGGCGAGCCAGGTTTGTCGTCGCGCGTGTTTGGGTCGGTTGCAATCAGTCTGGCGCAGTCGGCGCCTGTACCCGTGACCATTGTGCCATAATTGGGGTAGGTAAATTATGAAACGCAATATCAAGGCGGCAGCGTTTGCAGCTGCGGCCATGCATGGTGCAGCGGCACCTGCCATGGCTCAATCATTAGACGAAACCATTAACGCAGGCTTCGCCAGCGCGACAGGGTGGTTTGTCAGTTTTATTTTTAGCCCCTTTCCGGGCACCGCGTTCCCATGGATCGTAATGTGGTTGGTGATCGCGGCGACCGTGTTCACGGTCTATTTCGGCTTTATTCAGTTCCGCGCATTCGCGCATTCAATTTCACTGGTAAAAGGCGACTATTCCGACCCAAATGACGCGGGCGAAGTGAGCCATTTTCAGGCGCTGGCGACCGCCCTGTCTGGCACTGTTGGTCTTGGCAACATCGCCGGGGTGGCCGTGGCCGTTGGCATCGGCGGTCCCGGTGCGACGTTCTGGATGATCCTTGCGGGTCTGATGGGGATGGCGTCCAAGTTTACCGAATGTACCTTGGGTGTGAAGTACCGCAACGAATACGATGACGGCACCGTCTCCGGTGGCCCAATGTATTACATGACCAAAGGGTTCAAAGAACGCGGCCTGCCGGCCGGTGGCTTTATGGCGGTTCTGTTTTCGGTCTTCTGTATCCTTGGGGCGCTGGGCGGAGGCAATATGTTCCAGGCCAATCAGGCCCATGCGCAGCTTGCCAATGTGATCGGCGATTACCCCGGTTGGATCACGGGGCTGGTGTTTGCCGGGATCGTGTTTGTGGTGATTGTTGGTGGGTTGCAATCCATCGCGCGGGTGACAGAAAAGGTCGTGCCGTTCATGGGGGTGCTCTATGTGCTGGCGGCTTTGGTGATCCTAATCATGAACGCAGATATGATTGGCTGGGCTTTTGGTCAGATCTTTGCCGGGGCGTTTTCCGGTTTGGGGATTGCTGGCGGTATGGTTGGAGCGCTGATCCAGGGCTTTAAACGTGCGGCGTTTTCCAACGAAGCTGGTGTTGGCTCTGCGGCGATTGCTCATGCGGCGGTGCGCACAAAAGAGCCAATCACTGAGGGATTTGTGTCTCTGCTGGAGCCGTTTATCGACACGGTTGTAATCTGCACCATGACAGCGCTGGTGATCATCATCACCGGTCAATTGATCAGTGATCCGGCCACCGGCATGTATTTGCTGGACGAAGGCGCGTCGACCATCCAGACGGTTGACGGCAACAAAGGTGTGGCGTTGACCTCTGCGGCTTTCTCTTCCGCCTTCCCAATTTTCAAGTACGTTCTTGCAATTGCGGTGATCCTGTTTGCTTTTTCCACCATGATAAGTTGGTCCTACTACGGCCTGAAGGCCTGGACCTTCCTGTTTGGCGAAGGGCAGACCAAGGAGCTGGTGTTCAAGGTGATCTTCTGCCTGTTTGTGGTGGTCGGTGCCTCTGCAAACCTTGGGCCGGTGATTGACTTCTCTGATGCAGCGATCTTTGCGATGGCGGTGGTCAACATCGTGGCTCTGTATTTCTTGATGCCGGTGGTTAAGGCTGAGCTTGAGAGTTACATGTCGCGCTTGAAGTCCGGTGAAATCAAGAAGTTCCACTAACGGATTTTCTGACTTTGACTGCGAAGAAGACAGCACTAAGCCGCCGGAGATCTTCGGCGGCTTAGTTCGCTTTAGTTTCACAATGGTCTGGTGGGCTTATGTGGCAGGCGAGAAGGCGCACAATTTTGTTTTGCACAGAGAGGTGTTTTGACCCCGCCTAAGGCCACCTATATAGAGAAGCCTTAAGACGCGACTTCAGAAGGCCTCCAGCGTGATACGATTCATTCTCTCGTTCTTCGGGACCATTTTTACGTTTGTGACCATGGGCATTGCCGTTGTGGCCCTGTCCATTGGGGCGGTGTTCTGGATTTACGGGCAAGAGCTGCCAAGCCATGAAAGCTTGGCACAGTATAAGCCGCCCACAATCAGCCGGATTTACTCCGGTGAAGGCCATATCATTGATGAATTTGCCAAAGAGCGGCGTTTGTTTGTGCCTGCGGATGAGATCCCCGAGCTCGTGAAAGAGGCGTTTATCTCTGCCGAGGACAAAAATTTTTACACACACTCTGGCTATGACGCACGAGGTATTGCAGCGGCGGCCGTGGAGGCTGTGCAATCTCGGGGGGCCAACGTGCGTGGTGCTTCAACCATCACGCAGCAGGTGATGAAGAACTTCCTGTTGTCGGGTGACCGGAAGATTGAGCGTAAAATCAAAGAGATCATTCTGGCGACACGGGTGGAGGACACCCTGTCAAAAGACCAGATTCTTGAGTTGTACATGAACGAGATTTTTCTCGGTCAGAACTCCTACGGTGTGGCGGCTGCAGCGCAGACGTATTTCAACAAGACGCTGGAAGAGTTGGCGCCTCATGAGGCGGCGACCCTGGCATCGATGCCGAAGGCGCCGGGTAAGTTTCACCCCGTGCGCAACATGGATCGGGTTTTGGCGCGGCGGAACTTTGTGCTCAAAGAGATGTCTGAAAACGGCGTGATTACACGGGCGGTTTACGAGAGTGAAAAACAGCTGCCTTTGAAGTCGGTGCAGAATGGCGACTATGAGAGCTATAGGACTGAACGTCCGCCGCGTGACTACTTTACCGATGAAATTCGTCGTCAGCTGAGCCGTGACTTTGGGGAGGACGAGTTCTTCTCCGGCGGTATGGCGGTGCGCTCGACGGAAGATCCGGAGATGCAGGATGTGGCGGCGAAGGCATTGCGCCGGGCTCTGGAAAAATATGATCGCTCGCGCGGCGTATGGCGCGGTACGGGCGAAGTGTTGCCAGAAGAGGTGCTGGGGGATCAGGCCGCATGGCGCGAGGCGTTGGCCAATGTGTCAATCCCGCGGGATGTGAACCTAGAAGGCCAATGGCACCCGGCGGTGGTGCTTGAAGTGGGCAAAAACGATGCGCGTGTTGGCATCGAAGGTGTTGATGAGGATGGCGACGGCCACTGGATTCCAGCGAAGGATGCACAGTGGGCCCGCAAGCGCCGTGAAGATGGCTCGCTGGCCAGCAAAGCCAAAGTGGCGGGCGATCTGGTGTCCAAAGGGGATGTTGTCCTTGTGCGGGCGATGACCAAAGACAGCGACGGTAGCTTTATTCGATGGTCGCTTCGGCAGGTGCCGGAAGTACAGGGCGGTTTTATGGCGATGGACGTGAACAACGGCCGTGTGATCGCCATGCAAGGTGGCTTTAGCTATCAGGATACTGTGTTTAACCGCGCCACGCAGGCGAAACGTCAGCCGGGCTCAAGCTTTAAGCCGTTTGTCTATGCCTCGGCGCTGGACAGTGGTTATAGCCCTGCCACGATCGTGATTGACGCGCCAATTGAAATCAACACGCCCCAAGGTGTGTGGCGTCCGAAGAACTCGACCAACAAGTTTTACGGTCCGACTCCGCTGCGGACTGGCATTGAGATGAGCCGGAACTTGATGACCATTCGTCTGGCGCAAGAAGTGGGCATGGAAACCGTTGCACGCTACGCAGAACGTTTTGGTGTCTATGACAACATGGGGGCTTTCTTGGCGAATTCGCTCGGCGCGGATGAGACCACGCTCTATCAGATGGTGGCGGCCTATGCGATGTTTGCCAATGGGGGCGAACGTGTTGAGCCGACGCTGGTGGACCGTGTACAGGACCGTTACGGCAAGACGATCTATCGTCACGACCAGCGCGATTGTACCGATTGTCTGGACCCCAGTGTTCCTGAAAGCCGTGGGCCGCGCATCGTGACCAACCGGGAGCGTGTGATGGATGCGATCACCGCCTATCAGCTGACCTCGATGATGGAAGGTGTGGTGAGCCGTGGTACCGCGTCCAGCCAGATCAATCTGCCAGTGCCGGTTGCGGGCAAAACCGGTACTACCAACGAAGCCAAGGACGTTTGGTTTGTGGGCTTTACCAGCAATATCGTGGCGGGCTGCTATATTGGCCATGACCGCCCGCGTCCGCTTGGGCGGGGGACTTATGGCGGCACCACCTGTGGTCCGGTGTTCCAGGAATTCATGAAAGAGGCGATCAAGAAATACGGTGGCGGTAAGTTCCGGGTGCCGCCGGGCGGGCATTTCATCAAGATCGACCGCTACACTGGTGCACGTTTGGACAATGACGCCAGTGGTGCCAGCGTGGTGGCTGAGTATTTCCGAGACGGAGAAGAGCCGATTTTTGGTATTACCTATGACGGTGGCTTTGCCATGGGCTCAAATCTGCCTCTGGTCGAAGAGGTGCAATCGGCGGGCCGTCAGGTCACAACATCCTCTGGCGGTACGGGCGTTGTCGGACCAAAGGCGGACTTTGGCACTGTGAGTTCGGGCGGTTTGTATTAAGCTGTCTAAGTTACTCACCTGTAGTTGAAATTCTAGCGGGGGCCAGAAATGGTTTCCGCTTTTTTGTGCAAGACGTCTCTGTTCGCGCTAACGCTATGTGCGGTTAACAAGGTGGCGAAAATGCTGTCGATTGCCACGGCGGGTGTGGTGTTTCTAGTAATGTGTACGCTGTGCGCCTGGGTGATCCACGCCGTTGTGTCGCAACCGTTGCAGGATCTACGCGAAGTGGCGCATGACATCGCCGAAGGGCGCTATGACACGCTCGTGGCACTGGTGTCGATCATGCAGGCGGTGGTGGAGAACTCGCATCGAATTCTGGCAAGCTCGAAGGACATCGGGGACTCTTCCAACGCGTTGGCCTCCCGCACGGAAAGCCAGGCGTCCACGCTGGAGCAGACCGCCCATGTGATGGAAGAGTTGACCGCGAGTGTGAGCGCGGCGGCGGAAGGCGCCAAAGATGTGGAAACGATTGTGGTGGGCACCACGCAGACGGTGCAGTCTAGCGGCGATGTGGTGAAACAGGCGGTGGACGCGATGTCGCTGATTCAGGCGTCGTCGGACAAGACTTCGCAGATCATTTCGGTGATTGATGACATCTCGTTTCAGACCAACCTGCTGGCGCTGAACGCCGGTCTGGAAGCCGCGCGGGTCGGGGACGCAGGGCGTGGCTTTGCAGTTGTGGCCGCTGAGGTGCGGGCCCTGGCGCAACGTTCGTCTTAGTTAGAGACCGAGATCAAAGAATTGATCAACGAGAGCACGGTTCATATGGATGAAGGTGTGAAGCTTGTGGGCCGGACGGGCGACGAGTTGACCAAGATCATCAGTGGCGTGGGCACAGCCTCTGAACACATTAGTGGCATTTCAGACGGTGCAGAACGTCAGGCGGAAACCCTAAACGGGATCAACCGTGGTGTGGCGAAATTGGATCGTGTGACACAGCAAAACGCCGCCATGGTGGAAGAGACCGCGGCCGCGAGCAGCGTGTTGCACAGCGACGCCAGCGAGTTGGCCGGACAGGTTTCGGTGTTCAAGGTGGTGCCAGAGGGAGCGGCGCGCCGGCGGGCGGCGTAGGCGATTTGGAAGCCAAGGAATATGAAGGGCGTCGCGGTTGCGGCGCCCTTTTTGGTACTGCTGCCAGCTGCTCGATGTAGCGGAAAATCTGCATTACGGTAATGGCCCGCATCCTGCCGCGGGTCGAAGATGTGCGCTCAGCTTCTTGGCGGGTGCGATGTCTTCGAGCCAGGGGGGGCTTTGCTACGGTCTCGTCACGTGGATTGTTCTACGTCCAGCAGGCAATGATACCTGCCAATACGTCTGAGCGGAGGTCATCCCTGGTAGCCGTTTTTTGGTTTGGGGTACAAGCCGCGGATCGGAGCTAAGCGATCTATGAGATGTGGTCCACCCCGTGCCATGCTTGATCGGCAGCGCCAATTGGGGTTAGCCTTCACTCAAAGTATTTCTGTGTGGTTTTTGATTTGGGATTGTCATGAACATTTTTCGTTCAGAAAGCGCGCCTTTTGCGGTGGTGTTATTGGCCGGTGCATTGGGATGGTATGTTTCAACTTTACAATCGTCTTTGGGCGACAGGCTCGCGTTGCTCTACTCATTTTCAAACGCGAGTCCGGGTCAGGTGTCTCTGCGTGTTGAGAACATTTCGCGGGTGGAGCAGTTTCATGACACTTTTCGCGTTGTCTGTACTGTCGCAGAAGGTGAGCCGCCATGTTTGAAACAGGATAAGCCGCCTCAATATGAGGTTGTCGGACCGATCAACTTGACCAATGAAGTTGAGATAAATCTTAAGCCAGATGGCAGTACTGCGATAGTGAAAGCCTGGGTGCCACCCGGGGCAACTATGAAAATTGTGTTTCCGACAGAGAACAGGAAGTCACAGTTCAGATTTCAGTATTTTCCTGATCAGAGCACAGCTGAAAATAAGATGCCGCGTTTTTTCCGTGGCGGAGTGGAAAGCTTTGTAGTCAAAAATTTTGATCGGGTTCTGATTTGGATATTTGTTGCTTCGGTTGTCTGTGTTGCCATTTTCATTGGTGCGCAAATTCTTGAATTAATTGGATTAAAAAGAAATAAGGAACCGGACGATGATCAGTCTGAAGAGCTTCACGTTTCTGTGCGCCATCACTTTGTTGATGTCATTGACCCCGCAAGTGACAAGAGCTGAGGGAATAAAGGTCGAATTTCAGGCTTTCACCCAAGGTCAGCCGGAGCTTGGTATTCAGGCGCGAATTGCCGTCACTTATCCCGACAACGAGGTTGTCGAATTTGTGACCGGGCGAGACGGGCGGGCGGTGCGCGAGCTTAAGGCTTGCGACTACCGCGTAAAGATTGAAGCGCGTTCCTACTGGGGAGATCACACAAAGAAGTCGTCAACCTGTGATCCGGTTCCGGTGAAGCTGGCTATGACACCAACAGTGCAGTCGGCGGTTGTGGCCGATGTTTTGCTTGATATTGAGAACGGAACCTCGCCGACGAATGCGACGGCGCAAGTCTATTTTGATGCGTTGAGGGCGGCGGTGGACGAAGATAATATCTCGGCCGCAGCGAAGGCAGCAAACGAATTGCAGTGGTCGTTGTATGTGGCGGGCAACACGCAGGAGGCCTACAACTACGGTGTGTTTGCACAGTCAGCCGGATTTGAAGCCCTCAATTATTCTGATTTTGCGGCAACAATACCTGATAATGATCTTTCCGAGATGGCTATGACCGTGGATGAAACGCGCAGTCTGGTGGTGATGTCGGAGACAGGTCTGTCCATACTTCAGAAAGCGCAAACAGAATTGGGTCTTAGTGCGAGTGGTGCTTGGGATGGTCAGACATTCCGGGCGCTAGAGAAGGCCACGCTAGGGCGTTCTGGTGAGCAGATGTTCTGACGGGGACTGCGGATTTTTGTGAAGGGGTCAGCCACACGTGGAAAAACTCCTCCCACCTTGCTCCCCCTTTGGCTCTGCGCTATCACGCTGATCTGAACCCATAAGAAGGTCTTTTCCCATGCGCGCTGAAGCTCAGAACACTGTAACAGAGATCGAAAAATCCCTGACCCTGTTGCGCCAGCGTTTGGATTGGGAAACTGCGCCGTACAGATTGGAAGAGTTCAACGCGCGTGTTGAAGACCCCAACCTGTGGGATGATGCGGCAGCGGCACAAAAACTCATGCGGGAGCGTCAGACTTTGGTGGACGCTATGGATGTTGTGAAATCCATTGAAACTGATCTGACAGACAACATCGAGCTGATTGAACTTGGTGAGATGGAAGAGGATGATGAAGTCGTCGCTGAGGCCGAGGAGGCGCTCAAGGCGTTGGCAGCCAAATCAGCGGAGAAAGAACTTGAGGCGCTGCTGGATGGTGAGGCCGATGGCAACGACACTTTCCTTGAAATCAACTCGGGCGCTGGTGGCACGGAGAGTTGTGACTGGGCCAGCATGCTGGCGCGGATGTATGTGCGCTGGGCTGAGAAAAAGGGCTACAAAGTCGAGCTTCAGGCCGAAAGTGCGGGTGAAGAAGCGGGTATCAAGTCGGCGGCTTATAAAATTTCTGGGCATAATGCCTATGGTTGGCTGAAGTCGGAGAGCGGCGTGCACCGTCTGGTGCGGATTTCGCCGTTTGACAGCGCCGCGAAGCGCCACACATCTTTCACATCGGTGAAGGTCTATCCGGTGGTGGATGACAACATCGAGATTGAAGTGAACCCGGCCGATATTCGGATTGATACCTATCGCTCGTCCGGGGCAGGCGGTCAGCACGTGAACACCACCGACTCTGCGGTGCGGATCACCCACCACCCCACCGGGATTGTGGTGACCAGTTCCGAGAAGTCGCAGCACCAGAACCGCGACATCGCCATGAAAGCGCTGAAGTCACGTCTGTATCAGATCGAGTTGGACAAGCGTTCAGCCCTCGTGAACGAGGTGCATGAAAATGCGGGTGATGCAGGTTGGGGCAACCAGATCCGTTCCTACGTGTTGCAGCCCTATCAGATGGTGAAAGACCTGCGCACCAGCTATGAGACCAGCGACACCAAAGGCGTCCTTGATGGCGATTTGGATGGATTGATGGCGGCGACATTGGCGATGGATGTGTCGGGCATGAGCCGCGCGGACGCGCAATCCGAGGACTAAGGTCGGCGAATGATCGAGGGGGCTGTGCACCCGTCCCCGCGGGTGGCGAAACCCCCAAGGTATTTGGCGAAAGAGAAAGCAGGAGCGCTTCATCCGGGGATGAGGCGCTTTTTGTTTTTGGATGCGCTTGTTTGTTTAACCTGTTCATGATCCTCTGAGGTGGAGGAGGAGCAGGGCATGGTAGAGTTTCTGGATTGGGATGCGGGCAGACTAGCGGCGGCGTTGCGAGATGGGGCGCTGAGCGCGGAAACCGTCATGGCGGCGACTTTGGCTCGGATTGAAGCGCGCAATCCTGCGATAAACGCGATTGTGGATGTGCGAGACGCTGACGCGTTGTTGGCGGAGGCGCGGGACGCGGATGCTGTGCCGGTGGCTGAGCGCGGTGCGTTGCATGGCATGCCGATTGCGGTGAAGGCGCTTTCAGATGTGAAAGGCATGCGGACTACAGAGGGCAGTCCGTTGTTTGCGGATCGTGTGGCCGACAGTGACAGTGCGTTTGTGGCTCGGATGCGCGCAGCAGGCGCGATTTTCATTGGGAAGACCAATGTTCCGGAATTTGGCCTAGGCTCGCACAGCTACAATCCTGTGCATGGGGTGACGTTGAATCCTTATGATACCAGCCGCACTGCGGGGGGCAGTTCGGGCGGGGCAGGGGCTGCTTTGGCGATGAGCATGGTGGCGCTGGCAGATGGCAGCGACATGATGGGCAGCCTGCGCAATCCGGCAGGATGGAACAATGTCTATGGCTTCCGGCCCAGCTGGGGCGTGGTGCCCAAAGCGGTTGGGGCGGAGAGCTTCTGGCATCAGTTGTCGACCATTGGCCCGATGGGGCGCAGTCCAAAGGATTGTGCCCTCCTGTTGTCTGTGATGGCCGCAACGGAACCGGGAGTGCCGTTTAATATGCCCGCGCAAGACTGGGTGTTACCTGAAGACTGTTCGGCGGCCGGTGCGAAGGTTGGCTGGCTTGGGGACTGGGGCGGCGCGATGCCGATGGAAGAGGGAGTTTTGCCGCTGTGCCAGTCCGGGCTGGATGTGTTGCGCGATCTCGGCGCTGACGTGGCAGATGTAGCGCCGCCGTTTGATGCGGAGCCGATGTTTCAGAGTTGGAGCGACTTGCGGGCCTTCGCCTTGGCGGGGGAGTTGGCGGATCTCTATGAGGATGAGACCAAGCGCGCCCGACTGAAACCTGCGGCGCAATGGGAGATTAAGCGCGGGATGGAGATGGCGGCGCAGGACATGCATCGCGCAACCCAAGTGCGATCAGATTGGTTTGCATCAGCCGCGCAGCTCTTTGACCACTATGAGGTTCTGGCCTTGCCCGTGGCGCAGGTGTTTCCGTTCCCAGTGGAGTGGGACTGGCCAAAGGATATTGCTGGCGTGGCAATGGACACCTATCACCGGTGGATGCAGGTGATGGTGCCCGCAAGCCTACTGGGCCTGCCCGCGATCAGCGTGCCAGTGGGTTTTAACGCGGGTGGTTTGCCCATGGGCATGCAGTTTGTTGGTGCTAAAGGCGCGGATGTCCGGCTGTTGGAAATTGCAGAGGCGTATCATATGGCGACTCAATGGCCGCGGAAACGTCCTCCACACATTCCAAGCGCTTGATTTAAGGCCGCAAACTGGATTTGATCGTCCGGGGGCGAGCAGGTACAGGGAGGCGGAATGTCTGAGGAGACACATGAGGGCGCGGAGGAACTCCGTGGTTCGGAAAAACCCATGAGCGAAACACAACTGTCCGCGGCGCGCAGCGAGAATGGCGAGCGTGCCCATGGCGCCCCGACCTTGGGCGACGTGAAGCCGGATATGTTGCGGCAGGCGCTCAAGCTGGGTCTGCGGGATTTTGTGCGCAAGCCGATGTACGGGATTGGGTTTGGCCTGTTTTATGTAATTGGTGGCTGGCTGATGACCTGGCTAACAGTGGCCAGTGGGCAGAGCTATTGGCTGACTTTTGCGGCTATTGGCTTTCCACTGCTTGGGCCATTTGCGGCGGTCGGTTTGTATGAGGTGTCGCTGCGACTGGAACGGGGTTGGGAGGTCAACTGGCCATTGATTGCCGGTGTGGTCTGGCGGCAGAGCAAGCGGCAGTTGCCGTCGATCTGCGCGATCATCATCATTGTATTTCTGTTCTGGTTCTTCCTTGCTCATATGATTTTTGCGCTGTTTTTGGGACTGGCGCCAATGACCAACGTGTCGAGTTCTTTTGAGATTTACACCACCGCTAATGGCATCACGATGCTGTTGGTGGGTTCCACTATCGGGTTCCTGTTTGCGCTGTTGCTGTACATGATCACAGTATTGTCGCTGCCGTTGTTGTTGGATCGCGAGATTGATTTTGTGACGGCGATGATCACCAGTTTTGCTTATGTGCAGAACCATTTTATTGTGATGTTGATGTGGGCAGCGATTGTGGCGGGGACCACGTTTATGGCCTTGATCCCCGGATTTCTCGGATTGTTGATTTGCCTGCCGGTGTTGGGTCATGGCAGTTGGCATTTGTATGCATTGATCAAATCTGCCGGTGCAGAAGGCGTGAATCAAAGGTAAATGAAATGACTTCAGTAAAGCCCGAGTTTGTGATTTCGGATGAGGCAGGCCTGCGGACGGTGTTTAAAACGCCCAAGCCAGACTCTTTGTCACAAAAGAAGTGTATTGATCATCTGGACAAACATGCGCGCGCGTTCATTGCGCGGTCGCCCTTTCTGTGCATGGGCACACAAGCTGCTGATGGGTTAGCAGATGTCACGCCGCGCGGGGACCCTGAAGGTTTTGTAAAGGTTCTGGATGCGCACTCATTGTTGATCCCAGAGCGTCCAGGCAATAATCGGATTGATAGTCTGATCAATATTGTGGGGAATCCCAATGTCGGTTTGATTTTTCTGGTGCCGGGGTTTGATGAGACGCTGCGGGTGAATGGCACGGCGCAGATCACTACGGACCCAGAGATCCTGGCGCTGTTGGAGGTGCAGGAGCGCCTGCCGCGCGCTGCGATTATTGTGTCGGTGGTGGAGGTGTTTTTGCACTGTGCCAAAGCGTTCCGTCGGTCAAAACTATGGGATCCCGTCTCTTTGCAGGATCGCAGTGAGATGCCCTCGTTGAGCAAGATGGTGTTGGACCAGAGCACCGGTGCACCGGAAGATCCAGAGGAAATGGCAAAGCTCGACGCACATTTGGAGGCGCGATATCGGGAGACGATGTATTAAGTCTGTTGGCCATTTTAAGCGCGCCTTCAAACGACTTTTCTAAGTGAATGGGGTGTCCAGCATGAGATGGCGTTTATGAAAATCTGGCAGCGCGTCGGGATCGACATAGCCGGTATTGCGGGCCAATGAGACGATCTCCTGTAACGGCAGGTCCAGGTGTTCGTAGACCATGCGGGCCACGCGGCGACCACGTAGAGTTTCGCGAGTGGGGCGCGCCGAATAGCCGAGCCAGAACTTGTTTTGAAAAGCGGCAACCCGGCCCAAGAAGCCAAAAGTTGCCGCCATGTTGTGGCGGTGCGAAACGTTGATGGAGATGCCGTCTTCCTGTGGGGAAACATAGCCGCGATATTCGCGTACAGGACCGTTTGCGGGCAGGCCGTGGGAACTCATTGCGGCGCGCGGTTCATAGCCACGCAAAAAGGTGTATTGATTGTCGCGAAAAACAAAGACCAACCCGACCACCACTAAATCGGACTCCACAAAGCTTTTGCGGGAAAATCGGTAGAAGCCGGAGGGGAATGCCTCTTCCGTCAAGGTTTGCATGCCACTACCGATGTTGCCAGCAAGAAAGGGGTGGTTGAGCACTCCGGGACGTGTGTCGAGCGCTTCCAGAGGCTCCAGCAAAATGCGGGCGTCGACATCAAAAAACTTGCAGATCAGGTGTAGCACATCTGGCCGGGGAAAGCTTTCGCCTGATAGGTAGCGGTTGAATTGCGTGCGATTAATTCCCAGCTGGCGGCACAAATCGGATACCGACCGATAGGGAACACAGAGCCTTCGCAGGTTTCTCCCAAACATTTGCCGTAGCTCTTCAGGATGTGTTTCGCTGGTAAATGCAGTCTCGGGTTGTGACAATTGGCTCTCCGGCTGTGTTTGTCATTGAAAGACTCGCGGAACGTGTGCACAATCCGTTGGCGGTCATTTTGGACGCTGAATGGCATCACCTTGGCGCATATTGGCACCAGCTTGCAATATGGTCGACACAAAAATGGCCATAGGTTGATGGGTGACAGGCTGTAGGCTGGGGCATGAGCCAGCTGTGTTTTTGGCGAGTTTTTCTTTGCACGGGACATAACGAGTTTTAAGGGGAGGGAAGGGAATGAATGGCGTTGTGCTTTGGCATGACAGCAAAGGTGGTACAGCGGTTATTTGGTGTGAAGATCATGCGGATCTGGCGTATTTTAATGCCGAGACGGACGTGTCTGCTTTGGGGAGCGATACGGCGGAATTGGCAGCTGGGGATCTGGTGATTTTTGAAGTTATGATGGTTGGGCACCAGCGGCGCGCGTTGAACCTGCGTCGCTTAGCGCCGGGAACACCTTTGGCCGAGCACCTTTTGCAGGCGGCGATGGCAGTGGAGGCGGGAGAGGTTGGTCGCGCGTTGCGAGCTGCTTTGCATCTACCGGACGCGGCGGAGGACACAAAGACTTCGGCAAACGTGATTGACCTAGAAGCGGCCGCAAGGTCGCGCAAGGTGAGTTAGCTGAACCGGAACAATCCGGACAATCCATCAAAAGAAAAGGGGCCAAGCGGCCCCTTTTTGCTGCGTAATGCCTAAGCGGTTATTCAGCGCCGCGCGACAGGGCGGCGACACCGGTGCGCGCCACTTCGATCAATCCCAGAGGGCGCATGAGATCGGCAAAGGCATCAATCTTGCTGGGGGTGCCGGTCAGCTCAAACACAAAGCTTTCCAACGTGCTATCCACAGCATTGGCGCGGAAGATGTCGGCCAGGCGCAAAGCTTCGACGCGTTTTTCGCCGGTACCCGCCACTTTGAATAGGGCCAGTTCACGCTCTACAGACGCGCCCTCAACGGTTAGGTCGTGGACTGCGTGTACCGGTACAATGCGGCCAAGTTGCGCCTTGATCTGTTCAATCACCTGTGGCGTTCCGGTGGTCACAACCGTGATGCGCGACAAGTGGCCAGTGTGGTCCACTTCGGCCACAGTCAGGCTTTCGATGTTGTAGCCGCGACCAGAGAAGAGGCCAATTACCCGCGCCAGAACACCGGGTTCGTTGTCCACCAGCACGGCCAGCGTGTGGGTTTCGACCTCGTCCGAGAAGTTGGGACGTAGGTTGTAAGCGGAGTGGCTCGTGGAGCCTTTTTTGATTTTTAGAGCAGCCATGGGTTTGCCTTTCAGTAAACGCTGAGAGAATAGCTATCTCCAGCCTTTCTTAGTTCGAAGACGACTTCATCGCCCTTGTTCTTTTCGAAGCATTTCTTTTTGGACGATATTCTGGTGACGTGCTTTGGCTCGGTATCGGCGGAAACTGGTCCAGACGATGAAGCCAAAACATACCTCGAGTTTTTTCCGAGAAATTCGCGGTCGTTGACTATTTGCGTCGCTTCAAACATCGAAGCGCACTCATAAGGCGGGCAGATACAGTAGTCGCCCGATGTTGCAGCAATTTCACTTGCTCTCCATACGTTCGCGTCTTGCATCCATTCAACCTCCAACAGCATCGGGCGCTTTGGTACCAGCTGGTAGCCGATAATACCGATGCCAAAGGCGATCACCATTATCGACACCAATCGCATTGGTTACACCATCACTGCGCCGCCGGCTTGGATAACGCCCTGTGTGCTGGCTTCGCCTAGAAGCATTTCGTTGTGCGGTTTGCCCGACGGGATCATCGGGAAGCAGTTCTCGTGTTTCTCCACCAGACAATCAAAGATCACCGGGCCGTCGTAATTGATCATTTCCATGATCGCGTCGTCCAGATCATCCGGGTCGGAACAGAGGATGCCTTTGGCGCCAAAGGCTTCGGCGAGTTTCACGAAGTCCGGCAGGGCCTCGGACCAGCTGTGGCTGTAGCGTTCGCCGTGCAGCAGTTCCTGCCACTGACGCACCATGCCGAGGCGTTCGTTGTTCAGGATGAACTGTTTCACCGGTAGGCGGAATTGAACTGCGGTGCCCATTTCCTGCATGTTCATCAGCCAGGAGGCTTCACCTGCCACGTTGATCACGAGGCTATCCGGATGCGCCACTTGCGCACCTATGGAAGCTGGAGTGCCGTAACCCATGGTCCCGAGACCACCGGAGGTCATCCAGCGGTTGGGATCTTCAAAGCCCAGGTATTGCGCGGCCCACATCTGGTGTTGGCCCACTTCGGTGGTGATGTAGCGGTCGTGGTCTTTGGTCAGGGCCTCGAGACGCTCCAGCGCGTACTGCGGCTTGATGGTTTTGCCTTCTTGAACATACTTCAGGCATTCCACTTTGCGCCAATCGCTGATCTGGCTTTGCCACTTGGCAATGGCTTCGCGGTTCACGGTGCGGCCACGGGCTTTCCAGACTTTCAGAATGTCTGTCAGAACGCTTTCCACGTCCCCGACTATTGGGATGTCTGCCGGGATCACCTTGTTGATTGAGGATGGATCGATGTCAATGTGGACCTTCTTGGAGCCGGGTGAGAAAGCGGAGATCAGGCCAGTGATCCGGTCATCAAAACGCGCGCCGATGTTGATCATCAAATCGCAGTCGTGCATCGCCATATTGGCTTCATAAAGACCGTGCATGCCCAGCATGCCCAGCCAGTTTTCCCCGGATGCAGGATACGCGCCAAGCCCCATCAGGGTCGAGGTGATCGGGATGCCGGTCGCGTCAACAAGTTCGCGCAGCAGCTTGGAGGCTTTGGGGCCGGAGTTGATCACGCCGCCGCCGGTATAGAACACCGGGCGTTCGGCCTTTTCCAGGGCCTCAACCAACTCATTGATGGCAGTGATGTCACCTTTAGTTTCCGGTGCGTAGATAGAGGTGTCGGATTTCTCCGGCGCTGTGTAGGTGCCATTGGCAAATTGCACATCTTTTGGGATGTCCACCAGAACGGGGCCGGGGCGACCAGACTGTGCGACATGGAATGCCTGATGCAGGGTTTCCGCCAATGTGTCGGTGTCTTTCGCCAGCCAGTTGTGTTTGGTGCACGGGCGGGTGATGCCAACGGTGTCTGCTTCCTGAAAGGCGTCAGAGCCAATCATGAAAGTTGGCACCTGACCGGTCAGAACCAGAATAGGGATCGAGTCCAGCAAAGCATCTGTCAGGCCGGTCACAGCGTTTGTCGCGCCCGGGCCAGAGGTCACCAATGCCACGCCAACCTTGCCGGTGGAGCGGGCATAGCCCTCAGCGGCGTGCACCGCGCCTTGCTCGTGACGTACCAGTATGTGGCGAATGTCATTTTGCTGAAAAATCTCGTCGTAAATCGGTAGGACAGCCCCTCCGGGATAGCCAAAGACTGTGTCCACACCCTGATCCTTCAGGGCTTGAACTACCATTTTTGCTCCGGTCATCTGACGTGTCATCATTCTCTCCGTTACCGACGACATTACTAGCTCACACAAAAAAGCCCCCGCTTTTGAGCGAGGGCGCATGGGGTACCGTTATGGTTTCCGTTACCGGCCCATGCGCCTTATTCCGACAATGACGACTAGCCTTGGCATCGTTTATGTCCTCAAGTGGGGTCACTTAATGTGTTCGGATCGGACCTTATGGCCGCTGCATCGCGGCGTCAACCGCGAAATCCACAGAAAAGCACCCTTTCGGGTGTGAAAACTTTTCATTTATTGCGTGAGTGGCGGGTTCTTGCGAAATTTGAGGAAATATCATGGGCGAATTTAGTCTGAATCAGATCACACCGTTTGTTCCCTGTAGCAATTTAGCGCGGCAAATCGCCTTTTATCGCGATGTGCTCGGCTTTGAGGTCGGTTTTACGGCCGATAATTACGCATTTTTGCGGCGAAACGCGGTTGCAGTGCGATTGATTGAGGTCGATTCAGGCGACGACCTGATGGGGCGGGAGATGTCGTTTTACATCGATGTAGCCGGGATAGACGCGCTGTTTGCGGATATGCGGGTGGTGTTGAGCGGTTTGCCGAAAGACCGAGTGAGGGCGCCGTTTGATCAGGCGTACGGGCAGCGGGAGTTTCACGTGATTGATGCGGACGGGAACCTGGTGTTTTTTGGTGAAGCTATAACTGCGAATAACATTTAGAATAATTCTAAAAAGTGATCCTGATCAAAGACTGCGAGCGGAAAAGGCGCATCCTGTCCGAGACGCGCGTCGTCTTTTGGGAGCTAAAAATGAAACTTGTGAGACAATTGGTGTCGGGCAGCGCGGTGACCGCTGCATATCTGCTGGGGCCGGCAGCTTTTGCAGATGACCTGCGGGAGGAGGCGTTTGACTACTTTGAGCCACTGCCCTCGACGGTACCTGCTGTAAACAACAACCCGATCACGCCAGAGAAAATTGAATTGGGCAAAGCGCTTTTCTTTGACCCGCGAATGTCAGCATCCGGTGTGTTTTCTTGCAACTCTTGCCACAACTTGGCGACTGGCGGGGATGACAATCTAGAAACATCTATTGGGCATGGGTGGCAAAAGGGGCCGAGGAACGCGCCAACGGTTTTGAATTCTGTCTTTAACTCAGCCCAATTCTGGGACGGTCGTGCAGCAGATTTGGCGGAACAAGCCAAGGGACCAGTGCAGGCGGGGGTGGAGATGGCCAACACGCCGGACAATGTTATCGCCACGCTTGTGTCTATGCCGCAGTACGTCGCGTGGTTTGAAACCGCGTTTCCCGAGGACGACTCTCCCGTGACCTTTGACAACTTTGCCAAAGCGATTGAAGCGTATGAAGCGACGTTGATCACGCCGTCACCATTTGACGCCTTCTTGAATGGCAATCCTGATGCCATGTCTTCCGAAGAAAAAGAGGGGCTCTCTTTGTTTATGGACAAGGGATGTGCGTCTTGTCACAGCGGGGTCAATCTGGGTGGCGAAGGGTATTATCCATTTGGCTTGATTGAACGACCCGGTGCCGAAATTCTGCCAGAGGGCGATAAAGGCCGATTTGTGGTTACGGAAACCGTGGACGACGAATATGTGTTCCGCGCAGCGCCCCTCAGAAATATTGCGCTGACGGCACCTTATTTCCACTCAGGAAAGGTCTGGCGATTGGATCAGGCTATCGCGATCATGGCGGAGTCACAATTGGGTGAAGCAATGACCGAAAGCGAAGTGGGAAAGGTAGAAGCGTTCCTTCAATCTCTGAATGGCGATTTGCCGGAAGTTGTATATCCGGTGCTACCACCTGAAACCGATACCACGCCGCGTCCCAGCGGTGAGGTTTTGCCCAACTAGACCGTTGGCAAAGGTGCCGCCGTGGAGGTCTTCTCGCGGCGGCGCATCTTTTATAGTTGCACGCCCGTGCCTTGCAGCACGCCGTGCTCCATGGCGTAGCGGGTCAGTCCAGCCGTGGACGAAATGCCTAGCTTGCGTTTGATGTTCTTTCTGTGGGTTTCTACTGTGCGTACTGAGATGTTGAGCTCGTTGGCAACTTCCTTGTTGGATTTACCTTGAGCCAGTTGCAAAAGCACAGTTTGCTCGCGGCTGGTCAGTGGTTCGCGGGCACCGTCCTGAGAGGGCTCCAGAGAGCCTTTAGCGCCAGTGCAAAGGTATTTTTTGCCGTTCATCACCGCGTCGATCGCTGTTTTGATTTCGTCAGTGGGCACGTCTTTGAGGACATAGCCCATGGCTCCGTGGCTGAGAGCGGTAGAGATGTATTCCGGGCTGTCGTGCATCGACAGGATCAGCACGCGCAAATCCGGGTCCAGCTCCAGCAGCATTTCAGTGGCCGTGAGCCCGCCGATCTCCGGCATGTTAAGGTCCATCAGAACCACATCGGGCTGCAGTGCAGGCAGTTGGTCCACGGCTTCACGGCCGTTGCTGAGCGTGCCAACGACTGTGATGTCATCATAGCTATCCAAAATGGATTCGATGCCCTCGGCCACCATGGGGTGATCGTCGACAATCATCACTTTGATGTTTGTGTCTGAACTCATGCGCTGGCCTTTCGGGTCTTGTCAGTGCCCTCGGTTTCGGGCGTCAGGATGTGGCTTAGCGGGACTTCTGCCACAATCACCGTGCCGGAGCGAGAGGAGAAAATGCGCAGGGTGCCGTCGAGCTGCTCGACGCGTTCTTGCATATTGCGCAACCCCAAGCCGCCACGGGCGGAGGGATCGCGTTCTTGCGGCAAGCCCTTTCCGTTGTCAGCAATGCGTAATGTCGCACCTTTTTTATGGCCGCGCACATCGATGGAGACGGTGGTCGCGCCAGAGTGACGCTCGATGTTGGTCAGGGCTTCCTGTGCAATCCGATAGAGGGCGATTTTGGCGTCCTGATCGAGGCGGTTGCGGAAGACAACGGTGTTAAAATGGGTCTCGATGCCGGTGCGAGTGGAGAAGTCGTCGGTCAGAGCCTTCAGGGCAGGGCCAAGGCCGAGGTCGTCGAGAACGCCCGGGCGCAGGTCCCGGGAGATGCGGCGGACTTCCTGAATAGCGCCGGAGAGATGTTCCACACCTTTGTCCAGAGAGTCCAACCCGCGTTCGTCACTGTTTTTGAGGCGGCGGGTGGCGCTATCCAGAGCGTAGCGGACGCCCACCAGAAGTTGGGAGATGCCATCATGCAATTCACGGGCAACGCGGCCGCGTTCTTCTTCCTGGGCGTCAAACACCCGTTGGGTTAGGGCCTTGAGTTTAGCATCAGCGAGGCGACGTTCGCGTACGGTGATGAAGAAGCCAGAGAGGAAGACAAGGGTGAGGCAGCCGACAGTGATGACAAGAATATAGAATGACGTGCGCTGCACCCTTTCTTCGACGTCCGCGCGGGCGGCAGCGACACTTTCGAGGACATCGTCGATAAAGATGCCGGTGCCAACAAGCCATTGCCAATCTTGTAGACCAACCACGTAGGTCACCATCCGTCCGGTTTCCATGGTCGAAGGCTTCACCCAATCAAAGCTGTGATAACCGCCACCAGTGCGCGCGATCTCAATCATCGGGTCGGTGATTTCGGTGCCGTTCAGATCAGTGAGGCCGCGCCAGTTTTTGCCGATCAGATAGGTTTGGCGGGGGCTGACGAGATTGTTGCCTTTATAGTCAAACACAAAGAAATAGCCGTCTTGCCCGTAGAGCATGGAGGACAGGATTTGTGTGACGGCGAGTTTGGCCTTTTCGTCATCTGGTGCTGCACGGCCGTAGATGTTGACGAAAGCGGTTCGAGCAAGAGAGATGTAGTTTTTCAGCTCTGCTTTTTTGGCCTCAATCAATTGCGCCTCTAAAGCGCGGATTTCGCGTTCCGCCAATTGGCGCGATTGGTTGGCAACGAGAATGGAAATGCCTGCCACTGCCACAAGCAGAGGAACTGTTGCCAAAAGGAACAGTTTTTGCCCGTAGGAGAGTCGAAAAAGAGACAACAAGCGCCGCATATTCGATTCGTTACGGAAATTTGCGTTCGAATCATAGGCAGATTTCAGCTTTTTTGTCGTGCTCGGCAGCGTAAATCCAAAATTAACCTTCCCAATTGGTCCAGAAAGTTTGCCATTTGCCCGGTTT
Organism: Shimia sp.; assembly: GCA_024224295.1. Lineage (GTDB taxonomy): Bacteria > Pseudomonadota > Alphaproteobacteria > Rhodobacterales > Rhodobacteraceae > Shimia. The sequence continues at coordinate 99,673 of JAAENN010000156.1, read as the reverse complement.
CTACGCGGTAGTGGGTATTTCCTCTACGTAGGGGCAAGGCTAGGCTCGCCGCACTTCAACGATCCGCTCGGAGTCTCTGGAGGGAGAGCCGGGCGCACAAAAATTCTGGGAGGAAGACCTACATGGATCGTCGTTCTTTTCTAAAGACGTCTGCACTCGGCGGCACCGCAGCCGCAGCCAGCACTCTGGCAGCACCGGCCTATGCAACCGGCAAACAGACCCTGACCATGGTGACATCCTGGGGCCGTGGCCTCGCGGGTGTGTTTGACGCGGCACAGCACGCAGCAGACACCATCAACGCCATGTCCGACGGCAGCCTGACCGTCGAAATCAAAGCTGCTGGCGAACTGGTTGGCGCGTTTGAAGTATTTGACGCGGTGACCGCTGGTCAGGCTGACATGTACCACGCGGCTGACTACTACTTCACCGGTCAGCACCCTGCGTACCAGTACTTTACCGCAGCACCATTCGGCATGACCGCTCAGGAAATGATGAACTGGTACCACCACGGTGAGGGTATGGCTCTGCATGATGAGCTGGGCGAAATCTTCGGCCTCAAATCCTTCCTGGCGGGTAACACCGGTGCACAGGCGGGTGGCTGGTTCTCCAAAGAGATCTCCGGTCCTGAAGACTTCCAAGGCCTGAAGTTCCGTATGCCAGGCATGGGCGGTCAAGCGCTCGGCAAGATGGGTGCATCTGTTCAGAACCTTCCAGGTTCCGAAGTGTATCAGGCGCTGGCCTCTGGTGCGATCGACGGCACCGAGTGGATTGGTCCATGGGCCGACGAGAAAGCCGGTTTCCAGGAAATCACAAAGTTCTACTACACTGCAGGCTTCCACGAGCCAGGTGCTGCTCTGACTTTGGCGACCAACCGCGAAGTATTCGACGGCCTGTCCTATGCGAACCAAAAAATCATCGAAACAGCCGCCGCAGCCACTCACCAGTGGAACCTGGCTCAGTTCCTGAACAACAACGGTGCGGCGCTGCAGCGTCTGCAAGCCGGTGGTGTGAAGGTTCTGGAATTCCCAGACACCGTTTGGGATGCAATGGGCGCAGCCGCAAAAGACACTCTGGACGAGTACATGGACGACGAAATCTTTGCCAAAGTCCGTGCCTCCGTAGAAGAAAGCATGAAAGCGTCTTCCGGTTGGTTGGTTAAGTCCGAAGGCGTGTACCGCGCCCAGCGCGACCGCGTGATGGGCTAAGGCCTTGCGAAGCTAAGCAAATCGGCCCCTCGGTACGCTCCGGGGGGCCTTTTGCAAAATCAGACAGGGCGCAAATCGCAGAACTGTCAAAAATCCAAAACAATAAGGGGATGAGGGGACAATGCTGGACGGTCTGGTCTGGTTCTTTTCCAACATCGGCCAAGCCTTTGTGAATGCGGGTTACGCAATCACACATCCGGGCTTGTGGCTGAGCTGGATGGGAGGCCTTGAGACCACTGAAGATAAGCAGGCGCTGATGCGTTTTGTGTATTACGGTGGCTCGGTCGAATTTTTCTTTGTGGTGTTCACGCTATTCTTGGTCGTCACGGCGGTTGGGCTTGTGAAACCGAATTTCATGTGGGGATGCGTGCGCGTTCTAGAAGGCTTTGCCAACTCGGTGGGCCGTTTCTTTGCGTGGGCGGGCCTGTTGATGGTGCTGCAACAGATCGTGATCGTGTTTATGCAGCGGATCTTTACTGTGGCTGAGATCTCGTTGATCTACAACGTGAGCTGGGTGACGTTTGACGTGAGCTGGTGGGCGGAAGAGCTGAAGCTTTACAACGCGATGATCGTTTGCATGTGCGCCACTTACACCTTTGTACAGGGCGGCCACGTGCGTGTGGATCTTGTTTATTCAGCGATCAGCCACCGCGCTAAGCGCGTAATTGATATGTTTGGTTCGCTGTTCTTCATGATGCCGGTTGCGGTTCTAACCTGGATGTACGGCTGGTTCTTCATGTGGCGTCATCTGGTGACCCCGAAAGTATCGGCGTCCGACAAGGTCGAGATCCTGATGAAAAAGGCCCGTATCCTGAAATGGAACGTGGAAACCATTGGTTTCTCACCCAACGGCTTTAATGCGTACTTCCTCTTCAAAGTGCTTCTTGTTTGCTTTGCCGCCATGGTTTTCTTGCAGGCCATTGCGTTCTTCTACCGCTCGTATCTCGAGTTCAAAGAAGGCGCGGGCAGCATTGGTAAATACCTCGACCGCGACACGCTGGGCGAGGGTGAAGAAGCCTATGAAGGCACACACTGATCTAAGGGGCAGAACTAATGCTATTTGGACTTGATGGGGTCGAGATCGGCCTGATTATCGTCTTCCTCTGTCTCTTCGGAGGCATTCTCTCCGGTTTCCCTGTGGCGTTTGCCATTGGGGGGGCAGGGGTTATCTCCTTCGGGATCATTGCGGCACTGGACAGTGCCGGGATCCTGATTCACCAAGCGATTGACACCAGCTCAACCATGTATGCCGACCTTGTCGCCCAGGGGGTGAAGGCGGATACAATCTCGATCTTCCGATACCCGGATTTGCCTCGTGTGGCCGAATCTGTGTTCCCGGGCGGTTGGGAACAGGCGATGAACCGCAACATCAGCTTTGTTGTGAACCGGATGAACGAGCGAGTGCTTGCCGGTCAATCCATCGAAACGCTGTTGGCAGTTGTGATGTTCGTTTTGATGGGCATCACACTGGAACGCTCCAAGATTGCAAACGATCTTCTGACCACCATGGCACGCGTCTTTGGCCCGCTGCCAGGCGGTCTGGCTGTGTCGGTTGTGGTTGTGGGTGCGTTCCTTGCAGCCTCGACAGGTATCGTGGGTGCAACGGTCGTAACCATGGGGCTGCTGTCGCTGCCAACCATGCTGAAGCACGGTTACAACCCGAAGCTGGCAACCGGTGTGATTGCGGCGTCCGGTACGTTGGGGCAGATTATTCCACCCTCTATCGTGATCGTTCTTCTTGGTACTCTAGCGGGTGACCTCTACTCTGCGGCACAGGAAAACCGTGCACAGGTTGCGGGTTGTTCTGATGCGCTGACCTTCTTGGGCGAGCCAGCGGTAGTTTCCGTTGGGACCTTGTTCCAAGCGGCGCTAATCCCCGGCATCATGCTGGCGGTGCTCTATGGTCTTTATGCCTTTGGCTATGCACTGTTTAACCCCAAAGAAGCCCCTGCGGTGGAAATGGGTGCCTCCAACGGTGAAGCCATCACCCGCAGCGAAGGCCTGACATGGTTCCTCGCGGTTCCGGCTGGTTTGATTGCTGGCGTGATCCTGTTGGGTCAAGTCAATGTGATTGGCTCTCAGGATGTGACCGTGGACAGCTTCTCTGATGCGGGTCAAACCGCCAGCCTGCGCACAAGTGTGGGTGAGGAGTGTAAAGCCTCGATGGTCGAGTTGCATGGTCAGCTGGCTTGGGATCAAGCCGTGGCTGAACAGACAGCGATTGACGAAGCGGGTGGTGTTGCTGAAGCGCGAGCGCTGACCTTGGAAGAGCGAGCAGAGCTACGCGTAGAGAAGATCGCGGCTGCAGCGCCAATTGGCTCTGGTTTGGCGATTGGCTATCTGTTGCTGGCGTTGATCCTGACCACGGCACGGGGCGTTGCCCCAAGCGCGGACACCCGTCCATTGCTGATTGGTGGCGCAGGGATCGTGTTGGCACTGGCTGTTGACGCGCTGTTGGTCTCACCGGTCACAACACCGGGCTGGACGCTGATCTTCTTGGCGATCCCACTGGCGTTGACACTTTACGGTGTGCGTTATGCGACCGGCCTACTTGGCAAGAACGAGCTGTTGCGCGTGGTGTTCCCACCTCTGGTTCTGATCATTGCTGTTCTGGGCTCGATCCTGGGTGGTATCACCAACCCGACACCGGCGGCTGCGCTGGGTGCGGGTGGGGCGATCATGCTGGCAGCCTATCGTCGTCTGCACGATGAGGGCCGCTCTGGTGGGATTGTCATCTGGTCGACCTTTGCAGTGATCATCATGATCCTTGTAGGTGTGAACTTTGACCTTCGTATCAACCAGGAAGTTGTCGCCACCGAGAACTTGATTGCGTTCTTTGTAGCCAAAGGCGCCTACCTGTTTGCTATGTTCGGTCTGCTCTACGGCTGTTTCGTATTGTTCCGTGGCAAAGTGTTGTCACCGATTGTGCGGGAAACCGCGAAGGTGACCTCGATGGTGTTCACCATCCTGATCGGCTCGCAGCTCTTGAACCTTGTGGTGATCAGTTTTGGTGGTGAGCATTACATTCAGCAATTCCTGAAGTCGTTTGACAGCGAGTTGAAGGTCTTCCTGATAGTGATGCTGGTGCTGTTTGTGATGGGCTTTGTGCTCGACTTCCTCGAGATCATCTACATTGTGATCCCGATTGTCGGCCCGGTTATCTATGGGGGTACTTTTGATCCGAAATGGGTGACCATCATGATCGCGGTGAACCTGCAGACTTCGTTCCTGACGCCGCCGTTTGGCTTTGCGCTCTTCTATCTCAGAGGGGTAGCGCCAAAAGAGGTGACCACCGGGCACATCTACAAGGGCATCATTCCCTTTGTGCTCATTCAGGTGCTTGGTCTTGCGATCCTGTGGTTTGTACCATCGATTGTGACGATCCTACCGGATCTGATCGGCAACTGATTGAAGATGCGATAGACAAAGAGAAACGGGGGCCAAGCGGCCCCCGTTTTGTATTTGAGGTGAAAGTTTCATGCTGGCGCGTAAGGTGTTCTCCGCCCTTGCTGCAACTGTCGGTCGTGAGCCGGTACCTACGGATGCTGCAGCTTGCACCAATGTGTGACTCATCGGCTCAGCTTTAAATCAGCCAGAATTCTGATTGTAAGCTTCAAAAAGGTCGGAAACGAGTACCCCGTTTATCTTCATTCCGGTTAGGTCGGCGTCATTGATTTCAACGTCGGTAAGCCTTGCTTGCGAAATGGATACGCCCGACAAATTTGCATCGCTTATGATCGCCGTTGAAAGGTTCACATTGTGGAACTTCGCCCCACCGAGATTTACGTCGTTAAAACTTGCTTCACCTAGGTTTGTGTCTTTGAAGGTAGCATTGGTCAGCACAGCATAAAAATTCGCGCTTTCAAGATTGACGCCTTCAAATTGCGCTGATGCCATGTTGGCGCGCTCATAGCGAGTGCCGGACAAGTCGGGGCCGTCGAATGGATTTTGAGAACTCATGATGAAACTCCAAATGAACTACTGGTTACAAAAAAGGTAACATACAATTGTTGTTCAACATATGACAGGACTGTCGATGTTCGTAGCCAAGTCTAGTTGTAAACGTGTGATGGGAATGCCGTAGAGCGTTATTGCTTTTGCTAGAATGTTGATATTGTCCCAGCTCCAGCCAAATGGTGGTTAGACCGCGGTGCGGATACTTCCTGCTCGGAAACGGCGGTACATAAAATTAGATTCGACAGGCGGCGTGCCTCGTCCAAACTTGTAGCCGAGGCGCCGACAAAAAATATATCAATACCGCGCGGCGCGGTTGATGGCGACAGAACCCATGACGTGGTCGGTGAGCCCCTGTTTGCGGTCCGTGGTGATCATCAGCACAATCGAGATGAGCTGCAGGATCGGGAACATCACCGATGCCGTAAAGCCAAGCGTGTGCAGGAAGGCGGACCCGAGATCAAAGCGGCTGCCGTCCGATTGGCGGAGTTCGATGGACATCAGGCGCATGCCCCAGGTGGCGGAGCCGGTCGCGATGGTGACCACGCGGTAGGCAAAGCCAAAGACAAACAAGAGTGCACCAAAGAAGAAGATACCGGTGAAGGCGGTGAATGGCAGCACCAGCACACAGAGCACAAAGATCAGTCCGGTGTCGATCAGCCACGCCAGAAAGCGTTTGAAGGTCACGTCTTCATAAAACTCGGACTGGGTGTCTGGATCGGGTAGGGCAAAGCTGCGGTGGCTCATGTCTCTCTCGTTTTGGTAGGGGCCGGTACTGTATAGAAAACGGCGCGGAAGTTGTCTCCCGCGCCGTGACTGCTCAAAAGGGCGCGCGCTTAGGCGTCTTCGGTCTCGCGATGTTCGTCAGCTGCTTTGGTGGCGCGTTCGTCCATGAACTGGTCAAACTCTGCCTTGTCTTTGGCTGCGCGCAAACGCTCCAAGAAGTCCTCAAAGCTCTTCTGCTCGTCTTCTAGACGGCGCAGAGTCTCGTCTCGGTAGCTGTCAAAGGCGCTGTTGCCGGAGGAGGCCATCACGTGCATGCGACGGGAACAGCTGCGGTTGCGGGAGGACTTTTTGAACATATCTTTGCTCCAGATCATGTAGAACAGAAGGGCCAGGCCAACAGGCCAGAAGAACACGAAGCCAAGAACCATGGCGGCAATCCAGGCACCTTTGCCTTTGCTGTCCAGCCAGGCCTCGCTCTTGCCAAACCAGCTGAGGTGCTGGGTGTCGGCGGTATGGGCGGTTGCGGCAGGGGTCATATCGGTCTCCGAGTTTGTATCTATTGTTGCTCCGTGAAGCGGTATGTAAATCGCTTTCACATTACATAGATTGGAAGCGCAGCCACGCATTGCAAGAAAAAATGTGAAAGGTTTTTACATTTGGTGGCTATGTAATTGTATTGAAAGTAAAATTTTAGTTGAAAATTTTAGTTTAGATGCTGAAGGTGCAGACCTTGGCCCCAGAGATTTGCTCCAAATCCGTTGGGGAGAGGCTAAATACGTGGTTTGGCGTGCCAGCCGCGGCCCAGATTTCTGTAAAGTCGGTGAGGCGCGGGTCCATAAAGGCCTGGATCGGGGAGAGGTGGCCCACCGGGCTGACCCCGCCGATGGCAAAGCCGGTTTGTTTACGCACCACGGCCGCATCTGCGCGTTTTAGAGGCGCGCCGAGGAGTGCTTCGGCTGCTTTGGTGTCGACCTGACGCCCGCCTGCGGTCAGAAACAGGACCACTTCGCCGGTGTTGGCGTTTTGAAAGACAATGGACTTGGCGATTTGATCGACGTCGCAGCCCACGGCGTCGGCGGCCATCTGCGCCGTGCGGGCGCCGTCGGTTTCGCGGATATCGATCTCTTTGCCTGCGGCTTCCAAGGCGGCGCGCACGCGTTTCAGGCTTTTGCTCATAGCTGGTCTCCTCGTCCTCGGGTTGATTTCTGCCATGACGCGCCGCAGGGTGCCAGTATGGAAAAGACAAGCGATTTGAAAGACACCTTGTTGGCGCTGGAGACCCAAGTGAGGGAGGCGTTGGTGACAGGGGATGGGGACGCGGACGGTGCGTTGCTAAGTGAGGATTTTATCGGAGTGTACCCGGATGGCTTCGCCGGAAAGGACGCCCATACGGGACAGTTGGACGGCGGCGCAACCGTGGCAGACTACCGGCTGAGCGACGCGCAGCTGCGGGCCACGGGGGCGGATAGCGGGTTGTTAGTTTATCGCGCAGATTACTTGCGGGCCGGCAAGTCGGATTGGGAGGTCATGTTGGTGAGTTCCTTGTGGGAGAGGCGCAATGGGAGCTGGGTTAACAGCTTCAGTCAGGACACGCCGCTGACCGGGGAAGGGGTGCCTTAAGCGGCCCCTGCGGCAGGACCGCCAATTGACCTTCCGGCATGACGGTTTCAAAGTCACGCCTATGTTGTTTGAATCACAAATCACCCGCCTGCCACGCCCGTTTGATGCCGATCTAGGTGCGGAGGCGCGGGCGGCGGTGCCTGCGTTGTCTGGTGATCTTGCCAAGCTGATTGAAGGCGCGGCGGGATCAAGCCCCTACCTGAAAAGTCTGGTCCACAAGGAAGCGTCTTGGTTGCCTGAGGCTTTGCAGGATACGGATGCGGCTTTGACCTCGGTTTTTGCAGCGTTGCGTGCCGGTGCGCCGGATCAGCGGCGGACCGCATTGCGGGCAGCAAAACGTAAGGTAGCTTTGCTGACGGCGCTGGCCGATCTGGCAGGGGCGTGGTCGCTCGAAAAGGTGACCGGCACGCTGACGGATTTTGCCGATTTGGCGAGCCAGTTGGCGCTTGAGGCCACCATCGGCGCGGAAATCCGACGTAAGAAACTGCCCGGCGCCACTGAGGATGATATTCCTACGGCGGGTGGCATGGTGTCGATTGCCATGGGAAAGATGGGCGCGCATGAGTTGAACTACAGCTCTGATATTGATCTGATCTGCCTGTTTGATGAGAGCCGGTTCGATGCGGATGACTATCATGACGCGCGGGCGAGTTTCATTCGGGCCACGCGCAAGATGGCGGCGATGCTGAACGACATCACCGGAGACGGGTATGTGTTCCGTACCGATCTGCGGCTGCGGCCTGATCCGGCGGTGACACCTGTGTGCCTCGCCATGGAGGCGGCGGAGCGGTATTATGAGAGCCTGGGTCGGACGTGGGAGCGGGCGGCCTATATCAAGGCGCGGCCTTCGGCGGGGGATCTGGCGGCGGGGCAGAAGTTTCTCGACACGCTGACGCCGTTTGTTTGGCGCAAGCATCTGGATTTTGCCGCCATTCAGGATGCGCATGATATGCGGTTGCGTATCCGCGAGCACAAAGGGCTTGGCGGCGAGTTCACGCTGGACGGCCACAATATGAAGTTGGGGCGCGGTGGCATTCGTGAGATCGAGTTTTTCACCCAAACACGACAACTGATTTCTGGTGGCCGTGACCCGTACTTGCGGGATCGTCACACCGTGCCGGGGTTGCGCAAGCTGGCTTCCAAAGGCTGGGTGCCGGATGATGTCGCGGAGGCGTTGTCAGACCACTACCGCTTCCATCGCGAGGTGGAGCACCGCGTGCAGATGGTGGCGGATGCGCAAACACATCTTTTGCCTAAAAGCGACGAGGGCTGGGGGCGGATTGCAGGCTTGATGGGACGCGACGAGGCAGACATTCGCAAAGAGTTGCACGATCGCCTGACCGAAGTGCATGAGATGACTGAGGGGTTCTTTGCGCCGGATGCGGCGCCGGACAGCTGCGACGACGTCACTCATGCGTTTGATGAAGAGGTCATTGCGCGCTGGGAGAGCTATCCGGCAATGCGCAGTGTTCGGGCGGTGGAAATTTTTAATCGTGTGCGGCCGGAAATCCTGCGGCGTTTGGCGCAGGCGCCGAAACCGGATGAAGCGCTGTTGGCGTTGGATGGGTTCCTGCGAGGGTTGCCAGCAGGGGTGCAATTGTTCTCGCTGTTTGAGGCCAATCCGCAGTTAATTGACCTGCTGGTGGATATTGTGGGCACGGCGCCTGCACTGGCGGAGCATTTGTCGCGCAACTCCGGTGTGTTTGATGCGGTGATTGGCGGCAGCTTCTTCACTGAGTGGCCGGGCGTGCGTGGTTTGACCGAGGAACTGAAAGACAGGTTGGTGCGGGATCCCGATTATGAGGCGCAGCTGGACGGTGCGCGGCGCTGGGTCAAGGAGTGGCAGTTCCGCATTGGGGTGCATCATCTGCGTGGCTTGATTGGCGCGGAAGAGGCCGGACGGCAGTATGCGGATTTGGCAGAGGCGGTTTTGGCGGGGTTGTGGCAGCCGGTGGCGGATCATTTTGCTTCTAAGCATGGGCCGATGCCGGGGCGGGGCGCGATTGTGCTGGGCATGGGCTCTTTGGGGGCACAGCGGCTGAATGCGACGTCGGACCTTGATTTGATTGTGATCTATGACGCCGACGGCGTGGAAGCCTCGGACGGGCGACGGCCTTTGGCGGCGCGGCCGTATTATGCGCGGTTCACGCAGGCGTTGGTCACGGCGCTGAGCGCGCCGATGTCGCAGGGCCGTCTGTACGAGGTCGACATGCGTTTGCGCCCGTCTGGTACGCAAGGACCGGTGGCGACGTCATTGGCCTCGTTTAAGAATTACCAGATGAATGAGGCCTGGACCTGGGAACATCTGGCGCTAACGCGGGCGCGGCCTGTGACCGGCGCGCCTGAGTTGATGGCGGAAGTGGAAGGCTTCCGGCAAGAGGTTTTGGCGGCAGAGAAAGACAAGGCGACGATTGGCAAAGACGTGCAAGAGATGCGGGCGCGGATTGCGGCGGCAAAAGCGCCGGATGGGCCATGGGACGCGAAGATTGGGGCGGGGCGGTTGCAGGATATTGAGTTGTTGAGCCAGACCGGCGCACTTTTGGCGGGGTCACCTCGGCGCGCGGTGGCGCAGGGCTTGCAGGCTGGTGTCGCAATTGGCTGGCTTTCTGCCTCAGACGCGTCAGACCTCGCCAGCACCTATCGGCTTTGTTGGAAAGTGCAACTGGCGTCCAAGCTGCTTTCAGGCAGCACCATTGCGCCGGAGGCGATTGGCGAAGGAGGGCGCGCGTTTTTGTTGCGTGAGACAGGCGCGGAAAGTATCGACGTGGTGCTGAGTAACTTGACGGAGACCACAGGGATGGCTGCGGAGACAATAACAACAGCATTGGTGGCCACAACGGAGGCATGACATGGACATTTCGCATTGCGATCCTAAAGGGTTGATCCATGAAAGTTATAAGATAGACGGTATCGAGACTTCGGAGTGTCGATCGATCTTTCTGGATTGGGCATTGTCATTGCCAGAGGGTGTAGACACGCGCGATGCGATTGAGATGTTGATTGTACATCTGGGCAGCAAGCATCCGGGCCATCCGATGACGCAGGTGCTGGAAGAGGGCAGCGTGGAGATGCGTGCGCCCAAACGTCGGGGCGGATGGCGGTCGCGACCTCGAAACTGACCGGTGGCCAGCGGTTTGTGTCGAGCCAATTGAGGGCTTCCATCACACTGTCGTGGATGAAGTTGTCACCGGCCTTGCGGTTTTCTTCAAGCGTCTGCAGGTCTTCTCTGCCGATTCAGAGCCAAGCATCTACCTTGCCGCTTTCAAGCTTTGGGGCTTCCAGATCGCCGAATACTGAGACGATGAATTGCCTTTCGAACCTTGGCCGGTCCTCTGCTTGCCACGTCTTTTGGGGCAACTCGGTGCGGATTTGTCCCACTTGCCATCCGGTTTCCTCAAAAACCTCGCGGGTTAGGGCGTGTTCTACGGATTCCCCTGGGTCCACATGGCCCCCGGCAAGATCCCAACAGCCGGGAAAGAGACGGCGGGTCGGGCTGCGCCGTTGCACAAAAATCTCGTCGTTTCAATTGAGGATCAGGGCCGTCGCTACGATCTTTGTCATAAAAATAAGGTCCCGGTGGAAGAAAATAGGTAATTTAACTTTTAGATAATTCCTTTGAAACGTCTAGGGCACGTCGCAATCGTGCCCCAATTGCCCCGCAGATTTGCATGGACACAGCAGAGGCGAGAAACGCCCGAGGAGTTGGACATGGCAATGGGAAAAGTTATTGCGGCACTGGTATTGGCCTTAGGGGCAAGCGCCTGTGCGTCGGTAGACACAGCCAGTCGTAACGCACCGTTTGACGTAGCACCAACCGAGATGGCTGCGCCAGCACCGTCTTACTCCTTAGAGAGTTTTGACGTCTTGGTGCCGACCACCCTGAAAGTATCAGAAGCGAACCTTTACTACCCTCCTGGGGACATCGTGTGGCGCGGCGACGCGCGGGGTAACCGCTACGAACAGGTCCAAGCGATTTTTGGCGAGAGTGTGCGTTTGGGAGCTTATCCGCTGGATGGTGCTATGCCGGTGCGAGTCGAGATTGAAGTGACACGTTTTCATGCGCTGACAGAGAAGACACGCTATTCCATTGGCGGGATCCATTCGATTGAGTTTGTGATGACTATCATTGAGCCGGAGAGCGGCACGGTTTTGCGCGGGCCTAAGCCGATCAAGGCGAGTTTGGTTGGCTATGGTGGGCAAACAGCCATTCAGGCCGAATCCCGAGGATTGACACAAAAGTATCGCATCACTCAGCATCTGGCGCGCGTGGTACGTGATGAGCTGACCAAAGCCGAAGGGTTTGTCGCTCCGGAACGCGGCGCAACCAAACGTATTCAGCCGCTTGAGCAAATTGGCACCGAGCTGGCTGCCTCTGAGTAATCCGCTGAGACGTAGAGAAGGGTTTTCACACCCGACATAAACAAGTAGGAGGGCGACATGTCTATGTCGTCCTCTTTTTCGTCTGCGCGCCCAGTGGTGCGCTTGAAACCAAAAGCCAACGCCCGCGCGATCCGACATGGGTTTCCCTGGGCCTATGATAATGAGCTGGTCACCGATCGGCGCACCAAAGGGCTTGTGCCCGGCACGCTTGCGGTGCTGGAGGATGACAAGCGTCAGCCCTTGGGGCTGGTTGCGACCAACAGCCAGAGCAAGATCTTCTGCCGGATGTTGGACCGTGACCCGGAGGCGCAGGTCGATCAGGCTTGGTTTGAAGCTAAATTCGCCCGTGCTCTGGCGATGAGGGAGCGTTTGTTTGACGCACCGTTTTATCGCTTGATCCATGCGGAGGCCGATGGGCTGCCCGGTGTGGTAGTGGATCGTTTTGGCGATACAGCCGTGGTGCAACCAAATGCGGCCTGGGCTGAGGCGCTACTTGAGCCGCTGGTGGCAGCGCTGGTGGCGGTGACCGGTGTGTCCAATGTGTTAAAAAACGGCTCTGGTCGCGCGCGCGTGCTGGAAGGGCTGGAAGACGACAGCGCGGTCGTGGTTGGCGCGGCGCCGAGGGCGCCGGTACCGGTTGTCATGAATGGCGCGACCTATATGGCAGATTTGACCGGGGGGCAGAAGACCGGACTTTTCTACGATCAACGTCCCAATCACGGATTTTCCGCTGGGCTTTGCAAAGATGCAAAGGTGTTGGATGTGTTTTCCCATGTGGGGGGCTTTTCCTTGGCGGCTTTGGCTGGCGGTGCGAGCCACGCTACCGCGGTTGATGGCTCCGCAGCTGCGTTGGAGCTGGCGCAGGCGGGCGCAGAGGCCGCTTGCGTGGCGAAACGCTTTGCCACCCGCAAGGGGGATGCCTTTGAGGTTCTAACTGCGCTGGGTGAAGAAGGCGCGAAGTTTGATGTTGTGATTTGTGATCCACCTGCCTTTGCCCCGTCCAAACCAGCTCTGGAAAAAGGTCTTCGGGCCTATGAGCGTGTGGCACGACTTGCAGCGCAATTGGTGGCCGAAGGGGGCTATCTGGGGCTGTGTTCCTGTTCACATGCCGCCGATTTAGCGCGGTTCCGGGGCGCATCGGTGCGCGGCATTGGCCGGGCCGGGCGCCATGCGCAGCTCATTCACACGGGTTTTGCAGGGGCTGACCATCCGTTGATGCCACAGTTGGCGGAAAGCGGATACCTTAAGTCATTGTTCTTCCGCCTATGACGCGTCTACTGCTCGATACTTGCGTTCTGTATCCAACGGTGATGCGAGAAGTGTTGCTGGGCGTGGCTAAGACCGGCGCGTTTGAGCCGCAATGGTCCGAACGCATCTTGGAAGAATGGGCGCGGGCAGCGCGGAAATTGGGACCAACTGGTGAGCCGCAGGCGCGAGGTGAGATTGCGCTGGTGCAAGCAGCCTGGCCCAAAGCTGCGGTGACTTGGAAACCTTCTCTAGAAGACCGGCTGTATCTGCCGGATGAGCATGACGTGCATGTGCTCGCAGCAGCGATTTCTGGATCAGCGGATGCGATTGTCACAGTGAATGCCAAAGACTTTCCGAAGCATGTACTGGCGGAAGAGGGGCTGGAGCGAATTGCGCCAGATGAACTGTTGCGCGGTTTCTGGGGGGATGATCCGGAACGGGTTGCCGCCGTGTGCGAGGCGGTGCGTCATGAGGCGGAGCGCTTGAGCGGTGAGGCGTGGGAAATGCGGAAGCTGCTCAAGAAGGCACGGCTTCCCAAGCTGGCGAAGGCCGTAAGCGACTAGGCTTTGGCGATGCCCCATTTGCGTTCGAGCTTTTCGATGGCCTGAATGCGTTCTTCGGTTTTGGGGTGGCTGAGCAACCAGGCTGGGGTGCTGGCCCCATTTGCGCCTGTAAGGTGGGAAAGTTTTTCAAATAGCGCTTTTTGTGGTGCGGTACCGATGCCGGATTTCACCAGCAACGCAGCGGCGTATGCGTCCGCTTCGTACTCGTCGCCACGCGACAGGCGTGCGGAGAGCAGGCTGGTGGCGGTGTTGGCCACTAGTGGGCCAATGCCGGGCAAGAAGCGGTTGAGCACCATGGCCAGCGCGGTGCGCAGGGCGTTTTGGCCGGAGAAGTCGATCATACGGCGACGGGAGTGGCCCAAAGCCACGTGACCCAATTCATGGGCCACCACGGAGGCAATTTCCTCGGCGGTCACGTCGCCAGCGCGGTAGCGGTTGTAAAACCCGCGGGTGAGGAAGATACGGCCGTCCGGTGCGGCGAGGCCGTTCACAGGTTCAATCTCATAGATGTGCACGCGGATACGCGGCAGATCTAGGGCCTTGGCCATGTCCTTGATCAGGGGATTGAGGCGGGGATCAGCCAGTTCCGTGGATTTGGCATCCAGCTCGCGTGCAGTGCGCCAGGCGGAAAAACGCATCATCAGGAAGCCGTAGAGCACCGCGATGAGGATTGGCATCAGTTTGATCATATGAAAGATATGAGGCAAGCCGCGCGTGGCTTCAACCCGCCTTCACGTCAGCGTGTTAAGTTCCGCATGCCGCGTTCCAGACCTTCCAGCGTCATAGGCACCATGCGGTTTTCAAAAATCTCTTGGATCATGCCGATCGAGTGGGTGTATTGCCAATGCGCCTCTGGCAACGGGTTTATCCAGAGATTGGACGCCCATTGGTCCCGCGCGCGCTCCAGCCAGACCTGACCGGCCTCCTGATTCCAATGCTCGTTGGCACCGCCTGCGTAGGCAATTTCGTAAGGCGACATGGAGGCGTCGCCAACAAAAATGCATTTATAGTCAGGCCCATAGGTGCGTAGCACTTCGTGGGTGGGGGTCTGATCGTTCCAGCGGCGTTTGTTGTCGCGCCATACGCCTTCGTAGAGGCAGTTGTGGTAGTAGTAGTATTCGAGGTGTTTGAACTCTGCGCGGGCCGCGGAGAACAGCTCTTCGACCACTTTAATATGAGGATCCATCGAGCCGCCAACGTCCAGAAACAGAAGGACTTTTACCGCGTTGTGGCGCTCGGGGCGGGTTTTCACATCGAGGTAGCCGTGCTCGGCGGTTGCCTTGATGGTACCGTTGAGGTCCAGCTCCTCTGCCGCGCCTTCGCGGGCCCAGCGGCGCAGGCGTTTGAGCGCGACTTTTATGTTACGGGTGCCCAGTTCGACGGAACCATCGAAGTTTTTGAACTCGCGTTTGTCCCAGACTTTGACCGCTTTGCGATGGCGGCTTTCTTTCTGGCCGATGCGCACGCCTTCAGGGTTGTAGCCATAGGCACCAAAGGGTGAGGTACCAGCGGTGCCGATCCATTTATTGCCACCCTGATGACGGCCTTCCTGTTCTTTGAGGCGCTCTTGCAGCGTTTCCATCAGCTTATCAAAGCCACCCAGCGCTTCGATTTCGGCCATTTCCTCTGTGGAGAGGTGTTTTTCGGCCATCTTCCGCAGCCACTCTTCTGGAATGTCGACTGCCTCAAGTACGTCCTGGGCGGAAAGCTCCCCGAGCCCGTCAAAGGTGGCCGAAAATGCGCGATCAAATTTGTCGATGTTGCGCTCGTCTTTTACCATGATGGTGCGGGCGAGGTAGTAGAAGCTTTCCACGTCGTAGGTGGCAAGTCCGGCCTTTAACCCTTCCAGAAAACCAAGAAATTCACGCAGGGACACCGGAACTCGGGCCTCGCGCAGATTTTCAAAGAAGGGCAGGAACATGAGTCAGAGCGCCATGCGGTGGAGGATGAGTGTGATGAATAGACCGAGTATCGCAAACATCATGGCATAGACAAAGCCGTATTGCAGGATGTCTGCGCGTTTGCCACCGCGGCGTTTGGCCAATATGCCACCAGTGAGTGTGCCGATGAGGGCGCCAAAAAGTACAAACATAGTGTCCTAAGATCTCCCTTTAATCGGGCTGAGTGCCGTAATCTCACGCAGCTTTGCGCGAACGGCCCAGTCCGGGCCAAACCCGTATCGTGCCCAGCCAAGACTGTCCAGACGTAGGGCGCCGGCGTCCTCGAACTTGCCTTCCATCTCCAGCGCTTCGGCCTGCAAAAGCATGAGCGTAG
The DNA here is from genome assembly GCA_024224295.1 of Shimia sp. Taxonomy (GTDB): domain Bacteria; phylum Pseudomonadota; class Alphaproteobacteria; order Rhodobacterales; family Rhodobacteraceae; genus Shimia. The sequence continues at coordinate 83,703 of JAAENN010000156.1, read as the reverse complement.
AAAGCAGCGCGGCGTTTTCAAAGCGGCCAGCAGGTCCAATTTGTGGGCTTAAGATGTTGAGTGCTTCGCGGCTTTGGCCTGCGCTGATCGCGTAGGCTGAGAGTTGCGTTGCGACAAAAGCTCGGTGAGGGCCGAATGGGTCAGCAGAGCGATAGGCGCGGTCGGCTGCTATGAAGTGGCTGTGCGCGGCAGCAACGTCTTGAGACTGCAGTAGACGGCCAAGAGCGTAATGCGCAAATCCAAGGCGATGATCCTGCCAGCCCTTGTTTTGGGCAATTACCAGAGACTGGCGGGCGGCGGCCCGACGGTTGGCTGGTGACGTGCCAGGGCCAAGTGCGGTTTGCACCGCGTTGATCCATTCTCTGGGTGTTTCCGGCAAAGGGTTGCTGGAGAGTTGATCGCCGCGAGGATTGATGCGCGAGAGGATGGCTGGCAAGCGAGCCGCCACCTCACTACGGGTCATGCCAGTGCGCAGGGTTGGATCGTAGTAGGCCCGAAGAATGGTCATATCAAAACCGGTGAGTACTGCGTGGATGTTGTCGTCGTTAAAGACGCTGTCGGGCAGTCGATAAAGGTCGTTCAAGGGGCCAAGGGCCTGTGCCAGTTCTTCGTGCAGACAGTCGCGGGTTTCTTGCGGGCTGGTGTCATTTGGTAAGAAGATTGCGATCTTGGAACGGTTTTCCAGTTGCGCCCAGTTGGCGGCGCCACTGCGCCGCGCGGAGCGGTATTGCGACAGAGAGGAAATGTTTGGCACCACAAAGCAAGCGGCTTGTGGCAGGGCTTTGCGGATGTCTCGGCGGGAGACGGCCTGAATGGTGATGTTGGCGGACGGTGATTGCGTCAGCGAAATGTCGATACGGGCTTCGTTCCGCAGGCGAGCCAGCAGGGCTTTAAGGTCCGGCATCATGCCTGTAGGCGGCGCGCCGGTGACTCGCACTGTGATTGGGCCTTCAAAGCGGGTCAGGCGCTCTAGGCTGCGGCCGCTTTCCAACTCAAAGCTGAGATCCAGAAAGTCGCGGGCAATGTCGCGGTTGGACCGGTTGGGCGGAATGGGACGCGGCGTGGAGAAAGCTTTGACCGGCGGCAAAGTGGTGTCGCTCACTGCGGCGCGGGTGGGCACGCCATTTTGACCAACCGGCGTACAGGCCGCCAGGGCAAAAGCCAAAGGGATCAGTGAGGGAAGAAAAGAGCGCAAAATCAGGGCCTTTGGTACTTAATAAATGGGGACAACTGCCCAATACGGTCATAAAGCTTGCGGGCGTTGGTGTTAAATTCCTGGGTCATCCAATACACGCTTGGCGCACCGGCGTCATCTGCTGCTTGATACACGGCTTCAATCAGTTTGCGGCCCACACCGGTACCGCGCACCTCGGGGTCGGCGTAAAGGTCTTGTAGGTAGCAGACGTTTTCAACCTTCCACGCGTGGCGGTGTAACAGGTAGTGGGTAAGGCCAATGAGCTTGCCGTCGAGTTCCGCCACTAGGCAGGAGTAATCTTGCGGATCATCGCCCAGAAGGCGGGCAAAGGTGGAGGCGTAGACCTCTTCAGACACCGTGCTTTCGTAGAAGGTGATGTAGTCGGTCCAGAGACGGCGCCACTCTGCGTGGTCGGCTTCAGTGAGAGGACGGATCAGGACGACAGGCTGGGACATGGGTGGTCGGACTCCGGTTGGATGCCGATTCCTTCTACGAAATCAGGCCTTAATTGGATCGTAATATGCCCAAAGACTTGGGCAAGAATGCGGTGTCTGTGGTGAAAATGAAAGGCCTGTGCGGGGGCAGACCGTTCAAAAGTTTGGCTGAAACTCAGCGGCCGGAGCGCGCCATAAATGCCAGACGTTCAAACAGATGCACGTCTTGTTCATTTTTCAGCAAGGCGCCGTGCAGCTTGGGCAGAGCGTTTGCACCGTCGCGCTTCAGGTCTTCTGGCGAAAGATCTTCGGCCAGCAGCAATTTTAACCAGTCGATGACCTCTGATGTAGAGGGCTTTTTCTTCAATCCAGCGGTTTCGCGAATTTCGAAGAACTGCGCCAGTGCCGTGGTCAGTAGCGCTTCTTTGATACCGGGGTGATGGACCTCAACAATCTTCTTCAGCGTCTCCATCTCAGGGAAGCGGATGTAGTGAAAGAAGCAGCGACGCAAAAACGCGTCGGGCAGTTCCTTTTCGTTGTTGGAGGTGATGATGATGATCGGACGGTGTTTGGCCTTGATGGTCTCGCCAGTCTCATAGACGTGGAATTCCATCTTATCGAGTTCCTGCAACAGATCATTTGGAAACTCGATATCGGCCTTGTCGATCTCGTCGATCAGCAGAACAACCTTCTCATCACTTTCAAAGGCTTCCCAGAGTTTTCCGCGTTTGATGTAGTTGCCGATGTCATGCACGCGCTCCTCGCCTAACTGGCTATCACGCAGGCGCGAGACAGCGTCGTACTCGTACAGACCTTGTTGCGCCTTGGTGGTGGATTTCACGTTCCACTCGATCATCTTCAGGCCAAGACCGCGTGCCACCTGCATGGCAAGTTCGGTCTTGCCAGTGCCTGGCTCACCTTTGACGAGCAGGGGGCGTTCGAGTGCCACTGCGGCGTTGACCGCAACTGTCAGATCGTCTGTGGCCACGTAGTCTTTGGTGCCCGAAAACTGCATAAAATTTCTCCGCCCGTTCGCCTATTTCGGCGCGTACCCTATCGTGAACATATTTTGTCCGCAATGAGGGGTTAACAGGTAGTGACATTCCCTAGCCAAGGGAGTATTTGCAGCAAGCATAGAAGGGGGGTTGCATGTCTGAATTGAATACCACGATGGACGTGAGCCGCGATGAGGGAGCAGAAATGAAAGCCGAAACTTTCCTGCCCGACGACTATCGTCCCGCAGAAGATGAGCCGTTCATGAATGACCGGCAGGTTGAATACTTTCGACGTAAACTACTGAGCTGGAAAGATGATCTACTTGCGGATACCCGCGACACGATCGAGGGACTGCAAGACAGCACCCGCAATATTCCGGATGTAGCCGATCGCGCCAGTGAGGAGACTGATCGCGCGCTTGAGCTTCGGACCCGGGATCGTCAGCGTAAATTGGTTGCAAAAATTGACAGTGCCATTCGTCGGATTGACGAAGGAGAATATGGGTACTGTGAAGTGACGGGGGAGCCGATTTCGCTCAAACGTCTGGACGCCCGTCCAATCGCGACCATGAGCCTTGAAGCGCAGGAACGTCACGAGCGCCGTGAAAAAGTGCATCGCGACGACTAAGATTGCATCTCCCTGTGACGGTTAATCGCAGGGTTTGGACCAGAAAATAAAGACGCCGAGGCTGTTGCTTCGGCGTTTTTTCATTAGGGTTAAGTCATGGATTTGCAGGGTAAAAAGATCACCGTGATTGGCGCGGGGATTGGTGGGTTGACTGCGGCGCTGATGCTTAAGCAGCGCGGGGCTTCGGTGCATGTGCTTGAGCAAGCTGAAGCGATCAAAGAGGTTGGGGCGGGTCTGCAGATCAGCCCCAACGGTATGGCCGTGCTGAAGGCGCTGGGCGTCGATGCTGCGCTGAAAAAACGTGCGGTGCGGGCTGATGCAGTAGAGTTGCGCGATTTTGCGGCGGGCCGGTTGGTGAGCCGGCTGGATCTTGGATTGATCTCTGAAAATGATCTGCTGCGCCCAACAGAATATTTCTTTGTGCATCGCGCGGATTTGATCGATGTTTTGGCTGAGGCCGTACGGGCGGCTGGTGTAAAAGTGCTTTTACTTCAGCAAGTTGAAACAGTTGTTCCTAGTGTACAGCCAAAGATCGTGATGGCCAATGGTGCCGAAATGACTGTTGATTTGGTGGTGGGCGCGGACGGTCTGCACTCCAAGATGCGGCCGGTTCTCAATGGCACTGTGGCGCCGTTTTTCACGCGACAAACCGCGTGGCGGGCGACGGTGCCTAATACGATGGCCCATCCGGATGTGGCGCAGGTGCACATGGGGCCAAAACGCCATGTGGTGAGTTACCCGCTGCGTGGCGGAGAGTTGGTCAATATCGTCGCTGTGCAGGAGCAGGTGGGGTGGGCTGAGGAAGGTTGGAACATACCTGATGATCCGGCCAACCTTCAGAAAACGTTCAGTGATTTTGGTGGCGGCGTACGGCGGATGCTGGCCGAGGTCACGGACGTGCGCAAATGGGGGCTGTTCCGGCACCCAGTGGCACCGGTGTGGCACAAAGACCATTGTGTGCTACTTGGAGATGCGGCGCATCCAACTTTGCCCTTTATGGCGCAGGGGGCGGTGATGGCGATGGAAGACGCCTGGGTTTTGGGCGATGCGCTTGAAAAGGCAGAAGATTTTAGTAGTGGCTTGGCGGCTTATCAGGTGCGCCGCGCGGGGCGTGTGACGAAGGTTGTGGAAACGGCCAGCAAGAACGCGTGGAAATACCATTTAAGCAATGGGCCGCTGCGGATGGCGGCGCATATGGGGATTCGTATGGCCTCCACGCTGGCCCCGAAAAAGATGATAGGTCAGTTTGACTGGATCTATCTTCACGATGTCACCAAGGACTGAGTGTTGCCCTGGATTTTGCCGGCGTTAACTCTCGATTTTGACGTCGGTATGGTGTCGGTATCGCGACTGTTTTGCAGCGGTGCGTGATCTTGCAGCAGTTTAGGTCTAAATGCAGCGTGCGTTGCGTCACTGCGTTTTGCCGACATTCCGCACCACATCAGCCAGTTCTTGCAACTGCGTGGCCAGTGGGCTGCTCTTGCGCCAGATCATGCCGATGGTGCGGGCGGGTTGCGCACCCGCAAACCGCGCGACACTCACGGCTGCAGTGGGCGTGTCCACCGGCACAGCCATTTCCGGGATCACGGTGACGCCGAGACCGGCGCCAACCATCTGCACCAACGTGGAGAGGGACGAGCCGTCCAATCCTTCGTGGGGGCGGGCTGAGGGCAGGGAGCAAAAAGAGAGGGCCTGATCGCGGAAGCAGTGACCTTCTTCAAGCAAGAGCAGGCGTTCGCGCTCCAACGTATCTGGCGCGGGGACCGGTGCGGCAGCTTCGGTGTCGGGGCGCACAAGTACAAATGCTTCGGACCAGAGCGGCTCTTCCGTAAACGCAGGCTCAGAAACTGGCAGGGCAACAATTGCAGTGTCGATGCGACCCGCGTGCAGTTCTGCCAAAAGGTTGGCGGTCATGGTTTCACGCACCATGAGGGACATCTCAGGAAAGGTGGTTTTTACTTCGCGCAGAAGGGCTGGAAGCAGGTAAGGCGCAATCGTGGGAATCACCCCCAAGCGCAGGCGCCCTGTGAGGCCGGATTGCGCGGCACGGGCCATGTCACCAAGTTCGTCCACACTGCGCAGGATTTCGCGCACGCGCACAAGCACGTCTTCGCCAAAAGATGTGAGGCGCACGCGACGGGTGGTGCGCTCCAGCAACGGCGCGCCAAAGCTTTCCTCCAACTCTTTGATTTGCACGGATAAGGCAGGCTGAGAAATGGCACATACATCCGCAGCGCGACCAAAATGGCCGTGTTCAGCAAGGGCAGTAAAATAACGGAGTTGGCGCAGTGTCAGATTATTCATAATGTGTAGTTATCAATATGATTGGAAAATGCAACTTCGTTAAATGAAACTCCTGTGCTTAGAATGGTTCCAGACAGAATGTGACCCATCAATCGACAGGAGAACGACATGGACGGAGACATGAAATCAGGTGGCTGCCCGGTGATGCATGGCGCGGTGACGCAGCAGGCGCGGGGCAATCGCGATTGGTGGCCCAATCAGCTGAACCTGCGGATTTTGCATCAGAACTCTTCAAAGTCCGATCCTATGGGGCAGGGTTTTGATTACGCTGAAGAGTTTGCCAAACTGGATTTTAAGGCGCTGAAAGAAGACCTCTATGCGCTGATGACGGACAGTCAGGACTGGTGGCCGGCGGACTACGGTCACTATGGCGGGTTGTTCATTCGGATGGCTTGGCACTCGGCTGGGACATACCGGACCGCAGATGGCCGCGGCGGCGGTGGCACAGGGCAGCAGCGGTTTGCGCCGCTGAACTCTTGGCCGGACAATGGCAACCTGGATAAGGCGCGGCGTCTGCTGTGGCCAATCAAGCAGAAGTACGGCAACCAGATCAGCTGGGCCGATCTCTATATTCTCGCGGGCAATGCGGCGATTGAGAGCATGGGCGGCAAGACATTTGGTTTTGCCGGTGGTCGCCCAGATGTTTGGGAGCCGGAAGAGGATGTTTATTGGGGCGCAGAGGCTGAGTGGCTGGAAGAGTCGGGCGGTGAGAACTCGCGCTATTCCGGGGATCGTGATCTTGAGAACCCTCTAGCGGCTGTGCAGATGGGATTGATTTATGTGAACCCGGAAGGGCCAGATGGGCAACCGGATGTCTTGGCCTCGGGACGAGACGTGCGCGAGACCTTTGCGCGGATGGCGATGAATGACGAGGAGACAGTTGCGCTGATTGCGGGAGGGCACACTTTCGGCAAAGGGCACGGGGCCGGAGATCCAGATCTTGTGGGACCAGAACCGGAAGCTGCGCCGATCGAGGCGATGGGCTTTGGCTGGATCAACAAGCTGGGCACCGGCAAGGGCGGTGATACCACCACCTCCGGAATTGAGGGCGCGTGGACTGCCAATCCAACTCAGTGGGACAACGGCTATTTTGATCTGTTGTTTGGCTATGAGTGGAACCTGACCAAGAGCCCGTCGGGCGCGTGGATTTGGGAGCCGGTAGACCCGTCTGAGGATGACATGGCGCCAGCAGCACATGACGCTAGTCAAAAGGTCAAAACCATGATGACCACCGCCGATATGGCGATGCGTTTGGACCCGGCCTATGGCGCGATTTCCAAACGGTTCCATGAGAACCCGGAAGAGTTCCAGGATGCCTTTGCGCGGGCTTGGTTTAAGCTGACCCACCGCGATATGGGACCTCGGGCGCGTTATCTTGGCGAAGAAGTGCCCGGCGAAGAGCTGATCTGGCAGGATGTCATTCCGGCATCAGAGACGGAGATGTCTGAGGATGATGTAGCGGCTTTGAAATCAGCGGTTATGGCTTCCGGTCTGTCAGTGGCCGATCTGGTCAAGACTGCTTGGGCTTCCGCAAGCACCTTCCGCGGCAGCGACAAGCGGGGTGGGGCCAATGGCGCACGGGTTGCTTTGGTACCGATGAAAGATTGGGACGCAAATGAACCAGCGGAAATCGCGCGTGTGCTGGCCGCTCTGGAGGCGGTGAAGGCCGAGTTTAGCAATCCGGTGAGCCTAGCGGACCTGATTGTCATTGGTGGTGCGGCAGCGATTGAAAAGGCTGCGCTGGATGCTGGGCATGATGTGTCCGTGCCGGTTACGCTGGGCCGGGGCGATGCGACCCAAGAGATGACCGACGTTGAGAGCGTAGGCCTGCTAGAGCCGCAGGCAGATGGCTTCCGCAATTACGCCAAAGCGCAGTTCACCGTGTCGCCCGAGGAGATGTTGGTGGATAAGGCGCAGCTGCTGACTCTGACCGCGCCTGAGATGACCGCGTTGGTTGGTGGCCTGCGTGTCCTGGGCGCGAACCATGGAGGCAGCGCGCATGGCGTGTTCACGGATCGGGTTGGGCAATTGACCAACGATTTCTTTGTGAATGTGCTGGATATGGGCACCACCTGGGCGGATGCCGGTGACGGTGTTTATGAAGGCCAAGACCGAACCAGTGGGAGCGTGAAGTGGACTGCGACACGGGTTGATCTGGTGTTTGGGTCCAACTCACAGCTGCGGGCACTGGCAGAGGTCTATGGTCAGGCGGATGGCGCCGCCAAGCTGGTGGGTGATTTTGTGGCCGCTTGGTGCAAGGTCATGGATGCGGATCGCTTTGATCTGAAGTGATCTTTGATGACATGAATAAGGAAGGCGCGGCGGGGGTCGCGCCTTTTTTGTTTGTCAGAACGCTGGTTTCATCAACATCAGCCAGACGATGCCCATGACGGCAAAGAAGGCTGGGAAGCCGCAGGCGAACCAGATGCGGTAGAGTTGGAAATAACGGTCTGGCAAAGGCGATTGCGTGTCGTGGGCGGCGCGGGCGAGGTTGCGCATTTGTAACTGAATCCAGACGACTGGCAGCCAGAAGGCACCGACCACCAGATAAAGGATGATCGAGAGCAGCAGCCAAGGTTCCCAGAGGGACCAGCCGAGGTGCCAAGCCAGAAGCGTGCCGGTGATGGGTTGCAGGATCGCGGCGGTGGCGGTGAAAACGGTGTCGGCAATCACGACGATGCCAGCGACATGAGCAATCAAGGCCGGGTCGCGGCTGCGGTGGGACAGGACCATAAAGAAGGCGATGCCGGCACCGGTGCCCAAGAGGACAGTGGCGCCAAGGACATGGGTGAAGCGAAGGAGTTCCTCGATCATCGGTCGTCCATGAGTAGGGCCACTAAGGCGGCGAGTGTGATGCCGGGGAGCACTTTGACCATGGGACCAAGCGGATCGGCAAAGAGCGCGGGCGTCATTAGAGCCGCGCCAAGCAGGTACATGGCAGAGAGGAGGGTCATGCCGATGGCGGCTTTGCGGGTGTGACGGCGGATGAGGATTGCGCCGCCAAGAACGATGTCGGCAATGCCGCCGCCGAGGACAGCAACGGCAGCAAAGGCGGGACTTGTGCCGGTGGCAGTAAGAACCTGCATAGCAGCGGGTGTTTGGATAAGGCCGATCACACCGGAAAGCAGCCAGAACAGCGACAGCGTGGCGATGGCAAAGGGCAGGGCCAGAAAGACACGGGCGGCGGTGCGGTCTTGCGCGGTAGCGGGGTGGTGTTCGAGCGTTTCGGCAAGTGGATGGCAGGTGTGGCCGGTGAGCTGGTGCCACAGAAGCGGGTCGCCGGAGATACCATTCCTGAGAACGGATAGCGCAGTGCTGCGTAGAGGCGCGCGCCAGCCGAGCCAGCTTAGCGCATCAGCGCCGCAGGCGGTGAGCGTCAGCATCCAGCTTGGCAGAGTGGGGCGCCAGATTGGGGCAGGAACGCCAAGCCATACGCGGGTGCGCAAGGCTAGGCTGTCGAAACTATGGGCGTTGGGCTCGGTGATGTCGGCGATGGTGCCGGAGGGGACTTTGGGATCGCAGGCCAAGGTGACGGCATGGGCAACGTCTGCCAGCGCGACGGTTTGAATGTGACTGGTGTCAAACACGCGTAGAAGGATCGCGGGCAGGCCGGCAAGCGCGCGCAGGAGGGCGCTGCCGCCATAAGCTTCGCGCCCCAGCACCAGAGTGGGGCGCAGGATGACATGGTTGGCCTGAGAGTTGGACAGAATGGCATCGCCTTCGGCTTTGGTGCGGAAGAACGCGGTGTCGGCCTCGGGCGATACACCTGCGGCGGAAATTTGGATCACGCGGGTTTGCGTTTGCGCGGCGGCTTCAGCGAGGCGACTGACCACGTCGACGTGAATTTGGGAGAGGCTGTCGCCCGGACCCTCTTGCAATGCACCGGATGCATTTACCACTACATCTGCGTTTTGCAGAAGGGCGCGCCATTGATCGGCGTGCACTGTGGTGAGGTTGAGGTGTTTCCAGCAGTACTGCGGAGACCGTGCGGCGGCTTTGGCGCTGCGGCCAATGCCGGTAACGTCATATCCTGCTTCTGTCAGCGCTGCCATGCAGGCCGATCCGATGAGGCCATAGCCGCCAAGAACAAAGGCTGTGGGCATTGTTGCGCTCCGCAAAATACAATCGCATTGAGGTTAGCATAAGTGCTTTGGCATGCACGATCATTCGAGATGATTGCGGCAATCTGACGTTGAGAAATTCGCAGCCGCTTCGCAGGGTTTTCCGCGAAACAGGACTTATTTGTTGGACGAACTGGCCCTATTGGCTGATGTCAAGTTGACCTGGGGTCGATCAATTTAGGCGGGAGCGACACAAGATCGACACACCTAAATGTTAGTTCAGTAGGGAGTAAGTTATTGAAAATGTTTTGCTTTTAGCGGTGGATGGGAGTGACGGTTCTGACCGTGCGCTCGACCACGCTATTGCCAGAGCGAAACAAGGTGGGGCCAAAGTCATTGTTGCCTATGTGATCGAGTGGTCGCCGTATTCCTTTAACACACCAGAAGAAAATGCCACGCGTCACAAACGTCGGGAAACCGAAATTGAGCGGGCCAACAGCGAGATTGTCGCGCCGGCGCTGAAGCGGCTCGAAGGGGAGAATTTGGCGTGTAATGGTGTCGTGCGCCACGGTCACCCTGCAGAGACATTGATTGAAATTGCCAAAGAATGCAGTGCAGCTCAGATTTTGATTGGCCGCCGTGGTCACAGCGGATTGAAGTCGCTCCTGTTTGGCAGTGTCGCAGGTAACCTGATCCAGACCGCGCCTGTGCCGGTCGTCGTCGTTCCTTGATTTTGAATTCTAGTTTCCGGAGGAGCATCATGACTCGCATCCTGTTTTTTTTGTTTGCGGCAGTTTCGATTGTTGGGCCAGCCCATGCTGGCATTGATGAAACCATCAACAATTTCACCGCGCCCATAGCCTCGTTCATTGGCTCTGTTGTGTTTTTTAAAATCCCGATCGCCGGGGCCAATCTTCCGCTTGTTGTGTTGTGGCTGGTCGTTGGGGCCGTGTTTTTTACACTCTATATGGGCTTCATCAACTTACGTGGTTTCAAACACGCAATTGCGCTTGTCCGTGGAGACTACGCCGACCCCAACAGTGCCGGGGAAGTGTCTCATTTTCAGGCGCTTGCCACAGCGGTGTCGGGCACAGTTGGCATCGGTAACATCGGCGGGGTCGCAGTTGCAGTGACCGTGGGTGGCGCCGGGGCGACGTTCTGGTTGATTGTGGCGGGGTTTCTCGGCATGTCCACCAAGTTTGTCGAATGTACGCTTGGCGTGAAGTATCGGAATGAGAACCCGGATGGATCCGTATCGGGTGGCCCGATGTACTATCTAACGAAAGGGTTCGAAGAACGCGGCATGGTGGGTTTTGGTAAGCTCATGGGCACGTTCTATGCCATTGGCATTTTTATCGGTGCTCTGGGCATTGGTAATATGTTCCAATCCAACCAAGCCTACGTTCAATTGAACACCGTCGCAGGTGGCGCGTTGGATGGCTACGGTTGGCTGGTTGGCCTGATCCTTGCAGCGGTTGTTTTTGCCGTCATCATTGGCGGGATCAAATCCATCGCCCGCGTGACCGAAAAAGTTGTGCCTTTCATGGCCGTCTTCTACTGCGTGTTTGCGATCATTGTGATCCTGATGAATTTCAGCTCGATCCCAGCGGCCATCGGCAACATTTTCACCGGTGCCTTCACTGGCGAAGGCGTGACCGGTGGGGCCTTGGGCGCGTTGATCATTGGTTTTCAGCGGGCGGTGTTCTCCAACGAGGCGGGCATTGGGTCCGCGTCGATTGCCCACGCGGCTGTACGGACAGATGAGCCGGTGACAGAAGGCTATGTCTCTCTGCTCGAACCGTTTATCGACACCATTGTCATCTGTACCATCACCGCGCTTGTCATTGGCACAAGCCAAGTGGCTGATCCCAACTTTGCAGGGGATGCGACTGGGGTTGCTATGACCTCAGCAGCATTTGAGCGGCAGATTGGCTGGTTCCCTGTGCCATTGGCCTTTGGTGCGCTTCTGTTTGCCTTTTCAACCATGATTTCCTGGTCTTACTACGGGCTAAAAGGGTGGACCTATCTGTTTGGAGAGGACCAGATGCTGCAAACGGTCTATAAGCTGATCTTTTGTGCGTTTGTAGCGTTGGGCTGTGTTGTGCAGCTGGGTCCAATTTTGGACATTTCGGATGCGCTGGTGTTCCTGATCTGCGTGCCCAACATCCTTGGCCTTTATTTCCTCGCCCCTGTGGTGAAACGCGAAATGCAGGCCTATCTGGCCAAGCTTGAGAGTGGTGAGATCAAGAAGTTTAAACACTAAGACATCTTTGATAGCATACAACGGCCCTCACCAGAAATGGTGGGGGCTTTTTATCGTGCGGTCTGGCTGCGCAGGAATTGGAGCGGTTTTTGGTATCTCGCCACCAGGCATAAAAAGGCGCAGTCGTGAGACTGCGCCTTTGGGAGTAGACTGGAAGCACACGAGAAAAAACCGCCCCACGTGCTGCCAGTGCTTGGGGTCCTAAAAGAGGGTCAGTGGCTGGTCATGCTCTTTACAATGTCCGCGCCGCTCCAATCGGCGGGAAAATAGGTTGGCCAGTTGGTGACTTCCTTGAGTAGCGCCGCGCGATCGTCGCCCCAATAGAGGTGGAAGTGATCCACTTTGGTGGGGACCATTTCGTGGTCGCTGAATTGGATGAACTGCGGTGCTGCGGCGTCACCGCCGGATTTTTTATAGATGAAGCGGATGCCCTGATTGCCAGACTTGTAAGTCAAGATTTCATAGCCGTCCTCTTGGTAGGTGCCTTGAACCGGTTTGCCGTCTTTGAAGAAGGCAACATTTGCGCCGTCAATTTGGAGGCGGTCGACGTCGGTTTTGAAACCGGTGGTGTAGTAGGCGCGGTACTCCTCGGCGGTTTTTTTGCCGCTCTCGGCTTTGTGTTCCCACACAGGATCAAGCGTGCCGTCCTGCAGGAAGGGATAGAGCGACTGCCAGTCGTTTTCCCAGTCAGACAGGGCGCGGGCTTGCACCTTGGCCTCATCGATCAGCTTCGGTTCAGGCTTTTTGTGATCATGCGCATGGTTATGCGCGTGCTTGTGGTCTTTGGATTTGGTGTCGGTTGTGGCGGATTGTGCCACTGCCTGCGATGAAAATACGACCAGCGCGCCAATGGAGAGCGCGGTGAGGTGTTTGAGAACGGTGTCTTGCATAGGGTTTCCAATTTTCACTCAGGATTATTGTTATATTATAACACTTATATCAATTAGGACCTGTGGCATGAGATGGCAAGCCGATTTCAGGTAGGTGCGGATGCAAAAAAGGCGCAGCCGAGGGGCTGCGCCTTTGGGATGGCAGAGTAAGAGGCGGGAGAGGGTGTCCCTAAGTGCCTCTACTGGGACATGCCACCTTCGCTTGCGACCTGTTCCTGCACGTGCTCTTCGTTGCCCACGGCTTTGCCGCGCGGCGGGAAGTCCGCAAAGGTAGACAGGTGCTTTTGTACGAGGCGGGCGGCTGGTCCAAAGGCCCACATCTTGTTGCCCATCCAACGGGTGTACATGCCGGATTCTTCGGCTGCCTTTTCGTAAGGGTCACGGCGCAGATTAAAAAGCAGCGGTGCATTCAATTCGTCCTTGGGGCCGGCCCAACCGTGCTCTTGCACCACAAAGTGAGCTTTCCAGTCGTTGTAGCGAACGGCCTGAAGGTCGGTGCCTTCGTAGTAGATGATTTCCTTGCGGTTGCTACCGCTTTCGCCGCGCAGATAAGAGAGCTGATTGTAGCCGTCCAGATGCACGTTGTAGCCTTCATGCCCTGCCAGCATGGCTGCGGGCAGGTCGTCGGGGCCACCAGCGGCGGCCACCAACGTGGGCATCCAGTCCATGGCGTCAAAGATACCATTGAGCACTTGACCTTCGGCGATCTGACCGGGCCAGCGGACCACAGCAGGCACGCGGAAGCCACCTTCCCAAGTGGTGCCTTTTTCGCCATGGAACGGCGTGGTGCCGCCACCGGGCCAAGTCATGGTTTCAGGACCGTTGTCAGAGGTGAACAACACGATGGTGTTGTCGCTGATCCCGCGCGCGTCCAGATGGGCGAGTACCTTGCCGACGTTGTCGTCCAGTTCCTTCATGACCACGTCCTGAAGTCCGCGTCCATCCCCGAGCATGGCTTCATATTCCGGGCTCAAGTGAGTCCAAACGTGGGCGCGGGCAGGGGCCATCCAAACAAAGAAAGGCGTGTCGTTGTCAACGGCGCGGTTGATGAAGTCGAGCGTATGAGCGGTGACTTCGTCGTCGAGGGTTTTCGGGCGTTCGGGCGGGGCTTCGCCGTCGTCTTCGATACGCTGTTTGCCAACCAGCCCCCAGCGCGGATCAACGGTCTCGCCCAGGGTGTCGGTGGCGTAGCTGTGAATGATGTTGCGGGGGCCAAACTGGTTGTTGAATTCGGGATCGTCCGGCCAGTCGGGATCGGTTGTGTATTCCATGGCATTGAGGTGATAGAGCCAGCCCCAGTACTCATCAAAGCCCTTGTTAGTGGGCAGGAATTTGTTCAAGTCGCCGAGGTGATTTTTGCCGAACTGGCCTGTGGCATAGTCAAGAGCTTTGAGCATGTTGGCCAGGGTCGGGTCGTTTTCGTTCAGGCCGACCGGGTCGCCAGGCAGGCCTACGGTGTGCATGCCGGTGCGGACTGGAAACTGGCCGGTGATGAAGGCAGACCGGCCAGCGGTGCAGCTCGGTTGGGCGTAGTAGTCGGTGAAGCGCGCGCCTTCGGCCGCGAGTTGATCGAGGTTGGGTGTCTCGATGCTTTTGATACCTTGGTGGTAGCTGCCGAGGCTGGCCCAACCAACGTCATCCGCCATGATCACCAGTATATTGGGTTGGAGGGTTTCGGCGGTAGCGCTTTGCGTCGCAAAGCCCAGGGCCGATATGGTTGTCGACACCAACACTATCATTGCTTGAAATCGTGACACGAAATTACATCCTAAACACTTGCAAAGTTATGAGGTTGGTTTTGCAACCTTACGTAAAGTAGGGGGGCGGGGATGGCTTAATCAACGGTGGTTTACATTAGTTTCAAGTTTTGAAAATTTATGCACGAGAAGTGAAATTGGGATTTAACATGCTCACTGAGACATCGCTGGAAGCGTTCTGCCAATTGGCGAAAACAAATAGTTTTCAAGAGGCTGATCGGCGCATGGGCGTTTCGAATGCGTCTTTGACACGCTACATAGCTCAGGCTGAAGAAGAGGCTGGCGTGGCGCTGTTTTTGCGTTCACGGAACAACTGTAAGATGACACGGGCAGGGCAACAGTTCTTTCCCTTGGCGCAGCAGTTGGAGCAGGACTTACGTCGCTTTTCACGCCAGGTGGATATTCTAAGAGAGGGCGGCGGCCGACAGTTACGTGTTGCTTGTGGCCCCCTAGTGCCACGGGCGTTGGTGGCGCCGGTGACGCAGGCGGTGCTTCAGGCTTTGCCGGACATGCGGCTGCATCTGGAGGTTAACGCACGCATGGCGCCGCTTGAGAAAGTTCTCAGCGGTGAGATGGATATCTTCATTGGTGATCTGACCCATACGCCTGAGGCGGAAGGTGTGGAGATTTTGGTGATGGAAAAACGCCAGGTGGTGTTCGTGGCCCATCCAGATCATCCCGTGCATGCGCATGGTACCTGTAGTTTGGCGGATGTGTTGCAGTTCCCGTTGGCTTCGGGGCATTTGCACAAACACTGGCGGGCGACATTTACAAAGCTGTTGGGCGGAGATCAGGCGGCGGCAGATAGGGTCAGCCTGCTGCCGCAGATCGAGAGCGATGATTATCACTTTCTGACTGGGTTGGCACGCGACGGGCAATTTGTCGTAGGCGCGGTGGAAGAGACGTTTGAGGAGCCGCTGGCTCTGGGCTGGTTCAAAAGGATCCCGCTTAAAGCACCGATCACCTGGAATATCTGCGCGGTTCGCAAACGAGGCGTGAGTTCGCCAGCGCTTGAGGCATTCTGGCGAGAGCTCTCGATCTATGCTGTGAATCCAGTAGCGGCTTAAGACGTTTGTTGCAGATGCTGGAGACACCCTTCGAGCGCGGCGGCATCGTCGGTGATCAGGCTGATCGGGATATGTGTTGGATCTAGGATGTCGTGGGCATCATGTGTGAGCTCCTCCATGAAGTCAGTCAGAGCAGCGGAGGTTAGCACGCCACGAGAGGCGGAGCCGGCAAAGGAAACCCCGTTGCGCGGCATGTATTGCAGGATCATTGCTTGGGTCAAGCGGCCCAAGGCACGGGCAAATAGGCGGACGGTGCGAGTGGCCTCAGAGCTGCCATTGGCAAACCCGTCAACGATGTCCTTGCCGCCCATGCGCTGGCCGCTGACAACATGATGTAGCCGTTCCAAGCCACGGCCACAGAAGCAGTCTTCGTAGGTGGCAAACACGTTGGCGGCGTCACCCAGTTCGTCGCGCAGAAGCTTGCCCACGGAGAAGGGCAGTTCGGCATGACCGAGTTCAGCCTCCATGGCGGTCACACCACCCCGGGCGTTGCGGCGGGTGGGGCTGACGTTGAAGCCGGTGCCCATGCCCACAACCAATGCCTGGCCGTTTGTCGGCTCCTGTTTGGTGCCGCAGACCGGATCGGTGGAGATGCGGGCGAGGGCATACCCAAGCGCGGAGAGGTCGTTAATCAACTCAGCATGCGGCGCGCCGGTTTGATTGCGCAGGTTTTCCACGCTGAGAAACCAATCTCGGTTGGTCAATTCGCCTTCGCCTGAGTGCACGGGACCCGCAATAGCGATACAAACCCCGGCAAGATCACCGGGGTTTGTTTTGGTCAAATAGGCAGCAAGCACGGCGTCAAAACTGTCGTAATCGTCATTGGCCGCGCGCATTACACTATCTCTGCGCACGCCACTGGCATCTGCCAAGGCCAAACGGGTGTTTGTGCCACCGATGTCACCGACAAGGAACGTCATAGTACCGAACTTTCTTCTGCCAAAATTTGATTGTGCTCTAACGGACTGTCCTAAGTTTGAACAGCCACGCCTTCAGGCTTCTTCCCGAGGATGATCATACCCAAGAGATCGTCATCGGTGACGTCATCCACGTTCACGGTGCCCACCAACTGACCGTTCTTCATCACAGATGCCCGGTCGCAAAGCTCCATTACGTCGTGAATGTCGTGGCTAATCAGGAAGATACCGATGCCTTGCGCCTTAAGTTGTTGGATCAGCTCCGACACCATTTGGGTTTCGTGTGGCCCAAGGGCGGCGGTGGGTTCGTCCATGATCAGGATTTTGGCGTCAAAGTAGACCGCGCGGGCAATGGCGACGGATTGTCGCTGACCGCCGGAAAGGGCGGAAACCGGCTCTGCGAACTTTTTGAAGTTCGGGTTGAGCTTGCCCATGATCTTGCGAGTTTCGGCTTCCATGGCATCGTCATTGACGGTGCCCAACGGTGTGGTGAGTTCACGCCCCAGAAAGAGGTTTGACGCCGCATCGAGGTTATCGGCCAGCGCAAGCGTCTGGTAGATGGTCTCGATGTTGTATTTGCGCGCATCGCGCGGATTGTGGATTTCCGCCTTTTCGCCGTTGATGTAGATCTCGCCACCGTCGCCCTGATAGGCGCCGGAGAGGATCTTGATCAGGGTGGATTTGCCTGCGCCATTGTGGCCCAAAAGGCCCACCACTTCGCCCGGCATGAGATCGACGGAGACGTGGTCCACCGCTTTGATCCCGCCAAAGGAGATGTGGATGTCGCGCATTTCCACGAGAGGGGTTTGCTTGTCCATAGTGTTTCTCCTTATGCGCCGGTGCGGCGGCGGTAGACGATGTCGACCCAGACCGCGAAGACCAGAACCACGCCAACAACGATGTTTTGCAGCGGAGCGTCGACACCCACGGAGGCCATGCCGGATTGCAGCGACTGCATGATCAGCGCGCCAATCACGGCGCCATAGATGGTGCCTGCGCCGCCAGACAGTGCGGTGCCACCAATCACGGCCGCGGCGATCACACGCAGCTCGTCAAGCGTTCCCAGGCCCACGTCCACCGCGTTCAGGCGGGCGGAAGCGATGATCGAAGCGATGCCGGTCAGAGCCCCCATCAGAGCGAAGATTTTCACGGTCAAGAAGCGCGTGTTGATGCCGGAGAGTTCGGCCGCCTCAGGATTGCCGCCGGTGGCATAGATGTAGCGACCAAAGCGGGTACGGCGGGCGATAATGGTCATCACAATGGCGACTGCCAGCAAGATGACCACAGGAATGGCGACACCGTGGTTCCAGACCATGCCATCGGTGTATTCGATGCCCTGTGCGGCGGTCATGCGTTTCATAGCGCCTTTGGGGATCGGGTAGCTGTTCATGATGGAGACAAACAGTAGGATTCCACCAGCGGCTATGGCCATAAGAGTGCCTTCGGCCCAAGCGGGTTTCACGGAAAAGCCATGGGACGCCTTGTTGCGGCGGCTGAGCAGCATGAAGCCAACTGCCGTAAGTGCGGCGACGATGCCAAAGATCCAGCTCATGGTTTCGCCAAGCGTGCCCTCTGCGCCGCCACCAAGCAGGCGGAAGGTTGGGTCCAGCGGGGCTTGGGTCTGACCTTTGGTCACCCACCACATGGCGCCGCGATAAACGAGGAAGCCACCGAGGGTTACGATGAACGCTGGCACAGTCAGATAGCCGATGATGTAGCCTTGGAACGCGCCAAGCACCGCGCCCATGGTAATCGCGAAGATCACGGCGATGATCCAGATCGACCAGTGGCCGAGTCCAACCACGTCCGGCAAGAACTGCACCTGCAAGGCGGCGGTGGCCATGCCGATGAAGCCCAGCATCGAGCCAACAGAGAGGTCGATGTGGCGAGTGACGATGACAAACACCATGCCGGTGGCCATGACGGCGACAGAGGCGGTTTGTACCGAGACGTTGAAGAAGTTCCGAGGTGAGAGGAAGCGGCCGTCTGTGAAGACGCCGAAAACGATCCAGATCACCACAAGCGCGCCGATCATGCCAAGCAGGCGGGGATCCAGCCCCAGCTTGTTGATCAGGTTCTTAGCTTGATTTTGCATTGTGCGTTCCCTTTTTGGCTCGCGATGCTTGAGACATCTTTCCCAGTCTGCGCGGTCGTGTCCGCAACAGTCAAAGGGCTAAAATCTCAGGGGAGTGGGGAAATTAGGTGCCCCCCCGCGCCTTGAGGGCGGAGGGGCAGGGTTCAGATTAGTTGCAAGCAGCGTTGGAAGAGCCAGCGCAGAGCACGTCTTTTTCGATCCAGCCAGCGTCCAAAACAACATTCAGGTTGTCTGCGGTCACTGGAACTGGTGCGAGGAACATAGAGTTCAGCGTGGTGCCTGCTGGCGAAGTCCACTCGGCAGAACCATCAACATCCATACCTTTGGCAAGAGATACAGCAATTTCACCTGCTGCATTGCCGAGTGCACGTGCGTCTTTCCAAACAGATACTGTCTGGGTGCCCATGGCAACACGGTTCAACGCGGCGTGGTCACCATCTTGACCGGACACTGGAATGCCTTCCATGCCTTGCGCAGTCAGTGCGGCCACAACACCACCGGCGGTGCCGTCGTTGGACGCGATCACAGCGTCAACTTTGTTATCTGCGGCGGTCAGGATCTGCTCCATGTTGCGCTGAGCGTTGGCTGGAACCCAGCCATCGGTGTAGGCTTCGCCGACAATTTTGATGTCGCCAGAGTCAATCGCCGCCTGGATGATTTCCTGCTGACCACCGCGCAGGAAGTCTGCGTTTGGATCAGTGGGCGAGCCTTTGATCATCACGTAGTTGCCTTTTGGCATGGCGTCCAGAACTGCACGCGCCTGCATGCGCCCCACTTCGACGTTGTCAAAAGTCAGGTAGAAGGCGCGGCTGTCCTCGATCAGGCGGTCATAAGCGATTACAGGGATCTCTTCGTCCGCAGCGGCCTGAACCGCTGGACCCACTGCAGAGGCGTCTTGAGCCAGAATGATCAGCGCGTCGGCACCCTGTGCGATCAGGGCTTCAACATCAGACAGCTGCTTGGCAGAGGAGCTCTGTGCGTCAGCAGAAATGTATTTGGCGCCAGCGGCGTCCAGCGCGCCTTTGATGGCGGCTTCGTCGGTTTTCCAGCGTTCTTCCTGGAAGTTGGACCAGCTCACGCCGATGACCAGATCATCAGCCCAAGCTGCGGTGCTCATAAGGGCGCCGGCGATTACTGCCGTCGCGGATGCAAAAAGTTTCATGGTGTCCTCCCTAAGGTCTTGCCGGTGTGTGCCGAAGTGAATCGGCTTTGACCGGATGAGATCAATGTTAGCGCAATAAATTTGTAAATCAAATTAAATAAGCTAACCTTGCATTGATCCGACAAACATCGGCATGGTTTTGATGCCATATAAAGGCAGTTTGTGTTTTGGTTGCAGACTGTGTTTGGTGAAGAAGGAGCGATTATATGTCTGTGAATCAAAGAGAAATTGGGCGGCGTAAGCTGCTGGGAGAAATTCGCAGGCAACAGCGTGTTCCACGGATTGACCTGAGTGAGCTGACTGGAATCAGCCGTGCAACAGTGACCACCATCACGGCAGAACTACTGCGGGAAGGGCTAATTGAGGAGGTCACAAGCGACTCGGCGGAGAAAGATTCGAAACGTGGCCGGCCCAAGGTGGACCTGAAGATACGCGGTGCCGCACGATTGATTGCAGGGGCGAAGATATCTAACAAAACGGTTTCGCTGGTGCTTCTGGATTTTGAAGGCAGGCAGTTGGCGGACCATGAAGCCGACTTGGTAAGCGGGGTGTTGCCGCCGGAAGAAATGGCGACGGAACTGGCCAAATTGGTAGATGTCCTGGCGGCAAAGGTCGGCATGACTCGAAGCGATGTCGCCGGCTTTGGCCTTGGCATTGCGGGGGTGGTGGATGCTCCGCGTGGCTTTGTGCATTGGTCGCCATCTCTAACTGCGCGGAATGTGCAGTTCGCGGATGTTCTGAAGCGGTCGCTGGGTCTTCCTGTGTTTCTGGACAATGATGCGAACCTTGTAGCGATGGCGGAACAGAGCTTTGGCCTTGGGCAGGGGCACAGTGACTTTATCGTGGTGACCATCGAAAGCGGTGTGGGTATGGGCATCGTGATCAACAACGAGATTTACCGTGGCACGCGTGGCTGTGGGGCGGAATTTGGCCACACCAAGGTGCAGTTGGAAGGCGCCTTGTGCCGCTGTGGGCAGCGTGGGTGTCTGGAAGCCTATGCGGCCGATTATGCGCTGACCCGTGAGGCCATGATTGCCAGCGGAGAGGCGGGAGAGCGGCGCGTGGAAGATATTTTGCGCGCAGCCAAAGAGGGCGATGAGATGTCGGCGTCGATTGTCAATCGGGCAGGCCGCATGTTTGCCATGGGACTGGCCAATATCGTCAACATCTTTGACCCCGAGCTGATCATTTTGGCGGGGGAACAGATGCAGTCCAGCCACCTCTACGCCGAAGATGTTATTGAGGGCATGCGTAAGCTGATTGTTCAGGTCGACAAAGCGCCGCCTGAAGTGGTTGTGCACAAATGGGGCAACTTGATGTGGGCGCGCGGAGCAGCGGCCTATGCGCTTGAGAACGTGTCGGAAAACGCGCTTTTGGAGATGGCAGAGAATGTGGCTTAAGAGCGTCAGCGCACTCGCGGTAATTGCAGCGGGTGCTGCGCAGGCCGAGGTGCGCTTTGCGCCTGTTGAGGTTGCCGAGCATGTCTATGATGGCGGCTGGGAATTTTATGTTGGCGGGGGCGTAGCGGCATTTGATTGCAGCGGCGACGGTTTGCCGGAGCTGGTGGCCGCAGGCGGGGAGAACCCGCCGGTTTTGTTACGTAACCGGAGTGCGCACGGCGGAGCGGTTACCTTTGAAGAGGACACGCCCGAAGCCTTGGCAATGACGGGGACGACTGGGTTTTATCCGCTTGATATTGATGGCGATGGGCTCCTGGATCTTGTGGCGCTGCGCGTTGGAGAAAATGTGCTTCTTAAAGGTGGTCCGGAGTGTCAATTTGAGCCAATGGCGTTGCCGGGGTTTGATGGGCGCGATGCCTGGACCACGGCGTTTTCGGCCACCTGGGAGCGGCAGGATGCGCCGCCAACTTTGGCATTTGGCAATTATGTGGATCGCGAGGATCCCAAAGGGCCGTTTGAGGCCTGTGATGACAATGATTTGTTTCGTCCGGAAGGTGACGGCTATGCGCATACCAAGCTGTCACCCGGCTTCTGTCCGCTGTCGATCCTGTTTTCTGACTGGGGGCGCTTGGGGCGGGCCGATCTGCGTATGAGCAACGATCGGCATTACTATGTGAAGGGCGGCTCAGAACAGCTATGGGCGATGGAGGCCACGCCACGGCTGTTTGATGAGGCGGACGGCTGGGCGACACATATGCTGTGGGGCATGGGGATTGCTGAACGGGATCTGGATTTTGACGGCAAAGCCGAGGTGTTTTTGTCATCGATGGGGGATCAGCGCTTAATGAAACGTGTGAGTGCAGAGGCTCCGACGTTTGAAGATGTGCCTTTTGACATGGGCACCTCGGCGCATCGGCCCTACACCGGCGGCGATGGGCGACCATCGACCGGCTGGCATATCTCTTTCGGCGATGTGGACAACGACGGGCTGGATGATGTGTTCATTGCAAAAGGCAATGTGCAGCAGATGCCCGGTGCGGCGATGGACGATCCCAACAATCTGTTGATGCAGCAGGGGGACGGGACTTTTGCGGAGCAGGGCGATGTGGCTGGTGTTGCAACATTGGCGCGCAGTCGTGGGGCCGCTCTGGTGGATATGAACCACGATGGGTTGCTGGATCTGGCGGTTGTGAACCGGCGGGCACCGCTGGAGATCTATCAGAACGTCACCGAGGGAACGGGCAATTGGGTGGCGCTGACCCTGATGGGGAAAGACGCCAATAGTCAGGCCGTGGGTGCACTCATTGAAGTCAAAGTTGGTGTGCGGGTCTATTGGCGGGAGATCACTGTGGGCGGTGGCCATGCCGGAGGCGTGTCCGGGCCGCAGCATTTTGGTTTAGGTGATGCGGAGAAGGTCGAAGTGCGTGTGCGCTGGCCGGATGGCACGCAGGGGGACTGGATCGAGGTGCCGGTAAATGGCAGCTGGCGGGTGTGGTCCGAAGGGCCGGTGACCGTGTTGTCCGCTTACTGAGCTGGCGCAGCGCATCAGTTGGACAGCTGATCTATCGGAAGGCCCGAGGGGACAGCATCTGGCACGCCAAGGCGGCCTTGGATCGCGTCATAATCCGTGAGGCTTTCGAGGAAAGCGAGGATTTTTGTGACCTCTTGATCGGTGAGGTCAATGGGTGAAAGTTCGTTGGCTGCGGCGATCTCAATCACTTCAGAAGTGTTCGCCATCACATTGAAATCGGTGTCAAATTTTCCATCGGAATAGGTTGCGTGTGCTTCTGCATAGGTGTTGAGCGACGTGACCGGATCAAGGTGGTGACGTACCATTGCCTCCAGCGATGTGTAAGCGCCGTTGTGCCCGTAGGGTGCTGTCTGCGTGATGTTGCGCAGGGATGGCGTGCGAAAGCGGTAGAAGTCGTCGGTTTCACCGGTCACGCGGCCACGACCCACGTCGCGGTTGTGACGTTCAAAGGGCGCGGCTTTGCCGGGGCCGATTTGCGGCAAGGCAATAGCGTGGAAGCCGTGGTCAGTCTGGAATTGGCCGGAGTGGCAGGAGCCGCATTGGGCTTTGCCGTAGAAGAGCTCCATGCCGGCGGCGGCAGTTTCATCGAGAGGCGTGCCGTCTCGAAGGTAGGCGTCGAAGGCGGAGTTATCCGCGCGCCATTCAAAGGCAATGAAAGCCGCCAGCGCGTTGGCGATGTGGTGGAACTTAATTGGTTCCTCCGCGCCAATCGCGTCGTCAAAAGCGGCGCGGTAAGCGGGGATGGCCTCGATCCGTTTGGCGAGGATGTCCCAGGCGCCGCCGGGGCCGGTGAGTTGGCCGAGGCGCACGGCTTGGGAGACGTCATTCTCAGAATAGTGTCCCGCCATTTCATCACCAGATAGCACAGGGAACATGGCCTGCGCGGAAAGGGCATTTCTAAAGCCCATTTCCATTTCGCTTCCTAAAGGTGTGCGAATACCGGAAGGGCGAGTGGGGTCATCCTCCAGACGACCATCATGAAAGAAGACTGTGAATTCAGTGGCGCCGAGATTCCAAAGCGCGGGGGCGTTGCGGGGAATGCGCTTTTCAGGCGGGTTTCTGGCGTCGATTTTGCGTTCCAACCCCAGACCGGTGGCGCCGTCGCCCAAGCCAAGCGAGACGCCATCTGAGGTGCCAAGATCAGGGTGGTGGCAGGTGGCGCAGGCCACAGAGCGGTTGCCGGACAGGATGGGATCGTAGAACAGGTGCCAGCCAAGCTCGACCTCCGTCAAGTCCTGCGCCGGAAAGGTAGCGTCCGCCTTTGGCATCGGTGACGCGCCGACTAAGGTTGCCAGCGTGACGGGCAGGAAAGCGGCTGTGAGCATCAAAGAGCGCATGGCGGGTCTTTCGTTTAGAAAAGCCCTCCGCGCAGGAGAATATGCGCGAAGGATCGGTGCATCTAGCCTCAATAACTTATTTGAAACAAGATATTACACAAAGCGGTTCACGTAATTTTCCAAGATCTCCTGACGGCCGGATTTTGGCGCTGGATTGATCTTGCCGCTTATGACGTCGTCAAAGGTGCCATCGAGACCACCGGCCAGCATGTCTTTGGCCGCGTCGGTGTCCCAACCGGCGTAACGCTCGGATAGGGCCTCTTCGAGACCGCCATCTTCGATCATCGCAGCCGCTGCTTTCAAACCTCGGGCGCAGACGTCCATGGCACCGATGTGGCCTGCGATCAGGTCTTCGGCGTCCAAGGATTGGCGGCGCAGTTTGGCGTCAAAGTTGGTGCCACCGGTTTTCAAGCCACCGTCCTTAAGGATGTGGTAGTAGGCCAGCGCAACCTCAGGCACGGAGTTGGGGAACTGGTCGGTGTCCCAGCCGGACTGATAGTCGTTGCGGTTCATGTCGATGGAGCCAAGCACGCCAAGCGCGGCGGCGGTGGCGATCTCATGCTCAAAACTGTGACCGGCGAGTATGGCATGACCTTGCTCAAGGTTGAGTTTGACTTCGTTTTCGAGGCCGTACTTTTTGAGGAAGCCATAGCAGGTGGCGGCGTCAAAGTCGTATTGGTGCTTGGACGGTTCTTGCGGTTTGGGCTCTACAAGAATGGCGCCTTCAAAGCCGATCTTGTGTTTGTAATCCACCACCATGTTGAGGAAGCGGCCCATGTTGTCGAGCTCGCGGCCCATGTCGGTGTTGAGCAGGGTTTCATAGCCTTCGCGGCCGCCCCAGAGCACGTAGTTTTCGCCGCCCAGACGTTTGGTAGCGTCCATGCAGGTTTTCACGGTGGCTGCAGAATAGGCAAAGACATCCGGGTCTGGGTTGGTCGAGGCGCCCGACATCCAGCGGCGGTGGCTGAACATATTGGCGGTGCCCCACAGCAGTTTTATCTGACGCGTGCTCATCTTTTCTTCAAAGTAATCAATGATCTCTTCGAAGTTATTCAGGCTTTCGGCAAAGCTGTCGCCTTCGGGGCGGATGTCGGCGTCATGCCAGCAGAAGTAGGGCTGACCAAGGATGTCAAACATCTCAAAAGCGGCGTCGGCTTTGACTTTGGCCATGTCCATACGGGTTTGCGGGTGCCATGGGCGCTCAAAGGTTTGGCCGCCAAAGGGGTCGCCGCCTTCCCAGGCAAAGCTGTGCCAGTAGGCGACGGCAAAGCGCAGGTGGTCTTCCATGCGTTTGCCCATGACAACCTCGTCGGGGTTGTAGTGGTGGAAGGCAATTGGGTTGGTGCTGTCCGGCCCCTCGTAGGTGGCGGGGGCGATGTTTTTGAAGAAGTCGGTCATTGTGTCAGGGCCTTTATGCCGGGGTAGAAAGTGACGAAGTTCGCATAGGCGTCTTCGTATGCGTCACGCAGATCACTGCGGGGGGAAACGGTTGTGGCGATCTCGGGTCGGGTCATGACGGCCTCGGGATCGGCGTTGGTGACGGCGCAGATGGCCAGGCGTGCTGCGCCGAGTGCCGCGCCAAATTCGCCGGCTTTGGGCAGGGATATCGGCAGGTTGAGCAGGGTGGCGATGAGCTCGACCCAATAGGGCGACTGGCTGCCGCCGCCGATGGCAATCAAGCTTTGCAGATCGGCACCGGTGGATTTTAGAGCTTCAAGGTTATCGCGAAGGGCGAAGCTCACACCTTCGAGTACCGCTTGGGTGAGGGCGGCGTGGCCTGCGTCTATGTCGATGTTTAGGAAGGCACCGCGCACAGTGGCGTCATTGTGCGGGGTACGCTCGCCAGAGAGATAGGGCAGGAAGCGCGTAGTGCCGGGGCCGTCGATGCTGTTACCCAAGAGTTTGGTCAGGTTGGCGGGGCTGTCTTGTAGATTGCGCGAGAGCCAGTTGAGGCTGTCGGTGGCGGCCAGAATGACGCCCATCTGATACCAGCGGTTTGGAATGGCGTGGCAGAAAGTGTGCACTGCGCTTTCCGGTTTGGGCGCGTAGGCATCGCGGCCGGTGAGCAGCACGCCGGAGGTGCCCAAGCTGACAAAACCGTCGCCTTCGTTTAATGCGCCGATGCCACAAGTGGCGGCGGCGTTGTCGCCTGCACCCGCAGCGACAATCACACCTTTGGGCAGGCCAAGTTCGGCGGCGATGTCATCGCGCACGGTGCCGATGGCGTCCGAGCCTTCAAACAGGTCGGGCATCTGGTCGCGGCGCATGCTGGAGGCGGTTAGCAGCGTGTCAGACCAGTCGCGGGTGCCAACGTCGAGCCAGCTTGTGCCAGCGGAATCTGACATGTCGGAGGCATAGACGCCGGTGAGCCAAAAGTTCAGAAAGTCTTTGGGCAAGAGCACCTTGGCGGTTTTGGCATAGGTGTCTGGTTCGTTTTCGGCGACCCAAGCCACCTTGGGGGCGGTGAAGCCGGGGAAGACGATGTTGCCGGACAGGTCCCGGACCTGATCGGTGGCGTCGAGCCTAGCAGCTTGGGACGCGGAGCGGGTGTCGTTCCACATCATGCAGGGGCGCAATGGCGTGCCGTTTTGGTCGAGCAAGTTGGCGCCGTGCATGTGGCCAGAGACGCCGATGCCTTGAATGGCGGCGACCTCGGCGGGGTGGTCGGCTCTTAGCTCGGCAAAGACCGCTTTGGTGGCGGTGATCCAGTCTGACTGCAGTTGCTCGCTCCACCCAGCGTGCGGGCGAGCGGTGTCCACCGCGGCTTCTTTTGCGCCAATCACACGTTGGGACGCGTCAATCAGCAGGGCACGTACACCTGACGTGCCCAGATCGATTCCCACAAACATGGGGGCTCCTCCTCAGGTCTCCTTATTTAATTTGTGCCTTAAATTAATTTGAGTATCAAACTGGAAATGCCCCTAAAGGCGATTTTTTTGTTGTGGGTTGCCTTGGATAGGTGGCGTATGTCCGAAAAGGAAGCGTAAATTCAGGTGGTTGCGGGGTTTTCGTCTGGGTGTGGAAAATTCTTGAGGTGCACGCTTGACCTTCCTGTCACTGGAACCCTTATGTGGGATGCTGAGATAAGAAGTCTATAAAGAGGCGAGTCGATGACGGCGCATGTGTTGAATTTCCAGTTGGACGGGCTGAGCTGTGCGGGCTGCGTGAACCGCGCACAGAAGGCGATGGCTGCCGTCGAAGGGGTGCAGGATGCGAGTGTGAACCTTGCAGACACCTCGGCCCGGGTGGCGTTTGAGGATGACACCGTGCGCGATGGCGTGATCGCAGCGCTGAAGTCTGCGGGCTATCCGGCGCGTGAAGCCAAGGTGACGCTGGATGTCGGCGGGATGACTTGTGCGGGCTGTGTGCGCCGCGCGGAGGCTGCGATGGCGGCGGACGAGGGCGTATTGTCTGCGGAGATCAATTTTGCCAGCGAGAGCGCGGCGGTGCGCTATCTGGACGGCGCGATCACGGCCAATCAGATTGCCGCGCTGAGCACGCGGGCGGGGTATCCGGCGCGGGTACCGGAAGAGGGCCTTTCGGAAGACATTGCAGATCGCAAAGAAAAAGAGGCCAAGGCGGCCAAGCTTCGGGTGCTGCTGGCGGCGGTGCTGGCGTTTCCAGTGTTCTGCATCGAGATGGGCGGGCACATGGTGCCCGCGTTTCACCATTGGTTGATGGCCAATGTCGGGATGCAGAACAGCTATTTGTTCCAGTTTGTGCTGACCTCGATTCTGCTGATCGGGCCGGGGCGGGAGTTTTATGCCAAAGGCATTCCCGCGCTATTAAAAGGTGCGCCAGAGATGAACTCGCTGGTCGCATTGGGTACAGGGGCAGCGTATCTGTTCTCGGTGGTATCGACCTTTGCACCGGGGCTGCTGCCGGCAGGCACGGCCAATGTGTATTTTGAAGCGGCGGCTGTGATTGTGGTGCTGATCCTTGCAGGGCGCTGGATGGAGGCGCGGGCCAAGGGTCGTACAGGCGCGGCTATTCAGGCGCTTGTGGGCTTGCAGCCGCGTGTGGCGCGAGTGGAGCGCAAAGGCGCTATCTTCGAGCTGCCGATTGAAGAGCTTGCTGTGGGTGATGTGCTGCACTTGCGACCGGGAGAGCGGGTGGCCGTGGATGGCCGCGTGTTGGATGGCGCATCCTTTGTGGATGAGGCGATGATTTCGGGCGAGCCGGTGCCGGTGGCGAAAACCGCAGGCGATGCGGTGATTGCGGGCACGGTGAATGGTGCGGGCGTACTTCGCTATGAGGCGGAGCAGGTTGGGCGCGACACGATGCTGGCGCAGATCATTGATATGGTGCGTCAGGCGCAGGGGGCAAAGCTGCCGATCCAGAATCTGGTGGACCGGATTACGGCAGTGTTTGTGCCGGTGGTGATGATGATTGCGGCGGCGACCTTTGTTGTCTGGATGCTGGTCGGGCCTGAACCGCGCCTGGGCTATGCGTTGGTGGCGGCGGTGGCGGTGCTGATCATTGCCTGCCCGTGCGCGATGGGATTGGCGACGCCAACCTCGATTATGGTGGGCACCGGACGGGCGGCGCAGCTGGGCGTGTTGTTCCGCAAAGGCGACGCGCTGCAAGGGTTACGGGACTGTGATGTGGTGGCGTTTGACAAGACCGGCACGCTGACTCAAGGGGCACCGTCGGTGATCGATGTGGTTTTGGCCGAGGGGTTTGACGAGGATGCGGTGTTGGCGCAGGTGGCGTCAGTTGAAGCGCAATCCGAGCATCCTTTGGCGCGGGCGATGGTGGCCGAAGCGGCGGCACGCGGGCTTCGGGTCGCGGCTTGTTCTGAGCTTGAAGTGCGGGTTGGGCATGGGCTGATCGGTACTGTGGACGGCGCGAAAGTGGCCGTCGGTGCGGCGCGGTTTATGACGGCCTTGGAGGTTTCTCTGAGTGGGCTGGAAGAGCGGGCCGTGGCTTTTGCCGAGGCAGGCAAGACGCCAGTATATGTAGCGGTGGACGGCAAGCTGGCGGCGGTGATTGCTGTGGCGGATGCGGTGAAGCCGACCTCCTCAGCGGCAATCAAAGCACTGCATGGCATGGGCAAAACCGTGGCGTTGATCTCCGGCGACACAGAGCGCACTGCGCAGGCTTTGGCGCGCGATCTGGGCGTGGACCATGTGGTTGCAGAAGTCTTGCCGGACGGCAAGGTGGCGGCGCTGGAGCAGTTGCGCGACACTGTGGGCAAGGTGGCCTTTGTTGGCGATGGTATCAACGACGCGCCCGCCTTGGCGGCGGCGGATGTGGGCATTGCCATTGGCACCGGCACGGATGTGGCAATTGAAGCGGCGGACGTGGTGTTGATGGCGGGCGACGTGGGCGGCGTGGTGACCGGATTTGACCTGAGCGGCCGGGTGATGCGTAACATCAAAGAGAACCTGTTCTGGGCGTTTGGCTATAACGTGGCACTCATTCCGGTGGCAGCGGGCATTCTGGTGCCGTTTGGCGGGCCTGCCTTGTCGCCAATGTTGGGCGCGGGGGCGATGGCGCTGTCCAGTGTCTTTGTACTCACCAACGCGTTGCGGTTGCGGCGCATCCAGCCAGCCTTTCAGGCCAGCAAGAAAGAAGGTGTGTGATGAATATCGGGGAAGTGTCCAAGAACACCGGCCTGCCGGCGAAAACCATTCGCTATTATGAGGACATCGGTTTTGTGACCCCGGCGCGGGGCGACAATGGCTACCGCAGCTTTAGCGAGAAGGATCAGCACAAGCTGGTGTTTCTGGGCCGCGCGCGGGGGCTTGGGTTTTCGATTGAGGACTGTCGGACCTTGATGGCGCTGTATGAGGATCAAGGGCGGGCCAGCGCGGATGTGAAGCGGGTGGCGCAGAAGAACTTGAGCGAGATTGATCGCAAGATCGCGGATTTGCAGGCGATGCGCGGGACGTTGAGCCATTTGGTGGCGAATTGCGCAGGCGACGGGCGGCCGGATTGTCCGATCTTGGAGGATTTGGGGCGTAGCTAACCTGCTGTAGTCACAAAAACATTGCTCTGTGGCGGAGGCGTAGTAGCATTTCGCCATGGGACTCATTCATTACGCGCTGTTATTATCTTTTTGTGCCGGTCTGGCGATCCCTTTAGGGGGCGTTTTGGCGCGGGTGGAGCATATTTCCAACCGTGCGGTGGAAACCCGGTTTCTGAAATCTGTCACAGCGTTTGGCGGCGGGGCGTTGCTTTCGGCGGTGGCCTTGGTGCTGGTGCCCAAGGGCGCGGAGGTGCTGCCGGTGGTGCTGGCTGTTGGGTTGCTGGTGGCCGGTGGGGTATGTTTTGCGCTGGTGGATGCGGCGTTGGCAAAGGCGGGCGGTAGCGGAGCGCTGGTGCTGGCGATGTTGTTGGATTTTCTGCCGGAGGCCATGGCGCTGGGTGCGTTGTTGGTGACAGAGGCAGCAACGGCGAAGTTGCTGGCGGCGATGATGTTTTTGCAGAACCTGCCGGAAGGGTTTGCCGCGTTCCGGGAGATTTGGGCGCAGGGGAAGTTGCCCGCAGCCAAGGTGCTACTGGTGTTTGTCGTGCTGGCGGGGTTGGGTCCGCTCTGTGCGCTGCTTGGTTTTGCATTTTTGGCGGATGATCCGGAAACGCTGGGCGCGATCACGATTTTTGCCACCGGTGGGATTTTGTACCTGGTGTTTCAGGACATCGCGCCGGAAGCGCATGAGAGCGGGGCCTATTCGCCTGCGTTGGGAGCTGTGGCCGGGTTCGCGCTTGGCCTAGCTGGGGATATGGTGATTGGGTGAAGTATGAAGTGACGGGCTCGCAGATTGTCCGAGTTTGGACGCTCTGAGTTGGTTTTTGTTTGGTGCAGTGGTTATGCGGTCATCGATTTCTGTTTGGGGCCTAAAATTACAATATAGCTGCGCTTTACATAAAATCCGTTTTACAAGGCACGTTTGTCGCTCTCACGATCAATGACATTCATTTTTTGCTGCATAATCGTGAAATGAGTGAGCCAATTCTTTCGCTTGGCCCTCTGTTTTTACACGAAATTGCAGGAAAGGGACTGCGACAACTTCTCCGGTCAAAAACGTCTCTGCCGTTCGGTCCCCGGCAGCTGCGAAACTTGTCGTGGTTCGATAGCTCGCTGGCGCATTAATAGCCTCAACTGCTTCAGTAAATCGAAAGAAGTCGGGCGCATCGCCGTGGGGTTTAAGAATTTGGAGGCCCTCGTCTGTTGAGGCTACTTCGGCCATTACACGAAAAAAATTCTGCCACCGTCCCTTTCAAATATTTCCCTAACAACTTGATCGCCAGAAAAGTGCCTGTTCAGTTTTTCGCCGCCTGCATCAATGACTTGGTGGGCCTGCTTTAGCATTTTTTCGTCAACTTTGCTCCGGCCAATTCGCAATCCAAAATTATTTGAGCCCGGCGTAAAGTGAACAGTATTAAAATCATAGTTCCGCAAATCCGCTTGAAGAACCACTCGCGTCAAAGCAATTGGGGAGTTTTCTTGGCCAGCGCTTTCTACCTTCACCGAAAGGTTGCACCCGTCCAATGAAATGTTTCCATCCAGCCCAATCGTTTCATTCAAGTTATTGCTTAGTCGATCTTCGGCCGAAGTTGAAAAAACAGAAAAAAGTATCCCTGCTGCCGATGCTACAAATACGATAAAAATAAAAACTCTATTCACCCGGAAATCCTTCGAGTTTGCTTAGGCGACACTTGGAAATCACAGTTCGCACAGAGAGACAAGCGACCTTTCAGAACCTATCAGAACTTTCCACTGGAAGTTGTCTCCATCCTCAAGCGGAGTGATGCATTATGCCTAAGGCTAACTTCTGGAACACGAGCCACCGTGAGCCGAACCATGTCGGTGAAATACGTAAAAGGGCTGCCTCGTTTGAGGCAGCCTTTCGTTCGTCTAAGCGAGATCCTTATAGGACACTTCTTTGGCATCCGCGCCTTCGCCCACTTTGTCACGGCGCACTAGAAGACGGTTGAGTGCGTGGATGTAAGCCTTGGCGGAGGCCACTACTGTGTCGGTGTTGGCCGACTGGCCGGTGGCGATGACGCCGTCTTCTTCCAGACGTACAGAAACAGTTGCCTGCGCGTCGGTGCCTTCGGTCACGGCGCTCACCTGATAGAGTTGCAGGCGGGCGGTATTGGGGTGGATCTGACGGATGGCTTTGAAGGTGGCGTCCACCGGGCCGTCACCTTCGGCGGCGGCGGAGAGCTCTTTACCGTCCACTTCCATCTCGATGGTGCTTTCGGCCGGGCCACCGGTGCCGCAGACCACTTTCATGGAGACCAGCTGCAAACGGTCGTCTTCGTCTTCGCCGCTATCCGCGCGCACAAGCGCGATGATGTCGTCGTCAAACACCTCTTTCTTGCGGTCGGCCAGCTCTTTAAAGCGGACAAAGATGTCCTTGAGCTGGTTGTCGCCCACTTCAAAGCCAAGCTGCTCCAGCTTATCCCGAAGCGCGGCGCGGCCGGAGTGTTTGCCCAGCGGCAGGGAGGTGCCGGAAAGGCCTACGTCTTCGGGACGCATGATCTCGAAGTTCTCGCGGTTTTTCAGCATGCCGTCCTGGTGGATACCGCTTTCATGGGCAAAGGCGTTTTTGCCAACGATGGCCTTGTTGGGCTGCACCAGGAAGCCGGACACGGTGGAGACACGGCGGGAGATCGCCATGATCTTGGTGGTGTCGATGCCGGTGGTCCAGGGCATGATGTCGTGGCGGGTTCTGAGCGCCATCACAACTTCTTCAAGCGCGGTATTGCCTGCACGTTCGCCCAGGCCGTTGATGGTGCATTCGATCTGACGCGCGCCGCCTGCTACGGCGGCGAGGGAGTTGGCGGTCGCCATGCCCAGGTCGTTGTGGCAGTGGGTTGCAAAGATCACCTCATCCGCGCCCGGCACGGTTTCGATCAGGCGTTTGATCAGGTCGGCGCTTTCGGCGGGGGCGGTGTAGCCCACGGTGTCCGGAATGTTGATGGTGGTGGCGCCTGCCTTGATGGCGATCTCGATCACGCGGCAGAGGTAGTCCCACTCGGTCCGGGTGGCGTCCATCGGTGACCACTGCACATTGTCACACAGGTTGCGGGCGTGACTCACGGTCTGATGGATCTTGTCGGCCATCTCATCCATGGTGAGGTTGGGAATGGCGCGGTGCAGCGGTGAGGTGCCGATGAAGGTGTGGATGCGGTTTTGTTTGGCGTGCTTGATCGCCTCCCAGCAGCGGTCAATGTCGGCGAAGTTTGCGCGCGCCAGACCGCAGATACGGGAGTTCACGGAGTTCTTAGCGATCTCGGAAACGGCGGCAAAATCACCTTCGGAGGCGATGGGGAAGCCGGCTTCGATGATGTCCACACCCATGTCGTCAAGCATGCTGGCAATTTCCAGCTTTTCGTCATGGGTCATGGTGGCGCCAGGAGATTGCTCGCCGTCGCGCAAAGTGGTGTCAAAAATCAGGACTTGGTTGTCGGACATGGTTCTTATTCCTGTTCAGATATGCGGTTTGGGGGCAGGCGGTGTGTCGCTGTCCCCTGAGTTGGGTTCGCCTTTGGGCTCGATCAGAAGCACTTTGACTTCTTTCTCGGCACGCGGGCGGTGAATTTGACCTTTGGGGACCACGACCATCTCGCCAGCACCAAAAGTGACGGAGGGCGCGTTGTCATAGTCCATGGTGACTTCGCCTTCGAGCACGAGGAAGAAGTCATCGGTGGTGGCATGCTGGTGAAAGGCGTATTCGCCCTGAAATTTCACCACCATGACATCATTGTCATTGTAGCTGGCAACCACATGTGGGTCCCAGTGGCTTGAAAACTTGGACAGTTTATTAGCGAGGTTTATCTTTTGCATGGTGTTTCCTAGCGTCCTGTAAATGTCGATTAAGCGGCGTTGCTTGGGACAATCGGTGCGAAACAGTCTCCTCTGAGCACGCGCACCGACAGGGTCACGCTCAGAGGCGAACTAGGAGTAGGTCAAGGCCACGCGCAAAGGGCGCCGGAAGGCGCGCGTCTGTTGCGATATGGGATTGAGTGGTCATGGCGCAGATTTATACATGCCACTTGGCAAATGAAAAGGGCAAAAGTTTTGGATTGTTGTCCGAGGGTGTTCGGGGCTTTGCCCCGTCACAGCGGGGCTGTGACTCCCCAAGATATTTGGGGACTGTGAAAGACTTGGGGCATCTGGTTCGCCGTGTGGTGCGTAGTATCGGGAAACGAGGGAGAGAGAGATGCGCGCATTGGTGGTTGGCGATACAGGTGGGATTGGAGCGGCGCTGGCGGCGCGGTTGCGGGCGCAGAATGTGTCGGTTGTTGGGCTGTCGCGGCAGCGGGACGGGTTTGATGTGACCGATCCGGCGCAGGCGGAAGCGGTGCTGGATGCGCTGGACGGACCGTTTGATCTGATCTTTGTGGCGACGGGGGCTCTAGTGAACACGCGGGTTGCGCCGGAGAAGGCGTTGCGGGAGCTAAGCGCGGAAGAGATGGCGGCGCAGTTTGCGGTGAACACCATTGGCCCGGCATTGGTGTTGAAACAGGCATCGCGGCTGTTGGCGCGGCGGGAGCGGGGCGTGTTTGCGGCTTTGTCGGCGCGGGTTGGGTCGATTGGCGATAACCGGGCCGGTGGTTGGTATTCCTATCGGGCGTCCAAGGCGGCGCTCAATCAGGTGATCCGGACAGGGGCGATTGAGCTGGCGCGCAGTCACAAGCAAGCGGTCTGTGTGGCGTTGCACCCCGGTACGGTAGCAACAGATTTTACAGCCAATTACCCGGCGCACAAGAAAGTTGGTGCTGAGGACGCGGCCTCAAACCTGTTGGGCGTGTGTGACGGGCTGACACCAAATCAGAGTGGTGGGTTCTTTGACTACGCCGGGCTTGAAGTGCCGTGGTGAGTACGACCTGTTAGGCGGCTGACAGCGGAAAGCGCCCAGTAGGCAAGCAGCCCAGCGGGACCAAAGAGAAAAATCAGTGGCAGGCTTGGGACGACCCAAATGAAGCGGGTGCCTTGGGCGCGTGCGGAGCGGCAAGCCCAAGCGCCGATGAAAAGGTCAAAGGCGAGGAAATGCACCCAGCCGGCCAATAGCGCCTGGTCGTGGGAGAAGAGGGCTTTGACACTTGCCAGGCTGTCAAAGCCGCCGGTGGTTTCGGTTGGGACCGTGATCAGCGCGAGGTAGCCAAGTGAGAGGAGTGCGGGCAACAGGACGCCTGCGATTCTGTCTGACAGGTTGGGGAGCCATGGGGAGGCGAGGAGCAGGAGCCAGCCTGACATTGCAATGAGGCCAGCGAGGGAAAAGGCGGTTTCAAAGGGCATACTGACTGTCCATGCGTTTGGGTGTTTTGCGCTATATGTTGCGATTCGCTTGCATATGCAAGCATATTGCAATAAGTGAGGTGTATGACAGATATTAGAATAACAAGTGCTCTGCGGCTATTGCAGGCGGCGGATGAGTTTCGCGCAGGGCTGGCCGGTGAGTTTTCTTCGGTGCATGGCATCTCGGTGAATGAATTTTTGATGCTGTTGCATGTGCAGCGGTCATCGAAGCAACGGTTGGCGCGAGTGGAGCTGGCAAAGCGGATGCATGTCAGCGCGTCCACGGTCACGCGCATGGCCGCGCCAATGGAAAAAATTAGGCTGCTCAGTCGTGATGTGGATGAACGGGACGCAAGGATTGTGTTTGTAGCGCTCACAGAGGCTGGTGCGGAGCGCTTGGCGGATGCTTTGGTGACCTTTGCCAAGCGGGCAGGGTATTTGCTGGATGATCGCTGGCAGGGCAGTGAGGTGGAGCAGCTGTCGGAAATGTTGCGGCGGTTGGCGCCAGGGGCCGCCGGGACGCTGACCTAAAAACCAAAAAGCCGCGCAGACGGCGCGGCTTTTGAGTGTTCCCGAGGTTATTGACTAGCCGTCGTTTTGCGCGGGCGTGGCCTCGGACAATGTGCCGTTGGCCCAGTTGCCTTTGCGTTCCTCGCCGGAGGCGTAGGTCATGGTGCCTTCGCCTTGGCGCTGGCCGCCTTTGAAGGTGCCTTCATAGATGTCGCCATTGGCATAAGTGGCAACGCCAACTCCATCGATCTCGCCGCCGTTCCATTCGCCAGCGTATTTAAAGCCATCCGGCATGACAATTTCGCCAATGCCACTACGTTGGCCCAGAGAGAATTGGCCGGTGTAGGTGGTGCCGTCTGCGTAAGTGGCGACGCCCATGCCGTGGCGCTGGCCATCTTGCCACTCGCCTTCATAGCGATAGCCATCGGCGTAGGTCATCACGCCGCGGCCGTGGTTTTTGGCGTTTTTGAAATCGCCTTCGTAAACCAGCCCGTTGGCGTAGATCGCTTTGCCCACACCTTCGTTCACGCCGGCTTTCCAGTCGCCTTCGTAGGTGGTGCCATCGGTGTAGGTGATTTTGCCCTGACCATCCGCCAGCCCGTCGGAAAACTGTCCAACATAGACCGAGCCGTCGGCATAGGTGACTTCTCCACTGCCTTCGATGTCGCCGTTGACCCAAGTGCCAACGTAGGCGTAGCCATCGCTGCCTTTGAAGGTGCCTTGACCGTGGCGTTGATCAGCCTGGAAATCGCCCTCGTAGGTGTCGCCATTGGCGTAGGTGACCATGCCTTTGCCCTGGCGCTGGCCTCCGACAAGCTGACCAATGTAAACGTCGCCATTGGGTTGGGTCAGGGTGCCATCACCTTCGATCTGACCGGCAGCCCAGGTGCCTTGGTAGATAAGGCCACCCGGCATGGTCAGGCGGCCTTGACCGGCGCGTTCGCCTGCTTTGATCTCGCCGTCATAGATGGTGCCGTCAGCATAGGTGATTTTGCCGAGGCCTTCTTTGACGCCGTTGAGCCAGTCGCCCTCGTAGCGGTAGCCTGCGGGGCTGATCATAACACCTTTTCCGTGGTGGTTGGCGTTTTGGAAGCTGCCTTCGTAGCGCACGCTGTTGGCGTAGATCGCCACACCCGCGCCGGTGATCTTGCCATCAGCCCAATCGCCTTCATAGGTGCCGCCATCGGTGAAGGTGATTTTGCCAAAGCCGTGTGGTTTACCTTTGGCAAAATTGCCAACGTAAACCGAGCCGTTGGGGAAGCGGGCCACGCCGTCGCCGACAATTTCACCGTCAACCCAAGCGCCTTCGTACTCGTAGCCATTGGGCAGGCGGTAAATGCCGGTGCCATGTTGCAGTCCGTTCTTGAAGGTGCCTTCATAGACACCGCCGTCGTCATATTGTTTGGTCAGAACCTGGCTGTCCTGTGCGAAGGCGGAAGTGCCCGCCAACAGGATGGCTAAGGTAAGTGCCTGAGTTCTGCTCATAATTTCCAGTCCCACTGTTGCCCCGATGGAGCATCCCCATCACCTTGCGGTGTTTTGACCGATTTTAGGGCAAGGGTTGGATTGGGGCAAACGGTTTTGCAGTTTTGCTGTGTTTTGGCGGGTTTGAGCGGCTTGGGGGCGGTGGTTTGCGCTTTTCCTTGGCGCTGTGTCTGCTACATCTTTGCGCAAGTAACGCGGTGCGGGAAGAGAATTGATGGCTGATACATTCCGTTTGACACTGGCGCAGGCCAATCCGGTGATGGGTGATGTGGCGGGCAACGCCAACAAGGTGCGTGAGGTCTGGGCTGAGGCTAAGGCGGCGAAGTCCGACATGGTGGCGTTCCCGGAAATGTTCATTGTGGGTTATAATGCGCAGGACCTGATCATGAAGCCGGCCTTGCAGGCGGCGGCGCTGGCGGAAGTTGAGCAACTGGCGGTGGATTGTGCCGAAGGACCGGTTGTGGCTGTTGGCGGACCGCTGGTGCAGGACGGCGCGCTGTACAACGCTTATTTCATTCTCAAAGGCGGCAAAATTGTCCATACGCAATTGAAGCACCATTTGCCAAATTACACGGTGTTTGACGAGGAGCGTCTGTTTGCCCATGGGCCGATGGGTGGACCGTATGACGTGAACGGCGTGCGGGTTGGCAGCCCAATTTGCGAGGATGCCTGGTTTGAGGATGTGCCGGAGACATTGGAGGAAACCGGTGCGGAGATCCTCGTGGTGCCCAATGGCTCGCCTTACTACCGCGATAAGTTTGATCGCCGCATGAACCATATGGTGGCGCGGGTGATCGAGACCGAACTGCCGCTGGTCTACCTCAATATGGTGGGTGGGCAGGACGATCAGGTGTTTGATGGCGGCTCCTTTGTGTTGAACCCTGGTGGGCAGTTGGCGATGCAATTGCCGGTGTTTGACGAGGCCGTGGCACATGTCGAGTTTGAACGCACCGCGGCTGGCTGGCGCTGCAAAGATGGCCCAAAGGCGCTGTTGCCAGCGGGGGAAGAGCAGGATTATCGCGTCTGTGTTGAGGCGTTGCGCGACTACATGGGCAAGACCGGCTTTAAGAAAGTTCTACTGGGCCTGTCCGGTGGCATTGACTCGGCGTTGGTGGCGACAATTGCGGTGGATGCGCTGGGCGCGGAGAACGTGCGCTGTGTGATGTTGCCGTCTGAGTATACCTCGCAGGAATCGCTGGATGACGCCGAGGACATCGCGAAGCGGTTGGGCGTGCACTACGACTATGTGCCGATTGCTGAAGGCCGCGCCGCGATCACCAACACGTTGGCGCCGCTGTTTGAAGGCACGGATCCTGGGCTGACCGAAGAGAATATTCAGAGCCGTTTGCGCGGGCTTCTGCTGATGGCGCTGTCCAACAAATTTGGTGAGATGCTGCTGACCACGGGCAATAAATCCGAGGTCGCGGTGGGCTATGCCACGATCTATGGCGACATGGCGGGTGGGTATAATCCGATCAAGGACATGTATAAAACTCGTGTGTTTGAGACCTCGCGCTGGCGCAACAATGTGCATCGCGACTGGATGATGGGGCCTGCGGGAGAGGTCATTCCGGTGAATATCATCGACAAGCCGCCATCCGCCGAGCTGCGTCCAGATCAGAAAGATGAGGACAGCCTGCCGCCTTATGACGTGCTGGATGCGATCCTGTTCATGCTGGTGGATGAGGACAAATCCGTCGCGGACTGTGTGGCTGCGGGCTACGATCGGGAGACGGTGAAGCGCGTTGAACATCTGGTTTATATCAGCGAATACAAACGCTTTCAGTCGGCGCCAGGAGCGCGGTTGAGCAAGAAGGCGT
Source organism: Shimia sp. (assembly GCA_024224295.1). Taxonomy (GTDB): domain Bacteria; phylum Pseudomonadota; class Alphaproteobacteria; order Rhodobacterales; family Rhodobacteraceae; genus Shimia. The sequence continues at coordinate 44,598 of JAAENN010000156.1, read as the reverse complement.
TTTGGCTGGATCGGCGCTATCCGATTGTGAACCGGTTCCGCGATCCGAGTTGAGCGGCAGCACTAACGTAGATTTACCAGGGGCTTGAATATGATTGAGCGCAAGCACACGGGCACACGGATGTCCAAAATTGTCATCCACAATCAGGTGGCTTACCTGTGTGGACAAGTTGGCGCGGGCGATACCGTTGCGGAGCAAACGCGGGATTGCCTGTCCCGCGTTGACGCGTTGCTGGAAGAGGCTGGATCAGATCGCGAACATATCTTGCAGGCCATTGTTTGGCTGTCGGATATGGCGGATTTTGCCGAAATGAATGCGGTTTGGGATGACTGGGTGCCGGAAGGCTATGCGCCTGCGCGGGCCTGTGGCGAGGCGAAATTGGCGCGCGATGTGCTGAAGGTTGAGGTGATTGTGACGGCGGCTGTGAAAGCGGGCTGAGTGAACGGCTTTGGTGGGTTGGGTTATTGCGACGCTTGTCTGCCCCAATCAGGGAAGGGCTGATTGAGTCCACTTTGACCGATGCAGCGGATCGAGTGAATAGCGGCAACGCGCAGATAGCAAAATTTGGGTGGATCAGGTAGCCAGCCTATGAGGGGATAGAAATGCTTGCATGACGTGTCAGGGACTTTCATGCCGCGTAGTTGGAGGCTTTTGGGGAAAAGATGACAAAAAATCTTGCAATGGAAGACACCTTGAGCCGCAGCAGACATCAGATGATTATGGCTCTCAACGCAAATATCACCCATAAAATGAGTCTAGCGGCTGCGCTTGGACAAAACTGGGATCTAACCGAAAGGCAAACGGATCCGATTGCACGCTCACTTGCTCATATTTGCGCGATTAGCTTGGAGCAGATGTTTACTAAACTACACTCACTTTTTGACAATAAGAACGGTTGGTCGCTGCATCGCACTACAAACTCTCAAAGAACTGGTCTAATCCGATCCAAAGAAACTGTCGTGTTGTTTAGAGATCTATGTGGCTCGCCGCATAAAGAGATCAGGGACAAGATTAGAGTTCTTCGACATAATGTTTCGGCCCATAACGATCCCGATGAGGCACTCCCAAAGTTACTTGAACGTCATTCGCCTGCGATAGCGGAGACAGACGAATTTTTAGACAAAGTTGGTGAATATGTAGAGCGCCTGCATAAGGAAAACCCCTGTCAAAATTCCTTGAGTTACAGCCATAAATTTTGTCGCGAACAATTAGAAAGAGATATGGCTCTGTTTTTCACACGCGCAACTTCTACGGTGAGATGACGGCGAATACTCCTTCACAAGCTATTCTGCATAAGGTTTGCTGCGGTCGTTGCTTTGCAGGTTTTGAACGGTTGCTTCGTCCCGCAAAGCTGACGTCTTTTCTGAAGGCTTAGCCCTGCTTTCTTAAACAGAACATTGCGGCGCATCCCATATTGGGACGCGCCGCCTTTTCTTTTGCCGACTATTTAACCGCGCGCTTTGATGACCTGCAGCAGCGGCATCAGGGAGGCCATGTCGGGGCCATTTTTCTGGCCAGTCAGCGCTTTGCGCAGTGGCATGAAGAGGCCGCGGCCTTTGCGGCCGGTGGCTTCTTTCACAGCTGACGTCCATGTGGACCATGTGTCGTCGTCAAACGGGCCTTCGGGCAGGAGCTTCATGGCTTCGGCGATGAAGTCTTTGTCTTCCTCGTCGATCTCTGGCTCGGCACCGTTGGTGTAGAGGTCCCACCATTTGCCGAGATCGTTGAGCGTGGTGATGTTGTCGCGGGTCACGGTCCAGAAACGCTCGGCTTTGTCAGCAGGTACACCCACGGCGGCAACGGCGTCAGCCACCTCTGCGAGGGGTGTCTCTTGCAGGACTTTGGCGGTCAGCGGGTAGAGGTCTTCGACGTCGAATTTGGTCGGCGCAGCGCCAAATTTTGTGATGTCAAAGCCGTCAGCAATCTCTTCGAGGTTGGCGCGCAGCTCCATTGGGTCGGAGCTGCCCAGACGGGCCATCAGGCTCAGAAGCGCCATTGGCTGCACACCGGCTGCGCGCAGGTCGCGCAGGGCCAGAGTGCCAAGGCGTTTGGAGAGCGCCTCGCCTTGGGGGCCGGTCAGCAGGGAGTGGTGCGCGAAGTTGGGCACCGCGCCGCCGAGGGCTTGGATGATTTGAATCTGGGTTGCGGTGTTGGTGACGTGGTCAGAGCCGCGCACAACATCGGTGATGCCATAGTCGATGTCGTCACAGACAGAGGCCAGCGTGTAGAGGAACTGTCCGTCTGCGCGGATCAGCACGGGGTCAGAGACAGAGGCGGCGTCAATCGAGCGGTCGCCCAGAATGCCGTCGGTCCATTCGATGCGGGTGTGATCCAGCTTGAAGCGCCAGTGGCCATTGCCGCGCTCTGCGCGCAGTTTGGTTTTTTCATCTTCTGATAGGTTCAGCGCCGCGCGGTCATAGACCGGTGGCTTGCCCATGTTGAGCTGTTTCTTGCGTTTCAGATCCAGCTCGGTGGGGGTTTCAAAACACTCATAAAACCGGCCCATGTCGCGCAGTTGTTGCGCGGCGTCTTCATAACGGTCCAGACGGTCAGATTGTTTTTCGATACGGTCCCACGTCAGGCCGAGCCATTCGAGGTCTTCCTGAATGGCATCCACATATTCTTGTTTGCTGCGCTCAGGATCGGTGTCATCGATGCGCAGGATGAAGGTGCCGCCAGCTTTGCGGGCGATCAGATAGTTCATCAGCGCGGTGCGCAGGTTGCCAACGTGAATGTAGCCAGTGGGCGAGGGGGCAAAACGAGTGGTCGTCATGGGATTCTCCTGTTGCGCTTCCCATTCCACACCCAGAGCGATTTGTCCACTAAGGGGAGGTTAATGGCGCATAGTTCAAGGGAGGCTGCGCTGTCTTAGCGGAAGCGTGCGCCAGAGGGGGCGCTGGATGGGGTCACTCACAAAGGGTGGCACCTGGGGGTGGTGGCGCCGTCAAATGTTTAAGACCTTCCTCAAGCTCTTTGAGCGGTGCGGCCCAGCCTGCCATTTCGAGCGTGTCCCAATCGGTGTCTGCTGTGGGCCAATGCCCTGCCAAATCGCGTCCAGTGACAACGGAGAACCGTAAACTTTTTGTTTGGCCAATGAAGCCGTATACTGTGCACCAGCGCGAGGCCTCGTCCCGACTGTGTTTTGGCATTCCCGGGATACATCGTACTTTCACAGAGTGATTATTAAACATCGCTTGTGTTGGCGCGAAAGCATCCGTGTTCTTTTCAGGGAAGGGAACCACTTTTGGTTCACGCTCCAGCCAGCCACCACGTACTGGTTTGGGGTAAACGTCTAGTCGAAGGTGAAAAATTCTATACGGAGTGGCACGTTTTAAGAGAAGCTCAAGAACCGAGGGCATCTCGGCTGAAACCGTGCGCGATCTTAAAAACACAGTTGAAACGTTAAGTGGCTCCTGCGCAACGAGGTTTTCACGTTCTTCTAAGGACATCTTATAGAGATTACTGAGGTTAATCATCTTGCGGTCGCTGGCGCTAATTGCCCTGAAGTCCATCCCCAGCGGCACCGACAATTGCTGTGGGCCGAGACAGACTGAAAGAGTCTTTTTCTGCGTGTTTTCGTTGCCTGCCACTGGCTCTGCTTGAATTGCATGTGCAAACAACAATGTGCTCAAGGCCATCATCAAAATACGGTATGTCATGCTGTTGATCTCTTGATGGAAAGCCAGAAACGCATTGCATCACTATGAGTGAGGCTGCTTGTGCAAGCAAGGCGGGTTTTGTCGTGAGCGCTTTTCTCTTTTGATTGCAAGATAGACGCACGGTGTTTCAACTTCGCGTGAGAAGCAATCCGATCGGCTTCTGACATCGCAGAGTGCTTATACTTACTTTGTGAAGTTTCTAGAGGGAGATAAGGCGTGACACAGGAAAGAGCGATTTCAAGACGCGGAATATTGGCAGGTGCAGCGGCTGTGCCACTGGCCGCAGCCTTGCCCAAGCAGGCAGCGGCCAAGGCGGAGATGTTGGGGGTGGGCGCTACGCGTTTCAACCGCATGAAGTTGGGAGCATTTGAGGTCACAACCCTGCTTGTGGGGACGCGCACGGTAGAAAGCCCACAAAATATCTTTGGTATGAATGTTGGCGCTGATGAATTTGCGGCGGCCTCCAGTGCGGCAAATATCCCGACCAATGCCGCGCAGTTCTTCTTCACGCCGACAGTGGTGAACACCGGCAATGAGCTGGTGCTGTTTGACGCTGGTTTGAGCCCGGATGCGATCACAGCAGCGCTTACCGCTGCTGGATACAGTCCAGACCAAATTGACACCGTGGTGATCACACATATGCATGGTGATCATATTGGCGGGGTGGCAGGTGAGTCAGGTGTGACCTTTGCCAATGCCAAACATGTGACCGGCCGCGTTGAGTTTGACGCTTGGGCCAAAACAGATGGCAACAAAGCTTTTGAAGCCAAAGTGCGGCCCCATGCGGAACGCTTTGACATGATCGAAGATGGTGCATCGGTGGCCGGCGGGATCACGGCGCTGGCCGCCTTTGGGCACACGCCGGGGCATATGGCTTATCGCATCGAGAGCGAGGGGCAACAGCTTGTGATTGCGGCAGATTTTGCCAATCACTATGTCTGGTCATTGGCCTACCCGGATTGGGAAGTGAAGTTTGACCGTGACAAGGCTGCGGCGGCGGCGACCCGGCGCAAGATGCTGGACATGCTGGCGGCGGAAAATATTCCATTCATAGGATATCACATGCCTTGGCCGGCGGTTGGCTATGTTGAAAAACACGACAGTGGCTACAAATACGCACCGGCGAGTTACCAGCTGATGCTGGGATAAGAACCGTTCGGTTCTTGAAGACGGCGCTCCCCTCGGGGCGCCGTTTTTTGTTTCCGTCCTTGACCTAGGACCGTGTTCTGAAGTTCGTATTTGCGATAACGGTATTGCTGTGAATAGATGCGTCGCGTGCGCTTGTTCCCTCTGGAGGTTGGGTCGTTGCAAGATATTTTGACCGTGACTTTCAATCCGGCCGTAGACATGTCGACCACAACGCCGGAGGTGAGCGCTGGGCCGAAGTTGCGTTGTGAGGCGCCGGTGTTCAGTGCGGGCGGTGGCGGGATCAACGTGTCGCGCGCCATTCGCATTTTGGGCGGTCATTCGCGCGCTTTTGTGGCGGCGGGTGGCGCGACAGGTGAGCAGCTAGGCGATCTGTTGGCGGAGGAAGGCATAGCGCGGATTCCTTTTTCTGCACCCGGGGAGACTCGCACAGATGTGGCGGTGATCGAGGAGGCAAGCTGGGATCAGTTTCGCTATGTGACGCCGGGGCACACGTGGCGAGAGTCGGATTGTGAGCTGATGCTGGATAGCCTGTGCGGGATGGTGTCGCCGTCTGAATTGGTTGTGCTGTCGGGTAGTTTGGCGCCGGGTATGCCGGTGGATGTGATCCGTCGTATTATGCAGCGGTTTGGGGGCGATGTGCCGAAAGTTATCTGTGACATTTCTGGCGCGCCGTTGGCTGATCTGTGCGCGCATACCGGCTTTGGGCTGGAAGTGCTGCGTATGGATCATGATGAGGCGAAAGAGATCGCAGGTGGACCATTGGCAAGTCGCGAGGACACCGCCCGGTTTGCGTTCAGTTTGGTCACCAAGGGCGTGGCGCGCATCGTGATTGTGGCGCGGGGGCCGGATGGGTCGGTTTTGGCGACGGGCGCAGGCTGCGTGCACGCGACCGGGTTGGATGTCCCGGTGGACAGTAAGGTTGGGGCCGGGGACAGTTTTGTCGGGGCATATGTCTTGGCCATGGCGACGGGCATAGATGCGACGACGGCGTTGCAATGGGGTACAACAGCGGCGACTTCGGCGGTGACCACACCTGCGCGAGAGCTATGCCGGAAATCAGACTTTGAGCGGTATTTGCCAAAGTGTCTGTTGAGCGACTTGGCGGTATAGCTCAGAGGTAGAGCACTGAGGCGACAAGGAAGAAAATCAAAACCCCAAAAACGTCGTTGGTGGTGGTGATGAAGATGCCGGTCGCGACGGCAGGGTCAAGGCGCAACAATTTAAGAATAAACGGAATCATGGCACCGATGGTTCCTGCGATGGTGGTAACGAGCGTGAGGGCGCAGAGTGCGGTGACAGCCAAATAAACTGGTGCGTGCAGTGGGATGAACAGGCTGACCGAAAGGACCATGAGTGCGGTTATGCAGCCAATGGAAAGCCCGTTCAGCATGGCGCCGAAAAGTTCGCGCAAGATGCGCCCACCAAAGTCGCCGCGCCAGTTCACACCGGAGGTAAGGGACTGCACAGACACGGTCGAGGCCTGAATACCAGCGTTGCCTGCGGTGGCCATGACCACGGGTATGAAGCTGGCGAGCACGGCGGCTTGGGCCAGAGCATCCTCAAAAGAGCCAATTACACCGGCGGCAAAGCCCGCGCCACCAAGGCCACCGAGCAACCAAGGCAGACGGCGGCGCAGGATGGTGAGCGGGCTGTCAAACTGTGTCGTGGCGGTTGAGACCGAGCCCATGCGCAGCATGTCTTCTTCTGCTTCTTCGCGGACAATCTCTCCTAGCTCGCGGGGGGAGATGCCGCCGACGAGCTTGCCGGTGCTGTCGATCACGCCAATGGCGTGCAGGCTTTTGGCGCGAGCCATGGACAAGACGTCTTCGCGGTCCCAGTCGGCGCTGACCAAAACAAGTTCCGGATGCAGGATGTCACGCAGGATCACCTCGTCGGTTGCGGCCAGCACTTCTCGGAACCGTAAGAAGCCCAGCGGCTTTCGGTTTGCGTCCACCACAAACATCATGTCGATTTTGGAGATGTTTTGGCTACGTGCACGGATGTCTATTGTGAGCTGCGCGACGGTCCAATCTGCCGGGGCCATCAAAACGCCGAGGCGCATGACGGTTGCGGCGCTGTCGTCGCGGGCTTGTAAAACGGCGGCAATATCGTCCGCCTTCGGGTGCGCTGCGACCAGTTTTGCGGCGAAACTGCGTGACAGTTCTAGCAGCGTGTCGACGGCCTCATCCACATCCATCATGGCGATGATGTTGGAGAATGTGGTGAGAGAGGTTTCTGAGAACAAAACGGCGCGCAGGTTTGGATCAAGTTCGGCCATAACTTTGAGGCCAAGCGCGTCGGGGATCCAGTCAAACATCACGCGGGCGCGGGCAGGGCGCAGGCGCGTGAGGGCCGCCAAAGTGTCTGCGGCCGGCCAGTTTTTTAGTGCTTTGAGCAAGGCCACCTTGTCACCGGTCGTGAGCCAGAAATCGAGCTGTTTTAGTAGCTTGCGGTTGGCCAGCTTGCCGCCCTCTGTGTGGTCATTATGCCAGATCAAAGAGGGCATGGCGTCGGGCCTTTTAGCTGGTGAATTTTGCGTCCAGAGCGGCGAGGTGGTGATCCACTAGGGCTGTTTCCGTTTTGGTCAATACACGATGACGCGGATATTGCGGGTCGGCACGGTCATGCAGAATGGGCGCGTCCCAACCGGTTGTAGTTGCGAAGAAATCTGCAACGCCTTGTTCGCCAAATTGCTGAAGATAGCCTTGCACAACCACATCTAGGTAGCTGAGCAGGATTGGGTGGCGCGTGTCCGCAGGTACCACGATGTCGTCACGTGCTTTGTACACGGCAATTTCAACTGGAGCTGTGATTGGGTGCGTAATGTTTGGGGTACTGTGGATGCGGGTGTAGGCAAACTCGCGCTCGTCCAATGCGTTCCAATCGTCGCCAGGCACATGGGCGATAATGCCGTCAATGTCAGTAGAGGTGTCCGGCACCGCAACCAGAAAAGCAATGGGCCGCAGGTCTGTATGGCGCCACTCCCTGCGCCAGCCATGCAGGCGCGCTGGGTGCACATCCTCATAGGAGTGCGTGGTGCTGTTTACGAGGCTGCCATAGCCAAAGAAGTAGGATGCGGTCATGGCTCTTCCCTACACGTGTGTTGATCCATGTCAATGCTGTCGCAGCGGCGTTCTGTCACAACCGGGATACTCATCTGATCAGGGGGTGGGAGCAAGAGGACCGACATGCGTATAACCAAACGGACGAATATTGCCATTCGTGTGCTGATGTATTGTACAGCGCACCGTGGTCGCTTGGTGACCAAGCATGAGATTGCCGGGGTGTGCAATGCGTCGGAGAACCATTTGGCTCAGGTCATTCATCAGCTTGCGTTAATGGGCGTGTTGAGCACGCAGCGCGGGCGAAATGGCGGGCTGGAGCTGGCGCGGGAGCCGAAAGATATCGAAATTGGCGAGATTTTTCGCGCAATGGAAGCATCAGTGCCACTGGCGGAGTGCTTTGCGGACGTCGATAACTCATGCCCACTCGTGGAAGCATGCCGCCTAAAAGTCGCGCTGCAGGAAGCGGCCTAGGCATTTTACGCGCGACTGGACGTGGTGACGCTGGATGCGCTGGTGTGTGACAATGTGGCGTTGCTGGGCATACTGGCACCAGATCGCTGCAGTTCCAAAGCTAGCTGAGCATTTGGCGCTTCATTTAGTGGCGAAAATCGATGCCAGACAGCACAAGTCCAGCGGCGATTACAACGCCCCATAGTAGAGTGGCAAGAACAGCCATCCAGCGGCCTTTATACTGTGCGGGCCAACGAAGAGCGCCAATCAGTAGGCTTAATAGCAGAACTCCTGCGAGAACAATCAGAGTTTCCTCAAGTGCTGCGCCAGAAGGCAAGGCGGAGACTTCTGGCAAGTTGAGCCCCAGGTCAAAACGAAGGCTCCAGACAGCCAAAAGCCCGAAGGCTGTTGTCATCAGGACCGTCACTGCGCCTTCAACTTTTCTGCCGCGCCAAAGTTGTATGCCTGCAGCAAAAGACAAGGTTGCCCCAATGAGTGGGCCAACAAAAATTATCAAGGCGAGCACAAGCATAAGAAGCCCCCAATTTGGATGGGTGCTTACCTAGGGATTCGCGCGGGTGAAGCCAAGCTGAATTGCCGAAACTCATTTGAGGCGGGTAACGGATCCATGCTTCATAAGGTGGGGTGAAGGCGTGATGCAGGGGGAAACAGCCACTCGCGTGTTGGAACCCCTTTGTTGTTTCGCAATTACTTAGCAGGCCTGTAGGGCGTCGTGATAACCAATGCTTATTGCGGGATAACCACTTGCGATATTGAGGCTTGTCAGTTTTGATTCTGCATACTACGGTGCACACCAAGGTGAATCGGGAGAACTGGACGATCCAGTGCCGAAGGAGCAACCGCCCCGGAAACTCTCAGGCCACAGGGACCGACCGCCTTTGAAAAACACACTCTGGAGAGTGGTGTTCGTCAGAACACCCGCCGAAGGGATAACGATCTCAGGCAGTCGGACAGAGGGGGCATCGCACGCGCAAAGTAGTTGCGCGAAAATGGGATGCCGGTTGTGACCTCCAAACATGGACACGCCCGGAAGGAGAAGGGCGAAGACTATGGGAGATTTGAAGCGGACTCCGCTTTACGATCTGCATGTTGAACTTGGCGCCAAGATGGTTGGGTTTGCGGGCTATGATATGCCTGTACAGTACCCGCTGGGTGTCATGAAAGAGCACCTGCATTGTCGCGGGGCTGCAGGTTTGTTTGATGTAAGCCACATGGGACAGGTCGCGTTGCGTGCCGAGAGTTATGAGGCGGTAGCGAAGGCGTTTGAAGCGCTGGTACCGCAGGACGTGATTGGCCTTGGCGCTGGGCGTCAGCGCTATGGTTTTTTTACAAACGAAGCCGGCGGGATCGAAGACGATTTGATGTTTGCCAATCGCGGCGATCACCTTTTTGTGGTGGTGAATGCGGCTTGCAAGGAAGCTGATATTGCGCGCATGATCGCTGCTCTGTCTCCTGATGTGACCGTCGAAGAGATCACCGATCGTGCTTTGGTGGCCCTGCAAGGTCCGGCGGCAGAGACAGCTTTGGCACGGCTGAACCCAGCTGTTGTAGAAATGGCGTTCATGGATTTTACTGAGGTGGAGCTGGATGGTGTGGCCTGTTGGGTCAGTCGTTCGGGTTACACCGGCGAAGATGGCTATGAAATCTCGATTCCTGAAACTGATGCGGTTGGCATTTGCCGCAAGCTGCTGGCTATGGAAGAGGTTGAAGGCATCGGCCTTGGCGCGCGTGACAGCCTGCGTTTGGAAGGTGGGCTTTGCCTCTATGGCAATGACATCGATTCTCAAACGTCTCCAATTGAAGCGGCTTTGACATGGGCGATCCAGAAGGTGCGCCGTGCAGATGGCGACCGCGCAGGCGGGTTTCCCGGTGCGGACCGCATTTTTGGTGATCTGGCGGAAGGTGTGGCACGCAAGCGGGTTGGTTTGTCGCCAACCGGGCGTGCCCCGATGCGGGCTGGCACACCTCTATTTGCCGCAGCAGAAGGTGGCGAGCCTATTGGTGAGGTGACTTCGGGTGGCTTTGGCCCAACTTTCGAAGGCCCGGTGGCCATGGGGTATGTTGGCACGGCGCAAGCCGTTGTCGGGACAGAAATTTTTGGTGAGGTGCGCGGCAAACGTATGCCCGTGAACGTGGCGAAGATGCCGCTGGTACCTGCCAATTTCAAACGTTGAGCAACAGGAGAGCAAGCAATGAAATATACCGAAGAGCACGAATGGCTGCGGGTTGAAGGCGATCTGGTGGTGGTAGGTATTACCGCACACGCAAGCGAGCAACTTGGCGATGTTGTGTTTGTCGAGCTGCCTGAAACGGGGCTTGAAGTCACGAAAGACGAAGAAGTCTGTGTGATCGAGTCCGTGAAGGCTGCTTCCGACATTTTGGCACCAATTGATGGTGAGATTGTTGAAGTCAATGAGCCGCTGGTTGATGAGCCAGGCAGAGTGAACGACGATCCCATGGAAGGCGCTTGGTTCTTTAAGATCAAGCCGTCCGATCTGTCTCAAATGGACGATTACATGGACGAAAACGCCTACAAAGAATTCATCGGCTAAGCGCGATTTGCCTGCATGTCTGAGGAGCCCTTCAGCACATGATGCCTTTGACTTTTTAAGAGAATGGTTGGTCCGGCTTTGCTGCCGGGCCTCTATCTTACTTTTTCTTCGCCGCACCTGTTGCCGCGGAATGTTGAGGAGATGAAGATGACCTTCAAACCCACCGACTATCTACCCTATGATTTTGCCAACCGCCGTCACATCGGTCCGTCTCCAGATGAGATGGATGCGATGCTCGAAGTGATTGGTGCTGACAGCTTAGAGGCGCTGATTGATGACACGATGCCGACGAGCATCCGTCAGAAGGCGCCTCTGGACACGGGCCGCCCGATGTCTGAGCGCAAGGTGTTGAGCCACATGCGCGCCATTGCCGAAAAGAACAAAGTGCTGACCAGCCTGATTGGCCAAGGCTATCATGGCACCGTGACGCCGCCAGCGATTCAGCGCAATATTCTGGAAAACCCGGCGTGGTACACTGCCTACACGCCGTATCAGCCTGAGATTTCTCAAGGCCGTCTAGAAGCGCTTTTGAACTACCAGACCATGATCACCGATCTGACGGGGCTGGATGTGGCCAACGCCTCTCTGCTGGATGAATCCACGGCTTGTGCCGAAGCGATGACCATGGCGCAGCGTGTGTCCAAGTCCAAAGTCAAAGCTTTCTTTGTGGACGAAAACTGCCATCCGCAGAACATTGCGGTGATGCAGACCCGAGCCGCGCCTCTGGGCATCGAAGTGATTGTTGGTGACCCCGATGATCTGGAAGCGGACAAAGTCTTCGGTGCGATCTTCCAGTATCCTGGTACCCATGGTCACGTGCGTGACTTCACTGCCGAGATCGAAGCGCTGCACGCCAACAAGGCGATCGGCGTTGTCGCAGCAGATCCTCTGGCACTGACCCTGCTGAAAGAGCCAGGCGCGATGGGCGCAGATATTGCTGTAGGCAGCACCCAGCGCTTTGGTGTGCCGGTAGGCTACGGTGGTCCACACGCGGCCTATATGAGCTGTAAAGATGCCTACAAACGGTCTATGCCGGGCCGGATTATTGGTGTGTCGATTGATGCACAAGGCAATCGTGCGTATCGCTTGTCGCTGCAGACTCGTGAACAGCACATCCGCCGTGAAAAGGCCAACTCCAACGTCTGTACTGCTCAGGCGCTGTTGGCGGTGATGGCCTCTATGTATGCAGTGTTTCACGGTCCAGAAGGTCTGAAAGCGATTGCGCAGCGTGTGCACCGTAAGGCAGCACGACTGGCAAAAGGCTTGGAAGATGCAGGCTTTACTGTTGAGCCGGGCGTGTTCTTTGACACCATCACTGTGGACGTTGGCTTGTTGCAACGCGGTGTGCTTCAGCATGCGGTGCAAGAGGGTATTAACCTGCGCAAGGTTGGCAAAACCAAAGTGGGTATCTCGGTTGACGAAACCACCCGTCCTCAGACCATCGAGGCGGTTTGGCGCGCGTTTGGCATTGTGCAAGACGACAAGGACTTTGAACCAGAGTACCGGCTTCCAGAGAAATTGCTGCGGGAAACTGGTTACCTAGATCACCCGATCTTCCACATGAATAGGGCTGAGACCGAGATGATGCGTTATATGCGTCGTCTGGCGGATCGCGATTTGGCACTGGACCGGGCAATGATCCCGCTGGGGTCTTGCACCATGAAACTCAACGCTGCTGTGGAAATGATGCCAGTGAGCTGGCCGGAGTTCTCCAATCTGCACCCATTCGCGCCGAAAGATCAGGTCGAAGGCTATTCGCAGATGATCGATGATCTGAACGACAAACTATGTCAGATTACTGGGTATGATGCGATTTCCATGCAGCCGAACTCCGGTGCGCAGGGGGAATATGCCGGTCTGTTGACCATTGCGGCGTATCACCGCTCGCGCGGAGAGGGGCAGCGTAATGTGTGCCTGATCCCAATGAGTGCACATGGCACCAACCCAGCTTCTGCACAGATGGTAGGCTGGAAGGTTGTGGCTATTCAAACAGCAGAGAACGGCGATATTGACGTGGAAGACTTCCGCGCCAAGGCCGAGAAGCATGCTGAACACCTTGCTGGATGCATGATCACCTATCCGTCTACCCACGGTGTGTTTGAAGACACGGTTCATGAGGTTTGCGAGATCACGCACAGCTTTGGCGGGCAAGTCTACATCGACGGTGCCAACCTGAATGCGATGGTGGGGCTGTCTAAGCCGGGTGATGTCGGCGGTGACGTGAGCCACCTGAACCTGCACAAAACTTTCTGCATTCCGCACGGCGGCGGCGGCCCCGGAATGGGGCCTATTGGCGTGAAAGCGCATTTGGCACCGCATTTGCCGGGCCACCCGGAAGCTGGTGGTGTAGAAGGGCCGGTCTCAGCGGCGCCATTTGGATCGCCCTCGATCCTGCCAATCAGCTGGGCCTATGTGTTGATGATGGGCGGCGAAGGGCTGACACAGGCGACTCGTGTGGCGATCCTGAACGGCAACTACATCGCCAAGCGTCTCGAAGGTGCGTTTGACGTGCTCTACAAAGGCCCAACCGGCCGTGTGGCGCATGAGTGTATCATCGACACCCGTCCGTTTGCGGACAGTGCCGGTGTGACCGTGGATGACATTGCGAAACGTCTGATCGACAGTGGCTTCCACGCGCCAACCATGAGCTGGCCTGTTGCGGGCACGCTGATGATTGAGCCAACTGAGTCTGAGAACAAGGCTGAGTTGGATCGGTTCTGTGATGCGATGTTGTCCATTCGCGAAGAAATTCGCGACATCGAAGAAGGTCGGATTGATGCGGAAAACAACCCGCTGAAACACGCGCCGCACACCATGGAAGATCTGGTGAAAGACTGGGATCGTCCCTACACTCGCGAGCAGGGCTGTTTCCCTCCTGGTGCGTTCCGTGTGGACAAATACTGGCCACCGGTGAACCGTGTGGACAACGCATGGGGCGACCGTAACCTGGTCTGCATCTGTCCTCCGATGGATGACTACGCCGAGGCAGCTGAGTAAACTTCTCGGTTTGGGGGGAGGGGGCCAGCCCCCTCGCTTGCCCATGCAAGCGCACCCCCGGGATTATTCAAGACCGTGAAGGAGCCGGGTTTGCGCCCGGCTTCTTCTTTTGGAACCATCAGTCGCGGGCGCGCAGGATTTGTGCGGGGCGATTGGACAAAGACGGCAGGGCAAAGACCATGCCTGCCAGCAAGTTTGCTAGAATGCCTGCTGACAAGATCAATAGGGCGTTGGGCCAGATCACGTAGAAATCGCTTTCCATGACAAAGGTCATCACCGCCCAGCCACCGGTGAGGCCGACGGCAAGTGCGACCGCTCCAGCCGCTGCCCCAAGCAGGGCTGCGCGCCAAGCAAAGCTGCGTAGGACCTGCGCGCGGGTGGCGCCGAGGGTTTTCAGGATTGCAGCCTCATACGTACGCGCGGCTTGACCCGCGGCCGCCGCGCCAAAGATCACCAGAAGGCCGGTGAGCAGGATGGTCGACGCACCGTAAGTGGTGGCATTGGCGAGTTGTGCGACGAGGCTAGAAACCTGTTGAGCGGCGTCGCGCACGTGGATAGCGGTCACATTTGGGTATTTCTCAGAGACATCCTTGAGAAGTGTCGCTTCGCTGTCGGTCTCGGCATAGACTGTGGCAATGAAGCTGTGTGGTGCTCCTGCCAGTGCGGCCTCGTTCATGACAATCACAAAGCCCATGCCTACGGACGAGAAATCCACCTCGCGGAAGCTTGTGACCGTGCCGGTGATGTCACGGCCCAGGATGTTGATGGTCAGCGTATCGCCGAGGTCTAGGCCCATTTCCATCGCTTCTTCTTCGGCAAAGCTGATCTGCGGTTCGCCGGCATGGTCCGGATCCCACCAGGTGCCCGCAGTGAGCTTGGTGTCAGGTGGCATGGCACCAGCGTAGGTCACACCACGGTCTCCACGCACTACCCAATGATCGCCCGCGACCTCTTTGGCGGGTTTGTCATTGATGCGAGTGATTACGCCGCGCAGCATGGGGGCGGTTTCGACGTTGTGAATGGTTGGAGTGGCGTCCCAGCCTGCCTGTAGGTTCGGCATCTGGTCGCGCTGGATATCAACAAAGAAGAAAGAGGGGGCCACGTCAGGTAGATCGCGAGCGATGGCGTTGCGCAGGTTGCCGTCGACCTGACCGACGGTGGCCAGAACGCTGAGCCCAAGGCCAAGGGACAGCACCACGGGCGTTGTCGCGTCACCAGCGCGGCCAAGCGATTGCATTGCCCAGCGGAGTTCGGGACGGCTGCGCAGGCGGGGCGCGAGGCGGCGCAGAAGTGCGCGCAGACCGGTGGCGGCAAAGGAGAGCACGATCATGGCGACCATGACGCCTGCGGCAAACCAGAGTGTCAGGCGCGAGGAGCCAGAGAGCCAGCTGGCGAGGCCAAGCAAAAGAGCGATCAAGAGGCCAACGGTGAATATGTAGCGCGAAGCGGGGAGATAGCGGTTCTCACCGAGTTGGCCTCGGAAGAGCGCGCTGGGTCGGACGTTTTCAACTTTTGCCAGCGGCCAAAGGGTGAAGATTGCGGCGGCGAGGGCGCCATAGAGCGCGGCCTCGATCAGAGGGACCGGGTAGAGGCTGAAGCTGGCCGGGAAGGGCAATACGGCTTCGATCAGTGGGCCGAGCAGGATTGGCAAGAGCGCGCCGAGGACAAGGCCGAGCGAGATGCCAAGGAGAGACACAAAGCCGATTTGCAGGAAATAGCTGAGGAAGATCACGCGGCGTTCTGCACCCAGGCTGCGCAGAGTGGCGATGGTCTCGGTTTTGCGCGAGAGGTAGGCGCGGATGGCGGTGGAGATGCCAACACCGCCCACCGCGAGGCCTGCAAGCCCTACGAGGATCAAAAAGGCGCCGAACCGTTCTACAAAGCGCGTGATGCCAGGTGCGCCGTTGCGGCTGTCTCGCCACCGCAACCCGGTGCTTTCGAATTTCGCGCGGGCGTCCGCTTCCAGTGCAGCCAAGTCTGGATTGTCAGGCAAGTCGAGGCGGTAGTGGCTGGTAAAGAGTGTGCCTGCGGCAAGGAGGCCGCTGTTGGTGAGGTCTGCTGTGCGCACAAAGGCGCGGGGGGCGAAGTTGAAGCCGCCTGCGGTGTCGGGTTCTCGGTCCAAACGCGCGGTCAGGATGAACTCTTGGGTGCCGAGTTGGAAGGTGTCGCCAATGCTAAGCGATAGGCGGTCCGCCAACAGGCCGTGTAGGACTGCGCCGGGGAGGGTGTCCGAGCCAGCCAGTGCCTCTTGCCATGGAATGTCAGGCGTTATGTCAACGTTGCCGACAAGTGGGTACGCGTCATCCACGGATTTGACTTGCGCTAAGGCCCGTTCGGTATTGTCGGCGCGGGGAACCACCACCATCGAGCGGAAGTCGATTATTTCTGAAGAGCTTTCGGCGTTCTCCGCCATCCACGCGAATTCTGCGTCGGTGGCGCGGCGGTAGGTGAAACTCATTTCTGCATCACCGCCCAAAAGCGCAGCACCCTCCGAGGCCAGGCCGGTTTGGATAGCACTGCGGACGGAGCCGATGGCGGCAATGGTGGCGACGCCGAGGATCAGGCAGGCGAGGAAAACGGTGAAGCCGCGCAGGCCACCGCGGATTTCACGGCGGGCGATGCGCGTCGCGGCGGGCAGGCTCATGCGGAGGCCTCAACCGCCGCCAGTGGAGCATCGATTTGGCCGTCACGCAGGCGCACGACGCGTTCGCAGCGTGCGGCAAGGGCGTTGGAGTGGGTGACCAAAATAAGCGTCGTGTCGCGCTTGGCGTGCAGGTCAAACAACAGATCCATAATGGTTTCGCCGGTGGATTGGTCAAGGTTGCCGGTGGGCTCGTCGGCAAGCAAAAGGCGGGGAGAAGGCGCACAGGCGCGCGCGAGGGCAACGCGCTGTTGTTCGCCGCCGGACATTTGGCTGGGGTAGTGGTCAGCCCGATGGGCGAGGCCTACTGCTTCGAGCTCGGCTTTGGCTCGCTCCAGCGCATCTTTGCGGCCTGCGAGTTCCAGCGGGGTGGCGACATTTTCAAGCGCGGTCATGGTTGGGATCAGATGAAAGTTTTGAAACACCACACCCATGTTTTCGCGACGAAAGCGGGCCAGCGCATCTTCGTCCATGGCAGAGAGATCATGATCCAGTGCCGTGATTGTGCCTGAGGTGGCGCGCTCCAACCCGCCCATCAGCATCAGCAGCGAGGATTTGCCAGACCCAGAAGGGCCAACCAGCGCCAAAGTCTCTCCCGTTTGCACGTCCAAAGAGATGCCGTGCAAAATTTCTATGCGTCCGGCATTGCTATCCAGCGCCAAAACCGCATCTTGAAGGGAGAGAATGGATGACATGAAAGAGGCCGCCTGTTGATGAATGTTTCCACCCTATATGGGGCGCTAGCGCGTCGGGGCAAGGCGCTCGCGCTAAGCACTTTAGTTGTTCCGGTAACGGCTTGGCAGGTTTTTGCGGAACCAGTGGTGATTGCCGCCTTGGGCGACAGCCTGACGCATGGCTATGGCGTACCGCAGGGAGAAGGCTTTGTTCCGCAGCTTGAAAGCTGGCTGCAGGCGCAGGGTTTGGATGTGACCGTGCAGAATGCCGGGGTGTCTGGTGACACGACACAGGGCGGGCTGTCACGGGTTGGCTGGACCTTAGGGCCCGATGTGGACGCGATGATAGTCACCCTGGGAGGCAACGATGCGCTGCGTGGGATTGATCCGGCGGTGAGCAAGGCCAATCTTGCGGGGATCATTGAGGCTGGTCAGGCCGCGGACGTGAATGTGCTTTTGATAGGGGTCGAAGCGCCGATGAATTTTGGTGCGGACTACAAGGAGGCGTTTGACGGCATGTATGGCGAATTGGCGGCACAGTATGGCGTAGCACTGGCGCCGGACTTCTTTGAAGCCATTCGGGATTTACCTGCAGAGGAGTTGCGGGCATTGATGCAGGCCGATGGAATCCACCCAAATGTGCAAGGCGTGGCGCAGATTGTGCCGGTGCTTGGCCCATACGTGCAAAGCTTGGCGGTGAGCGCTGCGGAGGAGTGAGTGTAATTTTTTCTGGTTTTCCTTTAGAAAACCCACAGCAGCAGTATGGGGACGCGGCTTAGGCGGCGAGGTCTACCCAGACAGGCACGTGGTCAGACGGCTTGGAGCGGCCGCGTTCTTCTTTGTCAATCTGGCAGTCTTGCAGCAGGTCCGCGCATTGTGGCGACAGCAGGAAGTGGTCGATGCGGATGCCGTTGTTGCGGTTCCAGGCGCCGGCTTGGTAGTCCCAGAAGGAATACATGCCAGGCATTTGATTGCGGGCGCGGAAGGCTTCGGTGAAGCCGAGGTTTAGAAGGCGACGGTAAGCAGCGCGGCTTTCCGGGCGGGCCAACGCGTCTTCCTGCCAGTCTTCGGGTTTGGCGGCATCTTCGTCCTGAGGGATGATGTTGTAGTCACCTGCCATTAAGAAGGGTTCTTCTGCCGCCATAAGCTCTTGAGCGCGGGCGTAGAGCCGCTCCATCCAAGCCAGTTTGTAGTCATATTTTGGTCCGGGGCAGGGATTGCCGTTGGGCAGGTAGAGGCCGCAGACCCGTACGGGCGCTTTGCCCATCACAGTGGCCTCGATGTAGCGGGCCTGCTCATCGCTATCGTCCCCGGGAAGCCCGCGAGTTACATCTTCAAGTGGGAGCTTGGAGAGGATCGCCACACCGTTGAAGCTCTTCATGCCGTGGGTTTCGACCTGATAGCCGCGTTCTTCGAAGATTTCGCGCGGGAAGGCTTCGTCTACGGATTTGATTTCCTGCAGAAGGGCAACATCGGGCTGCGCTTCATCCAACCAGCGAGGCAAGGTTTCAATGCGCGCTTTGATGCCATTGATGTTGAATGTGGCGATTTTCATGGGCGCGCTCCTTACTGGTGGATGGGCGTATCTATCCAGCCCATGTGGGGAACAGCAAGAGGCGAAACGCGCCTGGCTTACATTGAGAAGCTAGTGCCGCAGCCACAGGAGCTCGTGGCGTTAGGGTTGTTGATCACAAACCGCGCGCCAATGAGTTCTTCCGTGAAGTCAATAATCGCGTCTGTCAAAAATGGCAGGGACACGCTGTCCACCAAGACTCTTTCGCCTGCGCCTTCGAGCACAAGGTCATCATCTTTTTGTGTGTCTAGCTTGATTTCATACTGAAAGCCGGAACAACCGCCCCCTTCGACAGCCACCCGCAGGGCTTGCCCTTGATCAGCGGCGCCAATCTCTGCCAGTCGTTCAAACGCTCTCTCGGTCACTTTTGGCGGCAACTGCATGATATTTTGTCCTATTCGCGCGATTTGCCCTGTTCCTTGCGGGCTGAGAGTCCAATATAGAAAAGGCAAGCACAGGCTACAAGGACCACGCTCATGCAGGCGCCCTATGCCTCAGATCCGGCGCGCGCCAAGGGACGGCGTTTTCCGGAGGAGGAAAGCAGCTTCCGCTCATGTTTTCAGCGGGATCGAGACCGGATTATTCATGCGAGTGCCTTTCGGCGCCTCAAACACAAGACGCAGGTGTTTGTGGAGCATGAAGGCGACTACTTTCGCACCCGTTTGACGCATTCCATTGAGGTGGCGCAAGTGGCGCGGACCATTGCCGGCACGCTAGGCCTCAATCAAGAAATCACTGAGGCGATCGCGCTGGCGCATGATTTGGGGCACACGCCGTTTGGGCATACAGGAGAAGACGCGCTTCATGAGTTGATGGCGCCTTATGGGGGCTTTGACCACAACGCGCAGGCTGTGCGAATTGTGACGTCGCTGGAGCGGCATTACGCAGATTTTGACGGGCTGAATCTGACCTGGGAGACCTTGGAGGGGATTGCCAAACACAATGGGCCAGTTAGCGGCGATCTGCCTTATGCGTTGGCTGATTACAATGCGCTGCATGATCTGGAGTTGCATACACATGCGAGTGCGGAGGCGCAGGTTGCGGCTTTGGCGGATGATGTTGCGTACAACAACCACGATCTCCACGACGGGTTGCGGGCTGGGCTTTTTACTGAAGACGAGATTTGCACGCTGCCAATTGTGGGGGACGCTTTTGCCGAGGTGGATCGGCAATATCCCGGGCTAGAATCAATCCGACGACGCCATGAAGCCCTGCGGCGGGTGTTTGGCGTGATGGTTGGCGATGTGATTGACACTTCTCGCGCCGCATTGGCAGAGGTTGATGCGCAGTCGGTGGAAGAGTTGCGCGCGTGTGGGCGACCCGTTGTGCAATTTTCCACTGCACTTTGGGCAGACCTCAAGAAAATCCGCAGGTTCCTTTTTTCGCGGATGTATCGCGCTCCGAGTGTGGTGAAGATGCGCAAAGAAGTGACGGTGGTGGTGGAAGAGCTGTTTCCGATGTTTTTGTCCGAGCCAACATTGTTGCCATCCCGCTGGCATTCAGATTTGACAAAATGTCAGGATGAAACGGCTGTAGCGCGTATGGTGTCGGACTATATCTCCGGTATGACGGATCGCTATGCGCTGCAGCAACATGCCAAGCTAATTGGCAAGTGACGTTGACGTGACGGATTGGGGTGGTAAACCACGCCAAATCCGAAAAGACCAAAGACACATTGATAGGACGGTCTGATGAACCTGTTTTCCGAGATCCGCGTGGCCGTGATCGACGCGCTGACTGCGATGCAAGCCGAAGGCAAACTGCCTGAAGAGCTGGACTTCAAAAACGTGGCGGTAGAGCCCCCGCGTGATGCGTTACATGGCGATATGGCCACCAATGCCGCGATGGTATTGGCCAAACCTGCCAAGATGAAGCCGCGTGATATTGCCGAAGTCCTGGCCGGTAAGCTGGCAGAAGACGCACGCGTTGACGTCGCTGAGGTGGCAGGTCCTGGGTTCTTGAACCTGCGGTTGGCGCCGGTGCTATGGCAAGGTGTGGTGAAAGCTGCTCTTGAAGGTGGTCAGAACTTTGGCCGCTCCATCATGGGCGAAAACAAAAAGGTCAATGTGGAGTACGTCTCTGCGAACCCAACCGGACCACTGCACGTGGGTCACACTCGTGGTGCTGTGTTTGGTGATGCGCTGGCGTCGCTGTTGGATTTTGTCGGCTTTGACGTGACCCGTGAATACTACATCAACGATGGCGGGGGACAGGTCGATGTTTTGGCGCGGTCCGTTTACCTGCGCTATCTCGAGGCACATGGCCAAGAGGTTGCATTCCCGGAAGGCACCTATCCCGGCGATTATCTGATCGAGACCGGCAAGGCGTTGAAGGACAAGGTTGGCGACGCATATTTAGATAAGTCCGAAGACGTTTGGCTACAGGATGTTCGTGTCTTTGCAACCGATGCGATGATGGAGCTGATCCGAGCTGATCTGAAGGCGCTTGGCGTGGTGATGGACAAGTTCTATTCTGAAAAGTCCCTGTACGGAACCGGCCGCATTGAAGCGGCGATTTCAGAATTGGAAGAAAAGGGCTTGATCTACGAAGGTGTGCTGGAGCCACCAAAAGGCAAGAAGCCTGAGGATTGGGAGCCACGCGAGCAGACGTTGTTCAAGTCCACCGAACATGGCGATGACGTTGATCGCCCGGTGAAGAAATCCGACGGGGCGTGGACCTATTTTGCGCCAGACATCGCCTATCACTACGATAAGGTGGATCGCGGTTTTGATATGCTTATTGACGTCTTTGGCGCGGACCATGGCGGATACGTCAAGCGTATGAAGGCGGCTGTTTCAGCGTTGTCAGATGGCAAGGTTCCCTTGGACATCAAGCTGACTCAGCTGGTGAAACTTTTCAAAAACGGTGAGCCTTTCAAAATGTCCAAGCGGGCGGGAACTTTTGTGACCCTGCGCGATGTGGTGGATCAAGTCGGGCCGGATGTAACCCGCTTTGTGATGCTGACCCGCAAAAACGATGCGCCGTTGGACTTTGATTTTGACAAGGTCTTGGAGCAATCTAAGGACAACCCAGTGTTCTATGTGCAGTACGCACATGCGCGGGTGTGTTCGGTTATTCGGAACGCTGAGGCCGCAGGTATCACAGCAGATGACGCCACTCTGGCAGCGGCAGACCTTGGTAAGTTGGATCACGAGGCTGAGATCGCTGTGGCAAAGAAACTGGCGGAATGGCCGCGTTTGGTAGAAATTGCGGGTCGCACCAACGAGCCGCACAGAATTGCATTCTATCTCTATGAGTTGGCAGGCGAGTTGCACGCGCTCTATTACAAGGGCAACGAGGACACCTCGCTGCGCTTTGTGCAAGAGGGTGACGCAGATACATCACAGGCGAAAATTGCACTCGCACGTGCAGTGGCCGTTGTTATTTCCGCAGGTCTTGGTATTCTGGGCGTAACTCCGGCGCAAGAGATGCGCTAAAGCTGCACGTTCGTCGGGGTTGAGGACTAGGCAAGACGACCCTGACGATACCGTACAACTGCGGTAACGCGGACGGGCAGTGAGGCAAAAATGGCAGACATTCCGATGGGTGCGCACGGCGCGCCCAAGGGCGAATCTTCCAACGTGGCACTTTTGGTGAACCGCGCGGGAATGTTTGTATCTCTGGCACTGGTGATAGGTACCGGTGTCTGGGGCTTTCAAATACTCTCTCGTGATGTGAGTGGCGTGCCTGTGGTGCGGGCACTTGAGGGGCCAATGCGCATTCAACCGGACGATCCCGGGGGACGCCAGGCGGGCCATCAGGGTTTGATGGTCAATCAGGTCGCGGCGGATGGCAGTGCGGCTGGGCCTGCGGATCAGGTGATTGTTGCGCCGCCGCCAATTTCTTTGACAGAGCGCGATCAGGTTTCTGGCACGCCAGTTGTGGTGCAGCCAACCGAAGCGCCGTCTGCTGTGCCGAGCCTTGTTGAAACTGAAAAACTAACCGAAGTGGTGGCACGGGCACCATCCGCGCCAATCGTGGCGCCGGAACCGCTGGATGTAAGCAAACCGCTGTCGGTGGAAGAGTTGGCGGATCAGCTGTCGGCCGGTGCCAAGCCGTTGGAAACCATTGAATTGGATGAGGTTCAGCCCATTCAAGTGGCCTTGAGCCAACCAGAGTCTTCTGATGAAGCGGTTGCGGACGCGTCTACACCCGAAATCAAAGGCGGTCTAAAGCGCTCGCTGCGCCCAGTTTTGCGGCCCGCGACACTGCCCACCAAAGCGCAAGGTACACAAGTTGCCTCGATTGACGCGGCGGTACAGGGCGTATTGAAAGAGGTAGATGCCGAGACTATTCCGGCAGGAACACGTCTGGTGCAACTGGGGGCTTATGCAAGCCCTGCAATTGCGCGCGCAGAGTGGGACAAGCTGCAACAGCGGTTTGACACCTATCTGGGCGATAAGCCCCGTGTGATTGAAAAGGCCAGTAGCGGCGGCCGGGTGTTCTATCGCCTGCGCGCCATGGGCTTTGAGACCGTGAGCGATGCGCGGCGTTTGTGCTCTGCTTTGAAGGCTGAAAACGCTGACTGTATTCCGGTTACCACACGATGAGCCGCTTTTGCGCTGCGATTTTTGGCTGTGATGGGTTGCGCCTGACGACTGAGGAAAAGGTTTTCTTTCGAGACGTGCAGCCGTTTGGTTTCATTCTGTTTGCTCGCAACATCGATAGCGCCGATCAGGTGCGTGCACTCAGTGATGAGTTGCGGTCCTGTGTCGATCACCACGCGCCAATCCTGATCGATCAGGAAGGAGGGCGGGTACAGCGCATTCGTGCGCCTCTTGTAACGGAATGGATGCCGCCTTTGGAAGAGGTTCTGAAGGCTGGTTCAAATGCAGCCCGGGCAATGTATCTGCGCTACCGCATCATCGCGCATGAGCTTATGGCGCTTGGTATTGACGCAAACTGTGCGCCGATGGTCGATGTCGCGCGGCCGGATACTCATCCGTTTTTACGCAATCGCTGTTATGGCGAAGATCCGCAGCAGATCATTGAGATTGGTCGCGCTGTGGCGGAAGGGCTTTGGGACGGCGGCGTTTTTCCCGTTATCAAGCATATGCCGGGCCATGGTCTTGCTGTTGTGGACAGCCACAAGGATTTGCCGCGGGTTTCGGTGCCAAAAGCGCAGTTGGAGGGCGACTTTACGCCGTTCAAAGCGCTGAATAATCTGCCAATGGGCATGACTGCCCATATTGTCTTTGAAGACATGGATGATGCGCCGGCGACCACTTCTCCGAAGATGATGCAGTTTATGCGCGATGAGATCGGCTTTGATGGGCTGATCATGACCGATGATATCGATATGCAGGCACTTAGCGGTTCTGTCGACCAGCGTGCGGCGGCCGCGATTGCCGCCGGCTGTGACGCGGTTCTGCATTGTAACGGCACCCTGGCGGACCGTCAGGCGGTGGCGGCGGCGATTGGCGAGATGTCCGAGGCAGGACAACGTCGCGCCGAAGCGGTTCTGTCCGCGCGGCGTGAGCCCGTGCCTGTTGACATTGAAGCGCTCGCCGAGGAATTTAAAGCGTTCTGAAACGGCGCTTGACGGGCAGGGGGCATGGCCGAAACCGACCTTAATCAAACTCTCCAGATGTCCTTTGGGGATGAGCAGGAGGAGATGTCCGTTGCCGAACGCATGGCGGCGGAAGCTCTGATTGTGGATGTGGACGGGTTTGAAGGGCCGCTTGACCTTTTGCTCACTTTGTCACGCACGCAGAAGGTTGATCTGCGCAAGATTTCTGTTTTGGAACTGGCAAAGCAATATCTGGATTTTGTTGAGCGGGCCAAACGGTTGCGGCTTGAGTTGGCGGCAGACTATTTGGTGATGGCAGCTTGGTTAGCGTTCCTAAAATCACGATTGTTATTGCCACCCGATCCAACAGAGGAAGGACCGTCCGGTGAGGAACTGGCTGCGCACTTGGCGTTTCAATTGGAGCGGCTTCAAGCGATGCGGGACTCAGCGGCTAAGTTAATGGCGCGGGATCGTTTAGGGCGGGATTTCTTTGCCCGAGGGGTGCCTGAGAGTGTCGAACGCGTGCGTAAAGTGACGTTTACCGCGACTTTGCTGGATTTGATGCAGGGCTATGCACGGCTGCGCACGCGGGACGAGTTCCGCCCGTTTATCATGGACCGCGACTCGGTCTTTACCATGGAAGAAGCGCTAGAACGCATGCGCGGGTTGATTGGCTATGCTGGGGCCTGGACGGATATCTTGAGTTACCTGCCTGCTGGCTGGGAAAACGACCCCAAAAAACGGCGATCGGCTACGGCGGCGACTTTTGCGGCCTCTCTTGAGCTCGCCAAAGAAGGCAAGGTGTTCATTCGCCAAAGCGACACATTTGCGCCGATTGAAGTACGAAAGAGAGACGGCAGGGATGAGTGACGATACCAATGCATCGGGATCAGGGGCTGAGGTTGTGGAGCAGGCGGTCGAACAGGAAGAAAGCCTGTTTGAAGCGCCCCCTGTCGCTGAGCAGGAACGCATGTGTGAGGCAATCTTGTTTGCCAGCGCGGAGCCCGTCACGATCAAGGAAATGAATGATCGCATGCCACATGGATGCGACGCGGCGGAGGCTTTGGTGCATCTGCGCAAACGCTATGAGGGGCGCGGAGTTCATGTGGTCAGGATCGGTGATTCCTGGGCGATGCGTACGGCCGCGGATCTTGGTTTTCTGATGCAGAAAGAAACTGTGGAAACACGCAAGTTGTCGCGGGCGGCGGTCGAGACGTTGGCGATTATTGCTTACCATCAACCGGTTACGCGGGCGGAAATTGAAGAAATCCGCGGCGTGAGCGTGAGCCGTGGTACGGTAGATCAATTGCTTGAGATGGAGTGGATCCGCTTTGGTCGTCGCAAGATGACACCAGGGCGACCGGTGACATTTGTGGTGACGCAGGAGTTTCTTGACCACTTTGGTCTGTCGAGTCCACGCGACTTGCCGGGATTGAAGGAGCTACGTGCCGCTGGATTGCTGGAAAATCGACCTCCTCCGGGAACTATTCCACTTGGGTTGAACTCGGATGAAGATGATGACGGGATGGTCATCGATGATGGCCAATCTGAGATGTTTGAGGACTAGGGCTGCCTGAAAACTAATCCAAAGGGCGGCCTTATTATTGGCTCAATTGTGTCTTAGATTGGAAACAACGAAAAACTCGGAGCAGGTAAAATGAATGCCAATCAACTGATCAACATGGTGACGCGCATGGTGATGCGGCGCTTGATCAACGGTGGGATTGATGCTGGGATCAACGCCATGTCCAAGTCAAAGTCCAAGAAGGCGGCAGAGTCGGGCCCTTGGGATGACGAGCAAGGCTCAGCGCCAAAGCAGCAGTTTGACGCAAAACGCGCACAGCAGGCCATGCGGGCCACACGAAAAATTGGACGTTTTTAATCGGCCTCGTCAGGTCGCTTTGAAATGCTTGCTGAGTTTAAGGCCCTGACCCTGATAATTTGAAGCGATTCCGGAGCCGTAGAGCTGCTCCGGTATTTCTGCCATGCGCTCATACACCAGGCGGCCAACAACTTGGCCATGCTCGAGCACAAACGGTGCCTCGTGACAGCGCACTTCCAGTACACCACGTGAGCCAGAGCCGCCCGCCGCATCATGGCCGAAGCCGGGGTCAAAGAAGCCCGCGTAGTGTACACGGAACTCACCCACCATTGCCAAGAACGGCGCCATTTCGGCGGCATAGGCCGGAGGGATGTGGACCGCTTCGCGGCTGACCAGAATGTAAAAGGCGCCAGGGTCCAAGATGATTTTGCCGCCCGACGCGTGCAGCTCTTCCCAATAATCCGCCGGATCGTAATAGCCGATGTTGTCCAGATCGATCACGCCGGTGTGCGGTTTGGCGCGGTAGCCGACCAAAGTGCTTTTTAAAGGTTGCAGGTCAACAGAAAAGCCGAGACCGTCGTCGATCACGGCCTCGCCATCGACCAGCGGACTGCGTTTATGCAGGACGCCTAGGTCTGCATCTGTCAGAATACTTTGGCTTTTGCGGAAACGGATCTGGTTGAGGCGCATGCCGGGGCGAACCAGAACGGAAAAGCTGCGCGGGCAGATTTCGGCGTAGAGAGGTCCTGTGTAGCCTGGCGCTATGCGGTCAAATTCAGTGCCACCATCCGTGATGGTGCGGGTTAGTAGATCCAGACGGCCGGTCGAGCTTTTGGCGTTGGCAACGGCTTGGACGCCCTCTGGAAGCGCTAGGCTTTCCATCAAAGGCACCACATAGACGCAGCCTTTTTCGAGTACAGCACCGTCAGATAGGTCGATGCGGTGCATTTCAAATTCGGAGAGGCGGTCCTGCACGCTGCGGTCGTGGCCCGCCAGGAAGGACGCTCGCACACGGTAGGCGACGGTACCCAAACGCAAATCCAGAGATGCGGGTTGCACTTGCCCTTCGGCGACAGGTGAAGAAACGGAAATTTCGCCTGTTTGCAGCATGGTTTCAATGATTTGGCTGGGTAAAACGCCGGTCATATTACTCCCCCTGGGTGTACAAAACGCCCGGGCCGTACGGCACACGGGCGTTTGTTATTGGTCGGGCTAGCAGGACTCGAACCTGCGACCTTCCGTCCCCCAGACGGACGCGCTACCAGGCTGCGCCATAGCCCGACGATGGACCGTTCATAACGAAATTGAAGGCGGGGGCAAGTCAAAAAATTCAAGTTCCACCGCGCCTCAGTGATTAGCTAGCCTTGCCATGTAACGCTTCCAAACGTGCCAGTAGGCTGGCGGCGCGAGAAGCGTTTTTAACTTCCACTTGTATTGGCTTGGTTAGCATCAGCAGGAAATCGTCACGGGCAGTTTCTCGGGCCACTAAGATTTTTTCTGTCGATGCGCTAGATGCCGTCATACCGGCCTGAGCAGACGCTGTCTCAGTTGGTGCGTCAAAGCTGACACTTGGTTGCGAAACTGGAGTTGTGTCGCCTCTTAGGAGCGAGTCACTTGAAGGTGCACCTTTAGTGATCTCGGCATTGCCCAAGGCTGTTGTCTCGAAGTTGTCAGTGTTGTCCTGCGTAACACGGTCCGTGAGGTCGTCTCGTTCTGCGAGTGGCTCCGAAATAGTCTCAGAAACAACTTCAGACGAGGTACCATCAGTTTCCGCGAAGTTGGTCCGTGTGTTAGCTGACGCGGCGGCCTCTGAAGGGTCAGAATCGAAATCTGCCGGCGCACTTGGCTCCGCTGTAGCGCTCATCGATGTGGCCACATGCTCTTCGTCAAGAGGTGCAGGAGAGGTTGGCGTTTCCAGTGCTGAAAACAAGTCGTCCATTGGCGGCATGTCTTCAGCCGTGCCAGTCGAAGCAACAGCTGCTTCGGTGTCTTGCTCCGGTACAAATGCGTCGCTTCGTGGAGACAGGGTTTGCTCCGGTGCAGGTATGGATTCGGTTAAGTTTTCAGGCAAAGGCTCGGGCGCAGTAGACACCGCTGGCTCATCATCCTCAATTTTTACGAGCAGGTCTTCGGGAATGTAGTCGTCATCGTCTTCAATTGGCGCTTCACCATCCGGCCCAAGGTCGTCCGGTTCAGAGTGCAGCGTGTTTCCAAAGACCTCGTTAACGGTTTCTACTTGCCCAGTGTCGATATCGTCGACAGCTTCATCCGTGAGCTGCACATTGTCTTCTGACGTATCGTCCGTTTTTTCAGCGACAGCCTCCAAGGCCTCTTCTGGCGTGGCCTCGGCGTCCTGTGTTACGTCTTTTGAGTGTGGGGCTTGCGGTTCCTCTTGGGGGGCGTTGCCTGCCTCGTGCACCACATCTTCTGTCTTGTCGTCGGCAGGGGCCTCAACAGCTTGGGCCTCTTCATCGACGGGGCGCGAGAGGCTTGATACGTGTTTCACACCTTTTTCACGCAACAATTGCTGCGCGTCTTTGATTGGCATGCCATCTTCATGCAGCAGCTTTTTGAGACCACCGAGCAGCTCCATGTCCTCGGGGCGGTAGTACCGCCGCCCTCCAGCGCGTTTCACAGGTTTGACTTGTGAGAATTTACTTTCCCAAAAACGCAGCACATGCGTTTGCACATCAAGCCATTCGGCAACTTCGCTAATGGTGCGAAAAGCCTCATGCGATTTGGCCATGGAGTTTGTCTCGTCTTATTTCTTGTTACCAGCTGCGACGCGATCTTTCATCAGATGCGAAGGCCGGAAGGTGAGGACGCGGCGCGGCTTTATTGGAACTTCTTCGCCTGTCTTTGGATTGCGGCCCACTCGTGCAGCTTTGTCGCGCACGCTAAAGGTGCCAAAAGAGGAAATCTTGACCTGTTCGCCATTCACGAGCGCGTCGGACATATGGGTCAAAATACTTTCAACCAATTGAGCGGAGTCGTTTCTGGACAGGCCAACTTCGCGAAACACCGCTTCGCTGAGATCCATCCGGGTAAGTGTTTTGTCAGTCATGTGGTCCCCCCTGCCGGTACACGTTTCAAAAACCATAGGGGCAAGAGAATTTGGGAGTCAATGATTAGCGCGGTATGTGAGGCGATTATCTACGATATTCGCCAATCACTTAGGTCAATATTACCAGCGTAGAACCACGGCACCCCAGGCCAAGCCACCGCCAATGGCTTCTGTTACCAGGAGATCGCCTTGCTTAATCTTGCCTTCGGCGACACCACTTGAGAGCGCAAGAGGAATGGATGCGGCCGACGTGTTGCCGTGATCATGCACGGTCACGATCACGCGTTCCATGGGCACGCCAAGCTTTTTGGCGGTGCCCTGAATGATGCGGATGTTGGCCTGATGTGGAACAATCCAGTCTACGGCTTCATCGGTCAAACCGATCTTACTTAGTGCGGTATGTGCTGTGGATGTGAGTTTTTCAACGGCTTGACGGAAAAGAGCGTTTCCCTGCATTCGCAGTTTGCCAGAATCACCGGTGGTGGACACGCCACCATCCACAAAAAGCATGTCTTTATATCGACCGTCAGAGTTGAGGTCAGCGCTCAGAATGCCGCGATCGGAATTTTCGCCTGAGCCGTCCTGGGCTTCTAGGATTAACGCGCCTGCGCCATCGCCAAACAGCACGCAGGTGCCGCGGTCGGTCCAATCCATGATGCGGCTGAAGGTCTCTGCGCCAATTACCAAAACCCGCTGGGCTTGACCGGAGATGATCAGCGCATTTGCGTTGGTCAGCGCATAGACAAATCCGGCGCAGACTGCCTGCACGTCAAAGCCAAAGCCACGCGTCATGCCAATCTTCTGCTGCACCATGGTGGCGACCGATGGAAATGTAAGGTCCGGAGTGGAGGTCGCAACCACCACTGCGTCGATGTCATCAGCGGTTAGGCCCGCGTTTTCCAAAGCTGCGTTGGCTGCGAAACTTGCGAGATCGGACGTTGTTTCATCGTCGGCAGCAAAGTGCCGTCGCTCGATACCTGAACGAGTGCGAATCCACTCGTCCGAGGTGTCCAGAGATTTTTCGAATTCAGCGTTGGGAACGACCCGTTCCGGCAAGTAGTGGCCTACGCCTTTAACCACGGCGCGTGTCGTCATATCGGTGCCTTGCTAACTTATTGTTATTCGTTGGTGCTGTCGGCATCTTGCGGCAGGGAAACGGCAGATGCAACCCGTGCTGCGAGCTTTTCGGAGAAGCCAGATTGCGCGAGTTTAAAAGCAAGTTTTATGGCTGCTGACACACCCGTTGCATCGGAGGATCCGTGCGACTTAACAACGGTGCCATTGAGCCCCAGAAACACACCGCCATTGACCCGGCGCGGATCAATGCGTTTGTTCAGTCGGTTCAGAGATGTGTAGGCCAAAAGAGCGGCGAGGCGAGAGAGCGGCGAGAACTTGAATGCTTCTTTTAGCAGAGAGCCAATCAGTCCCGCAGTACCTTCTCCGGTTTTGAGCGCGACATTGCCTGTAAAACCATCGGTGACGATCACGTCCGCCTTGTCCGCTGGGAGGTCATTGCCTTCGACAAAACCAACAAAATCGAAATTGGCGACTTGCGCATTCTGTGCAATCAGGTCGTGGGCTAACTTAAGTTCGGTGCGGCCTTTGTGTTCTTCCGTCCCGACGTTAAGCAAGCCGACACGGGGGCGTTCCAGATCCATTCCGTTGCGCGCATAGGAAGCGCCCATCAGAGCGTATTGCAGCAGATCATGCTCATCGGCGCTAATGTCTGCGCCGGCGTCAAGCATGATGTTAAAGCCCTGAGGTGCGCGGGAGGGCCAGAGCACGGCAATGGCAGGCCGATCTACACCGAGGATTTTGCGCAGCCGCACAACAGAGAGCATCATTAATGCGCCGGTATTGCCACAGCTGACTACTCCGTCCGCCTCGCCGCTGCGCACTGATTCCAAAGCCGACCACATTGATGTGGTTTTTGAGCGTATCACATCACGGGGCTTGTCTTCCATCGACACCACGTCAGAGGCGTCGCGAATGTCGACACGGCCCTCCAGATTGCGTTTGCGCGCGACGAGTTTTTCCAACTCGTCTTTGGGGCCGTGTAGAATGAACGCAATGTCGGGATTCTTTTTCGCGGAATGCGAAATGCCGGCAACAACAGCTGCCGGCCCGCGATCGCCACCCATGGCGTCAACAGAGATGACTGTGCGCCCGCTGCCGGGGTTTGCTGTTTTCGCCAAACCGGTCATGCGGGCTCAGATCCCGTTGTTTATGCTGCGTCTTCGTCCAGATCGACGTCTTCTACCATCGCAACGACTTCACGGTCGCTGTAGTGGCCGCAAGAGGCGCAAACGTGGTGTGGACGCTTCAGTTCGCCGCAGTTTTCACATTCGTTTGGGTTCGCTGCAACCAGGGCGTCATGTGCACGGCGGTTGTTGCGGCGCGATTTCGATACTTTGTTCTGCTGGACAGCCATGTCGCAACCTTTGATTTACTTGGGGGCCTAAGCCCGGTTTCCTGAGCGTTTGGAGCCTCTACGCGGTATGCGCGCCCGAGTCCAACGCTAAATTCGAATGAGCGCGCGAAAATACTGCGATTTTCGCACAACGCAAGCCCTATTCGTCCTCTTTTGATCCAAGCTGGTCACGCAAGGCCGCCAATCCAGCAAAGGGGCGCGCATCTTCGTCTGTCATGGCCTTTACTCCCTCCTCAGTAAAGACTGAATCTTTTAATTCGGCGTCATTGGCTCGTGGGAACAAAGGGATGTTCAAAGCAAGAGCTTCATACATGACGGCCGCAACATCAATATGAGCCTCTAAAGGCTCGGCATTTTCGTCGTCCGGCATTTCGACTTCTTCTTCATCGTCAGCGAGTTCGGGCATTTGAGCCAAGTAGTGCCGGTTTACGGTGGTATCAATGCGGTTTGTGACGGGCTCCAAAGTGACAACGCATGGCTGAACAACGGTTGCGCCAAGCTTTCCGATCAATTCCCAATCGCTTTCCCCGTAGGCGCGGATTTCGCCGGTGAAGACTACTTTGCGCAAGGATGTAACCTCCAGCGTTTCAGTTAATGTGACTAAATCTTTTGCGTCTGGGCGCAATTCAAACGGTGTGGGGCGATTCTGGCGAAGGTCGGCCACACGGAATACAGAGGAGGGGGAGGCGCTAAAGGACATGGTTTCGACTTTGGATTGAGGCTGGTTGCATGGCGGGACGCGGTTGTGATCTTGAACCAAGTGCGTTCCTTCTATAAGCGAGATAAAAGGCAAGACGGGCCAAGGCAAGAGGGCAGGTATGAAGACGCGAACCAAAGTGATCAAATATTCGGTCATGGGGGCAGCTATGCTGTCACTGGCGTCTTGTGCCACCCGTTATCGCAACCATGGCTATGTACCGAACAAGGAAGAGCTCTCAGCGATTACCCTTGGTGTTGATACTCGTGACACAGTGGCTGAAACCATCGGTCCCCCAACGGCATCGGGCGTGCTCGATGATAGCGGTTACATCTACGTGCGTTCACGTGTTAAACACTTCGGCCCAAGACGACCTCAAGTTGTTGATCGTCAGGTCGTGGTCATCGGGTTTGATGGCAAGGGTGTTGCTCGCAACGTAGAGCAATACGCCTTAGAAGATGGTCGTTTTGTGCCGTTGCAAAGACGGATCACCGATAACGGCATTCAAACCGGGGGATTGCTGCGACAGTTGAGTTCCAACCTCGGTAATTTTGCCCCAACGGGGGCTCCAACAGCCTCGGGTGGCGGGTTCTAAATTTCCCTGAGAACTTTCCGTTTGTCATTCGATTGTGACGCCACCTCTGTTAGAGTTGACGGGTTAGGGCGGCGTAGATGGGTAAAGACATGCAATTGGTAGGGCGGTATCGAATCCGCGTGGCAGAGAGTCTGCATGACCTTCATGCGGCCCAGCATTTACGCCATCTTGCGTTTTACGGTGATGGAACGCTCCGGGATGAGGACCACTTTGACACCTTGTGTACCCACTTTCTGATCGAAGAGAATGGTAGCGGGCGTTTGGTTTGTGTTTTCAGAATGCTACCACTCAATGGCGGGGCAGATATTGACCGCAGCTATTCGGCGCAGTTCTATGAGTTGGACGCCCTGCGGGATTTTCCCGGGCGCATGGTCGAGATGGGGCGGTTTTGCATTCATCCGGATGTGCATGACGCGGATGTATTGCGCCTGGCCTGGGGGGCGATGACCGCTTATGTCGATGAAAATAAAGTGGAATTACTGTTTGGGTGCGCGTCATTTTCGGGCACCGATACCAGCACCTACCTTGACAGCTTTGCCATGTTGCGGGACCGGCATCTGGCGCCAAAGCGATGGCTGCCGCGGGTGAAGGCGCCCAATGTGTTTCGCTTTGCCTCTCGGTTGCGACGCCAGCCCAATCTCAAAGCAGCGCAGTTGAGCATGCCGCCGATGTTGCGCAGCTATTTGTTAATGGGGGGCTGGGTTAGCGACCATGCGGTGGTCGATCAGAAAATGAACACGTTGCATGTGTTTACTGGTGTCGAGGTGAAGACCATACCGGCGGCGCGCAAGCGGCTTTTACGGGCTTTGGCTTGCTAGGGTCACAGGCTGGTTGACGGGGCGGCGTGTGCGGGCTAGGCGCATGCTATGGCACGTATACCTCTTTTACAGATGAGCGATATCTCCCTGACATTTGGCGGAGATCCGGTATTTGATCGGTTGAACCTTGTTGTGCAACCCGGTGATCGGGTGGCGCTGGTTGGGCGCAACGGGTCGGGCAAATCAACCTTGATGAAGGTGATGGCTGGGCTGGTTGAGCCGGACCACGGCGATATCGTCGTGCCGCCAGGCGTAAGTGTCGGGTACATGGAGCAAGACCCTGATATGAAAGGGTTTGCCACGCTAGGTGACTTTGCCTCTGCGGCTTTGGAGCCGGGGGAGATGTACAAGGTTGAGCGCGCGGGTGAGGGGTTAAAGTTTGATCCGGCACGCGCGGTTGAGACGGCCTCTGGAGGCGAACGGCGGCGGGCGGCTTTGGCACGGCTGATGGCGGAAGCGCCGGAGTTGATGCTGCTGGACGAGCCTACCAACCACCTTGATATTGAGGCCATTGCCTGGCTTGAGGAAGAATTGAAAGCCACGCGCGCAGGCTATGTGTTGATCAGCCACGACCGTGCATTCCTACGAGCTCTGACCCGTGCAACTCTTTGGATTGATAGAGGAATGGTGCGACGGCAGGAAAAAGGCTTTGAGGATTTTGAAGCCTGGCGCGACAAGGTTTGGGACGAAGAAGATCTGCAGCGCCACAAGATGGATCGCAAGATCAAAGCTGAGGCGCGATGGGCCGTCGAAGGCATCAGTGCACGGCGCAAGCGCAATCAAGGGCGCGTGCGGGCGTTGAAGGATCTACGAGCCGAGCGATCGGCGATGATCAAGCGACAGGGCTCAGCGGCGATGGAGCTGTCCGCGGGACCAAAGTCAGGAAAAAAAGTTATTGAAGCCAAGGGTTTGTCAAAATCTTATGATGGCAAGAGCATTGTCCAGGACTTTTCTTTAACGGTGCAGCGCGGCGATCGTGTTGCTTTTGTTGGTCCAAATGGCGTGGGCAAAACCACCTTGATCAAGATGTTGATGGGGGAAGTGGCACCTGATGAGGGATCGGTCACCTTGGGCACCAATCTGTTGTCTGCGGTATTTGATCAGGCGCGCGTGAAGCTGGACCCGGACATGACGCTATGGGACAGCCTGACTGGTGATCCGGAGATGCGGGTTTCGGGAAAAGCTGACCAAGTGATGGTGCGCGGCAACCCTAAGCATGTTGTTGGATACCTTAAGGAATTTCTGTTTGATGACCGTCAAGCCAGGGCACCTGTTCGGTCTTTGTCCGGTGGTGAAAAGGCGCGGTTGTTGCTGGCGAAGTTGATGGCTAAGGAGAGCAATCTTCTGGTTATGGACGAGCCCACCAATGATCTGGATGTGGAGACGCTCGATCTTCTGCAAGAGCTTTTGGATGACTATGACGGCACCGTGCTGTTGGTGAGCCACGACCGGGATTTTCTCGACCGTGTAGCGACCACAACAATTGCCATGGAGGGCAATGGGCAGGCGGTGACCTATGCCGGGGGGTGGTCTGATTATCGCGCGCAACGACAAGAAGATGTTCCGAAAAAGGTTGATAAATCAAAGCCTAAGGCGGAGAAAGTGAAGGCTGAGAAAGCTACGTCCGTGGCTGTTTTGAGCTTTACCGAGAAGCATCGGTTGGAGGCATTGCCGGGCATCATGGAGCGGCTGGAGGCGGAGATTTCCAAGCTGGAAGAGTTCATGGCAGACCCGGAGTTGTTCACCAAAGAACCGGTGAAGTTCCAGAAAGCCACGGAGGCGTTGCTAGAGCGTCAGACGGCTTTGCAGGAGGCTGAGGAGGAGTGGTTGACGTTGGAGGAGAAGGCCGAAGGCAACGGCTGAATCTAAGGTCAGTATCACGTCGGTATTGCGACTGTTTCGCGACTGTCTGTGGATTTTGAATATGTTGCTTTGGACGGTGGCTTTGCCGTTTGTTGACAAAATGCGCCGATCGTCCTCGTGAGCGATCGGCGCATTGTTGTTTTAGGTCGCTTCGACTTGGTTATGCTGCGCGGGAGCCTGGCGCAGCGCGCTGGCAGAGAGGTGACGCGCCATCACCAGGCTGAGGCACAGACCGGGCAGCAGGGCGGTGAGGGCGAGGGTCATACCAATGCTATCGGCAAGTAGGCCGATGATAGGTGGGGCGATAACGTTGCTGCCCACAGCGATAATCGACAGGAAGGCGATGTTGTCCGCGTCATGGGCGTCTTCCAGCGCCGCAGCAGCAGAGACGGCCAGAGGGAAACCAACGGACACGCCAAGGCCGACACAAGCAAAGCCAGCAAAGGCGACGAAAGGCGGCAGTGGTGCGACCAAAAGCAGTATGCCAGCAATGGCGATTCCGACGGTCAAACGCGCGAGGTTTGCCGCACCAATGCGCACTTTCAGAAAGTCGCCGACAAACCGACCAAGGGCGAGCGACCCGGAATAGACCGTGATGGCAAGGCCTGCGGTGGTCGCACCTTCAGGCAGGCGCTCTGCCATGTAGACAGCGACCCAATTGGTCATGGCGCCTTCGGCCATTGTGACAGAAACCACAAAGAGCACGATGAGGAAGAGCGCGGTTGGGTAGTCGCGTAATTTGCGGCGTGGAGATTTTTGTGGATCCTGGCTGGTCTGAGGTTTGAGATTGGGCAAATAACGTGCGGACCACATTGCTAAGGCGGCGGAGCTAGCCGCAAGGACCAGGATAAGGAGTTCAGGCGAAAGAGGTTGGGCAAAGGTGGCGGCTAGGAGAGACCCAACCATCAGGCCAAGCGCCCAAAACCCATGGCAGCGGTTCATGACGGAGGTGCCGGAGGCTTGTTCATATTGTCCCGCATAGACATTCAAGGCGACGCTGAGAAAGGCGACGGCGCTCCCAAAGATCACCAGCGCCATAAAGAGCGTTAGTTGGCTGATGGCGTAAAGCGGGAACAGCGCGGTTGCGGTTTGTAGTGGAAAGACTGTGATAAAGACAAATGGCGCGCCCCAGCGGCCGACCACTTTGGCGGCCAATTTGGACATGGTGACAAACGCCACGGGCATACCAAGCAGCGCTAGAGCGAGCTGCGCGTTGCTTAGGTCCAGATTGGCCTGCACCAGAGGAATTTGCGCAAACCAGCCGCCAAGGGCAAACGGATGCAAAAAGAACAGCGCCATAATGAGGCGCACGGTCCGAGGGGACAGTGTCGGGGTCATGTGGGAAATCCTGTAGGCGGAAACTGCAGCCGCCTAGGCGCAAATTGATGGCGCTATCAAGCTCATTGCGTGTGTTGGCGTGTGAAAATCAACCCTAAGGATATTAGGCAAGAGATGGGTTCTACCTTGTGAGAAAATTGGTTGGGTTTTTTGAGGGCAATTTTCGCGATCTTACCAGGCGTCTCACTGTCAGCGGTAAGGAGATTCGCACTTGGGTAGCTCAGAAGAGCGGGCGCAGTATCTGCCCCCGTTTTGAGACTGGCGCAGGTACGCGGCCCAGCCAGCAAAGAATTGTTTCCGGCGACCTACAGTATGAGTAGAAAAAAGAAAGCCCGGCCAAATTGACCGGGCTCGTTTTGTTTTTGTGGTGCGCGCCTAGGTTTTAAACAGGCCTTCGTAAGCAGGCTCAAGTGTCTCGGTTTCAAACAGCGAAGACACAGAGGTGCCGTTGGATGTGTTCAGGATCGCCTGAGCAAACATCGGGGCGGTGGGCACGATGCGGATGTTGGCAGCACCTTTGACGGCCTCGGTGGGCTCGATGCTGTCGGTGATGACCAGCGACTTCATCACGGAGTTGGTGATGCGCTCAATCGCCGGGCCGGACAACACACCGTGGGAAATATAGCTGTGCACCTCGGTTGCGCCGTGCTCGATCAGGACTTCGGCGGCCTTGCAGAGTGTGCCGGCGGTGTCGCAGATGTCGTCCACGATGATACATTTCTTGCCTTCAACATTGCCGATCACGGTCATCTCAGCAATCTCGCCAGGCTTCTCGCGGCGCTTGTCCACGATGGCCAGTGGGGCGTTGATGCGTTTTGCCAGCTCGCGGGCACGTGCGACGCCGCCGACATCTGGAGAGATGACCATCACGTCCTCGAGCTGGCCTTTGAACTGGGACATGATGTCGAGCGCAAACACCGGGGAGGCGTAGAGGTTGTCGACTGGAATGTCGAAGAAGCCTTGGATTTGGGCGGCGTGCAGATCCATGGTCAGGATGCGTTCGATGCCAGCTTCGACCATCATGTTGGCGACCAGTTTGGCGGTGATGGGCGTGCGGGCCTTGGTGCGGCGATCCTGGCGGGCGTAACCGAAGTAGGGGATCACAGCGGTGATGCGGCTGGCCGATGAGCGCCGCAGGGCATCGGACATGATCAGCAATTCCATCAGGTTGTCGTTTGCCGGATTGGACGTTGACTGGATGATGAACATGTCTTCGCCGCGCACGTTGTCATACACTTCGACAAAAATTTCGGCGTCGTTGAAGCGCTCCACACGCGCGTCGATCAGGTTGACGTTGCTGCCCCGGTGCATCGACATGCGGCGCGCGATGGCGCTGGCAAGCGGTTTGTTGGCATTGCCAGTGATCAGTTTTGGTTCAAGAATGGTGGCCATAGCGCGGTAATCCCCAGGTGGCTTTGGTGACAGATTCGTGACGTTGCACTCGCCTTAACATGGCCCTAACGTCTCGCAAAGCTAAGCGCGCCATCAGGGAGGCATAAATGGCCACGATCACCTATTATTTCTCGACAATTTCTCCGTATACCTATCTTGCAGGCACCCGGTTGGAGGCGATTGCGGCCAAACACGGGGCTGAGATTGTCTATAAGCCGCTTGATATTGTGGCGCTGTTTGGCCGCACGGGGGGCACGCCACCCAAACACCGCCACGTCAGCCGTCAGGAATACCGCGCGCAGGAATTGGTGCGGCAGGCTAAGAAGCTGGGTATGGAGTTCAATCTGAAGCCAGCGCATTGGCCGACCAATATGGCGCCATCTTCGTATGCTTTCATCGCGGCGGCCAATGCCGGCGGTGGGGATCTGGGCGCGTTGGCGCATGGGTTCACACGGGCGTGCTGGGCTGAGGAGAAGGACATTGCGCAGGATGATGTGATCCGCGCGTGTCTGGTGGAGGCTGGGTTTGATCCGGCGCTGGCGGACAGTGGGTTGCTGGTGGGGGCGGAGACTTATGCCCGCAATTTGGATGAGGCGGTGGAAGCGGGGGCCTTTGGCGCGCCGTTTTATGTGACCGATGATGGGGCGCGGTTCTGGGGACAGGATCGGTTGGATGATTTGGACGCGCATTTGGCGGGTGAATTGTAAGGACACTTTAGGGACCATGGCATTGGACACCAGAAAGACGCCTGACATGCATTGGCGCGTGTTGGGGCAAGGGCCGCGTGCGGCGTTGGCGCTGCATTGCAATCTTGGGCATTCGGGTGCCTTTCGCGGCATTGGCGCGGCGCTGGACGATCTGTTGACGATTGAGGCGCCGGACATGCCGGGCCATGGGCGCAGTGCAGACTATGTGCCGGGCACGTTGACCGGGCAGATAATGCTCGAAGCCATTCTGGCGCGGCTGGACGGGCCGGTGGATGTGATTGGACATTCTTATGGCGGTCTTCTGGGGTTGCGGCTGGCAATTGAACGGCCGGATCTGGTGCGGTCTTTATCGTTGTTTGAGCCGGTGACAATGCTGGCGGCCAAAGATGCCGCACCGGAGGAAGTGGCCAAGAACGATGCGCATATGGGGCAGGTGTTTGCCTTAAACGACGCGGGTGATCCCGAGGCGGCGGTGCGCATGTTTGTTGAGGAATGGGGCGACGGCACGCCTTGGGAGGCGCTGCCGGAAGAGACCCGCGCGACGTTCACGCGACAGGTGCCGTTTGTGGTGGCCTCTCAGCAGGATGTGCTGGAGGACGTTGGCAACATCATGCCGCGATTGGGCGAGATTGCCGTGCCGGTGGTGGTGATGGACGGGGCGGAGAGCCCTGCGATCATGAAACCGGTCTGTGATGGGGTTGCCAGTGCGGTGCAGAATGGGCGGCGGGTGACCGTGGCTGGTGCAGGGCATATGGGCGCGATTACCCACGCGGATGTTGTGGCGGCTGAGGTGCGGCGGATGGTTTCCGACGTGGCTGTCTAGCTTTTGGGAAGAGAGCAACTTCGGCCTGTTTACTCGTTGAGCGATAGTGTTTCTGCTCCGTATCGCGCGTCTAAAAAGCGAAATAGCCGGAGGGTATCTGTGACGTGTGAGAAAAACTCATGCTTCGTCATTTTGCTGCATGCCGCTTGCTCCACTTGTGAAGCCAAGATCCAGACGTAGGCGTTATGTGAGTGAAACTTTGCAACTATGGAGCATACGTAGCTTTCGTTTCTTCGGGAGGGCAAAAACTCGAAAGCAATCGCCACACCAGACGCGCCACAAAAGGTCTGATGTCCGAGTTGGTCCAAGAAGAACTCATTTTTCATGGATAGACAAGCAATTGCATCGTGGCGCCCCTGATCATCGGAGTTCCAGTCGGGCGGAAAAGCAATTCGTGAGCCGGAGTATTCAGGCTCAAATTTAAACCCATGTCGCTTGAGAGTTGCGTCTAGCTGCTTAATCTCAGTGCTTTTCGACCGCGAGATGTGGACGCTTAGTTCGCCTGAAACGTTGTTGCCGTTGCAGTGTAACTGCGCACGATCAAAAACGGTCACTTCACCTGATTTCACAGGAGAAATAATCATCGTGAACTTATCGACCTGCCGCCCAACCCAGTTCAATTTCTTATATTGTATTCCACAATTTTCGAATTCGGCAAAAAGCGCACTCGGGAGTAAAAATAAGCCTGCAACCAAAGCCGCGAACATTGAATGCATTTTTTCATGGTACCCGCATCTAAGACGGATTTAGATTGTATCATTCTCCGGGTTGGCGCAATGCCCCCGCGCACGAACCGAGGGGCTAAGAAGCGAAGCGCCCACCCCGTGGCCGGCGGAGAAGATGCTCAAAAATGCCTTGTTGTTTGTATCAGCGGCTGGCTACCTTGGGTTGCGGATAATTCAGTTGGACACACGTAATGCTTAAGTGGTTCTTTTTTGTTGTGGCAGCTCTGACTGTGACGGTGTGTGCCTTTGCCACTGTGCCGCGCGTGTGGAACCCTTCACCGGAGCCACAAACCGCACATAATTTTGCGGATTTCGACACCTCCCAGATTGAATCGCTTTGGCCTGCGCCGGGGCCGGATGATCGCAAGCGGGCGCGGATGATCTTGCACAAGGGCGATGTCATTTTTGTCGATGGTCCCACTGATCTGATCATGAACACGCACTCGATGCGCAAATCCATCATGAGCCTGATGTATGGCATTGCGGTGGATAAGGGGCTGATTGATCTAAATAAAACGCTGGCTGAGTTGGGCATAGATGAGACCATTCCACTGACCGCGCAGGAAAAAACGGCGACGATACGCGATCTGTTGATGTTTCGGTCTGGGGTGTTTTTGCCCGCCGCCGGAGAACATGACGCGCAGATCACCGATCGGCCGCAGAGGGACAGCTTTCAGCCCGGCGCGTACTTCTTTGCCAACAACTTTGATACCAACGCGCTTGGCACAATCTTTGTGCAGGAAACCGGCTATGAGATTGGCGCCTTTATGGAAGAGTTTCTGGCAAAGCCCTTGGGAATGCAGGATTTTTAGGCAGAGAATGTGATCATGGGCGACCCGTGGTTTATGCCCAGCACGGACACGCAACACCCGCATTACCACACCTATATGAGCGCACGGGATTTTGCGCGGATTGGCATGATGGTGGCGCAAGGGGGCGTGTCGCGGGGACAGCAGGTTGTGCCGGAAAGCTGGATCACGCTCTCAACCGCGCCGCATAGTGATCTGCGCGACAACCATATTGGATACGGGCAATACAGCCATGCGGGGTATCTTTGGTGGCTAAAGGAGGCCGATGGCACAGTGTGGACCGATGGCTACGGAGAGCACTTTATGATGATTGATGCGGCCCGTGATTTGGTGCTGATCGAGCGGAATTACACGGGCAACTCGTATTTAAGCACCGGGCTTTGGATGTTTGTGTATGGCAGCCGCTCGCAATCTTTGAACGGAATGCGCGCGACTTATGATTGGTTGGTGCAGGAGGGGCTTTGAGCGGCTCCTATGCGCCTGCCAAGATCATATCTCGCACCTTCACCGCCTTTTCAAAGTGATCGAGCTCATGCGTCTTGATCCACCATGTGGCCGCCTCCATCAGCAGCTCGGGGTTGTCGTTCTTATTGGCAAAGAAGGCATAGAAGGATAGGCCGACGGTCTCGCCTTTCTTGGCGATCTTGTCGTTGCAGATATCAATCGCTTTGGCGCGCAGGCTGTCTCTCATTGGATTACTTGCCCGCTGCCAGATCGAGGAATTGGTCGATCATCTCTTTGTTGAGAGACCAGTCGCAGACCAAACGGGCGGTGACCATCTCGTGGTCGTCTCCGTCCAGCGTGCCGTCCCAGAGGTGGTAGGCGGCGCCTGCGTCAAACAGGCGTTTGTGGGTGGCGCGGGGCAGGGCGACAAACATCATGTTGGCCTGTGGCGGGTATTTGAAGGTGGCGCCGAGCGAACGCAGACCGCCGGCGAGATGGGCGGCGTTGGCGTTGGCTTTGATGGCAGCTTCGATCCAGACGTTGTCTTGCAGGTAGCCGAGCATTTGCGCGGACAAGTAGCGGTGTTTGGAGAACAGGTGGCCGCCGCGTTTGCGGCGCAGTTCAAATTCCCAGGCGTGTTTGGGATCAAAGAAGATCACCGCCTCGACACCCATGCAGCCGTTTTTGGTCCCACCGAAGCTCACCGCGTCGACGCCGGATTTCCAGGTCATTTCGGCAGGCGTGCAGCCCAAGGCGACCATGGCGTTGGTGAAACGCGCGCCGTCCAGATGTACGGGCAGGTCGTAAGATTTGGCGACATCACAGAGGGCTGTGAGTTCGGCCAATGTGTAGACCGTGCCGTATTCTGTGACCTGCGTGATCGAGACGGGGCCGCGTTGCGGGCCGTGCACACCGCGGGTTTCTTCGCCTTCGATGGCCGCGCGCAAGGAGGCTGGTGTCATCTTGTCGACGTCTTTGTCCGCCGCCAGCGTGAGCTTGGCGCCGCCGGTGTAGAATTCGGGCGCGTTGCACTCGTCCTTGTGGATGTGGGCCACTTCTGAGCAGAAGATGGTTTGCCAAGGATCACAAAGGGTTGCGAGCGCCAGTGAATTTGCGGTGGTGCCGGTGGAGACCAGATAGACCGCGGCCTCTGGGGCCTCAAAAATCTCGCGGATTTTGGTGGTGACCTGCGCCATTTCCACGTCGTCGCCATAGCCCATGGCGTAGCCTTCGTTGGCTTTGGTGATGGCGGCGAGGACCTCGGGCAGTGCGGCGCCGGAGTTGTCAGAGGCAAAGTGCATTAGGAGGGCTCCTCGATGATAAAGTCTTCCCACTGCTCCAGCGGGGTGTCGAATTCAGATACGGTTTGATGTTGCACCGAGACGCCGGCGTCATGCACCGTGTCTGGCGTGCCAGAGTTCAGGGGGTGCCAATCATAGAGCGGCTTCTTTTCCCACAGCAGGCGGTAGGCGCAGGTTTGGGGCAGCCAATAGGCGTGTTCGTGGATGTTTTGCGGGGTCATCACGATGCATTCCGGCACAAACTGGTGGCGGATGTCGTATTGGGTGCAGCGGCAGGTTTCGTCGTCCAGCAGGCGGCAGGCGACGCGAGTCAGGGCGACCTCACCGGTGTCTTCGTCCTCGAGCTTGTTGAGGCAGCATTTGCCGCAGCCGTCACAGAGCGCTTCCCACTCTTTGTCGTTGAGCGAGGTCAGTGGTTTCTTTTCCCAGAAGCGTTTGGCCAACCCATGGCGTGCGATGGGATCTCTGGGGGCTTTCAGAAATGGCGGGCGGGTCATAGGGCGCTCAGGATTTGGCGGGCTTGGTCGCAGTCGGCGCCCATTTGGGTGATAAGGGCTTCAAGACTGTCGAATTTGAGTTCCGGTCGCAGGTAGTCCACAAGGCCAACGGAAAGCGTGTGACCGTAGAGATCACCTGAGAAATCAAAGAGATAGGTTTCGATGTTGGCTTTGTTTTCGCCAAACATCGGGCGAGTGCCAATCGAGGCGGCGCCGTGGTAGCTGCCTTGATGCGGCCCGTCGAGTACGTCGACCAGCACGGCATAGACGCCGTATTTGGGTTGGTGCAGATCATCGATGGACATGTTGGCGGTTGGGAAACCAAGTTCGCGGCCGCGTTGTTCCCCACCAATCACCGGGCCGTCGATGCGATGCCAGTGGCCCAGCATGCTGGCAGCGTTGCGGGGGCGGCCATCGGAGAGAGCTTGGCGGATGGAGGTGGACGAAACCTGACCGTCTCCGCCTTGCACGAGAGGTGCAATGGTGACGCCAAAGCCAAATTCGTTGCCAAAGGCGACAAGATCGGCGGTGGTGCCTTTGCGGCCTTTGCCGAAGCAGAAATCGGCGCCGACAACCACGTGGGCGAGGCCGAGGCCCTCTGCGATCACGTCGCGGGCAAATTCTTCGGGGGTGAGCGAAGATAGCGCCGTGTTGAAGGGCAGTTCATAAAGCTTGTCGACGCCGAGTTTTTCCAATCGGTGCGCGCGGGTTTCGGCGCTGGCCAATCGGAAAGGGGCGGCGTCGGGCGCGAAGTATTCACGCGGGTGCGGTTCAAACGTCATAATACCCAAAGGTGCGTCGGGCGCGGCTTTGCGGGCAAGGTCGATCACCGATTGGTGGCCCGAATGGACGCGGTGAAAATTGTCAATCGCGACGCTGGCGCCACGATCTTGGGGTGTCACAAACTGATAGTCGCGAATGATCTGCATGCGGCAGGGTTAGCCCTTGATGGGGCAAGGCGCAAGAGAGGACGCAACGGCGT
>JAAENN010000155.1 GCA_024224295.1 Shimia sp. | reverse complement strand
TGCGTCAGGCGATGGTGGATATCCTGGGTGACAACATCACCGAAGTGGCATCATTTTCTGAAGCTTACAGCGCAATAGAGGCCGATGACTCACTGGAGTTGGTGTTTCTCGACTTAAATATGCCAGGCAACGAAGGCCTTAGCAGAAACCGGGCACGCAGCCATCATAAACAGCGTTAAAACCACCACTGGATAAACGGCTTTCCTTAACCTTTTAATCACTGCGCCTTACCCGATAAAAATTGAAAGTTAGTCTCGAAACCCAAAATGGTTCGGCGAAAGAACGGTGCCGCCAACACCGGTAGATTTAGTGTAACGCCATTTTCGATCAGGTACGCAGTTCAATAATCTCACCAG
Organism: Shimia sp.; assembly: GCA_024224295.1. Lineage (GTDB taxonomy): Bacteria > Pseudomonadota > Alphaproteobacteria > Rhodobacterales > Rhodobacteraceae > Shimia. The sequence goes on along the minus strand of JAAENN010000155.1, from coordinate 809 downwards.
TCACACCGTTTTCATTCACTACAAGCCGCCCCACCGTAATCGGCAAAGTAAAGCGCCTGGGGCCTGCGCCACCGGGATTGAAGTACAGCACATCGCCAATCCACTCGTTGCGGGGTTTGTGGGAGTGGCCAGCAATCACCACGCGGTAGCGGCCTTGCGGATCGAAGTCGAGGGTTTTGACATCGTGGAGCATGTAAAGGGCCTGGCCGAGAAACTCCAGATCTCGAGTGTCGGGAAGCTCGGCTGCACGGCCGGATTTATCGATATTACCGCGGATGGCAATGACCGGCGCGATCGCCTCGAGCGCGTCCAGAACGTCGTCCCGCCCGACATCGCCGGCATGCAGGATGACCTCCGAGCCCTTCAAGGCTTCCAGGGCTTCTGGACGCATTTTGCTATGGGTATCTGCAATCACGCCGATCTGCATGCCTGCCCTCACATGCTTAGTGGTGATGCCCGCCCGGGCCATGCGCGTGGCCGTGGGCTATCTCTTCCGAGGTCGCGGCGCGCACGTCAATCACCTCAATATCAAAGGTCAGGGTTCTGCCGGCCATCGGATGGTTGGTGTCCACATCGGCAAATTTGTGGCCCACCTTCGCAACAACCACGTGGCGAGGCCCCTGCTCGGTCTGAACCTGAGCAACCATGCCCGCCTTCCAGCGTTTGGCCCCCATCAAATGCTTGATCGGCACCCGCTGGATGGCATCGGGCTTGCGGGGCCCATAGGCTTTATCGGGAGTGACAGTCACACTGAAGGTATCGCCGGCATCGCGACCTTCCAGGGCTTCTTCCAGGCCCTTGATGATGCC
>JAAENN010000154.1 GCA_024224295.1 Shimia sp. | reverse complement strand
CGCGTTTCAAGATGGCGACATCGACTCGGTCGTGTTTGACGGGCCGATCCTTGCTTATTTTGCCACTAATGATGGACGCAACAAGTCGCGCCTGATCGAGCGCGTCTATCGACCAGAAAACTACGGCATTGCCCTCATCACAGGCAGCCCATGGCGCGAAGAGATTGACCAATCCCTTCTGAAACTGCGCGAAGATGGCACCTATGACGCCCTTTTGGAGCACTGGTTTGGGGCCACGTTCCGCAGATAATCCAAACAAAAAGGCCAGCCCCGCCGGGACTGGCCTTTGTCTGAGAAATCTCGCGCGATCTTAGTCGCGCAGCAGCTCGTTGATGCCGGTCTTGGAGCGGGTACGCTCGTCCACGCGTTTCACAATCACCGCGCAGTACAGGTTCACACCGTTTTTGGAGGGCATAGAGCCTGCGACCACGACGGAGTAAGGCGGCACTTCGCCATACATCACTTCGCCGGTTTCACGGTCCACGATCTTGGTGGACTGGCCAATGAACACGCCCATACCCAGCACAGAGCCTTCGCGGACGATACATCCTTCAACAACCTCGGAGCGCGCTCCGATGAAGCAGTTGTCTTCAATGATGGTTGGGCCCGCCTGCATCGGTTCCAGAACACCGCCAATTCCAACACCACCGGAGAGGTGCACATTTTTGCCAATTTGAGCACAGGAGCCAACGGTTGCCCAGGTGTCGACCATAGTGCCTTCGTCAACATAGGCGCCGAGGTTCACAAAGGACGGCATCAGCACCACCCCAGGAGCAACATAGGCGGATTTGCGAACAACGCAGTTTGGCACGGCACGGAAGCCAGCGGCCTTCCATTCATTCTCACCCCAGCCTTTGAACTTGCTGTCGACTTTATCCCACCAGCCAGAGCCCTGTGGGCCGCCGTCCTGGATTTCCATGTCTTTAATGCGGAAGCCCAGCAGCACCGCCTTTTTGGCCCACTGGTTCACATGCCAGTCGCCGTTTTCCAGTTTCTCGGCCACACGCAGGCTGCCGCTGTCCAGCGCGTGCAATGTTGACTCAATCGCGTCGCGGGTTTCGCCGGTGGTGGCGGAGGTGATGGTGTCGCGTGCGTCCCACGCGGCTTCGATGGCTTGTTCCAGTTGGGCATTCGACATGTTTTTAGGCTCCGGATGTCTTGGAATTTGAGGTGTTCTAACGGGATAGCGCGCGGGCGTCACGCGCTCATTATGTCGCTTGTTCAAACGGGTCCGGTGCAATGTTGGCGCCGCAGACCAAAACGGCAACTTTTTCGCCCGGTTCGGGCACATACGCGCCGGACATTAAAGCGGCCAAGGCCGTGGCCCCTGCGGGCTCCACGAGTTGGCGGCGCTCCTGCCACAAGGCATGTTGCGCTTGGGTAATCGCCTCGTCCGTGACCAGCACAGACTCCGCGCCAGTAGAAACCGCAAGATCAAAACAAATCTGACCAATGCTTTTAGCGCCAAGCGCGTTTGCGGCCACACCGGAGACCTCCACGTCCACTGGCGCGCCCGCTTTCAAAGCGGCGTTAAGCGCACAGGAGGTTTCCGGCTCCACGGCGATCACGCGGCGACGTCCATCAAACCAAGCCATCGTTCCTCCGATCAGCCCGCCGCCGCCGACAGCGATAATGACCGTGTCAGCATCCAACCCCTGCTCTTCCCATTCCAGCGCCACGGTGCCCTGCCCACCAACCGTACCCAGCGCGTCATAGGCGTGAATTTGCATCGCACCAGTTTCCGCCTCATAGGCGAGCGCTTTCTCGAGCGCATCGGCATAGGCCCCCGGGACCACTTCGAGATCGGCAACAGCGTCGCGAATCAAGGCCACTTTGGCGGGGCCGGCCATTTCCGGCACGTAAATCCGGGCTTTGTGACCCAATTTGTGGGCAGCATAGGCCACGGCAGCGCCGTGATTGCCACCGGAGGCCGCAACAAGACCAGCTTCTGGCACCTCGGAGGACAGCAGTGTGTTGAAGGCACCGCGCGCTTTAAACGTCCCGGTGTGCTGCATCTGCTCCAGCTTCATCTGCACTGGAAACTCCAGACCAAATCCGTTTTCCACCGTAACCACGGGAGTGCGCAGCACATGCCCTTTGATCCGCTCTGCCGCCGCTGCGATTTCCGTGCTCCAGTCCATTTTCACATCCCTGTCACTGGTTTTGTCCCCGCGAACCCTATAGGCAAAAGAGAAACGCGCAAGCAAGGACGAGTAACGATGAAAGATGATCGCCGCCACCCGCTGTCAGATGCCCATTCTGACCGTCAGTCTGCCTCCCAAGTGCCGGACACGCCGCAAACGCGTGCGCCGTCTTACAGGTTGGCATTTGCGGATGAAGATTTCCTGTGCCGTCCCGAGCTGCGCCCGGTGCGCTTACAGCTGGAATTGCTAAAGCCAGAGCTGGCGCTGGATGAACATGAGATTGAAAGCACCGTGGTGCTGTTTGGTGGCGCACGTATTCCGGAACCCTCCAAGAAAGACACCGCCCGCACCGAAACACTGGCAGAACTGTCGCGGTTTTACGATGAGACCCGCAAGTTTGCGCAGTTGGTGACCGAAGCCAGCGACGGCAAGAAAAACGTGATTGTCACCGGTGGTGGCCCAGGTGTGATGGAAGCGGGCAACCGGGGTGCATTGGACGCGGGCGGACGCTCGATTGGCCTCAACATCGTGTTGCCGCACGAGCAGGCGCCCAACGAATATGTGACACCGGAGCTGTGCTTCAACTTCCACTATTTTGCGATCCGCAAGATGCACTTCCTGATGCGCGCCAATGCGATCTGTGTGTTCCCGGGGGGCTTTGGCACCTTGGACGAGCTGTTTGAATCGCTGACACTGATTCAAACCGGTCGTATGCAACGCGTGCCGTTCCTGCTGTTTGGCAAAGAGTTCTGGCAGAAGATCATCAACTGGGACGCGCTGTCTGATGCGGGCACAATTTCCGCAGAAGACCTGGATCTGTTCCAGTTTGTGGAGACTGCAGAGGAAGCGGTGGACGTGCTCAACAACTGGCAGGATTATTCCCGTCGGGACCAGATCCCCGGCCGCTAGAGCTTTCTAGATGCAAGGCGTCCCGGCCAAAGCCGGGGCGCTGCCTTGAGTTACTCAAGTGATCGTTACAGATACCAGGTCCACTTAGTGGAAATACGCAGGAAGCACGCCAATTTCGGTACCTTGAGGCAGTTTGGTGACCACCTGTGCGCCCGCCACGTCTTTGATCGCGTAGCCGTAGCCCGCCAGACGGAATTTCCATTCACGCGCGCTCAGAGAATTGTTCTTTTCGCGGGTTAAGATGTCCAGAACGGGCGCGTCGATCATTGCGCCGCCGATGTCTGCATGTGCCATGTGTCAGTTCCTTTCCGATTGTTTACAGTATGGAAACTGACCGTTGATCGAGGCGCAATTAGCGCTCAAATGTGAAAAGTTTTAGGCAAAATTTACGTGTGTGCTTTTGGCTTGGCGAGCGACGGGAAGAGATACTTCGGCAATAGTACACCGGCAATCAGGGCTCCGAGCCAGACAATCAGTGTGGCGGCCAGCAGGTTGGCGATGCCGCCGATGGTAAAGTCACTGACCAGCATTTCGGTGATCAGAAGGCCCGCAAAGGTCACCACCAAAGACAGCCCGCCCAAAAGCTCCGGTAGTTTTTTCTCGGAGACTTTGCGGACGATCGGCAAGAGCACCACAGAAACCACAGTGAAAACAAGCGTGACAATCACGATACCTAGAAGGCCGATGGTGAAGCCGGGCAACAGAATATTCGCGAGGACCAGACCAATGGCATTCGCAATCAAATGGGCCGCAGCGGACAAAACAAAACGGGGCATGATGCACCTTTCCTGATAGAAATTTCTTGCACTCTAAACAGGAGTGCACCCTGAAATCCAGAGCTTCCCGGCCGTTTCGACTAGCTGCTACCGGGCCCAGGCCTGCGCCGGGTCTTCTTCGCTGTAGGTTCGCAGGTGCTCAATATCATTAATCTTGGCGCGATTCTGTTTGATCTGGACCCCTTCCGCTTTCAACTTAGCGAAAGCCCGGCTGAGGCTTTCCGGCTTCATGCCCAAACGCCCTGCAATCAAAATCTTGTCGTAAGGCAGAACCACCTCACAAGCGCCTTCCTCGGTATTGCTCAACTCGCAGAGAAACTCCGCCACGCGCTGCGCGCTGGTCCGCGCTTTGAGCGCTTCAATCTGTGCCACAAGGCTATGTAGATGACGAAAGGTTGAGGACAAAAGCGACAAAGCAGCCTCAGGTGTCTCTCGGATTCGGCGCAGGTAAGCGTCCGTTTCGATGCGCATTAATTTGAGCGAGGTGACGGCTTCAGCGGACACCGGATAAGCATCCCCCTGAAACGCAACAGCTTCCCCAAAACTGCGACCCTGAGTAAAGACCCCCACGACAGCTTCGGCGCCACTGGGTGCAATCCGATAAAGTTTGGCCCAGCCCGAAATCACAATGAAGATCGCCGTGGCCGTCTCTCCTTGCAGGAAAATGGTCTGGCCACGGTCATACTCGGTGATATGGGCAGTCGACAGCAGCAGCTCTACGTCTTCTTCTGGCATACTGCCAAACAGAAGAGATTGCCGCGCGACGGCCTTATACTCTGCCTGCATAAGCTGGTTCCCCTCCATCCCTAACGAAGGGATACGCCGGAGCAGACAAACTTGGCAAGTCGGCTCCAGCTTCCTCTAGTCTGCGTCGAGATACGGTGACAGGGTTAGCCCTGTGCAACACCCGCCTCGGCCTCGATCTGCTTGCGGGACTTACGCGCTCGTTCTGTGGCCGACTTCAACTGACCACAGGCAGCCATGATATCTTCACCACGCGTTTTGCGGATCGGGGAGGCATAGCCCGCCTGATAGATGATATTGGCAAAAGCGCGGATGCGGTTGTTGGAGCTGCGTTTATACGGCGCGCCGGGCCATTCGTTGAACGGGATCAAGTTGATCTTCGCCGGAATGTTATACCGCTTGATGTGATCGATCAGACGGTGCGCGTCCTCGTCAGAGTCGTTCACTCCGTCGAGCATCACATATTCAAACGTTATGCGCTCAGAGTTAGAGACCTTTGGATAATCAGAGAGCGCCTGCAGCAGATCGTCTATTTTCCAACGCTTGTTGATGGGTACCAACATGTCGCGCACATCATCCGTAGTCGCGTGGAAGGAAATCGCCAGCAAGCAGCCAATTTCCTCAGCCGTGCGAGCGATCTCTGGCACAACACCTGAGGTCGACAAGGTGATCCGACGGCGTGACAAAGAGATACCCTCCGGGTCCATGGCAATCTTCATCGCGTCGCGCACGTTGTCGAAGTTGTAAAGTGGCTCGCCCATGCCCATCAGCACGATGTTGGACAGCAAACGGGTTTCATCTTTGGCTTCGCCTGGCACGGGCCATTCGTCCAAATCATCACGCGCGACCATCAGCTGGCCGATGATTTCACCAGCCGTCAGGTTGCGCACCAGCTTTTGCGTGCCTGTGTGACAGAAGGAGCAAGTCAATGTGCAGCCCACCTGCGAAGAGATACACAGCGTACCGCGGCCATCCTCAGGGATGTAGACCACCTCAACCTCGTGCCCACCGGCAATCCGCACCAGATATTTGCGTGTGCCATCCTCAGACACCTGCCGAGTTACCACCTCAGGCAACGCAATCTCGAACGTCTCTTCCAGCTCTGCACGATAGGCTTTGGCGAGGTTGGTCATCTCGTGAAAGTCACGTACACCCCACTGATAGATCCACTGCCAAATCTGCCCCACGCGCATCTTGGCCTGTTTTTCCTTGGTGCCATTGGCAATCAGAACCTCGCGCAGCTGGTCACGCGTCAAACCAATAAGGTTGATCTTGCCGCCTTCTGGCATCTTGCGAGGAATGGTCATCACGTCCTGCGTGATTGGCGCGGAGGTACTCATGGCTCTGGGACTCATCTGGGAATTCAAGCGCTGCAGATACACCATTTATGGCGTTTTGCAAATAATGCCATGTCAACAGGCGTAACTGCCCCTCGATAGCACTCACTTAAACCATCATTGCCTCAAGCTCATGCACGTCTTTTCACATTTAAGACCTGCGCCGATTCGTGTTTGTCCAAACGTCGACGCCATTTATCGGACTTAGTTTCCATCGCGAGAAGTTCTGGAAACAGGTTGGCCATCTCGTCTGCCTGCACCTGGTCAAAAAGGGACATCAATACCCCGGGATGACGCATTTCCACCTGCATGCCGTCCACAATCATCACACTTGGCGTGTCACAAAGCACAAGGAAGAACTCCGAAGAGGCCGTTGGGTCTTCCGTAATGCCACGCCACCCGACGAGGTCTTTCACCGGCACCAGTACTTCACGGCTGGCAAAGGCCCCTTCAAATTCGGCGCCTTGCATCCACAAACGTGCACTAGGTGCCAGCCAGCAATCCCGAGCAGGCACGAGACGCCCCATGGCACCAGCGGGCACTTTCACGGCGCTGTTTGAAGTGAACACACGTCCAACCCAGCGAACCGGTGCCAATCCTTTATCGCGACTGACCACCTCGTCGCCCGCTTGAAGCTCTTCGACAGGAACCTCACCACGGCGGGTGGCAATTTTGCTGCCGCGCACCACGCAGCTAAGTTCCAGATCGGTGATGTCTTGCGCGCTTTGTAGCGTCTCTGCCTGTTGTACCTGTGCCATTGATTGCTCTCCCATGGCTTACATGCCAACCGGTTGATCCGGTCGGCCTCCCCCATGGTGGCAATGTCAGGCAGTTAAGGACCCTGGCAGAGGCCCCGCTCCGGATACTCCGAAGCGTTTACTTGCAGCGTTTTTCCGCGTCTTCCACAGCGGCGGTAAAACCGCGCAGCGAGAACGTATCGCTGGTTTTCGTGCCGCGTGACGAGCGCGCAACAAAAGTCGCATCTGCGCCACGCTTCATAGCCGCAACAATTTTGGCATCATCGCCGGAAGACGCCGGCCAGGCCCATTCGCCGTCTGTGATCATCACAAAGGCTTGCCCGTCGATGGCCACTTCCACTGTTGAGCCCCCCGCAAAAGGATAGCCGCCGGTGAACCCAACCTGCGCGGAAACATTTTGGCTTGGTACGAAGGACACCAACAAAAGGATGTCGCTGCGGCGCACGGCCACAACCTGCCCATTACGGGTGTTCACAGTCTCTTTGGCGGTGCTCACGGCCCAGCATTCCTGCTTGCCACCGTCTTTGTGCTCAAACACGCTCCAATCGGTGATCGCATTGACCTGATTTTCGCTTGCGGCCTGTGCCGATACCATACCGCCCCAAACCGCAGTAGCGGTCACGGCCAGCGCTTTCACCCAAAGTGATGTCATTGCTCTTTACAGCCTCCAAGCTGTGTATTGCCTCTTTTCGTCCGCCCGCTGGCTTTGCACCATTTGAAGTGGGCTGGACATTGTTATACGCGATGCACAGAGTTTAGCCCATGTTTGTTGCCGCGCGAAAGACCCGTTGGCACAAAATTGCCAACAATTGCGAGAGAAACCATGACCAAAGCCGTACCAATGACCGAAATCTGGCGAGGAGACATCCTTGAAAGCATGCATTCCGGCCACGCGGTGGCATGCAATGTCGACGGTGACATTGTACATGCTTGGGGGAATCCGGACGAAATTGTGCTGCCGCGCAGCTCCTCCAAGATGATTCAGGCGTTACCTTTGGTAGAGAGCGGCGCGGCCGATGCAGCAGGCCTGACGGATCAACATCTGGCGCTGGCTTGCGCGTCCCATAACGCGTCTGCGATCCATAACAACATGGTAAATGATTGGTTGGCGGCGCAAGGGTTTCGCGATGAGGACCTCATTTGCGGCCCCCAAGAGCCACGCGACATCGGCATTCGCGACGCGCTGATACGCTGCGACGACCCAGTGTGCCGTGTCCACAACAATTGCTCCGGAAAACACACAGGCTTCCTGACGCTGTCGAAACATATCGGCGCGGCAGGCAACTACACCGATATCAATCACCCGGTGCAAAAGGCCGTCCAGGCAGCGCATGAAGAGCTAACCCATGAGGACAGCGCAGGCTATGGAATCGACGGCTGTTCCGCCCCCAACCACGCCAGCACGCTCAAAGGTATGGCCCGTGCGATGGCGTTTTACGCCGCCGCACGCGAAGGCAACGGCACGCGCGAAACCGCAGCGGCGCGCCTGCGCACCGCGATGGCAAAACATCCT
>JAAENN010000153.1 GCA_024224295.1 Shimia sp. | reverse complement strand
GTATCGACGGGCTCTCGTTGCTTCTGTGGAAGGCCACGCCGGGTCGCGCTGCGACGCATCCCAGCGGCGATGTCGACGCACTTTCCTTGCAGGATGCCAGGGAGTCGTTCTCTCACCCATTGGTGCTGTTCGGACTGAGAGTCGCCGCCCAGTACACGCGCTGCGTCCCATAGATAACCGATGACATGTATGAGATCCAAGACGATGGTCAAAGCGATGCCACGTTTGCCGGCGTGGTGCTCCAACGCATCCAGCTGCGGCTCATTACCATCGACGAGGGCGACCCATCGCTTGTTCCGCCCCGGGTCACGCCGCAGCGCTTCGTCAAACGCGTTACCGACGACCTGCGCGGGTGACTCGACGAGGCTGGCCCATACACGCTTGTGTTCTGGCGACGGGCGTTTCGCTCGCTCATTGGCGCCTGTGGCGACTCCTTGCAGGTTGCCCATGATCTCCTGGGGAGTTCTCACATAGGGCTGGATGCCATAGACCGTCGCCACCGTCGCCATTCGCTTGGAATTTCGTCTAGCTTGTTTACGGGACTTCGATGGCGGTCCATGTCCTTTGGCGCGTTTTTCTGCTTTCTTTCGTGTCGCCTCTCTCAGCCCTTCGGGCCTCATGCTGATGCCTTTGCCGTCGACGCTCAGGATGAGCAACGAACCGCTCTCTTCCTGTTCCGCCGGGGTGTATTGGCTGCGAGTCGTGTAGAATTCATCGAAGTCACGAGCCGCCTCCAAAGCCAGCTTCTCCGCCTGCCGTTTTCCCAGCCGCGCGCCGCTCGTCCTCTGTATCGTTTCCACTGTCTCCTCGAACGAGTTCTTCGCTGCTTCCCGTGCAACCCGCTCTCGCACACCATGAGAGAACGAGTCGCTTGGCAGGTTCAGCTCTGCATCCAACGGGTAGAGACTACTGCATCCGGGCGCGCTGTATCCTGCACGCTCCACGCTCAGTCGGCCGAATGGTGTCATCAAACCTCGCTCGGTGTCCGCACGTCGATGTCGTCGTTCGATGCCATCGCTCCCCACCACAGGGCAGCGTTCTCGTACATCCGTCTCGCTCATGGCGCGCAGTAGCAAGTGATCTTGATACAGCAGACGCATCAATTCGAACCCTTCCCTTTCGATCTCTTTCTCCAACGCGCTATGTTCCATCCCCAGCACCTCCAACGACTCCAAACGCTGCTTGAATCGCGCATACTGCGCATCGGCGGCCGCAAACGAGTGTTTTTCGTTGTGCGGGTTTTCTTTTTTGGCGAGTCGTGCTTCCATCATCGCGAGGCCTCTTGGGAGTTGTCTATGGTCGTTTTCACTTCATAGACACCCCTGAGTTGGCCTCGTTGCCACCTACCTGTGGACCAACCACCCGCAATCACTGGTGTTTCTATTGTTCCAGAGGATCCACACCCCTGGAGAACGTGCGTATGGAGTATCGTGGTGCCACCAAGGTGTGGCCTCGGCAAGGGACCACGCGAAAAGATCGTCGAAGCGGCCAGCTTTCAGATAGCTGCGCATCAGGATCATGGCCTCGGCGTTGCGCTCTTTCCAGAACTTGCCACATCCCTTCAAACGCTGATTGATGATACATCGTATAGCGCTCTCGACGGCACCGCTGCCGCGGGGAATATTGGCCGCTCGAAAGGTTGCGTATTGCATACGGATGACGTTGTTCTCGAAGTACGGGCGATGTTTACGGATTTTCTTGGCACGACGACCAACGGCCAAGGTATCGATGTGCTCGATTAGCTCGCCGGTCTTGCCTGCAAAGAGGAGGTCCTTGGCGGCATGGAGCCAGCTGTCGCGCTCGGCCGTGGTCAAGCTTTTGGCGTAGTCGACGATGGTGTGCAGAGTGCTCACAGCGTGACACCAATCGATGACCTGAGAGACTTTGTGCTTGTCGATACCAACCTTGTCGACCAAGTCATCAATGCGGTCCCAAATCCATCGTGCCCCATCTCCGGCGACGATGAAGTCCTTGCAGTCGGCAGCCCCCAGAGCCTTCAGATACCCCTCCAGCATGTCAAATACGGCGTCACAGTCCTCGAGTGTGCCATCGTCGACAAAGCGAAAATCCTCGTCAATCTCGCCTTCGTCATCAATGGCATAAATGACGAACATCTTTGGCTCTCGCCACGGCGTGTCGAAGCCTCGGTGACCGGTTTTCGCTCGTCGGCGTCCGCGTCCGGACGATTTTCGTTCACGCAGTCGTCCACCGTCAAGAGCCACGACGATTCGTTTCCCCGCCAGCGGACCCGTTGCCGGTGGTTCGGCGCGGGTTCGTGCCAACCAGTCTCCTCGCTGCTCCAGCATGCGATAGCCGGCCCGCTCCAGTAGCCTCTGCGCTTGCTTGTGTCCAGGGTCGAAGTGTAGGTCCTCCAATGCAGCACGTCCCGCCCGCAGCGACTCGCTCGCAGTGACTTGCTTGCACACGTCATGGAGCAGCGCAGGCGTCACTCCAAACCAGATCCCGAGCGCTGCCAACACCGGATACACTCCGACGCCACCCTTGCCACGACGACCGTGACCCCGTTTGGGTCCAGGTCGCATACTCAGGTCGGGGCGCAGATAGGGGACTTTGACCGTCGTCGTGGTTCCGCCCGATAGCGTCACTTTGACTTGCCGGTATCCACCGTTGATGTATTTTTTCCCCTGGCTGCGGACCGCCTGGCTGGTTTCGCATCGGAACTCCGCGTCTTCCACGATAGCGCCCAGAATGAATGCAAACATCTGGTCGGCCAGCGTCCGGCACATTTCGTGGACATCTCGTTCTGTGTTCATCAATTGGTCTGCGGTACGGGTCGCTCGCCACTCCGGTAACTTCTTGGCTATGTCTTCCTCCAAAGCCTCCGTACGCTGACGGAGCTTCTGGAGCAGTGATTCGGGTACTGTGGTCGGTTGTCGCGCTGCCAGTGGAGTCATACCGCACATACTGTACCCACCGGGCCTGGTTGTCGATCCCCTGTTATGAAAATCTCTCTGATTTCAAACACTTACAGTCGCACCGCTACACTCTTTCGAGGATCACACCCCTCATCGACCGGGTTTCGACCCAGGTAGACAAGATCTCTCGCATCGTCTGCGTTCTTGATGAGAACCGTCGACTCGCCCGGCAGAACAGGTCGTTGCGCCGGGCCCAGTACCAGCGTTTCCGGATCATTGGTGAGTCGCCGCAGATCGAGGCCCTCCGTTCGCTGATCGAACGAGTCGCCACCGTACCGCGACCGCTCCTGATATGCGGCGTTGCGCGGCCGAGACGGCGATATCGAGGTACTCGCCCAGTATTTCTTCGACCGGTTCATGACCGAGGTGCCCGCGTTTCGCGGCAAAAGCCTGTCGCGAGACGCCGTGGCCATGCTGCGCGAGTACCGTTTTCCGGGAAATGTGCGCGAGCTCAAGAACATCATCGAGCGTGCTGTCTACCGTGACAGCACCAACGAGATCTGTCCCGAAGATATCGGCCTTCTGGATCAGGCGATATTGCCGGCCGCTGCCGTGGGCACCGGGGGATTCCAGGAACAGGTCGAAGAATTCAAGCGGCGCCTGATCCTCGACGCCTTCAACAAGGCCGACAGGAATCAGGCCCAGGCTGCGCGCCTTCTCGGCCTCTCGTATCACCAGCTCCGCTAT
>JAAENN010000152.1 GCA_024224295.1 Shimia sp. | reverse complement strand
GAAGGAACTCACCTTTATCAAGACACTGGATTGCAGGGTTTTGAGCCAGAAGGTATCGTGATTTTTCAACCTAAGAAAAAGCCCCGGAATGGCGAACTTACCGATCAAGAAAAAGAGGGTAACCGTTTAATTTCTAGCGTTCGGGTTGTTGTCGAGCATGTCATTGGCGGAATTAAAAGATGTCGAATTGTAAAGGATATATTTCGAAATACCAAGGAGAAGTTCGACGATCTAGCAATGGAGGTCGCTTCCGGGCTCCATAATTTCAGAAGCGCGCACCGACACACAGCTTACTGATACTATCACCCTGAATCCAGGCTGTTGATTCTCCCATGGATTAGCCGGAGATTTCCCATCTGTAAAAAGGAACCATGCAGGGTGCTGCGTACCGCCGCGAAGCAAAACCCCTTCGGGCTACTTGCTTCTTGTCATTCCCGCGAAGGCGGGAATCCAGGGGTGGCGAATCATCCTGCCAAGCGTTGTGGCGCCTCCTTCGTGAGGCCTACCTCCGGGAGGGTAACCGTTCAGCCCCCCCCGCCGTTCGGTGGCCGAAACGGACCGGGCGTTTCAGCCGTCCCTACGGGACTGAAGAAAACTTTCAGCTCACCCAGCGATGAATCGCTGGGCTATTTTCGTATGCCCCTGACGGGGCGCCGATTGTCGGGCGCCTGTGTCGCGACGGTTGCGGAGCCCAGGTTGGCCCATCGGCTGTGCGATCACACGCAGAGGTCTGAACGGTCACCCGGGAGGATGGCTGGTCGCGGGACAGGCTTTCGACGCTTCGCTGACGCGACACGGAAATGGCGTGAAGACGGAGCCGCGAAATCTGCGCAGAATCAACAGCCTGCCCTGAGTCCCTCGACAAGAATCTCGATGCACTAATCTTCATCAGAGCATGCACGGAATATGCGTGCGCTGTTCTGAAGGGCGCATTCACGCTTTCCCGGTCGGTTCCTGGCCAAGCACAGCCAAGGATGTTGCATGACTTGGGGTGCTCCGCAGCGCCCGTAGACCGTAGGCTGGGCTGAGGGACGAAGCCAAACATCCTCAGCTTGGCGCAGCCGCCGGACGCGCGGTCGTGCACGCACCTTTCCACGCCGACCCTGCCACGCGTGCGCAGCCCCGGGCGCGACACCCGCACCATCTCGTTTCCGAGCCCTGCCAGTTCCGCTCTTCCTACAGACCTGGGACATGCCCCAAGCCGCCGGGCGCACCAGGCCTTGGTCGCCGCTTGGAGCCGAGCGGTACGTGCGGTGGCGGACGCGGGCTCTGCGTGTTGGGCCTCCTCGGCCCAACCCACGGATGGACCAGAGGCGGGCGGCGCGTACGGTGGCCGACCCTGCTGACTTGGCCCGCTTCGCGGCGGGTCCATTTGCGTTCTCCCGGTGGGAGGCTTGGCAAAAAGCCAGCCAGAACCAAACCGGGAAAACGCAAATGCGTCCGTTCTGATAGGACGAAATTTATTTTTGACGAAAGCAAATTTCTGTTTCTTAAAAGATCAGGCAAATCGAAATTTCTATTTGGCGCATTGAAAGACATAGAAAAAATATTTAAAATCTCATTCGCACGAGATTTTTAATTT
>JAAENN010000151.1 GCA_024224295.1 Shimia sp. | reverse complement strand
CTGCCGAGACCATCGATGTGACCATCAACGATACCGACCCGGACGGCAACCTAGATACAGCATCGGTCAATACCGCCTGTGCCACCTGCTCTGCCTCTTCCAACGGCAGCCTTATCAACAATAACGACGGCACCCTTGGCTACATACCGAATCCGAACTTCAATGGCAGTGACAGTTTCGTCTATGAAATCTGTGACACGCTGGGGGCGTGCGACACCGCTTCGGTCTCCATCACCATCGACCCGGTGGCAGACCCACCGTTGGCCAATGACGATAGCGCCAGCACGAGTGAATACACGCCGGTGACCATTAATGTAGCAACCAACGACACCGATCCAGAGGGAGACCTGGATCCAAACTCAGTGGTGACTTTCTCTAGTCCGGGGTTTGGGACCACACTCGACAATGGTAACGGCACCATCACCTACACGCCTGACCCGGGATTCACAGGTTCGGACAGCTTTGACTATCAGATCTGCGACACGGGACTGTTGTGTGACACGGCCACAGTGAACATCACGGTAGATAGTGATCAGATCATCCATGTGAGTTCTAGTAGCGGTGGCAGTGTCGGAGGCGTCGACTTTAAAGATGAGGATATCTTGAGCTTTGACACGAGCACCGGGGTGTGGTCTATGTTCTTCGATGGTTCTGATGTGGGTCTTGATGCGAACGGGCAGGAGATCAATGCCTTCCGTATCGACGTGGACGGCAGCGTGTTGCTGAGCCTGGGTACCGTTGGCGCCATTCCTGACGTAGGCAGTGTGGATGATTACGACATTGTGCGCTTCATCCCCACTTCAACGGGTGACACGACCGCCGGCAGCTATGAGTTGTATTTCAATGGAGAGGACTTTGGATTGGACACCGCCAGCGAGGATATTGACGCCATAGGCTTTGCTCCGGATGG
>JAAENN010000150.1 GCA_024224295.1 Shimia sp. | reverse complement strand
GAGCTGGATCGACTGTCGTCGGAGATAGTCATGCATCAGGCCAAGCTGGCGGAGCTTCAAGACAATCACCAGCGTCTGCTGGCACTGCTGCCCAATGCTTCGGCGGAGCTGGAAGTCAAGCAACTGCAATTTCGCTGTCAGGCTCAGAAAGCTCTTTTGGAATCAACGCAAAAGCAGCAGCAAGCAGTGGAAGCTCAGATCCAACAGTGCCAGGCCGATTTAAAGGCCGCTCGAGAGCATCGCCGACTCCGTATCAAAGAACTCAAGACTCTGGAAGAGGCGAAAGCCCAGGTGGAGATGGCCAAAGCTCAAATTGATATGGCGGAGGTTACAGTCGCCGAGGCACAACTGCGGCTGCATCGGATGAAGATTCGCGCCCAGGCCGATGGAGTGGTTATGACCCGGCTGGCCGTGCCCGGGTTTAAGGTTATGCTGGAAGGCGACATGAAAGAGTCGGCTCACGTGGTTTATCTTTACGATCCGCAGAAGTTGCAGGTGCGGGCGGATGTGCCGCTGGCGGATGCCGCCAAAGTGGGTGTGGGCCAGAAAGCAAAAATCATTGTCGATGTTTTGCCCGACGAAGAATTCACCGGACATGTCAGCCGAATCGTTCACGAAGCGGACATCGAAAAGAACACGCTGGAAGTTAAGGTTGCTATTGACAATCCATCGCCAGAATTGAAGCCGGAAATGTTGGCTCGGATCAAATTCATGGGCTCGGGGCCGGAGGATACAAATTCCAGTGCGCTGCGCATATTTGTGCCGGAACGTCTGTGTCGGGATCGATCCGGTGACAAAGCCAAAATCTGGCTGGTCACGGCGCAATCAACCGCGAAGCTGCAAGATATAACCCTGGGTGGTAATCGACAGGAGGGTTGGGTGGATGTTGTGTCCGGCTTGAACCTCGGAGATACCCTGATTGCCGATCCGATAGACGGATTGGAAGATGGCCGGAAAGTAAGGATAAAAGGTGAATCGCCCGTGGGATTTTAGGACGCACGAACAAGTTGCATATAAATTATCTATGAGGAGCTTTTGATGGCACATATCAAATGCCGAAAGCTGACCAAGGAATACTACAGAGGCGACAATGTTATTCGCCCGTTAGACAAGCTGGATCTCGACGTGGAGGAAGGAAAATTCATATCGTTGATGGGTCCGTCCGGCAGCGGCAAGACCACCCTACTAAATCTCATAGCCGGGATCGATCGGCCTACATCCGGAACACTGACAATTGGCGGCCAAGACATCGCGGCACTGTCTCGCAGCAAACTAGCGAACTGGCGATCGGAATACATTGGGTACATATTCCAATTGTACAATCTGGTTCCGGTCTTGACCGCTTATGAGAATATAGAGCTGCCGTTACTGCTTCAACCCATCTCGCGTAAAGAAAGGTACAAACGTGTGGCAGTGGCGCTGGAACTGGTTGACCTGACGGACCGTCATGATCATTATCCGCGGCAATTAAGCGGCGGACAGGAACAACGCGTGGCGATTGCTCGGGCCATTGTGGCCGATCCAAAGATTCTTGTGGCCGATGAGCCCACCGGCGACCTCGACAAACAGGCGGCGTTTGCGATTATGGAACTGCTGCAACAACTCAACCGGGAGCTGAAGAAGACTTTGATCATGGTCACGCACGATCCGAAAACGGCATTGTATTCCGATCTGACATTGCATCTGGAAAAAGGCCAATTGATGGAAGCCGAATTGTTCGAAGAGCACTCGGCAACATCTGAGGAGGCGCAGAGTTAAATCATGATAGCCCCCAAATATATTCCTCTGGTTATAAAGCAGATCACTCGGCATCGGACGCGCACTCTTTTGACCGTTGCAGGGGTGGCTACCGCAATGTTTCTGTTCGTCGCCGTTCAGGCGATGCAACAAGGTGTAGCGAAAGCGACCGAAGAGACCACCGCCGAGACTACCCTGGTGGTGTATCGTAAGGACCGTTACTGTCCTTTCACTAGCCAACTGCCGGATTTCTACGGCCGAAAGATCGGGGATATCGAAGGTGTGAAAGAAGTAATACCGATGAAAATCGCGGTTAACGTCTGCCGGGCCAGTCTCGACGTGGTCACGTTGCGCGGGGTGGTAGTGGAGCAGTTTATAGATCAGCAGAGGGCAGACCTGGAAGTGATTAATGGGTCCATAGAGAAATGGAAAAAGACATACAACGGCGCGTTGGTGGGCGAGACTCTGGCGCGACGACGAGGTTTCAAAGTGGGTGATACCTTCAAAACGTCCAATGTGCAAAACGAAGTGTCCGGCATTTTTCGCTCCGACGAGCCCCAGAATCAAAATGTTGCGTACGTGCACCTGAAAGCTCTACAGCAGGCCACCGATAAGAAGTTTGGAATCGTCACCCAGTTTCAGGTCAAGGTTGACGATCCGGCCCGGATGGACGAAGTGGCGGCCGCCATTGACGATGAATTCGCAATTGAACAGGAACCGACTACCACTCGCTCGGAAAAAGTCTTTGTTGCCCATGCGGCTGGCGACCTGATCGAATTGATAAAATTCACCCGACACCTTGGATGGGGCTGCTTGTTCGCCGTACTGGCCCTGGTGGGCAACGCTATTGTCCTTTCGGTCCAGGACCGTGTCAAAGAGCATGCAATCTTCCAGACATTGGGTTTCACAGGAAATCTGATAGGCCGTCTGATTATCGCCGAAGGTATTCTGGTCGGCCTGCTCGGCGGGGGCGTCGGTACTCTGGGCGCCGTGGGCATTTTATATTGGAAGCAACTGAGTCTTTCCGTGGATGGGCTGAGTATTCCCATTTCAGCCGGAGCTACCTTGCTGATCACGGGCCTGGGTATTTCGTTAGCGCTGGGTGTGGTCGCCGGTCTGGTGCCGGCCTGGCAGGCCTCGCGTCATGAGATCGCCAGTTGTTTTAGGGCGGTATGAAAAGTGAATAGTTATCAAGAAATAACCGTGAACTCTAAAGAGAAACTTTATGCGACGATTACGTTTTGAATATGCCGTGCGCAACTTAGGCCGATCGCCGACGCGATTGGTGCTGAGTGTTTTGGGCAGCGTGCTGGTGGTGATGCTGGTCATTACCTCCGCAGCGTTTGTGCGCGGGATAGAAACGAGTCTGATCAGCAGCGGTTCGGAGAAGAACATCATGCTGCTGGGCGTGGGAAGCGAAGAAAGTATCGAACGCAGCGAAATCACCCCCGCGGCGCCGAGTATGGTCACCGCCAGTGTCCCCGGGATCAAAACGCGCCTGGGCATTCCTTATGTTTCGCCGGAAGTGCACATGGCAATGATGTTTGCCGAAGATGTCGGGCGGGAGGCCGACATGAGAGCAGTAGTTCGAGGTATTACACCGTCGGCCTTTTTAGTGCATGACCAGGTGCGAATCATCGCTGGGAGAGCCCCGGAGCAGGGCAAAGATGAAATCATGGTCGGACAATTAACCGCGGCCCGAATGGGTTTGCCGAGCGAGCGGCTTGGAGTGGGAAACACCGTCTGGTTCGATAATCGCCCCTGGACAATCGTTGGAAATTTCACAGCTCCGGGCACGGTGATGGACGCTGAAAT
>JAAENN010000149.1 GCA_024224295.1 Shimia sp. | reverse complement strand
CATAGGCAGATGGGCATCAATCTCCTATCGAAAATCTCTTGATGTGAGGCGGACCCAGCTGCTGCGATGTTCCTCCCCGACCAATTGGCGTCCGCATGCTTTTCGCCTTGCAGGCCTGACGATCTATCTGGTCGGCTGCCATGGGTCATTTTCGATCCGTGGCGATACACTCACCCTAAGAGTCCGTTTCAAAATGCCCCATTACGCGGAGCGAGCCTGTTGAGCATCAGCCGGATCATGGCGATTTTGATCAGAGCGGCGGAGACCTCGATCAGTTTTTCGAAATCCTTGCTCATCCTTCGGTTGCGATTGAGCCAGGCGAGAGTTCGCTCGACAATCCAACGTTTCGGTATCACCTCGAACCCACTGGCGGTGTCGCTGCGCTTGACGATCTCGAGCCGGAAGGAACCGAAGTTGGCAACCTGCCGGGCGAGCTTGTCGCCGGCATATCCGCCATCGACCCAGATCAGGCTCATCCATGGGAAGCAGCCCTTGAATCGCTCGAAAACCAGTACCGCGCCGTCGCGATCCTGGATATCGGCGACATGAACGATTGCCGTCAGAATCATGCCGAGCGTGTCGACCAAGATGTGGCGCTTGCGGCCGGAGACCTTCTTGGCGGCGCAATAGCCCTTCGGCCCGCCGGCTTCGGTGGTCTTGACGCTTTGACTGTCCATGATCGCCGCGCTGGGGCTGGCTTGTTTGCCGACTGCCTCGCGCAGGTCTTGGCGCAGCGTGTCGTGAATAATGTCCCACAGGCCGAGAGTGAGGAACAGCCGGAAGTACCGGTAGACCGTCTGCCAGGGCGGGAACTCAGACGGCAGATAGCGCCACGGACCACCGCTGCGCAGTTGATAGAAAATGGCGTCGAGCACGGCGCGCATATCGGTCGTCCGCGGCCGGCCCTTGCCTTTCGGCGGCGGCAACAGCGGCACGATCAGGGCAAACTGGGCATCGCTCAGCGTCGATGCGTAGCCTTTGGCCGGTTCGGCGTAGCGCTTTCGCGTCTCGGGCGTCCACATGTTCGGCAACCTCTGCTTGTTGGGTTGCCTTCTTCAGAATCACATCGTCAACCGCCATGGCAAGCGTTCTTTCAACATCTGGTGCCTACAAAACAAGCCGCCTACACTATTTTGAAACGGGCTCTTAGAGAAATTTGAGCACAATTTGATGCAAAGCCGCGATGAGGATAAGAGAGTTTGAGTATGTTTGCGCCCCCAAGGGCCTTCTCGAAAAACAAAGA
This sequence comes from Shimia sp., assembly GCA_024224295.1. Classification (GTDB taxonomy): domain Bacteria; phylum Pseudomonadota; class Alphaproteobacteria; order Rhodobacterales; family Rhodobacteraceae; genus Shimia. Next base: position 453 of record JAAENN010000149.1, on the reverse strand, counting down.
TGGCGCGACCGCCATCGAGTACCGCCTCGTCCGGGCGTCGGTATCGCCTTTGATCGATGAGACGCCTTATCTCGGTCCTTCAGCCTCGACGGAGCAAAAGTGTTCGAAGCCCCTCTAGTACACAAACCCGGATCGACCCGGAACCCCGGTAGATTGGCCCATCTGAAGGCCTACTGTGCCGGCTGGGCGAGCGCCAACGCTGGACGCATCTGTGCCGCGCTGGCGGACGACTACGTCTGGGATGACCCCGGGGAAGGCCGTATTACCAACCCCGAACTCACAAACTTTCTCGCAGGATTGAAGGGCAAGATCGACCGCTTGCGAGAGGGTCAAGGCCACCAGCCGTACCTTGTGATATCGAACCCGATATTAGACGACGGGCCAACTGTTACCACTGCGTGGTGGCATTTCATGGTTCCGGGTACGAGCATCGAGGGTGATTCGTGCGTCCAT
>JAAENN010000148.1 GCA_024224295.1 Shimia sp. | reverse complement strand
GCCCAAGACCGAGGTGGCGGACTGGTACCGGGGGACGATCCTGCACAAGTTGTGGGACCTTCCCGCCGAGCGGTTCACCTCCCAAGCCTGCTGGGATTGCTTCGATCACATCGACACCTCGGAGGAAAACGATCAACTCGACCAAGCACAGCATCGGCTGCTGGAGATATGGCGGCAGCAGGAAGTGGTCAGCCAGCGCCTGCTGGCCTATGACACCACTAACTTCTACACCTGGGTCGCCAGCACCAACACCCGCAATAGCCTGGCCCAACGGGGGCGCAACAAGCAAGGCCGGCACGACCTCCGGCAAGTGGGGTTGAGCTATGTGCTGGACGGGATGAACGGTCTCAGTCTCTGCCATCACGTCTATCCGGGCAACGTCGCCGACGCGGATGAATTCCCGGTCGCCTTGGAGCGGATGACGGCTCTGCTGGATCGTCATCAGATCCCGCGCGGCGAGGTCACGCTGGTGATGGACAAAGGCTCGGCGGCGCTGGCGAACACCCTGGAGCTGGAGAAAGCCGGCGTGGGCTGGATCTCGGCACTGCCCTGGAACCAGGCCCCGGAACAGTTGCGGGAACGCGAGGTGGAGAAGCTGGCGCCCTGCAGTAGCCAACAACCGGGCGTCCGCGCGGCCGCCAAGCCGATGGTGATCCACGGTAAGGAATACCTCTGCGTGGTGAAGCATTCGGCCTCCTTTGCCAGCGAGCAACTGCACTCGGTGACGACCTCGATGAGCAAGGCGCTGCAGTCGATGCGCCGGTTGTCGGTAGAGTTGCTCAAGCCCAAGGCGCGATTCACCGAGCAGGGCGTCCGCAAAAAGATCAAGCGTTGGCTCTCGCGGCAGTTCTTAACAGATCTGATCCGCTATGAACTGAACCTCCACCAGGGCCATTGGCATCTGCAGTTCGATTTCAACCACCGGGCGCTGGAGCGGTTGCTTGCTCGCCGCCTGGGCCGCACCGTGCTGCTCACCAATCGTTTGGACTGGACCGCCGAGCAAGTCGCGGCCGGCTATGCCGGACAACAGCAGATCGAGAAGATCTTTCGCGGGCTCAAAAACGGAGGGTGGTTAGGCTGGAATCCGATGCATCACTGGACTGACAGCAAGATCCGGGTCCACGCTTTCTACTGCATGTTGGGCATCTCGCTGCTGCAGTACCTTCACAACCAGGCGCAGACGGTTTGGCCGGGACTTTCGATGGAGCAACTGATCGAGCAACTCCGCCAGATCCAGCAGATTGTCCTGCTCTACCCGCCCCTCGGTGAAAAAGGCCCCAAGCGGGTGGCCACCGTGCTATCGAAGCAGACCTTGGCTCAGCAGAGCCTCGCCGAACTGTTCGCCTTGCAGGATCTGTGTAGTACCCAACGTCGGTAATACCAACCTACCTCCGCCAACCCCATGAATACACACGCTCTTGTTGCCGCCGTTTGTTGCTTCGCAGTAAACTCCCGCTAGCGGCCATTCGTTCCTTCTTCCGATTCGTCCAGATGCGGGAACCAGCAGTTCTCGCAGTCGCATCGCGTGTGCT
>JAAENN010000147.1 GCA_024224295.1 Shimia sp. | reverse complement strand
TGCGACAAGCAGCCCCGGCCAAACCGGCGTGCTGATGGCAAAGAACAACGCCACCGCCACCAGATAGGGCGCTAGAACCGTCGCGGCAAGCATCAGCGATGCCCGGCCCTGACAACGATATCGTCGGCCCAATCGGGCCAATACTCATAAAGTGACTCGGTACCCTCGGCATGGGCTATCCCAACGGCGGCAAGAATGCTCTTGAACTTGTCCCTGTGCAGTGCGGCGATATTGGCCTCGCGCGGGTGCCCGCCGTCCATGTTTATCTTCACCATCCCGTTCAGATGACGGATCACCTGTTTAATGGCCTTTTTCGCGTCGGCAATCGCGTCTTGCGCCGCCTTCAGATCTTCAAGTTCGCTCATTCTTCAGCCCTTTCGATGTTTCATTTCCCTGGCGGGATAGCCTTAATCCACGCTGCGCTCACCCCGAGGGGATTTTGCCGGTCACTTCAACAGGCCCGCCGCACTTAGTGCCTGTCTTAGTGCTTCGATCTGTTCGGCCACGGTGGCCCAGTTGTTATTGATGTTCGCATCGTCGCCAGAGCCGCTTACGGCGACTAGCTGCCCCGCAGGCGTCCCGCCCGAGTTGTCGGTTTTCGCCGCAAAAACGGCCTGCGGCGTGACTGTTTCGGCGATAACATCCCAGCGGTTTGACCCCGTCCCACCGTGTACGATTTTGACCGACGTATACCCTTTATCCACAATGACCGTCTGAGCGCCCCGGATTGTCTTCCCCGCCCCCGCGTCAACGACCGCATCGTTGGCCGCATACGGCTTGATCACTTCGAGTTCTGCCAACCGTCCGCCGGATGCGGCCAGGTCGGGGAGGGTCAAGGTTCGATCTGCGGACAAGGTATCAAGCGACACGTGGCGCGGCGGTCGGCGCCATGTCGAGCAGTCCAGATCAGCCGCGAGTGGTGCTGGCGTGTAGTCCAGTTCCAGAGCGTATGCGGCGCGGTCGGTGTAAACCGGCGCCCCAAAGGTTCCCGCGATGGTGCTGACCCGGTAGGCTGCGACGATCTCAGATGTGGCTGTCTCGGGGAAATACTGGTTCCCGCTCAGCGTTATTTCACCGCCAACGCCGCCTTCGATGCCTACGGCACATCCCGCCCCGTTCGTGAAATTCACCCTCTCGATTGAGACATCCTGCGCGGCGTCATAAACAAACACACCCGCCAGCCCCGCCGTGCAAAAGAAGTGCCCCCCCTCTACTTTGACGCTATACGCGGCATCAATGCCCGCTGTCCCGGTATCGTCACCGATGACGACAAGGCCGCGTTCGCCGATCTCGCCGGTTGCTATGGAGGCTGTCAGGTCCAAGATCGTTACGCCGCGTGCGCTGTCGCTGACCTTGAGCGGCGCGATGTCGCAATGCTCCACCCAACACGCGGTCAAGGTCAGGCCCATGACCCCGTGCATGATGTGGATACCGATATTGGCATAGTGACCCTGGCATGCTATCAAATGATTGGATTTGGTAATGTCGGTGAATGCTGTTTTCGCCGCGTCGTATGGGCGCCCGAATACGATCCCCTTGTCCAGGTATGCACAGTCGATGCCGTCAAAAACATTCGATCCACCGGCGGTGTCCGATGGCTCGACGTGAAGCCCCCACCCGACACGCCCGGTGGTCAGTGTTTTGTCGCCGATAATCTCGATCTGCGAAAAGCGACACAGATAGTCGTCGCTAATATGGAATACCGGGGTATCGGCGACCGCCGCATCAGTCCCTATAAATATTCGGTCGTAAACTGTGTGAGCCGCCGCAAAAGTGTCCGAAACAATAGTTCCATTTGACCCGACAAAGGACAGATTTGTGACGGTCTTGCACCAAGCCCGGTAGGTGTCGGCGATGGAGAATACAGCCTTTTTCCCCGCCCCGAATTCCACGACACTCCCTGAATAGTGGTCTTGTTCGTAGTCCCGGCGCGTCATGCGGCCCGCACCCTCGTAGATACAACGGCCCCCGTAAAGGGTCGCCTGGGGCCCTACCGGGGCTGGATAGCCAGCGTTGTTTACTGGGTCGTGACAGAAATACAAATCGTCGGCACAAGCGTATGTGCCTGCCGGAAAGTAGACCCTGTGGGCTCCATCCGTCGCCGATGCGTTGATGGCCGCTTGGATAGCGCCGCTATCATCCGTCACCCCGTCCCCGATCGCCCCGAACGCCGTTACATCGTATCCGCGCGATTCTGGGTGAACGTACAACTTTACGCCACCACCTGTGGTTAGGTGGTGGTCAGACGCACCGGACGCGGCCTCGATATATGCAATGGTGCCAGCCAGCCAGATGATGCCGACCCCGCGCGCGGCCTCAGTGCTTGCAACAAGCATGCTAACTGACGCATAAATCACAGACTCGCCAGCCGTGAAAAACGGCGTGAGAGCGTACCCGGTCAGGTTGCCAGCCGCGTCCGTTCCGATGACCTGACCTGCCGTCGTAAATTCACTTTGCCCCCCGAGCGATGCCGGAAAGCGCACTGTTCTGCCTAGCGTCTCGTTTAACTGCTGTTCAACCAGCGTCCGCCTGTCCAGGGCTGTTTCGTGCGTCTCGGCAGGGAATGAATCTGAGGGCTCGTAGTCAGCGGTTTGCGTGATAGCAAGATCGTAGATCATGGTTAGCGTCTCGCCAGACGCCGGAGGGGTAACCATCGTGACGGTTATCCCCGCCTCGGTTCCAGTGTTCGTGACAGTGTAGTGCGTCGTCAGCGTCTGCAGCGCATCCGCCCCGCCAGCCGCCTTTAGATACACAGCCACGTCGCCACCAGCGAGGACTCGGTACGGATCCCCGAAGGCAGTAGACGCCCCATCACCGCTGTATGAAACTCTAGTAGCCGTCTTGGAGATGGTCATTTGAAGCCCCCGCCTCTTTTTACCACCGATGAGGGTGGCATCCAATATGTTTGGTTGTTTTCTCGTTTCACGCGCCGTTCCATCCGGCGCAGATATCCGGGATTGACCATCTCTTGCATCTGATACCAGACCAGATAGTCCATTGCCGCCTTAGCATAGAAGAGGTTTGCAAACGGAAGATTGGATTTTACCTGCCGCACAACATCACCGGCCCCGGCATCACCTTGGCGAAAGAGTTTGGCCAGGTCAGCCGCGCTTGCGACCGTCCCCAATCCCGGCCCGGCCAGCGTTGCCAGCGTTCCGCCCCCAAACCGGTTAACTTGCCCGAAGATAAAGTCGCCGTATATTCCGAGCCCGCCGCCTTGCAACATGCCCGCCAGGATACTGGCCTGATCCACTGGCCGGAAGTCTCGGCCCTTCATCACCTCCTTTGCCTGCATGACGAAGAACCCCATGGCACTCATGCCAGCGATTGCGCTCGCCAGCCCCATGTTGCCCGAAATGTGCGCCTTGCCCGGAGTGTGCCCGTAGACCTGCCGCCCCATGACTTTCGTCAAGACCGTGATCGGAAACGCCTTGAATTGGAACATGAACCGCAGCGCCTGGCCGGGAATTGTGTTTGGCGCATATCCCCGCCGCATGATTGATCGTTCCCGCCCGCCTGGGGACGGCGACGCAAAGTCAGCTTCATTCGTCAGCAGCGCAAAGAGGTTTTCGCTCACTTTGTCTTTAAGCTGTTGCTGTTGCCTGCGCGTCAACCCTGTGAACGGCGCCCCCGTTGCGTTGGCGACCTCATCCGGCAGTAGATAGGACCTCCCGTCAGGGGCTTCCCGGACCGCCTTGCGCGCGACCTCCCATTGCCGCGCGTCAATGTCGTAGATCTTCAAGAGCCGCTGCATCTCCGGCGCCAGACTGGCCAGCGGTTTTGCCGCGTTTAGGGCCAGGTCACGAGAGATCAGGGCGGTCGCCCCGCGCTTCATGGAATCAGTCCACGGGCCGAGCAGGTTTGCCTTGAAATAGAAGTGCATCACCTTGCCCATGCGCCCGGTAAACGTATCATGGGCTTCCATCCGGCTAACAAAGCCGCCAAGCGTGGATTCCATCCCGGCGCCCATCAAGTCCATGAAGTGCCTCTTTTGGCCCGGCACCATTCCTTCCACCGCGCCTGTCAGCATGTCCAACCACGCCCCGCCTACAGACCGCCCCTGATAAATTCGGTTTGCCGCTATGGCCGCAAGGTCGGACGCCGCAGAAATCACCGACCCCCCGAGCTTTGCGAATGTCTGCTGCGCCCTTGTGGCCTGCCCGATCTGCGCGCCCAAAGTGTGCGATCCGAAATTGACAGACCCGGTTAGCTCGGCCATCTGGTGCTTCAGGTTATCAACCCCGCCCGTGAATCCTTTAATTTTCTTTGGGTCCGCCCGATGTTTTTTCTTGAGCTTGTCAGTCACAAGATCAAGCATCGCTTCCGGGTTGGTTCCAAACCGCGTCATTAGAGCAGTAGCCCGCGCCGACGTGTGGAGCCCTTGCATGTAGGATTCGCGGAGATTGCTTCCCCCAAACTCCCTATGGTAGCTGACCCAATCATCTGGCGACTTGAACACCATCGTTCGAGACGCGCTAACCTTTTTCGCCAGATTTCCCGGCCCCTTGAATGCCTTTGAAACGTCGTTGACCTCATCAGTCAACCGGATGCCCGACCTGATTGCATCATATGCGCTGTCAAGAAACTCCTCGATCCGGGCGATGGCGATTCCCATCGCCTCAAAGTCCAGCTTTTCCCGCACTGCCGCCTTCCATTTGTCAGGCCCGGCCCGCTGCATTCGGCCCGCGTCGTGTACCAGCTTGGTAATGTACCCATCCAGCTTGCGGATATAGCCGCCCGCCCGGTTGACCCTCTGCCGGGCAGCCTCTTGATGTTTTACGAGTATTTCCGCGATAGCCTTTGCGTCTGAACTGGCATTGACGCCGCGAGGCTTGGCCCGGTTCAGATCGGCCATCACGTTTGCAACTTCGATTTCAAAGGCGCCGTTCATCTTGCTAAACGCCTGAAACACCCCGGCCCGTTCAAGATCGACCGTCAGCCCGCCAATCCGGCCAGCGACAAGCCCCGCCGATATAGCATCAACCGACGCCTGCGCGCCCTTTATCGGGGCATGGATACCGACCATGCTTGCCTGCAACCCCAAATGCGGCGCCCCCATCTCGGTATCGGCAAGCTCGGCCATGTCCAATAATTGGCGCTTGATAATGATGTTCTTGTATTTATTCCGCTTTTCCAGCGCCGCCGCGAGCTTTGCATCATCGCCCATCGACCGGGCCGCATTTAGCTGCGCATCAAGCCCGCCCTCGATCTGGTCCAGCTTTTCGAAGATGTCGTCCATTTCGTCGCCGTCAATCCGCCCATCAGCCAAGTCGGCGGCAAGGTTTCTACAAACTTCGCTCATGCTCTCCGCCCCATGCAAATCGCCGCCGCTTCCGCAATTTCGGCGTAGGTTTCGGCCCGGGCTTCAAGCGCTTTCGCATTGGCGATTTCGGCCAAATCGTCCGGGTCAAGGCCGTCAAAATCTCTGATCTGTCCTATCGCGGCTTCAGCCTCTGCAATATCGTCGTAGACTGCAGTCACCGCGTCGTCAGTGTCAGCCCGTGCCGCATCCGCCGTGGCTTCATCCGACGCCCGCAGATCGGCGACATCCTGGGCCGCATCGCCCTGGCTTTGCCGGGCGTAGTATTCCGCCCTAGCGGAGTCCTCCTGAATTGCCAGTCTCTCCATGGCGTCGCCGACATCATAGTCATTGACCGCCATCAACCGGGATATCTCGGCCACCTCTGCATCGGTAACATCCCGCACCCCGATGCCGTCCAGAGCCTTGCGAACGTCGCTCAGCCGTGCGGCCTCCGCTTCTGCATCCGTCTTGGCCTCGTGCCATGCCCGCCACGTTGCAGCGTCGTCAAGGTCTTCACGGGCAAAGGTTAGTTCGCCGAACCGTTCCGCCCGCAGCGCCTGCACCAGTGCATCAGGAGACCGCTCCGCCATATAGCCAGCCTGTTGAACCAGGTCGGCCATGTCGTCCAGGTCCATGGTGGACCGTGGATTGTTCACCCCCTTGTGAACAGCCCTTGGAATGCCCGCATGGGCCAACTCACCTCTAAACGTTATCGCTGCATCATCGATCCCGCCCAAGCTCGAAACGTACTCGCTTAATGTAACTGGCCGCTTGAACGTTCCCCGCATCATGGGGGCGACATCAACAGCCGCATCCGTGACAAACTGAGCCATGGCAATCTCTGCCGTCGCCCTGCTTCCCTTGGTATGGATTCCGACAAAGCCGGGAATCTCGCCCTCTGGAAGGAGGATTGCCCGAAATGGGGCAGCATCAAGGGGGGCAGCATCAAGAGCCGCCCTGCCACCCCTGACATCGGCCCTCGACAAAACCCCCGCGATTGTGCCGATCCCGCCCCCGAAGACAGCCCCCAGGCCTATATTAAGCAGCGCGTCGTTCATCGCGTAATCTAACTGCTGGGCTTGGCTCAACCCGTAATAGATCGGCTCCACAAGCGCGTTGCCGACCGCTCCTTCAGTCACCCCGACCGCTATTCGGCCTGGAATGCGCCCGAACCTTGCAATAGCCCCCACGCGCCCAGCCTGCCCGACCACCGGGATCAGCGAGGACGCGACCTCCAGCGGATCAACGGCCATCGCCGCCAGCCCTGCCCCAAATTTCACAGTGCCAGGGATAAACCCTCGCGGCCCGCGCTCAATCAGGGACTGCCGGATAATTTCAGCCCGCTTGCCGTCCGCGAGAATCCTGGCCTCCTCTGCAGTCATGGGGCGGTCAAACGTCAGCCCAAGTTCACCATACTCATCCGCCAGATCGTCCGCCGCCTGAATGCGCCCGTCGTCGATAGCCGCGCGGGTTTGCGTGTCCAAAAGCGCGCCAAGGTCAGATTGCAGCGCGTCCATGCGCGACACTGCGCTGTCGTACTCCGACCCGCTTAGAGAGTTGAGCGTCCCGGCTATGTCACGAACTTCCATGACCATCGCGCCGCGTGCGTCCATCTCTTCAATGGTGATTCCGCCACCAGCATCAACCCGGGCAAACTCGGTTGAGACCAGTTCCGTCATCATTGGCGTCTGAAACACCGCACCGGCAGCGGTCCCAAGCCCAACAGCCAAATCGTTGCCGCCCACGGCGCGAAGAATCCGATTGTCAGCGAGGGGCCGGGTTGGCGCCTGTGTCATCTGGTAGAACCCCACCTGGCCGGTACCCATTCCGGCTCATCATCCCCAACATCATCCCCGAACAGATATTCATATGGCTGGCCTTCCGCGTTCAGCACCGGCAGCCAATACCCGCCAACATCCAGATTGAGAATCGCACCATCTCCGGTCGAGTTGTTCAGCCACACCCCGTTATCAACCGCCGACGCAATCAAGACCTCTATTTCTGCAAACTCAGGAAGCCCGGGGATATCCAACGGAACCGGGGCAAACTCCCTGACTGCATCTTTAGTCAGTCGCCGTGATAGCGCCCGGCTGACTTCCCGTTCTGTGTACGCGTCAGGAACAATCACTTGCGCGTTCGGTTCATCCAACACGCCTTCAGGGAAGACGCGATCCGTAGCACGTTGCGCCGCGACTTCCGGGGCATCCCCGGCCCGCATGTACTTTATCGCCAGCCGCCGGGCGATCGAATACTTCGCGTTGAATGTCTCAGTCGCTTGGTTTGTTATATCCCCCGCCGTGAACGCTTTAGCATAGTCGGCCACTGTGTCATCAATTGCAGTGCCCATAACCGAGACATTCCCGGGCAGAATACCTTTTTTCAGCGTCGCCTCTTCGACGCCCCGCAGCGCCACAATCTCCGCCACAAGGCCGGGATTTCCGATATGCCGCATTGCCTCGGTGTATTCCGAAGCCAAGCCCCCTTTGTACAGTTCATCCAGCACGCGCGGGGCAGCGGCCCCCCATTCGTCCGCAAACGCTGCCAGACTTTGCGCGGCAATGTCTGCATCCATCTCGTTGAATTGCGCGGCGTACGCGCTCGCGGCATGCTGTGGCAGCACCCGGCGATATTGATCCGGGACGCCAAGCCGGTTGTACTGCGATTCCAGCGACCCGACGTAATATTCAGCCGCCCCCGCCCTGACCTCCGGGTCAACATCGGGGCTGGCATACTGTTCGAACAGCGCCGCCGTCGTTTCGCTGTTCCGCAGGACAAACGCCGGGGCATCTTCTCGAATAGCTGCCCCCCGCGCCGCCACCGCCGCAACGAAGTTGTCACGGTGCCGGGCCTCCTCTGCAGTGTGCCCCGGTTCAATAAGTGCCGCCTGTATCTCAACCGCCTGCAATTCAAGCTCGCCCGGACTGGCTGTATTGACCCCATAGACGACCTGAGCGTTTTCAATCTCCGTATTGTATACGCGCTCCACCTCTGCCCGGCGCTCTGGTTCGCCCTCATAAAGCGCGTCCATCGTTTCAGAGTTGAACGAACTATCCACCGGAGGGCCACCGTTTTCAATCGTGTAGGCAACGTCCTCGTCGCGCACCGCCTCCATGGACCTGCGCTCGACCTCAAGCTCTGCCTCCGCTTCCCGCTCGATCCGGGCAACGGCAGTATCCCCCAACCGAATGAATTTCTGCTTGTCAGACGGCGCTAGATTTACGTCCCACCGCCCGTCAAGAACCTCATCCCGGACCGACTCCGGGTCCAGCCGCATCCGCGCGGAAAGCGCCAGCTTCGAATAATAGTCCGCCGAATCCGGGTCCTGCTCGACCATCGATTCCAGCAAAGTCGGATCGGAGATTAGCGCGTTTGCCCGTTCCCTCCGGGCGCCAGTACCAGCCGACCTTGCCGCAGCCCGCGCCCTGGCCGCAGCCCGAGCCGCCGCAGCGGCCTCGGCCTTCATCGCCTGGGTTTCCATCTGTGAGCCGTACTTGCCGAATGCCAGTTCTAACCGATCCCGCCCCCGGAGCGGCGTAGCATCGTCACCCAGCCGGGCCGAAATGTCGGCCTTCATTTCGGCCATGAACTTATCGGCAAAGCCCGGCCCGGCTTCCTTGGCTCTTTCGTTATAGGCGCGCTGCCACGTCTCTTGCACCTCGAACAAAATGCGTTCGTTCTCGACCGCCGCCTTTTCTGCGAAGTACTTCGATGAAGCGTCCGCCGCGACGCCGAGAGAGCCAGACAGATCGGCCAGCAAGTCAGAGCTTCCCGTTGATACTCGACCAGCGGGGCGAGGTGATGCCGTGCGGGAAGGGGCGGCCAGTTTGACCATCAGGAATATACCCCGCTACCTGCCCCGCCATATGGAGCCAAGTTGAGGGGATCAATCTGCGACACCCCCCGGATTGCCGCTGAGAACACCCGAAGCGGCGAAGCCGACCGCCTGGCTTGCTGTGCCGCAAAGTCAGCGGACCGCCCGGCCTGCTCGCCCTGATATTCCGTGGTAAGAGCGTCCAATTCAAACGCCGCAGCATTCGACATCAGGACATCGGATGCCGTGCCGGAATAAGCCCCGCTTTCCATGTACGCCGTGCGGTCCGCCGATTGCCTTATTCGCGATTCCCGCCGCTGCCGCGCCGCTTCCACTGACGCATGCACGCGGGCTTCACGGGCTTCCCGCGTATGTTCTGCCCCCTGCGCCATGGCCTCTTTGTTTTGGGCGACCGCCGACGCAACCCCCACTATAGGCCCGGCTATAGTCGCGATTTGCCCAAGCGTCCCCAGCGTTCCAGCCGCCGCACCAGTGCCGCCCAGCCCGGCCAAAAGGGGTATCATTTGAGCCATCAGGATTCCCTCACTCTGACATAGATTGAATAGTCGCGCCCATCAGCGCCCCAAGACCGAGCGCATGGCGTCTCCAAGGTAAAGCCAAGGCGTTCCGCCCACCGATGGCCCGGCTCAAAGTCGCATCGTACTGCAGTCTCGATCCGGCGCAGCGGCGACAAGTCCAAATGGATACACGCGGCTGATGTTATCGCCCGGGCGTGCTTGCGCCACCCACGCCCGAGCCAAGCCCACGCCGTCCCGCAAGCCCGCCAGTCTGGCAGCACTCCAGCCACAGCTAACGTCTTGCCATTGTCCAGCGCCGCCAGGCCCCCGATGGATTCAAGCTCAACTGCAAGATCTGGTGTCATTTGGTAGCCGCTATGAACCGGCACCAGCGTGCCAAGGTTCATGCAATGCTCTGCCCGTAGGTCAACAATCTGCACTACCGAGACTCCTGAGTCGTGACCTGCGGCAGCACCGCCGCCAGCGTGTCAGGGAACATGCTTTGGTTTCTATACCATATTTTCGCGTCCGTCTCATACCCCCCCGGCCACGATGCGACGGCATCGCCAGAGTAAAGGGGCGAAGGGGTGTCCATCGGAGTTGAAGGCGCCCGGTAATTTGAATCAGGGACCAATTCAAAGTCGGTCCCGTCATGCCCTATTTCGCCGCCCCGGGAATTGATCAGCCGAAACGCGCAATCGGTTATCCGCTTGGTTTTAGCAAGCGATGTGCCGTCAGCCGCGCCGGAATTGATCGGCAAGGACGCATAAACCGACGCATAGGCCAGCCCGCAGTAGGCCGTTGTTGTTGACAGATCCAGAGTAACCGTCCCAGCCGTTACAGTCTTTGCCGGGTGCGCCCCGCCATCGGCCAGGACGCCCACCGATTCACCTTCCATGTGGTCGAAACCATAAAGAACAGTTGATGCGGCGCCGGAATAATGGAGCCCGGAATCGCCATAGCGTGCGTCGCTCTGGTCGTCGCCGGTCAAGTGTTCCGGTTGCAGATATTCCACGTAGCGGCGCTGAGCCCCGTTGATCGTGCGCGACACGATCAGCCAAACATCATCACGCTCGCCATCCGGGGCCGGAATAACCTGGGCAGTCTCAACTACGGCATCTGTCCCGGATATACCGTGCCGCGCCCATGCCTTGGCCTCCTGCGTTGTGTCGAATGTGAAGGACAGCAGCACGCCATCAGACCTCCACAGCCACACCATTTGGTATGGTTCCTCCTGCCGGCACATCCCGGTGATGGTCGGGAACCCTAAGTGTTCCGACCTCACCAACAAATCAGGCGCCACGAACCGGTCGACATCGAATGAAAACTGCAATGCCCTGACCTTCCGGCCCGATCCTTGCACAAACGCCACTGTGTCGCCGATTTTGACTGGCTTGACCGGCCTGGAGCCGTAGGTTGTTTGAGATACCACCTTGACATTGTTTGGCCCGAACGCATCCGCCACCGACTGCTTGTCTACGATAAACTCAACACCCTCGGTGCTTACAATCAGGACCGGACCCTCTGTCAGGCCGACAATTTCGTTTAGCTGACTCCCTGGCATATTAACGGAGACGGCGCTCTCTGGAAGAGTCTCCCCAACGGAATCAATAGCAAAGTCTTCCGACCCGCTTACAGACATATCTAGCCTGGTCCCATTTCCGAACGCCAGCCGCTCCAGATAGAACGACACAACGCCTGGATACCCGTTTGCATCAGACCACGCCCCACGCCGCCAAAATGCCGTTGCATTGCCAGACCCAACCACAGTTTGCGGGAACCTCGTAAGGACATCAGCCGTCGCCGTGGTGCCCGCCTGGGCTGTAATGCGCGCGATGCCATAGCCTGCCGTTCGAAACCCCCACTCCACCCCGCCAGCGCCATCCTTCGCCGCACCGCTCGCGTGCGATGGTATGGTTGTGCCAGCGGTTCCAGTCGTGTTGGCCTGGTACTCCTTGCCATCCGACCTAACGTAGTCCCCGGCGGAATAAGGATTACCGGATTGCCATTGATTGGTGGCGGTCAGTTCCTCCTGATCCAGCCTGATGAGTGCGCCCACGTCCCCAGCCGTGAAGATGCTGGAGCCCGATGTGAGCGTAACCGTCCCGGTCGCGGCGCTTGAATAGATCTTGTCTGCCGTCGAGTTGATATCCAGCCACGGCCCATCGTTGGGGGCAAAGGTTGAAAACGCCCAAGCCGTCGCCCCCGTGCGCTCCAGCACACGGGGCGCCAGCACCCCGGCCCTGTCTGTTATATAAATTGCATCCCCGTCCTGCACAAAGTCCAGGTTGAACTCCCCGTTTTCGCTCACCAAGGCCGCCGCAGAATAGGGGGAGACTATTTCATAAGGGATATCGACGGTCCCGCCGCTGGTGTAAGCGGTGTAACCGGTCCCGTCCACACCGTCGCCGTGGATTGTCTGGAGCTCGAAAGTGTTCGCGGCGGCGCTCGACACCTTGAACCACCTGAAATTCAATTCGCCCATGCCGCCTATGCCGGATAGATACACGTCCTGACCGTCAGAGTAACCGTGCGCTGTAGACGTAATCACAACCGGGCTTGCTTGTGTTGCCCCCGTTATCGCCCCCCCGGACCCGGTGAGTATCGGCGCGCGGTTGGAATAAAACCGGCAGTACAAATCGCCGTACTCGATCATCACCGCATCGTTGCGACTTTTAACAAACGGCATCATCCAGGTTCGATCCGTTCCGTCCTTCACCTGCCGGATAAACCCGGTTCCTGCGCGGCGGATTATCGGCCCTTGAATTGTCGGCAGCCAGTTTTGCAGCGTGTGGGCGGCTGCAGAATATCCCTGCAGGTCTGCCCTTGTCTGCATAAGGGGCGACCATTCCCCGGCGTTTAGGGCGATAATCGCGGGGGAAGCCTTAGCCATTTACCAAACCCTCGCCTGCGTCCAGCCCCCGGACCCCCTGATACGTGGCGGGTTCATTATTGAGTTGAGCCGCTTCCCGGTGCTTATCGCGTCCTTATACTCAGCCCACGCGGCCTCTTTCTTCGAATTGCTCTGCGTCAATTCCTCTGCCGCGTCGAATGCAATCCGGCATGCCAGCGCCTCGGCAAACTGAGTGTCAAAGCTGCCAGCATCCGTAACCCTCTTGATGTACTCAATTTTCAGGGGCGCAGAAAGGTCTGTCTGAATTGTCCCACCGATGACCTTGTATGGTTCACTACTTCCCCCGGCGTTGCTGACCCGGAACATCACCCCATAGGCGCGGTAATCAATGCATGCCTCACCGACGGCCAGCAGCCGCAGCGCATCGGTCGGCAGTTGGTATTCCAGCGAATAGCCCCAGTCCGGGGCCGAAGTCAGAGCCGCAAGCGTCGCCCGCTCCACGGCAAACCGCCAGGGGTGTTCATACAAGACGGCATCCCGCATCGTTTCATATCGACTATTCATAGCCCGCGCGGGCTTGCTGTCATCGGTAATGTCCAGGATGCGCCGCTCCCCGAGCTTGGACAGCGCGCGGTTGGCGATTTCTGTACTAGATGCCATCTCAGCCCCTCAGATGTGCGGAGCGCCCCGAAGGGCGCCCCACGTTTATACTGCGTCCTCTTGCACCGCTTGCCCGAGGGCTGCCAGCGCAATGGCGAGGAAGTGCTTTTTGGTGACACTCCCCGCCGCTAGGTTGGTGTCATCAACAGCAAGCTCAATGTCTGACGATGTAGTTGACGTGTCGATTGTCACATCACCCGCATCTTGCCCGCCCAGATCCACGCCGTAGAACCGGGTTGCCATCACGCGCCACCGTCAACATAAAGCACCTCGACGACGATTGTCCCAGCGGCGCCCATGTCAGTTGTGACCGTGGCCACAACATCATAGTCAATCTGAGGATCAGCAGACAGCCCAAGGGCTTCCCAGAGCGGCTTGTCGCGATCCTCGATGCCATAGACCGCGCTTTCGTGCGTAGCATCCGACTTGGTCAGCCCTCCGCCGACAGCCAGAGCCGATGCAAAGAAGTCCGCATCAACCACAGCCCCGCCGTTGTCGTCCGTCTGGTAAACGCCAACATCCATTGCGCCAGACGTGATGGCCGCATCAGACGATACCAGGACGCCATGAACCACGGCATTTGAAGCGATGCGGCAAAACCGCAGTTCGTCCGCCGCGTCAGTGGCCGTCGAGACCTCCATTTGCCCTGGGCCGGTGGTTTTCAGTCGGGCATTTGTCCACGGGCTGTTCGCTACCCGAGGCGTAGCCGCCCTGTTAGAGATAAGTGTGCTGTCTATGTCAGCCATTGATCAAGCCTCCGTATTTTCGATTTGAATGACCCGGCCCTCTTCAAGGCGCGTGGCGCCAATCGTCATGAGCGAGTAAAGTTGCGTCGGCACCCCTCGCAGGTCCGGGCGAGCATCAACGCGGGTGCTAACGTCATTCCACACCCCGAGGTACATACCCGACTTTACCCACATCGGGTTCAGGCGATATGTGGCCGCCGCGTTCTGTTGAACGAGGTTTGAACAGATGATCTTGCACCCGGCAAAGGCAGTCACTCGGCCATCTGTCGCGAGAACCGGCATTGAGTTTTTGGTGAAATAGTCGGCATTGATCACCTGGGTTTGCCCGAGCAGGTCGTTTTCTTGCTGCGGCGTGATTGCAAGATAGACCTCTTCGTCCTCAAGGTCGACATTGGCTTCCTGCAAGAGTTGCTTTGCCTTGAGGATCTTGTCGACGTTGAGGCCAGTGTCACCCGCCGCGCCAACCGCCGCATCGACTCGATGGTTTGTGGTGTCGAATGCAGTCGTTGTGCCTCCGGCCTTGCCTGTTTTCGCGTCGGCATAGAAGGCGTCAAACAAGACAGTGTCGGTCTGGCGTCGGTGCGCTTTTACTGCGCCGATTGTGTAATCGGACATTGGGTCAGTCAGCAGACGCGCCTTGTCGAATGTGTCGACCATTTGCGGCAAGTCGAAATCCACGGGGTAGACCCACCGCCTGTCTACGGCCATATCAACCCGGTTCATGGGGGCGAAACGTGATGTGACCTCCTGCATCTCGACAGCACCGTACTGGTCGAGCGCAGCCGAGCTTTCCCCAACGTGCCGTCCTTCAGTTACAGTTGGCCGCAGCTTGCCGCCTTCGATCTGCAGCAAGTGCGATTTGTTCGTGGTGAATTGCGACACGAAATGGTCGGGAATATTAACGGACATTTAAGCCCCTCCGATTGGTTTCAGCAATCGAACAAGGCTTGTCCACCGGGGCCAGTTCTGCGGTCTAACGATCCCGCTAACCGGCGGTCTTTCCCGCCGTCCTTGGGGCCGGTCTCCCGGCTTGTCCCTTCTCGCCGCTTGGGGCAGCAAGTATCCATTCTTCCAACTTCGAAGCCGCCGCAATCAAACGGACCGGCTCCTGCAGACCTCCGTCCGCTGCCACCTCCAGGCACCTGATGCGGATTTCTTGTCTGTTCATTGTTTACCCCCAGTTGCGGTTTTCTGCAAGTCTTCCATTTCCTTGATTGCGACAGCCCTGACTGATGCAACGGGGTTAGTGTATCGGCCCATGAACGTCAAATCGCCAAGCTTTTTGGTGATCTCCGCCTTTGCGGCTTCCGGTGACATTGCAAACGTATCGCCTTGGGGCTTCCCCTCCACCGTCCGACCTTCCGCCGACCGTTTGGCAACGGTTGCTAGAAGATCATAAATCTGGACTTTGTCACCCGCGAGGATTTCGGCCAGTTGATCCTCACTAACGCCGACATTGGCCATCAGAGCCGCCGCGTTCTGGAACCCCGTCTCGTTGGCGCCCTTCCACTGATCGAACGCCGCCGCTGCAGCGGCCTCCTGCGCTTCAACCACCCCCCCGGCAATCCCATTCATACTTTCCTGCATGACCTTAAATTGCGCGTCCGTCACGCCAGCACCGAAAGCCGTTGCGGCAATCTTGGCAAAGGCATCGTCTTGGAAATCATCGCCTACCGCCTTGGTGTAGCCCTCGGCACTATCTGGACGGCCTAGCCGACTATACACGGCATCCATGGCACCTTCCGCCGAAGGGTCATCCGGCATGGCCAAGATCCGGTCCTCTGGAAGGCCAAGCACCTTTTCAAGGCTCCGATACGAGGCAAGCAGGGCGTCGTTGGACTTCCAGCCCTTGTTCTCGACAAAGCCTTGGTTTTCAGCTTCAAACCCAGCATGGAAAGCCTGGGGCTCTGCCTCCGGTTCCGTAGTCGCTTCAGCAGTAGGTTCCGCCATCTTGTCACTTCCTTTCGGTCAGGTGCCCAATCGGGCCAAACAGTCGTTTTTTCGCGGTGATAAAAACAGCCCGCTTTGCGTGTATCTCCACCACCCTAGAAGGGTCGACGCGGGACTGGTCATCGACCGGCAAATCTGTCCGCATGGCTTGGCATATCGCCTCCAAGTCCCTCAGCACGGCCCCCGCATTATCTCGCAATGACCCGTCGTCGTTCAGGAACAGCGCCCGCCATGATCGGATCACCTCTAGTTCATCGGCGCCCTTCATGCCGCGCCCATTGGTTGAGGATTGCTGCCCGCCAAGCTCTGCACTTCAGCCAGCGTCTTGGCTGTGTCAGCGGCTATCGGCGCGGCTTGTAACAGCCCTTGCACCTGATCCGCCGCTTGTTGCTGTTCGCCCTCGGCCTCGATCTGTTCAGCGGATTTCCGGGCTTTCTGCGGCACCCCGTTAACATCCATGACAATCTCGGCAGTAGCCGGAATGTCGAACGTTTTGAACACTCCCGGATCAATCTGCGCAAACGGCGCCAGTGTTTCAAACGCCCGCATGATGCCCACCGCATCGCCAGCCTGCGCCGCACGGGTCATTGGTGTTTCGTATCTGATCTGGAGCCCTTCGCCGGTTTCGGCCAGAAAGTCGGCCAGCTTGGGGGGCATATCAGGATGCTTGCCTTGGCGATGCAGAATGCCGCTCTCGCGCCTGATCATCGGATCAAGCCACTCCGATTGCAGGCGACCGACCACCGGCGCGGTCATCTGGCCTTGTTGCTGGGCGATCAGCATAGCCTGGGTGGCGGTCATGTTGGGATTTTCCAGCAGCACCCGGAAGTATACACCTAGGAAACTGTCGTCAATCTGGTTCCGAGTGTCAACCATCAGATCCCGGGCGATGCCCGGCTGTGACCGGAAATCAAACTGCGCCACCATCGGGCGCCAGTTGTCGTCGAGCGTGCCGTAATTCTGCGCCCCGGGCACCAGGTCAAACTCGCTGATGTTTTCGTGAAGCAGCGTCGGAGGATCAACCGACAG
>JAAENN010000146.1 GCA_024224295.1 Shimia sp. | reverse complement strand
GAGGATCACGTCCCCCTCGGTCCATTGATCCCTCAGTCCCTTCACCCCCGGTGCCCCACATGAAGATCGCCCTTGCCTACTCCGGCGGCCTCGACACTTCCGTCATCGTGCCCTGGCTGAAGGAGCATTACGATTGTGAGGTTATCACCTTCACTGCCGACCTGGGCCAGCAAGAAGAATTGGACGGCCTGGAAGACAAGGCTATCGCCACCGGGGCCAGCAAAGCCTACATTGTGGACTTGCGCGAGGAGTTTCTGACCGAGTACGTGTTCCCGGTCATACGGGCGGGCGCGATCTACGAACGCGATTATCTGCTTGGCACGTCCTTCGCCCGCCCCTTGATCGCCAAGCACATGGTAGAAGTTGCCGAAAACGAGGGCGCGGACGCCGTAGCGCATGGAGCCACCGGCAAGGGCAACGACCAGGTGCGCTTCGACGTGACCGTGATGGCGCTCAACCCCAAGCTGCGCATTATTGCTCCCTGGCGCGATCCCAAGTGGACGATTCGCAGCCGCGAAGATGCTGTCGCTTACGCCCACGACCATCACGTGCCCATTGCACAAACCGAGAGAAGCATCTACAGCCGCGACCGCAATCTGTTCCACATCAGCCACGAAGGCGGCCCGCTGGAGAATCCCTGGACGGCTCCTGAAGAGGAGATGTTCCAGCTTTCCCGCAATCCGAAGGATGCGCCCAACGACGTAACTACCATCGAGATCGGCTTTGAAGAAGGGATTCCGGTTTCCCTTAACGGCCAGGCGATGGACCCCGTGCCGCTCTTCGAGGAACTCAACCGTCTGGGCGGCGAGAACGGCATCGGGCGCGTCGATATGGTCGAGAACCGATTGGTCGGCATGAAATCGCGCGGCGTTTATGAGACTCCGGGCGGCACGATTCTTTTTAAGGCCCACCAGGCGTTGGAAAGCATCTGTCTGGACAAGGAGACCTTGCACTACAAACAGATCGTCAGCCTGCGCTACGCCGAACTGGTCTACGATGGCAAATGGTTCAGCATGTTGCGCGAAGCGCTCGACGGTTTCATCGGCGTCACCCAGCGCAGCATGACCGGCACGGCCCGCCTCGACCTGTACAAAGGCAACGTCTTTGTCACGGGACGCCAATCGCCCTTCAGCCTCTACCGTGAGGACTACGCCTCCTTCGGCCAGATGGACGTGTACAACCAGCAGGATGCCGAGGGCTTTATCACGCTCTGGGGCCTGCCGCAGAAGGTCGAAGCGCTCATCGCTATCGACGGTACAGGCAAGAGCCGCTACCGCCAGCCGGATTTCTACAGATTCAAGCGTGATTAGAATCTCGTCGAAAGCGGCCCATCCATCGCGTAGCACGAACAGACTCAGCACGGGACGGGAGTACCGTGCAATGCCAACCCAAACGTGATCTGAACATCGCTAGAGCGTGTTATGAACTATAGACAGAAAGCCATACATTGGACAAAACGATGAGCCATAAGCATAGCAAAAGCCAGGTAGTGCAAGCCTGTGAGGGTTTCAGGCAAACGCTCGAAGTCACGAGCCAGGCGGCGGAAACGGGCCATCCAGCCAAAACTGCGCTCGACCACCCAACGTCGGGGCAGCAGCACAAAGCCTTTCTTGGCGTGGGGCAACTTGACCACCTCCAGTCGCAGTCCGTGTGCTTCGGCAGCCTGAGCGGCATCATCTCCAGTGTAACCCTGGTCAACGAAAGCCAGTTCAACCGTCTCGCCGGTTGCTTCTTGAACCGCTTGCGCCAACTGACTCACCTGAGCACGGTCTTGTTCGTTGGCGGGAGTAACCAACAATGTCAGCAAGTGACCCAGGGTGTCCACAGCCATGTGGGTCTTGCTGCCTTTGCGCCGTTTGGCTCCATCATACCCGGCGCGTCCGCCGCTTTCAGGCGTCGATTGCAGCGTGCGACTGTCGAAAATGGCGGCGCTGGGCTGCTCTTGCCGTCCCGCTGCCAGGCGCAACAACACCCGCAAGTCATGCACCATGGCCTCAAACACGCCAGCCTTCAACCAGCGCTGCGTCTGCTGGTAGACCGTGTGCCAGGGCGGCAAATCGTTGGGCATCAGCCGCCAGGCAATCCCGCCGCGTGCCACATAACGCAATCCGTTGAAGACTTCCCGCAACGCATACTCGCGCTGCGGCGCATCTTCCCTCATCAATGTCAGGTAGGGCGCCACAAACGCCCATTCTTCGTCACTTACATCCGTGGGATATGCTTTTCTGTTCATATCCCCAAGTATAGCCCTTCTGCTTTTCAAAGTGCATAACAGGCTCTAATACTACAGCCGCAGTTATGAGGCAGAATAGAACATCATGGAATCCAAAGAGGGCATGACGATGAACCAAGCAGAGATAGAGGAGTGGGTC
>JAAENN010000145.1 GCA_024224295.1 Shimia sp. | reverse complement strand
TTGTTGTTGCCGGAGGAGAGACGTCTGGCGCGGTTGTCAAAGGCCTTGACGTCACAGCACTTGAGATTGGCCCTAGGATTGCAGCAGGGGTTCCCGTCGTTCGGCCTTTGCAAGGGCACCTTTCATTGGCGCTAAAATCAGGGAATTTCGGGGCAGAAACATTCTTTGAAGACGCGCTGCACCGTATGAACGCCCCTGAAATGGAGAAGGCAGTATGACAGAATCCACACGGGTCCGCGATGACATTTGCCTCATAGCAAAATCCATTTTTGACCGAGGGCTCACTTGCGGCGCCTCTGGGAACATCTCCGTCAGATTGTCAGACGGCAGTTACATTGTAACGCCAACTGGATCATCGATGGGATTTCTGGACCCGGCAAGAATTTCCCATTTGGACCAAAACATGCGCCATCTATCCGGCGACAAACCAACCAAGGAAACCCCGCTGCACAGTGCATTTTATGATACGCGACCTCAAACAGGCGCGGTGATACATCTGCATTCGACCTATGCTGTGGCGCTATCTATGCTGCCGGGCACGGATCCAGACAATGCTCTCCCCGCCTTGACGCCTTATGCGATCATGCGCCTCGGAAAGGTTAAGTTGTTGCCATTTTTTTTACCGGGAGATGCGGCGATGGGGGCGGCTATTCGTGATCTGGCCGGCACACGCTCAGCGGTGCTGTTGGCAAATCACGGCCCGGTTGTTGCCGAAAAGGATCTCTGGACGGCGACTTATGCCATGGAAGAGTTCGAAGAAACGGCGAAGCTGGCCGTGTTGCTCAAAGGAGCGCAGCCCAATGTGCTTTCAGACGCAGAGATCCAAGCTGTGGTGCGTAAATTTCACGTCGATGGCTGAGCAGGCCATCAGGACATTGAGGTGGGAAAGCTCTTTCACGGCGATCTGCGCCGCAGATCGCTTTGCGCAAAATGGATTGCGCAAAGCGAAATAGATGGCTCTATGCTGACCTTTTTGGCCGATATAGCGCCACAGCGCTTGGACGCGTTGGCAAATCTTCCTAACTGAGCTCCGAAATTTCCACTGAACGCTTATCTCGTATAGATACCTGTGCAGCGATGCCCATCAGAACGGCCATCTTTCCGTCGGACAAGCTAACCTCAGGCCCAGAACGTTGGCCACGCACAAGTTCCAGGAAATACTTGTGTTGGTAAAAGGTCGAGCCGTTGTGGTCGCCCGCTTCCAAGATGTCAGGGTCCACCGGAATTTCTTTCTCGATCGGACCTTTGGGTACGCGCGGTGACAGAATAAGCTTTGGAGTTGGGGCGGCCCCGAGATGCTCAGGCCAGAACCGGCCCGGTCCTGGAACCAGCGCCTCTATTTTGCCTTTGGTACCGACAGCGGCGATTTCTTCCTGATATTCAGCGCCTTCTGCGAACATGCACAGTTCAAGCATCGCACGGGCGCCGTTTTCGAAATCGACGATAACATAACCATTGTCGAGAATATCCGGAACTTGCCCGTCATAACTTTCGTCTAGATGGTTGGCGTCCTGTCCACCAGAAGCCATCACGCGGACCGGCTCTGATCCGAGCGTCAGCCGCATGAGATCAAAGAAGTGGCAGCATTTTTCCACAAAAGTCCCGCCGGATTTGACGTTGAAACGGTTCCAGTCGTCGACCTTTTCCAGAAAGGGAAAGCGGTGTTCGCGGATGGTCAGCATCTGAATGCCGCCGGTGACATCTGCTGCGTTTTCCAGGAACGCCGCGACCGGCGGCATATAGCGGTATTCCATCGCAACCCAGGCCGGAGCGGGATAGCTGGCGATGAATTCGTTGATTTGGGCCAGGTCCTGTGGGTCTGTGTACAGTGGCTTTTCAACAAGAATAGGCAGCGGGCGGATATCGGCGATCTGTTGTAGTTGCTGTACATGGCAGAAATTCGGGCTGGCGATCAGCAGGCAATCCAACGCGTCCACGGCCAACAGCTCTTCAAGACTGTCGACAAACTGCGCATCGGGCGCAAAGCGGGCGCTCTCAGTGCGCATCTGAGTGTTGGGTTCAAAGATAGCCGCAACTACTGTGTTCGGCAGAAGCGCAATGTTGCGCAGGTGCTCTTGCCCCATCATGCCGCAGCCGATGATCCCATAGGTGGTGGGTTTGGTCATAGTATCTCCTAGGTCAGGCGTTGGATGTAGATGGATTTCTCTGGGTCAAACCACGTGCGGGAAAACTCAACCGGTGTGGAGGCTTGCGACCAGCTCAGGCGTTCGATGTAGCCGGAAACTGAACCGGAAGCCTGTCCAAAGGCGCTGGGGGACCAGTCGGGAACACGTCCGACAGACACACGGTCTTCGGCACGGCGGATCCAGAACCCGAGCTGTTTTTGATAGTAGTGATAGAGCGACTCTGACAATTTCGCAGGGTCCACCCGGCCAGCGTCACGGTCCAGCCAAATCTCTTCGACCGCGATAACAACTTCGTCCAGATAGCGCAGTCGGCGAATCCTTGTGCCGTGATTCGAGCTCCCAAAGTCGGGAAGGTCGAACGGTTTCTCCATGTCATGCACCGACAGGATGTCTGCAGTTGGCAGTCCGCCACCGTCAGGTAACTCCAGTCGGAACATCGAGTAGACGCTGCGTCCGCTTTGCGTCGCTCGCACATAGTTGCCAGATCCCTGCACGCGTTCCAACATGCCTTGCGTCTCAAGCTCTGCGAGGGATTTGCGCAATGTACGTACGGTGGTTCCGTATTGCTTGGCCAGTTCTCGCTCGGGCGGCAAGCGCTCGCCGTCCACCAGACGGCCAGCTGCGATTTCTCGGATCAGAGTTTCGCTGATCTGCAGGTACAGAGGCAAAGCGGAGCTAGAAAGGTCTGGATTTGACATAGGTCAACCTGCAAAATTGATACACCATTGATCTACATCAAATCGCAGTTTATTCAAGAGGTAAGGAAAACGAGATTTTGGGAGGAACTCGATGACCGTCGTGCCGGTGACATCTGCCGATCTGGACGCTGTAGAAGTCTCGTGGTTTGCCGCGCTGTGTTCAGACGATTACCAGTTCCTTGGCTTGCCAGATGGCGATCTGAGGTCGTCTTGGGCGCATTGCTCGAACATCGTGAAAGAGGCCGAAGCGCAGGGATTTCGCAATATCCTGTGTCCATCTTCTTATCAGGTTGGGCAGGATACACTAAGCTTCGTGGCGGGCTGTGCGCCAATTACCGACAAGATCAACATGTTGGCCGCTGTGCGCTGTGGCGAGATGCAGCCGATTATGCTGGCCCGCACGTTGGCGACCTTGGATCACATGTTGGAAGGTCGGTTGACGGTGAACATCATCTCGTCTGACTTTCCCGGAGAAAAGGCCGACAGCGGCTATCGATACCAGCGCTCGCGTGAAGTTGTCGAAATTCTGAAGCAGGCTTGGACCAAAGGCGAGATCAACCACAAGGGTGAGGTCTACAATTTCCAAGGCCTGACGACTGATCCTGTGGTTCCGTATCAGACGGGTGGACCTCTGTTGTACTTTGGCGGCTACTCGCCGGATGCACTGGAGCTCTGCGGGCAGCATTGCGATGTTTACTTAATGTGGCCGGAGAAGATGGACGAACTGGCGGGGCGCATGAAAGCAGTGAACGCGGTGGCCGAACGTTACGGTCGCACGTTGGACTATGGGCTGCGCGTGCATGTGATTGTACGCGACACCGAGGCCGAGGCGCGTGAATACGCCGACTACATCGTGTCAAAGCTCGACGACGACCAGGGCCGCGCAATACGAGAGCGCGCACTGGACGCTAAGTCCTTAGGTGTGTCGCATCAGGCAAAGAACCGTGATGTGGCCGACAACGATGGCTTTATCGAACCACATCTGTGGACCGGTGTGGGCCGGGCACGATCTGGCTGTGGTGCGGCGCTGGTTGGGTCAACAGATCAGGTTCTGTCTAAGCTTGAAGCCTATCAAAAGATGGGGATGCGGGCTTTTGTCTTGTCGGGATATCCGCATGTGGACGAGGCCAAGCATTTCGGTGCCCGCGTGATGCCGCACCTGAACACTGTCTCGCTGCCACATGCCTATGGGCGCGTGCCAGCATCCACGCCCCCTACCCCCCTTGGTATCGGAGAACGCCGCTGATGAATCGTGTCGAGATCGCAAATGGGCTGAGCTTCAGTCGCCTAGTGTATGGCATGTGGCGCGTGGCCGATGATACGGATACGTCCCCCGCCTTTGTTGAGGCAAAAATTCAAGCCTGTCTGGATCAGGGGATCACCACCATTGATCAGGCAGATATCTATGGTGACTACGGCGCCGAGGCTGTGCTTGGTGGCGCGCTAAAAGCAAATCCGGCGTTGCGCAATAAGATCGAGATTGTGACGAAATGTGATATCGTCGCACCCATTGGAATCTATTCGGACAAGCCGGTCAAATACTATGACACGTCGCGCGCCCATATCGAGGCCTCTGTGAACCGGTCTCTGAAAGAGATGAACGTCGATCATGTAGACCTTCTGTTGATTCACCGTCCTGACCCTCTGATGGATCACAACGAAACGGCGGCGACGCTGGACGATTTGGTGGCGTCAGGCAAGGTGCGAGCCGTGGGCGTGTCGAACTTTCGCCCTTGGGACTGGCAGCTTCTGCAGTCGGCTATGAAGACACCCTTGGCCACCAACCAAATCGAAATTTCGATGGCGGAACTGTCCCCCTTCACAAATGGGGATTTGGCCTTTCATCAACAGCATGACCATCCGGTCATGGCATGGTCGCCGCTTGGTGGCGGCAGTCTGATGACCGGATCAGGGGATGTGGCGGACCGATTGGACCGGATCGCGGCAGACCAAGGAGTGGATCGTGCTGCCGTGGCCGTTGCGTTTCTGCTGCGTCACCCCGCGTGTATTCTGCCGGTACTTGGCACCAACAACCTTGATCGCATCAAGGCGATTTCGGACGCTGAGAACGTCAAACTGGATCGCGAAACCTGGTTCTCGCTTTACGAAGCCGCACTCGGCAAGGAGGTCCCATGATGTCTGCCCACACTGTCGGGGGAAAGCTCAGCTTTGTGCCCGACCCGAACAACACGCGGCTGTTGCGTGACGCTTTTGGCCGGTTTGCCACCGGTGTGACAATTGTCACAGCGGCTTCAGAAAACGGTCCCGTAGCCATCACCGCCAATAGTTTTTCTTCAGTCTCGTTGACCCCGCCGTTGGTGTTGTGGTCACCTGATAAAAACTCGCGCCGGTTTCCGCATTTCGAACGTGCCGCTCACTATGCGATCCACGTACTTTCAGCCGAACAGGATGATCTGTGCTGGACGGTGGCCAAGGACGCGTTTGGTCTGGCGAATGTGGATCATCAAGTGAACGACTGGGGTGTGCCCATTTTGGACAATTGCCTTGCACGTTTCGAGTGCACCCGGTCCGCGATTTACGAAGGGGGCGATCACGCGATTGTTCTTGGACACGTCGACCGCGCGACTATGCGCGAAGACGGTGATGCATTGACTTTCTACAAGGGCCAAATGGGCCAGATTGCTGCCGTAAAACAATAAGAGCGGCGGCCTGCATTCTGATGAGGACAGGATGCGCAATGGGAGGAGTAAGACACGATGAAGGCAGTCTTTGCTGTCTTGAATCTGTTGCGTCCACTTAACTCCGGACTGCTGGCAGTCGGGCGTTGGCTGGGCGTATTCGCCATTGGCGTGATGGTCGCGGCGATCCTGATCCAAGTGTTTTTTCGCTATGTTCTGGGCAGCGCGTTGCCCTGGCCAGACGAGGCCGCGCGCTTCTTCATGTTGTGGATGACAGGCTTGATGGCGCCCACAGCGTTCCGCAATGGCGGCTTTGTGGCGATCGACTTCATTGATGCGGTGATCAAAGGCAAGTTGATGCATCTCTTGCAGTTTGTCTTGCTGTTGATCAGCCTGACCGTGCTGATCGTTGGGGTGCAGATTGGCTACAAGGAGGTCACGGGCTTAGGGGGGCGTTTCGCCACCGCGTCATTGTACCTGCCCACCTCGCTGACGTTTGACGAATGGTACCGGATCCCGCGCAGTTGGATGATGTTGTCCCTTCTGGTGGGTATCGCGCTGTTGATCTTGGTGAACGTCGAGCTGTTGCTGGAACGTTTTGTGCGCCTTATGGGCAGGGGCGACCGCCTTCCTGCGCGTCCTGGCCTGGTTGCTGGAGGGTCTGAGTGATGCTGATTTGGTTCCTTCCGCTGTTTCTGTTTCTGCTTCTGGTTGGTCTGCCGGTCTTTTTCTGCCTCTTGGCTGCGCCCGGCGCGTTGCTGTGGTTAAACGGACAAGAACGCGACATCACATTGCTGTACCGGAACCTTTATAATGGCATGGACAGCTTTCCCTTGATGGCCATCCCGTTTTTCATGCTGGCAGGCGAGCTGATGAACCGGGGTGGGATCACCGTGCGTCTGGTCGAGTTCTCACAAGCTTTGATGGGCCATTTGCGAGGCGGGCTTGCTCAGGTGAACATCCTGTCGTCAATCCTGTTTGCCGGGCTGTCTGGTTCGGCGGTGGCGGACACCTCTGCGCTTGGCTCTATGTTGATCCCGGCAATGGAGCGTGAAGGCTACACCCGAAAATTTGCTGCAGCCGTGACCGCCGCGAGTTCTGTCATCGGGCCGATCATTCCACCATCGGGCATTATGATCATCTACGCCTATGTGATGGGTGAAAGCGTCGCCGCGTTGTTTCTTGCGGGCATCGTTCCGGGCGTTCTGGTTGGCATCGGCCTTATGGTTATGGTCCGCGTTATGGCGGATAAATACGACCTGCCCGCCGCGCGCCGTGTGACGTTTGAAAACATAGAAATCGGTGGTTTGGAAAGCTGGGTGTCCTTTGTGTTGGTGCGCCTGAACCTGGGTCTTTTGCTGGCGCAATTTGCACCTACTTCTGACACTACGCTGTCCAAATGGCTGACTTTCCTAGGCGCGGTGCTGCTGGCGCATGGGCTGATGTTGGGGATGCGTCGCGTGGTCAGCCCGGAATTCCGCATTGTCTGTAAGCGTGCCGTGGTGCCGTTGCAGACGCCGATCCTGATCCTGGGCGGCATTCTGGCCGGTGTGTTCACGCCAACCGAGGCCGCCGCCGTCGCGGTTGCCTATGCGCTATTGGTCGGGTTCTTGGTGTTGCGGACCATGAAATTGAAAGACCTGCCGGAGGTTTTCACCCGTGCCGGCATCACGTCCGCTGTGGTACTGCTGTTGGTTGGTGCGGCCATGTCGTTCAAAACGGTGGTCAGCCTCAGCCACGCACCGGAAATTTTGGCCGAGTTCATTCTGACCCTGTCGGAAAACCCTCTGATCTTGCTGTTCCTGATCAACCTGCTGCTCTTCGTGGTGGGCATGTTTCTGGACGCAGGTCCGGCAATCATCATCCTTGGCCCCATTTTGGCACCTGTCTTTGAGGGCCTTGGGGTTGAGTCTGTACACTTCGCCATCATCATGTGCGTGAACCTGACCGTAGGCTTGGCAACACCCCCAATGGGACTTGTGCTGTTTGTCGCAGCCTCTGTGTCGAACGAACGGGTTACGACCATCGCAAAAGCCATTTTGCCATTCCTGGCGATTGAGGTCGCGGTGATCTTCCTGATCACCTTTGTACCCGAAATCTCTCTGACCATTCCGAAACTAACGGGGTTCTTGAACTGATACCAAAAAACGACGTGCAACAGGAGGAAACACGCATGTTTATGAAACTGGCAAAAACGGTGGCACTGTCGGCCTTAATGGCTGGCACCGCGCTGACGGCGAGTGCGGCCGATTACACGATCCGTGCAACAGCAAACTCTAATGAAAACGACGAGGACTATGACGGTCTTGTTGTCTTCAAAAACTATGTCGAGGCCGCATCCAACGGCGCCATCGAGGTGGAGTTGTTTATTGGCACGCAGCTGTGCTCCAACGGGGCCGAATGCCTGCAAGGCGTGGCGGATGGATCTATTGACGTCTACATCTCGACCTCTGGTGGCGCGTCCGGTCTGTTCCCCTATGTGCAGGTTCTCGATCTGCCCTATCTTATGGCGGATGACCGCATTGCGGAACATGTGCTCTCAGGTGACTTCACCCGCAAAATGCGCGCTATGGCGCTTGAGGACAGTGGCGATGCAATTCGCCTCATGACCATCGGTAACACCGGCGGCTGGCGCAACTTTGCCAACACCAAACGTCGTGTTGCGGCGCCTGCCGATATGGAAGGTCTGAAGATCCGGACTGTTGTGGCCGACCTGCCGCAAGAGCTTGTGAAAGCGCTTGGCGCGTCGCCGACCCCGATCCCATGGCCGGAACTGTTCACCAGCTTCCAGACCGGCGTTGTTGAAGGCTCCAAAAACGGCATCACCGATATCATGGGTATGAAGTTCCCAGATGCAGGCCTGCAGTATGTCACTTTGGATGGCCACGCCTACATGGGTGCGCTGTGGTGGATGTCAAACCAGACGTTCATGGACATGCCAGAAGACATGCGCCGTGTTGTGGTGGATGGGTTCTATGCCCTGCAACAGGCCACCTTTGCGTCACCTAAGCGCAAGTCGATCCAGGCCTATGAAGACTTCGTTGCAGGTGGCGGTGACCTTTATGTTCCGACTCCAGCGGAAAAGGACGCTTTCAAACAGGCCGCTGCGCCGGTTTATGACTGGTTCAAGTCCAACGTGACCCGTGGCGATGAGGTGTTCACCGCGTTGACCGACGCCGTTGGTGCGGCGGAAGCTGACGTGAATGGCGCACGCGATGCGGACCTGAACTAAGCCCAGATGGCGCGGGGGCAGACCCTCGCGCCGTTTTTCTTCCGGCAGTTACCGGAACGGATACATCCAAACGCGGTAGTCCTCGACCAGAATATGCGCTTTCTCAATTTCATCCTTGGTCATTTTCTTCACAACCTCTTCAAGGCTGATCGCCGCGTCGGGGTCTCCACCGATCGCCGACAAAGTGTACCACATATAGGCCCGGACCAAATCCGGCGAAGGCATGCCGCGCCCGACCTCATAGTACCAACCAATTCCGGATTGCGCGCCGGGGTGACCTTTCATGGCGCTGCGCAGATACCATTCAAACGCGCGCTGATCGTCACGCTCGACACCGAGCCCCATCGCATACATCACGCCGATCAATTCCTCGGCGTCGGCATTGCCGGAACGGGCCGCGGGCCACATCGCTTCACGGGCGGCTTCAAAGTCCCCGGCCTCCATAAGATCGCGCGCGGCTTCAATTTCGGCGAGGCCAAGTTGGGTCGTTCCCACGACCAACGCGGCCGCCAGAAGAAGCTTTTTTGTGGGGTGTCGCATACGCTCTCCGTGATCCTGTTTGCCGCCCCATCCTTCGCCGAATTGCCTGAGTTGCCAACACCACTGAACGTCCGTGACTTCATGGGTGTGGACGCCGCAAAGGCCGAATTGGGACGTCTACTATTTTACGACAAGATCCTGTCTGGGAACAGAAATATCAGCTGTGGAACCTGCCATCATCCGCGATTTGGAACGTCAGATGGATTGTCGCTTGGATTGGGCGAAGGCGGACATGGTCTTGGACCGGATCGGGTCTCCGAACTGGGCGCAAACAAGGTCCAAAAACGTATTCCGCGCAATGCGCCTGCGCTATGGAACCTTGGCGCACACTCCATCAAAACGCTGATGCATGATGGCCGTGTCAGTGTGGACCCGATTTTTGGCAATGGCTTCAACACGCCTGCAGAAGAGTGGCTTCCAGATGGAGTAGAGTCGGTTTTGGCCGCACAGGCACTTTTCCCAATGACATCCGGTTTTGAGATGGCCGGAAATGTTGGCGAAAACGAGGTTGTGGGGGCCACGCGCGACCGGATTGATGCCGCGTGGCCAATTATTGCGAAACGGGTCAGAACGCGCCCCGACTATGGTGCCCGTTTTGTCTCCGCATTCAGCGAAATAGGCACGGCCGAAGAGGTGACGATTGTCCAAATTGCGGACGCCTTGGCGCATTTTATGGTGCAGGACTTCACGTCCTTTGACAGTCCATTTGATGCCTATTTGGCAGGTGACGATCAGGCCTTGTCAGCGGAGCAAACCCAAGGAATGGAACTGTTTTTTGGCAATGCAGGGTGTAGCAACTGCCATTCGGGAAGTTTGTTTTCAGATCAACAGTTTCATGCCTTGGGATTGCCTGCGTTTGGGCCGGGACGTACGCGCCGATTTGACCCCTATGCGCGGGACGTTGGCCGAATGGGGGAGACCGATGACCTTGCGGATGCCTATCGCTTCCGGACGCCCATGCTCAGAAACGTCGCGCTCACAGCGCCTTACGGACACAATGGCGCCTATCCCACACTGGAGCGCATGATCCAACATCACCTCGATCCGCCAGGTGCGCGCGCCAAATGGAAAGCAGCTGATCTGACATTACCCGATGTACCATGGTTAAGTCGCATTGATTTTGTGATTCAGCAGGACCGTATCGAAATGGCGCGGCACGCGGGCCAACGAGACATTTTCATTCCCCCGCGCACAGACACAGAAATTACAGCTTTGGTCGCGTTCCTCGAAAGCCTCACAGGGGCAGCCGCGAAATCGCAAAGCAGCCGGATTCCCGATCGGGTTCCAAGCGGATTGAAGGTGGACAGATAAACCGACCAAAGCCCCAGCGTCTACCGCTTGCCCAAAGGCACTGGCTGCAAACTAGAGAGAACCGTTAGCTTACAGGCACTTCCCATTTGCGGCGCTCTTTCAAACGTCCACAACAACTTTACCAATTGCCTGACCGCTGGTCAGACGATCATAAGCCGCACCTGCCTGCTCAAGCGCAAAGCTTTCGCTATCCAGCATAGGCTTGAGCCCGCCAGTGTCGGCAATCTCGGCCAGCTTGACCAAGATGTCTCCGTGCACCTCCCGGCCCTTATTTTGCAGCATCGGCAGCAGCATAAAGACCACATGCAACGACAGCCCCTTGAAGTGTGCCGGAGACAAATCAAGCTCCAGCAGAGCGACGGTTGAAGCAATATTGGCATTCAGTGCGGCCGCTTCAAACGAGTTACTCATATTGGCGCCGCCAACAGAGTCAAAGATCACCTCGAACCCCGCTCCATCGGTGTATTGAGCGACATAGTCCGCGACGCTCTCGGTCCTGAAGTCGATTGGCGTTGCGCCATGACCCGAAATCGCGGTCATCTGGACATCGCCGGTGCCGGTGGCATAGACCTCCGCGCCAAAATGCTTAGCGAGCTGGATTGCCACATGTCCAACGCCTCCTGCGCCACCTTGCACGAGCACCTTTTGGCCGGATTTTATACCGGCGCGGGTCAGGCCTTCGTAGGCGGTGATTGCCACCAGGGGCAAAGCCGCGGCTTCGCGCATTGAGAGCGACTTGGGCTTATGCGCAATCAGGCGCGCATCTACTGGCATGAATTCTGCCAAGGCGCCTTGCAAGTCAGCCAGACCTCCGGCGCATACATAAACTTCGTCGCCCACTACATAGGCAGTGACCCCTTCGCCAACCGCCTCAACGGTCCCAGCAAAATCCATGCCGAGGACAGCCGGCAGATCGGGTGCAAATGGCAAGTTTTCCTGCCCCATTACACGGATCATTGTGTCGACAGTGTTGACGCTTGACGCGGCCACTTTGACCAACACCTGACCAGCGGCCACCTCAGGCTTGGGCATATCTGCCATTTCGAAACGAGCGGCTTCACCGTATTGTACAAGTGTGAGGGCTTTCATCGCGTATCTCCAAGATTTTGTTCTTGGCGCGAAACATACCCATCCAATTTCGCAAATAAATGCCATCAAAAAGTATTTAGTATTCACAAATCGCGAACAATGGAAATCAGCGTGTTGGCCAGTGTCATATGTAAACTGACGGTTGTCGGCCCTATTTTGCGAGGATTCATATCTTTGGATGTGACAAGGCGGTCAACAGGGTCTGCGCATTATTCAAGAATGCTCAAGGAGGCGCGCCGATCAATATCGATGTCTTCAGCTTTCAAATCCAATAAAACTGGATGTGAAACATTCAGCAGGCAAACGAGAGGGTCTTAGATGACCCGACTATCGGACTGGCGCACGACAGTAGGAAGGCCCCCTGGCTTCTGCATGCTTGGCGCGATGCCAAATTTGCGGGAAAACTCCCGGCTGAATTGTGTTGGGCTTTCATATCCAACTTCATAGGCGGCGGAAGCGACAGATAAGTTTTCCGAAACCAAAAGCCTGCGCGCCTCCAGCAACCGGAGTTCTTTTTGATATTGCAGAGGCGTTGTGGCCGTCACAGAGCGAAAGTGCTCATGAAATGCGGAAAGGCTCATGCCGCATTCAGAGGCGAGTTCCGCCACGGGAATGTTGGTCTTGAAATTGGCTCGCATGGTGGCGATGACCTGAGTAATTCGGCTGGCCGGGCTGTCATGGTTGAGAAGTTGTCGTAGCATGCCGCCATGGCGGGCGCGCAGAAGCCGGAAATGGATCTCACGCATTACCAGCGGAGCCAATGTCCGTGCCTCAACAGGGTCCTTGGACAGGTTGAAGAGACGGTGAACGGCGTCGATCAAAGCTACGTCCGATGCTCCTGCATCCAGCGAATGCGCGTCAACGCTCTCGTCCAGATCGCCGATTTCATCACACATGCTACGGGCGAGCCCGAGATCTAGGCGCAAAGCGAGAGCGGCGTATGGGGTCTCGCGACTGGCTTGAATCACTGCGGCGTCCACCGGAATGGCATGACTGACAATAAGCGTGTCGCCCGCCCTGTAACGGACAACACGCCCGTTCAAATAGGCTTCCTTGGCACCTTGCAGAACAAGGCACATGATCGGCTCATAAAATGACGCCGAACATTCTGTGGTTTGGGCGTTTGCAAAGGCAAACAGATTGTCGACTCCTGTCGCGCAGCCGATGCCAAAACTGTCCGTTTCCTCGACAAGCTGAAACACATCTCTGATTAGATTTTCCGGTACCATACGGCTGCCTCCATTCCCTTTAGAACATAATGGATCCCTGATTTTACGAAACTCACAAAGTTGTAGCTCTGGAGAATTGGGCAGATCATTTGGAGGATCAGGCAAGGAGGTTTCACCTGAGCGGGTTATCTTTAAGCAAGACAGAAAGGGAGTCCGTCCAATGCCTCCGACAATTCTCATCACGGGTGCCTCTTCCGGAATTGGCAAAGAAACAGCGAAACTCTTTGCCGCGCGCGATTGGAACGTTATCGCGACGATGCGCACGCCAGAAACCGAACTGGCCGACCTAGCCAACGTGCTTGTGACACGGCTTGATGTTACTGACGCGGCCTCGATTGCAGCCGCGGTTTCGCTCGGGATCGAGACGTTTGGGCAGATCGACGTTCTGCTGAACAACGCGGGATATGGCGCTTATGGCCCCCTGGAAGCCTTCCCGATGGATCGCATTCGCCGTCAGTTTGACACCAACGTGATCGGGTTGATTGAAACCACCAAGGAGGTATTGCCCCATATGCGCGCCAAAGGGGAAGGCACAATCGTCAACGTGTCTTCCATCGGCGGGCAAATGACCTTCCCGCTCGGCGCGCTGTACCACGGTACAAAATTCGCGGTCGAGGGCATTTCCGAGGCGCTGCACTATGAGTTGGAGGCAGCAGGGATTAAAGTGAAAATTGTCGAGCCAGGAATGATCGCGACCGACTTTGGCGGTCGGTCGTTTGACTTTGTGAATGACGAAAAAATGACCGAGTATCAACCGGTGGTAAAAGCGTTGTTTGGCGTCTGGGGCAGCGATGACGTGACATCCCGCGCATCTCAGCCAAGTGTCGTCGCCGACGTGATCTGGGAGGCCGTGACAGATGGGTCCGGCACCTTGCGGTATCGCGCGGGCGCGGATGCCGTAGAGCTTTTGAACAATCGTAAGGCGCTGGACGACGCGACATTTATTGGTGGATTGAAGGCCCAACTCGGTCTTTAGTCAGCCAACTGGGCGCCCGGCTTTGGTCCAAAGGTGGCTCCCCATCGTAATCGATCCATAGGATCGCATTATGGAAACGAGCTCGACGTTCCGCTTTGAGCACGTGGCAACAAACATAGAGCGCAGCCCTTCCTCAGGGCTGACGCCAAAGAAAACCAACCTCCGTTAGCTAACAGGGAGACCTTAAGCCATGGCAATTTCACTGAAACTGAACGGTGAGACCCACTCGGTCGACGCCGAACCCGGCACGCCACTGTTGTGGGTAATCCGGGACGAATTGAAACTCACGGGCACAAAGTTTGGGTGCGGGGTCGCGTCCTGCGGCGCTTGCACCGTTCATATGGATGGAGAACCTGTGCGCTCCTGTCAGACTTTTATCGAAGACGTTGAGGGCGCAGAAATCACCACCATCGAGAAAATGGAAGAGGACAAAGTTGGCGCAGCGGTTCAACAGGCGTGGCGTGAACTAGACGTTGTGCAGTGCGGTTACTGCCAATCGGGACAAATCATGAGCGCCGTTGGTCTGTTGCGTGAGAACGCAACGCCATCTGCAGAAGAGGTGGATGAGTACATGTATGGCAACGCTTGCCGCTGTGCCACCTACCAACGTATCCGCGCCGGCGTGCTGCGCGCGTCAGAAATTCTGGAGGCTTGAGAAACATGACCACCAATCTTTCCCGCCGCGGGTTCTTGAAATCTGCCGCTGCAGTTACCGCCGTGCTGTATGTCGGGGCCACGCCTGATGGCGCCGCCGCGGCCAGCAGTAGCGAGGCGATGCTCAACCCGTTTGTAAAGATCGACAGCAACGGCCAGATCATTGCCATCATCAAACATTTTGAAAAGGGACAGGGACCAGCTACTGGGTTGTCCACGTTGATCGCAGAAGAGCTTGGCGTCACCATGGATCAGATCGGGTATGAGTTCGCGCCGTCAAATCCAGAGGTCTACAACAATCTGTTTTTCGGCCCCTTCCAAGGGACTGGCGGCTCTACAGCCATGGCTAATTCATGGATGCAATATCGCACCGCTGGCGCCAATGCGCGCGAGATGTTGATCAAGGCTGCAGCCAAAGCCTGGGAGGTAGATGCGTCGGGGCTGGACATTCAGGGAGGCCTGATCATCGGCAACGGAAAATCCTCGCCGCTGGGTGACTTTGTTGCGGCCGCTGCGCAAATCGCCCCATCTGAAACACCGCGCCTGCGCGAGGCGTCCGAGTGGAAGATCATTGGGAACGAAAGCACACGCCGTTTGGACAGCCCAATCAAAGTGAATGGGCAGGCCAA
Source organism: Shimia sp. (assembly GCA_024224295.1). Classification (GTDB taxonomy): domain Bacteria; phylum Pseudomonadota; class Alphaproteobacteria; order Rhodobacterales; family Rhodobacteraceae; genus Shimia. The sequence goes on along the minus strand of JAAENN010000145.1, from coordinate 49,609 downwards.
GTTCGGCATGGACGTACATTTGCCCAACCAAATGGTGGTGATGATAAAACGCACACCGCAGCGTGGCGGTTTGGTGGCGGGCTTTGATGACAGCGCCGCCAAAGACGTAAAGGGCTACATCATGGCGATGCCGCTGCCGACCAACCACGGCGTGGCGGTCTATGCGGACAACACCTGGGCGGCAATGCAGGCCCGCAATGCCATTGACGTGGAGTGGGACATGTCCGCCGCCGAGACACGCTCCTCTGTGGAAATTCGCGACGAAGTCATGGCCGCGCTTGAGGCCGCACCGGTTTACAACGTGAATCAGGCGGATCGGACTGGCATTGCCGGGGCGGTTGATAGCGCGGCTTCTCTCGTGGAAAAAACCTTCTACTTCCCGCTGCTTGCCCACGCGCCGATGGAACCAATGAACTGTACCATTGAGCAGACTGCTGAGGGCGACATCGTGCTGCATGACGGTGCCCAGATGCCGACAGGGCCGCATATGGCCTATCAGCAGATCTTCCAGCTCCCTCCTGAGAAAATCCACATCAAGACCATGTTGGCCGGTGGGTCTTTCGGGCGTCGCGCCACACCAGATGCGGATTATCAGGTAGAGGCTGCTCTGGCCTTTGTCGACACGGATCGCACGAGACCAGTGAAGCTGGTGTGGGATCGTGAGGATGACATTCGTGGTGGCTACTACCGCCCAGCAACGGGCCACAAAGTACGCGTCGGACTGGATACGGACGGCAATATCACGGCCTGGGAGCATCAGGTGGCCGGGCAATCGATTATGAAAGGCACCGCCTTTGAGGCGTTCTCGGTTAAGGATGGCGTGGACCATTCAACGGTCGAAGGTCTGGCGGACAGCCCATATGCGATTCCAAACATGGCTGTGGGTCTAACGGACACAGAGAAAGCCACATCTGTTCTGTGGTGGCGCTCGGTTGGGCACACGCATACCGCCTATGTCATGGAGGTCATGATGGATATGGCAGCCAAGGCGGCGGGTCGTGATCCCGTAGCGTTTCGGTTGGCTTACCTGACCGGCAGCAAGGACGCAGACCGCAAAGCAGCTGTACTCAAACTCGCAGCAGAAAAAGGCAACTGGGGCGCACCGGCGGCAGGCAATGTGCAAGGCATTGCTGTGCACAAATCGTTCGGCTCCTTCGTGGCAGAGGTCGTGGAAGTGTCCGGAACGCCTGTGGATGGCATTCAGATTGAGAAGGTCACAGCAGCTGTGGATTGCGGCATTGCGGTAAATCCGGATGTAATTCGGGCGCAAACCGAAGGTGCAATTGGCTACGGGATCGGCCACGCAATGCGCGACCAGATCACGTTGGACGGGGGTGCAGTGGAGCAATCCAACTTCCCGGACTATGAACCTCTGCGCATTTCCGACATCAAGGCGATCGAAACCCATATCATGCCGTCAGCAGAGGCACCAACCGGCATTGGGGAACCCGGCACACCACCATCCGCACCAGCTCTGGCCAACGCAATTGCGCAGTTGGACGTGCAGGTTGCGGAGCTGCCCATGAGCGAAAACGGCGTGTCTTTCGCTTGAACAATTGACGCACCGCAAACGGGTGTCTGCGGTGCGTCAAAAATTACGGCCAGTTTACGGGTTAGGGCCTTTGTGTGCATCTCGTTGGATTGCGCCAGGATTCACGAGAACGCGCTTTTGTTGCGCCTTGCACTGCCGGCGTTTTGCGCCAAGCCAGCTGAGGCTGTTTGAGGCTAGGACTACGCGTTCACAACATCTTACATGATCGCCTACCGAGAGTCTGAGAGTGGTCATTTGACTTTCTTGACATCAAAGTTGGCACCAAGCCGGACGCCCCCCCAGCAAACCACCCTGTGTGCTCAGCTCTGTGACCTAATCCAAGCGGCTGCGACGTCGCAAACCCTCTCTAACTGTTCTTCATGGCTCAAACCCGTCACCCGCTTCCGTGGCTTTAGGTCGTGATCTCCATCTTCCACCCAAGCGAGTTCAATTTGCTCTGAGATCTTATAGCTAGCCACTTCCAGACTTGTCCCAAATGGGTCACGTGTGCCCTGGCAGATCAGCGTTGGCGTCTGAAGCTTTTCAAGATGTGCCGTGCGCAACCTCTCCGGTTTTCCCTGAGGGTGAAACGGATACCCGAGACATAAGAGGCCGGATATTTCGCCCTTGGTTCTTAAATCATCCGCGATAAGGCTGGCCACACGGCCGCCCATAGACTTGCCGCCAATAACGAGGGGGCAGTCACCGGACACCGCGTCAACCGCTTCCCTGAATTCTGCTTGCAACAGTTCAACTTTTGGCGGCGGCCGCTTGGGTCCACCTCGCCGCCGCTCGGCCATATAGGTAAATTCGAACCGCGCCACCCGAACGCCGCGTTGCGCCAATCCAGTGGCAATAAACTCCATGAAAGGAGCTTCCATTGTGGCCCCAGCACCATGTGCAAACAGAAACGTCGGCGCAGTCAGGCCAGCCTCATCCATCAGAAATGCAATCTCAGCCATCGTCTCTCCAAGAACACAACAGGCGCCCCTCGGCGCCTTTCTGTAGATTGGGGCAAGTTTATCCCAAGCTGCGGAAATAATCTTTTAGATACAAAACCTTATTTTCGGGAATTTTAGATCGGAATAAAAATTTCTCAACACCGGTGTGGAGATCCCGCGAGATTTTTGAAACGACAACAAAGAAAGCCCGCCAAAACGGGTTTATAAAACGTTGAATTTGGGGGCTTTTTAGAGGGTTTTCGCTCTCTCAATCAGAAAGGCAACCTCAGCATACACCGCCCCGATCCAACGCTTTTCCAGATGCAAATACACAGGGTATTTTGCTCGAGGACACCCGTTTCGACCCAGCCTGAAAGCGCGCCAATTGTTTTCCAGATGGCGGACATCGAGCAATAAAATTGCGGCCTATAGGATGCAAGCAACATCAATGCTCACGCTTGATTTGCCTGACAAGGACCGCCGGATTAAGCAACCAACAATGTGCGCCTGGGCCATTGCGCTGAGCGAAGCAGCCATTCACAAGGCTGATCAACCGCCTCTTTCGCTGGGTTAAACATCAAGGTCAGAACTGCGCAGAAAGTGCACGTTGCAAGGCCACGCCTGAGGCACAATGATGGATTGAGACTTCTCATTAATCGCAAAAGTAGCGCTTAAAACCACACAATCTCACTGACATCGACCAAGGCAGTATGATCTCTGCCAAAAGCGACAATGGCAATAGAGGTGACGGTTTCGGCACGCGGGATTTTTCTGAGGAACTGACCGGAAGGCTTGAATGCGCTAAAAGGCAGTTGGACCTCGGCCCAGTCCGGTGCGGTGGCGAACGGCGCCTGATAGTATTGCCATGGCAAACGGGTGCCTTTGGTGCGCAGGTGAATAAAATAGACACCGCCGTTCCCACGCACGTTTAGGCGCACACCTTTCGTGTCCGCAGGGAGCCGGTCCGATAGCGGGCGGCGCACTTGAATGAAGCCGCCGTTATTGTCGGTGCTCACATTGCCCGTCAGTCGAACAAAGCTGTCGGAGGCATCGCGGTCAAACGTCGCGTCGCCGGTGGAGACGCCCCCCATGACGGTGTCGGCAAAGTACGTCCAGCGCGTTGATGGATTGGTTTCGAAGGTTTCAAACATGTCCTCTGCCTTAACCGCTCCCGTGCCAATCGCGGCGATCAAGCCTGTTGCAATTAGAGTACGCCATTTCATTGCGTGTCACCCCCTCAGTTCAATACAGCAATCGACAGGTTTAGGAGCATCGCGAAGCTCACCCAAGCAAGATAGGCAATGAACGCAACCGCAGAAGGGCGATCCCAGCTCCAAGTGCCACGAATGAACAGGACAATGGTGCCCCAAAGCGCGGCGATTACCACAAGCGCGACCCAAGGCATTTGCAGCACGAAGAAGACTGGAGACCAGAGGAAGTTCAAGAACAGCTGCGCCCACCAAAGGCTCATCAGAGAGCCGTGGTCTCGAGCTTCAAATTGGCGCCACCCCGTCATGGCGATCAATACGTAAAGAGTTGTCCAAACCGGCGCAAAAATCCAGTTGGGCGGATTGAAAACGGGCTTGTTGAGAGCCGCGTACCACGCCCCTGGCGCAGTCAAGGTGCCGATCAGAATACCGCCTCCCATGACCAGTATCAGAAATGCAATGCGGATGGTCCATTTGTTCACTGGCGATCTGTTCCTCTGTCGTACGCTTGAGGTTTTCTTAGCACGTGAGGCCTGTCACTTGTGCCTTTGCCTCTGTGTCAAACCGCGCTCTTTGGGGCGCATCTGAGCCGACAAGTTTAACCGTGGCACCTGAGATTTCAGAGCCGGTCACGGTAGCTTCACGCGCGCCGAGGGTGTCGTCAACGTCAATGGTGAAGGCGATGCTTGCGCCTGAAACAAGTGTCGAAATGGGAAGGTCGACGGCATTTTGCCCGTCCAGGATTGTGGGAAGGGTGGCAAGGGCCTCGCGTCCCGAAACGATTTCAAAGGGTTGGAATACCTCCACACCCGCGCCGTTGCCGGTGACATCAAAAATAAGCGCCCCTTGAGACGAGGCGAGATCCAGTGTGATGGTGCTTGAAGATATTGTGCACGCGCTGTGGTTGGTGATTTCGAAACGGTCTTTGGGGGCACCTTCGATAAAGCGTACGTGTAGGTCTGCTTGCCCCGTTGCAGCAGTAAAGGGAAGCGTAAGCGCGGCTGCGGCGACAGTTATCTTGGGAAACATGTTAGGCCCTTTCCGTTTTTCTATTTTGCAGAATACGTCGCCTCAGCGGTGCGAGATCATTTTGACGGTGCATAAGTCGTCCGAACACCGTCCGCTCTCGTAAATAAGCAGAGGAAGGCAGGAGGGTAAGTTGCAAGTCGTCTGGTTCAAACGAGACCTGCGCGTTCAAGATCATCGCGCGCTGGCCAATGCGGCGCAACACGGGCAGGTTTTGCCCTTGTTCGTGGTTGAGCCTGAGTACTGGCGGCTAGAAGATGTGTCCCATCGGCACTGGGCCTTCGTTGCGGAGACGCTGGCAGAACTGCGCGGCGATCTGGCGGCATTGGGTCAGCCACTGATTGTGCGGGTTGGTGACGTGGTCGAGGTGTTGGACACCCTGCGCCAGACCATTGGTGTCCACGGCCTTTGGTCACACGAGGAAACCGGCAACGGCTGGACCTACACCCGAGACAACCGGGTGGGCGATTGGTGTCGCTCCAATGCGGTGTCTTGGATGGAAGTTCCGCAACACGGGGTGCAAAGGCGTATGGCTTCGCGCAACGGATGGGCGGCCCAGTGGGATCGGTTCATGGCGGAGCCAATTGTCCATGCGCCAGCTTTCGAGCCGACCGACGTAGAGCCAGGGCCTATTCCAGATGCAAGGGACCTCAACCTTGCACCCGATGGTGCGCGGGATCGACAAACAGGTGGACGGGATGCGGCGGAAAAAGTGCTGTCATCGTTCCTGAAAGAGCGGGGGCAGACCTATCGGCGTGCAATGTCGTCCCCTTTATCCGGCGCGCGCGCGTGCTCGCGTTTGTCGCCGCATTTGGCCTGGGGAAGCTTGTCCATGCGAGAAGCCACACAAGCCACTTGGGCCAGGCAGCGGGAGGTGAAAGCACACGGTGCGCGAGATGGCTGGGGTGGCGCGCTGTCGTCTTTTTCCGGTCGGTTGCATTGGCATTGTCACTTCATCCAAAAACTAGAAGACGCGCCGCGCATCGAGTTTGAGAACCTGCATCGCGGTTACAATGACATTCGCTCCTCCGCCCCTGATGCGGAGCGGTTGGCGGCTTGGGCGCGGGGCGAAACCGGGTTGCCGTTTGTCGATGCCTGCATGCGGTCGTTGCGCGCGACGGGCTGGTTGAACTTCCGGATGCGCGCCATGGTGATGGCGGTGGCGAGCTATCATCTATGGTTGCATTGGCGCGCGCCGGGATTGGAGCTGGCCCGATTGTTCACAGACTACGAGCCAGGCATTCATTGGAGCCAGGTACAAATGCAATCAGGCACCACCGGCATCAACACGGTGCGCATCTACAATCCGGTGAAGCAGGGCATGGATCAGGACCCAACAGGGGCGTTCACCCGGCGTTGGGTACCTGAGTTGGCCAAAATTGAGGATCGGTTTTTGCAGGAGCCATGGAAAGCCGAGAACGCCGGCGCAGTGTTGGGGCGGGCCTATCCCATGCCCATTGTGGATCACCTGAGCTCGGCGCGCGACGCGCGGGAGTGCATTTGGGCGGTGCGCAAGGGAGAGGCGTTTCGCCAAGAAGCGCGGGGGATTGTGGCAAAGCATGCTAGTCGGAAAACCCCGCAGCGGCGGTCGCGCAAAAGCGCCACCTCCAAACAACTTGATCTGCCGTTGTGACAGGAGCCTCCTATGAAGATGCGCAAGAAATCTGATCTGCCCAACAAGGTCTGCGCCCGGTGTCAGAGGCCATTTAGCTGGCGCAAGAAGTGGGCCAAAGTGTGGGACGAGGTGCGCTATTGCTCTGAACGCTGTCGGCGTGGGGGCTAAGACAACCCGTCAAGCACCACAGCGGCACTGCTGCGATAGGCGTGTTGCTTCTCTGCGCTCATGCGGTCCCATGTGCGGTAGGCATGTCCAAGGCGTGGGTTGCCACGCAGTTTGTCTTCGTTTCGGAGTAGGAAGTCCCAGTAGAGCGGATTGAACGGGCAAGCGTCCGGGCCGGTTTTCTGCTTCACGTCATAGCGGCAGGTTTGGCAATGATCGGACATCTTGTTGATGTAGTTGCCGCTGGCCGCATAGGGCTTTGAGGCCAGTAAGCCGCCATCGGCAAATTGGCTCATACCGATCACATTGGGTGCTTCAACCCATTCATATGCGTCGGCATAAACGGCCAAGTACCATTCATGCACTTCGTGCGGATCGATTCCGGCCAGCATGGCAAAGTTGCCGGTGACCATAAGCCGTTGGATGTGGTGCGCATAGGCGTGATCACGGGTTTGGCTGATCGCGGCAGCCATACAGGCCATGTCTGTCTGCGCGGTCCAATAGAAAGTCGGCAACGAGCGTGTCGCGTCCAAGAAATTTTCGTCCGTGTAGCCCGGCATTTTAAGCCAATAGATCCCGCGAACATACTCGCGCCAGCCGATGATCTGGCGGATATAGCCTTCCACGGCGTTGAGGGGCGCATCCCCATCGTAGTACGCGCGCTCCACTCGGCGGCAGATTTCCAATGGTTCCAGCAATCCTGCATTCAGGTATTGGGCCAGCACCGAATGATACAAAAACGGTTCGTCGGTCAGCATGGCGTCCTGGTAGTCGCCAAATTGTGGCAGGGCTGTTTGCGCGAAGTGCTCGAGCGCGGCAAGTGCATCATCCCGCGTCACCGCCAGCCAGAACGGCTCAAGCGATCCGAAGTTTTTGGCGAAGCGGGCAGAAACAAGCGTGGACACGTCTTTGGTGATCCCGTCGGGTGAGACATGCCGGGGCTGCGGCATAAACAGGTCGCCTTTGGCAGATTTTCGGTTCTCCGCATCATAGTTCCACTTGCCGCCTTCTGGCGCGTCACCGTTCATCAGCAGGCCGGTCTTGCGGCGCATCTCGCGGTAGAAATACTCCATACGCAGCTGCTTGCGCCCCTGTGTCCAGGTCCGAAATTCGGCGTGGGTGCAGACAAATCGCGTGTCTTCCCGCATGTCCAATGGGACGCCCTTTTGCGCGGCCCAGTCGCGCAAACCTTGTTTGAGGCGATACTCTCCTGGTTCCGTCATCACCACTTGCGAGAGGTCTGTGGTGGCCAGCTCATGTCTCAACTGATTGGGCAGTGTGCCTTTGTTGTCGTTGTCGTCCAGCAGTACATAGCGGACAGTCCATCCGTTGCGCCGCAACAGGTCCGCGTGGTGTCGCATGGCCGAAAACAGAAAGGCGATTTTCTTTTTGTGGTGCGGCACATAGCTGGCTTCTTCAGCCACCTCCGCCATCAGGATCACATCGCGGTCTTTGTCGGCGTCGCGCAGTGCGGAAAGCGTCAAGGACAGTTGATCACCCAACACAAGGATAAGTCGCGCAGGCGTGCGCGCGGGTGGTTGGTTCGTCATAAGTAAAAACCAGCGTTCAGTTCAGAAGGGCTTCGATTTGCGAGGTCACGGTATTGGACATCGGTTTGGTTTTGGGAGAAAACTTGGCGACCACCGCACCATCCGGGCCAATCAAGACCTTGCTAAAATTCCAGCGCGGCACATAGCCGGCTTCGTCACGCAATGCCGCAAAGAGCGGATGGGCGGTTTTGCCTTTCACCGAGGTGATGCCGGTCATCGGCATGTCGATGCCATATTGCAGCTCGCAAAACTCTTTGACCTCTGCATTTGAGCCTAGTTCTTGTTTGAAGTCATCAGAGGGCACAGCGAGCACCACCAGTCCTTGGTCGCGGTAGGCGTCATAAAGATCTTGTAGCCCGCGGTATTGCTTGGTGAAGGCACATTGAGAGGCCGTGTTCACCACCAACACGGGTTGGCCTACCCAATCGGAAACCGCAAGCGTGCCGCCGTCCATCGAGTCAAACTTGGCCGATAGGTCTAGCGCGCACGCCGAACCGGCCGTTATCACTGTGCCAATCAATGCAAACAGGAATTTCATATCGCTCCTCCATTGCGCTGTTTACGACTCTGGAGCGTATTTGGATGTCTTTGCTGCCAAGCTTCGGCGTGACATTTATGAATTCTATTCCCCCAACGTAGGAGGTAATTTGTCTATTGGTGAACCATCATTGGGCACCACCACGTATGTATGCTGATAGTAGCGGGCATACAGTTCAAAAGGGCACATGCATTACTTCTAGTGTCGCGCCCGAAACCCAACAAACGTTCAAAGTGATAAAGCGCCCAACGAGCCGCTCTATTGAAATGACTTAAGCAGGACGAGCAATATGAGCGGTTCCAGAACGCCTCCCCGTGCTTTAAACGTGCCTTCGGGCCGATTATCTCGGCTGGCGCGTTTGAGCTCTATGGCGACAAGTGTTGCCGGTAACATGGCCGTGACCGGATTGCGTGAGACTGCGCGTGGCAACAGGCCGGGCGTTAAGGATCTGTTGCTGACCCCTTCGAATATTCAACGGATTGCCGATGATTTGGCGCGGATGCGGGGGGCGGCCATGAAAATTGGCCAACTCCTCTCCATGGACACCGGTGACATTCTGCCACCGGAGCTAAATCAAATCATGGCGCGGCTGCGGGCGGATGCGGATTACATGCCGCCCAAACAGCTCAAAGTCGTGTTGAACAAGAATTGGGGTAACAGTTGGTTGCAAAAATTTGAGCGCTTTGACGTGAGGCCACTGGCTGCCGCTTCGATTGGTCAAGTGCATCGCGCAAAGACGCGAGACGGGCGGGACATGGCCATCAAGGTCCAATATCCCGGCGTCGCGCGTAGCATCGACAGCGACGTGGCCACTGTTGCTGCGCTGATCAAAGTGTCTGGGTTGCTCCCAAGAGGGTTTGAGCTGAAACCCTACATGGAAGAAGCGCTCCGCCAGTTGCGTGAAGAAGCGGACTATGAGCGCGAAGGCCAGTGCCTTCGCGATTTTCGGCAGCGGCTTCAGGACGATGATACTTTCGTCGTTCCTGAGTTTTACGAAGATTTCACAACCAAACATGTGCTTGCGATGTCCTACATTGGCTCGCGCCCTATTGAGGACGCTGTCGACTTGGATCAGACGCGACGGAACCGCATTGCGGAAAGTCTGGTGACGTTATTGCTTCGGGAACTGTTCGATTTCCGCTTTATGCAAACGGATCCAAACTTCGCCAACTACCGGTTTGACCCTCAGACAGATCGGCTTGTTTTGTTGGACTTTGGGGCCACACGCCACTTCCAAAGCAAATTTGTGGATCAATATCGCCGTCTCTTTCAGATCGGCTTAGCTGGTGACATTGACGGGCTTAGGGCTTTAGCGCATGAAATCGGCTTTATTGCGCCAGAGACGGCGCCTCACCATCAACAAGCCTTACTCGAAATGATTGAGACAGCGTTTGCTGCGTTCCGCGAGCATAACACGTTTGATTTTGGAAATACGGCTCTCCTTCAAAAAATGAATGCCGCTGGGCGCGCGTTGGCGTCGGACGGCTTTGTCCCGCCGCCCGTTCCACTGGATGTCCTATACTTGCACCGAAAGCTTGGAGGTACGTACTTGTTGGCCAATCGATTGAAGGCGCAACTTCCAATTAGGGATATTGTTGGGCGCTTTGTGACACCATAACTTTGCGCAATTGCGCTCATATCGCCAATGTAGCGAACGTCCGCTCGGTGCAACTGCAATGTGGCGTGTCTTGACCTGGTGAACCGCGGGGCCGGGCCGGAAGTCGCCAACAATGGACTACGCTTAGCGCTCAGCCCTTTGCCTTGGTCCATCCCGCCGCCATATCGCAGGCGGGCCACCCTCATCGATCAGAAACTCACTCTCAGACACTTCGAACCTCAAAAACAAAGGCGCCCTCAGGCGCCTCCCATCAAAAGATCAATATACCGTGGGCAAGCCAAGCTTTCTTGCAATATAGGGGCGGCTACCAACTTTCGCGAAATCTTTGCCCCGATTTCGCGACAACTTCACTCCGATTTACACACCCTCAGTGGGTCCAGACCCCACGCCGGTTGGTGGCAAAATTCTCTCCATAGCCGCCCTGCCGGATGTTGGCCTTGCGCTTATTAGGCTCCAAAACCTGCGCCACAATGTCATTTTCCCGTGCGTAGGCCACAGCTGCTTCTTTGCTGTCAAACTTCAACCGCACCTGGCTTTGCGTATCACCAGATCCGGTCCAGCCCATCAGCGGATCAATATCCTTGGCTTCTGACGGACCATATTCCAACACCCATTGGTGGGTTTTGGCGGCTCCAGACGACATCGCCGTGCGGGCTGGCTGATAGATACGCGCAATCATTGGGATCTCCTTAGCTTGCAGCTTTATCTCGGATTCGCCCCGTCCCGGCAAGAGGCCAATCATAGACAAACCGACGCAAAGCCAATGTGTATCAGAAGTTTTTGGGAGTTTAAGCTTGCAAGCAGCCCAGGTTCCGGACCAAGCCGCGGGGAGCGAGGGGTGTAGGTGCAGTTTGGACTGGCGACCTCCGCGGGCTGCTTGCTGAGAAGACCATAGCGAGAGAGCCAATCATTTGGCAAGTGCAACATATATTTAATTTCGAAATTAGATGGAATTTTGTTCTAAAATTACCAGAAACCCCACAACTTCTTACCGAAATCGGCTCAACGGCCCTTTCCCAAGGGTAACTTCCTCCAATTCTCAGGCCTTCACTTCGACCATAAAGTCAGGAAATTCTGCACACGCGAAGCATCTCTTCGCGCACCGCAGCATCGCCACGACCAAATCCCCAATCACAACTGCGCTTTCGCCCTTGCATAAGAACAAAAAGAGACCAAAATCGCGACTGCGACTCTTTCAACTACGGGATGGCACCATGAGCGATGCAACCAACCTGCCGATGATGGCCGATCGTGAGGCCCAACGCCGCCCCAAACTGGAGGGCGGCAAACGGATTGTTATGCATACCGAGTTTGAACCGGCTGGTGACCAACCCACCGCGATTGCTGAACTCACAGCAGCCATCAACGAGGGCGAGCGCAACCAAGTCCTGCTGGGCGCCACCGGCACCGGCAAAACTTTCACCATGGCAAAGGTGATCGAAGAAACCCAACGCCCAGCCATCATCCTTGCTCCGAACAAGACTCTCGCCGCCCAGCTTTATGGCGAAATGAAAGGCTTCTTCCCAGAGAACTCCGTCGAATACTTCGTCAGCTTCTATGACTACTACCAACCCGAAGCGTATGTGGCGCGCTCTGACACCTTCATTGAGAAGGAAAGCCAGATCAACGAACAGATCGACCGCATGCGCCACTCCGCCACCCGCGCTCTGCTGGAACGGGACGATGTGATCATTGTGGCCTCGGTAAGCTGCATCTACGGCATCGGCTCGGTGGAAACCTACTCCGCCATGACCCTCGATCTAAAAGCAGGCGGTGAATACGACCAGCGCCAGGTCATCAACGATCTGGTCGCCCAACAATACCGCCGCAACGACGCTGCTTTTCAGCGTGGCTCTTTCCGCGTGCGCGGCGACAGCTTGGAAATATTCCCCGCCCACCTCGAAGATCGCGCCTGGAAGCTCTCCTTCTTTGGCGAAGAACTGGAAAGCATCACCGAGTTTGACCCGCTGACCGGCGAGAAAACCGGCACCTTTGAACAGGTTCGTGTTTATGCGAACTCGCACTATGTCACGCCCAAACCCACGCTCACCCAAGCCATCATCAACATTAAAAAAGAACTGCGCACGCGGCTCGATCAACTGGTCGACGAAGGCAAACTGCTCGAAGCCCAACGGCTGGAGCAGCGCTGTACCTTTGATCTGGAAATGATGGAGGCGCAGGGCTTCTGCAACGGCATCGAAAACTACTCTCGTTACCTCACTGGCCGCGCGCCGGGCGAGCCACCCCCCACCCTGTTTGAATTCATCCCTGACAACGCCATTGTCTTTGCCGATGAATCTCACGTCTCCGTGCCGCAAATTGGCGGCATGTACCGGGGCGACTACCGGCGCAAATTCACCCTGGCCGAACACGGCTTCCGCCTGCCGTCCTGTATGGACAATCGCCCGCTCAAGTTTGAGGAATGGGACGCCATGCGGCCTCAATCCGTCTTTGTCTCCGCCACCCCGTCAGCGTGGGAGCTGGAGCAATCCGGCGGCGTGTTTGCCGAACAGGTGATCCGCCCCACCGGCCTGCTGGAACCGGTGATCGAAATCCGCCCTGTCGAGATGCAGGTCGACGATCTGCTTGATGAGGTGCGCAAAGTCACCGCGGATGGCTTCCGCACATTGGTCACCACGCTGACCAAACGCATGGCCGAGGACCTCACCGAATACCTGCACGAACAGGGCATCAAAGTGCGCTACATGCACAGCGACATCGACACGCTGGAACGCATCGAAATCCTGCGCGACCTACGCCTTGGCGCGTTTGACGTGCTGATCGGCATCAACCTATTGCGTGAGGGGCTGGATATTCCCGAGTGTGGTCTGGTCGCCATCCTAGACGCTGACAAAGAAGGCTTTCTGCGCTCCGAAACCTCACTGGTGCAAACCATCGGCCGCGCCGCGCGCAACGCCGAAGGCCGCGTGATCATGTACGCCGACCGCATCACCGGCTCCATGGAACGCGCTATGGGCGAGACCGAGCGCCGCCGCGCCAAACAGATTGCCTATAACGAAGAGCACGGCATCACCCCCCAGACGGTCAAAAAGAACGTCGAGGATGTGTTGTCTGGCCTCTACAAAGGCGACACCGACCAATCCCGCGTCACCGCCACCATCGACAACCCGCTGCACGGCGCCAATTTGGAGGCTGTGCTCGATGGGTTGCGTGACGACATGCGCAAAGCCGCCGAGAACCTCGAATTCGAAGAAGCCGCCCGCCTGCGCGATGAGGTCAAACGTCTGGAAGCCGTGGATTTGGCGGTCGCCGATGACCCCATGGCCCGGCAATACGCCATCAAAGCCGCTGAGGAGAAAGCCACCAAAAGCCGTGGCCGCTCCATGGCTGGGCGCGCAGGGCAACGCGGTGGGAATGTGAAACGGCGGGGCGGTAGCAATGACCATTAACCGCAAACACTTTAAAACACGTTTCGAAAGGCTGCCCGCGTGGGTCTGCTCTGCTTGTCAAACCGGCACGTTACAAATGGTCCATGACACCCTTAACATCTTGGAGACTGGCCCCTCAAAAACAGCGCACTCTTTAGACGGCTGGGATGTTGAATGGATAGAGGAGCGTTTTTGTGCACTACTCAAATGCAGTGATTGCTCAGACTTAGCGTCCATTTCGGGCAGTAGGGAGCATGACTTGCATCAATACATGGACATGCTCGGCGAGTTTGCCTCAGACATAACCAACTCGCTTAAACCACATTCAATACAGCCGCCCCCTCTAGTTTTTCCAATACCAAACAAAGCTCCGGACAACCTAAAAGAAGCCCTTCTTAGGGTCAGGACCCATTGATTTCCGTCTAATGGCATGATTCACGGTTTGAAAACGAGCGGTGAACATGTCTGATCTTTTCTGGTTGACGGACGCGCAGATGGCGCGTCTTGAGCCCTTCTTTCCTAAATCCCACGGCAAACCACGCGTCGATGATCGACGTGTCTTGAGCGGGATTATCTTTATTAATCGCAATGGGTTGCGGTGGCGCGATGCACCTGCGGTGTACGGGCCGCACAAGACGCTGTACAACCGTTGGAAGCGTTGGAGCGACAAAGGTATCTTCGCGCAGATGATGGTAGGTCTGGCTGCCGAACACGGTGAAGAGAGGACTGTGATGATTGACGCCACCTACCTCAAGGCTCACCGAACCGCGACCAGTTTGGGCGTCAAAAAGGGGGGCGAGGACGCCTGATTGGCCGAACCAAGGGCGGTATGAATACCAAGCTGCACGCCATCTGCGACAGCCGGGGACGCCCTCTCAACCTGTTCGTTACAGCCGGGCAAGTCAGCGACTACATCGGCGCGCGGGCATTGGTGAGCAGATTGCCCAAAGTGGACTGGCTGCTTGGAGATCGGGGTTATGACGCCGATTGGTTCCGAGAAGCGTTGAAAGACAAAGGGATACGCGCTTGCATCCCTGGTCGAAAGCGGCGCAAAAAGACTGTAAAGTACGATAAGCGCCGCTACAAACGGCGCAACCAGATCGAAATCATGTTCGGCAGGTTGAAGGATTGGCGGCGTGTCGCAACTCGATACGACAGATGCCCGAAGGTCTTCCTGTCCGCCATCGCCCTCGCAGCTCTCGTTATTTACTGGCTATGAGTCCTGACCCTAGCTTTCAAGAAGGGCTCGTGGAGGGAGTTTACTTTCGATTTGACCCTGATGGTTATGCAAGGTTTGCTCCGACACCGAGGTTGGATGTGGATGTGTTTGAGGTCATTTGCCGGCCCCGCACACACGCCTGTGCCGCCCGCAAGGATGGGTTGGAGGTGTTTCTTACGGACCGACGGCAATTGCAAATCCGGCTCGAAGAAGCCCTTGCTGGCGATATGTTTTTTGTGTCAGAGGGCGTGTCTGAAATTCAAGTGCCGGAACGTATCTTGCAGCCACTGGATGTCCAGTTGGAATTGCTTCTGGGCGCTGGCGGAGACTTGGTAACACGGCGTGGTGGCTCTGAAGTCGCGCGGACCTCGCTTAAGGGGTTTTCCGCGGTTACGGCTTACTTACGTTGGATTGCAGCGCGGCAAGATTACGCTGTCCTGCCGCGGGGGTGGCCTGTTCCAAACGCAGCCGCTGCGACATCCGTCACCCAACCTGCATCGTGGAATTCTCCCATGCCCCAGCCACAGGTTATTGCGCCTGGCTATGGAACGGGCCTGACACATGGTATTGCACCGGCAACCTCTGCCGCGCCGCTGACGGCGCCAACGCAAGCGCTTGTACCAACCGACAACGCCGGGATGAGAGGGGTAACTGGTTCTGGTCAATTCGAATTACCTCAGACACTGTCGCTGCCCAACGGCGGGGCGATTGAACGTATGATGAACGTCGATGTGTTGCGGCAGGAATTGGACGCCTTGAAGGCTCTTATCATAGATCAGCAGCTTGGAGCGGACAGTGGTCCGTTAACGACCCAGGACTTGCGGATGCGAGAGGGAATGAGGCCGGATAGCCCCCATGACGGCGAGCGCGTCCAAAAATCTGAAGATATCACACGACTATTGGTCGCGCTGGAGGCGCTTCAATCTCAGGTGGCGGGTTTACAAGCGACGCGAGTTGAGGTGCCACTTACCAGCCAAGTTGAACGCGAGTTTCTTGCGGCGCCGGTAAACGCCGCAGCCTTTCCCACAGAACAGCGACTTTATGTTGAGACCGGGCAAACCCAACTGCCAAATGATGCAAGTCGCCTTGCTTTTTTGGTGAAGAACCTCGGATATGACGCTCAGACCGCGCTATCGATCCTTCAAGCGGCGCCGCAGGTCGTTCAGGACGAGGGCGAAGATGTTTCTTTTGAATTTGAGCCGAAAGTTGTCCCCGGAACAAGCCCGCAAAGTGTGTTGTATGAAAATGCGCTTGTGGATCAGATATTGTCCGAGATGGAGGCAGAGATGGCTGCCGCGGTGGTACATGTTGAAAGCCCTCCCGATATGTCGGAGTCATTGCCAAACGTGGCTGAGTATCAACTTTTGTCACGTTACTTTGTTTCGGCGGGAATGCCGGTGCTGCTTGACGCTTTGCCAGACCAAAGTGACGATCCACGAAAAAGGTGAGTTACTTTCCAGTCTAACCCCGGAAGTGCAAACAGCTTGCAAAAGGGGCGCTACTTTGGCTACGCCTAAAAAACCAATGACTTGATGGCTTCTACCTATGAGATCCGCGCTCCGCATTTTTGTAACGATTGCTTCGCTTGCGACTGCTTATCTGCAATGCGGAGCGTTATCGGCGCGAGCCGAGCAGATTTCAGTTTTTGCTGCGGCGAGCCTTCAGAACGTGATGGCGGAGGTGATCACAGAGTTTGAAGCTGGAACGAAACATGGTGTCGTCGCATCCTATGCTGGATCATCGGTCGTGGCGCGGCAAGTAGAGTATGGCGCACCTGCCGATGTGGTAATGTTGGCAAATGCCAATTGGATCGAATTTCTATCAACTAGAGGCTATCTTCAAAGCGGAAGTGTAAAAAGCTTGTACGGCAATGGTTTATCCTTGGTTGTTCCAGTGGACTCCAAACTTACCTCTGTGTCAGAGGATTTTTCAGAATTGTCGCAAATTTTAAAGGCGGACCGGATCGCTATGGCACTGGTTGAAGCGGTTCCCGCCGGCATTTATGGCAAAGAAGCATTAATGTCTCTGGGTGTATGGGACCGGGTTAAAGCTGGTGTGGTTGAAACCGACAATGTGCGAGTGGCACTTGCGCTAGTCGCTTTGGGGGAGGTTGCTGCGGGCATCGTTTATACAACAGATGCCCAGGTCGAAAACCGAGTTCGGATTGCTGCGCAATTTCCGCCGGAAAGCCACAGTCAAATTGTTTACCCGGCGGCGATAGTCAATGGGCGGGATCGACCTGAAGTGGTTGAATTTTTGGGGTTTCTTGATAGCCAAGTGGCGAAGAAGGCGTTTGTCAGACATGGTTTTTCGATATTGGATGACGCCCAATGAGCGACTGGCTTGGGCCGCAGGAATGGGGCGCTGTAGCGCTATCACTTCAAGTGGCTTTCTGGGCAATGATGGGCGCCGTAGTACCTGGAATTTTTGTGGCCTATGCGTTGGCGCGGTGGGATTTTTTCGGAAAGCAATTTGTTAATGTTTTGGTGCATTTGCCGCTTGTTCTTCCACCAGTTGCAACCGGGTACTTGCTGCTGGTGACATTTGGCACCCAGGGCGTGATTGGTGGCGCGCTCAAAGAGATCGGCGTGGTGTTTGCCTTTCGCTGGACCGGGGCCGCGTTGGCAGCGGCGGTGATGGCCTTTCCTCTATTAGTGCGTTCGATCCGTCTTTCACTTGAAGCGATTAACCCAAAGTTGGAACAAGCAGCGGCAACTTTGGGGGCGTCGCCTGTGCGCGTTTTCTTCACGGTCACGCTGCCTCTGATGTTGCCTGGGCTTTTGGCAGGAATGGTGCTCGCCTTTGCCAAAGCGATGGGCGAATTCGGCGCAACCATCACGTTTGTCAGCAATATACCTGGTCAAACGCGTACATTGCCGAGTGCGATTTACGCATTTTTGCAGGTGCCGGGCGGTGAAACCGCAGCGATGAGACTGGTTGTTGTCAGCATCGTCGTGGCCGCAGGGGCATTAATACTGTCTGAAGTGCTCGCGCGGCGAATAGCGGCGAAGGTTGGACAGGCATGAGTGTTGAGGTGCAAATCAGCCAGGGCTTTCAGGGGTTTGACCTTGATGTGAGCTTTCAAGCGCCCGCAGGTTTGACCGTGTTATTTGGCAGTTCTGGCTCTGGAAAAACCACCGTGATCAATGCGGTAGCAGGGTTGAGTAAACCTGAGCAGAGCCGGATTGTAATCAATGATGAGGTCCTTAGTGACAGCGCAGTGGGACATTGGCTGCCACCTCATCAACGCAGTCTGGGCTATGTGTTTCAGGAGGGGCGGCTGTTCCCTCATATGAATGTGCGAAAAAACCTTATTTATGGCAATGCCTTAGCCAAGGGGCGTGCTGCTGTGGTGACCCTTGATCAGGTGGTGGAAATCCTCGGTATCGGCAACCTGTTGGAGCGGCGGCCAGCGGAATTGTCCGGAGGAGAGAAGCAACGCGTGGCCATCGGACGGGCGCTGTTGGCGCGGCCAAAATTGATCTTGGCAGACGAACCGTTGGCGGCGTTGGATGAGCCACGCAAGGCTGAAATTCTGCCGTATTTCGAGCGGCTTCGGGATGAATTTTCCCTGCCTGTTCTGTATGTTACCCATTCGATTGCAGAGGTGGCGCGGCTGGCGACTACTGTGGTTGCGCTCAAAGATGGTCGGGTGGATCGGGTGGGGCCGGCGGCAGAGGTGCTGTCGGATCCAAGCTTTACGCCGATGGGCCCGCGCGCTGTGGGCGCGGTATTGGAGGCCAAGGTGGTCAAACATCATGAAGATGGGTTGACGGAATTGTCCGCCAACGGCGTGGCATTGATGCTGCCGCAATTGTCCCATGCCGTCGGAGATCAGGTGCGGGTGCGGGTTGCGGCACATGATGTGATCCTCTCAAGAGAGGCGCCTAAGGGATTGTCTGCGCTCAATATTGTGGCGGGTAAGGTGCACTCGGTGCGGGCCGGAGGCGGGCCCGGGGCGATTGTGGCGGTGGACACCAAAGCGGGGCGTATATTGGCGCGGATCACGCGGCGGTCAGCCACGGCCCTGGGGCTGTCAGAAGGTGTGATCTGCTATGCCGTTATCAAATCGGTGTCGGTCGCGCCGCAGGATATTGGCGCTAGGTGAGGCGCGAGTGTCGCCGTGTTAACCAACCAAGTAGCAGCAAAAGTCACGTCGGTATTGCGTCAGTATCGCGGCTATTTCGCAGAGGTGCGTTTTGTCGCGTCCAAGGTGCGCGCAACGGTTACCTGGGCGCACGTTGCCTGTTGTCACAGCACGCCGATTTCGGCCAAAGCGCGGTTCAGATCATCCGGTAAAACATCATCATTGGCGCGGGTGCCCGGCAGGTCTGCCGGGGCGTCCTCGACCTTCAGATAACGCCAGCCTTGAAAGGGACGTTTGAGCGCGGCTTGTGTCAGAATTACTTCTGGGTCCAAAACAATGGCACATCGGCGAATGCCGTCTGATCCAATCACCTCGTCGAGACGTAGGATACACTGACGGCACTGGATGCTGCCCTTGATGACCCAATAGATTGAGCCTTCATTGAGGATTTCTGCCTCACGTTTAGGCCACATCCGGGTGACATGGCGCGGCAGGCCGTCTGGGAACCGCGCTTTATTGGCCTCTTGCCAGGCGGCGAGGGTTTCGGGGTTTTCTGAACCGACCGAAAGTTTCACAAGATGCACGGTTTTGCCCACAGGTTTTCCACAGAATTATGCACGGGAGTCACAGTATATAGTGGGTGCGTTAACCTTCAACCCCAAAATAATGTGGTTCCTTTGCGGAAATTTCCGTATTTGGCCGTTGTCAGATCACGCTGATTTGATATAGATTAAGAAACCCTAAACAAACGCGCAGCACAAGCAAGGAAGCCAACGATGAGTCGTTTCGCAGCCCCCATCGCAGAACAAATCTGGGACATGAAATACCGTTTCAAAGAGGCGGACGGGACGCCGATTGATTTGTCGGTGGAAGACAGCTGGCGCCGAATCGCGCGCGACCTGGCCAAAGTGGAAAAAGACCCGGCCAAGTGGGAAGAGAAATTTTACGGTGCGCTGGAAGACTTTAAATACCTGCCCGCTGGCCGGATCACGGCTGGCGCAGGTACTGCCCGCAATGTGACTTTGTTCAACTGCTTTGTGATGGGCACAGTGCCCGATAGCATGTCCGGCATTTTTGACATGCTGAAAGAAGCGGCGCTGACCATGCAACAGGGCGGCGGCATTGGCTATGATTTCTCCACCATTCGTCCGCGCGGCGCGGATGTGATGGGTGTGGCGGCGGATGCCTCTGGTCCGCTGTCGTTTATGGATGTGTGGGATGCGATGTGCCGCACCATTATGTCTGCGGGATCACGTCGGGGCGCTATGATGGCGACCATGCGTTGTGACCACCCTGATGTGGAAGATTTTATCACCGCAAAATCAGATCCGGCCCGGCTGCGCATGTTTAACATGTCCGTGCTGGTGACCGATGACTTTATGGAAGCGGTGAAAGCAGATGGTCCGTGGGAACTGAAATTTGGCGGTAAAGTGTATCACACCGTCGATGCGCGTGATCTTTGGAACAAAATCATGCAGGGCACTTATGATTATGCCGAGCCCGGCGTGATTTTCATCGACCGCATCAACCAACGCAACAACCTCAGCTATGTTGAGCAGATTGCAGCGACCAACCCATGCGGGGAGCAGCCATTGCCGCCGTATGGGGCATGTTTGCTGGGGTCGATCAATCTCGCTCGACTGGTAACTGATCCGTTTGAAAAGGCGGCGGAGCTGAATGAAGAGGCGCTGACCGATCTGGTGGCCACCGCGGTGCGGATGATGGACAATGTGGTGGATGCGTCCAAATTCCCGCTGGAGGCGCAGGCGCAAGAAGCACAAGCCAAACGTCGGATTGGTCTTGGTGTGACTGGCCTTGCGGATGCTCTGCTGATGTTGGGTCTGGAGTACGGCACCGAAGAAGCGGCCTTGCAGACCGAAGCCTGGATGAAAGCGATTGCGCGCGCATCTTACCTGGCTTCGGTGGATCTGGCGAAAGAGAAGGGGGCTTTCCCGCTCTTTGACAAAGACAAATACATCAACGGCGGGCTGGTCCAGGACTTGGACGACGATGTTAAGGCGGCGATTGCAGAGCACGGTATTCGCAACGCGCTGCTGACGTCCATCGCGCCGACCGGCACCATCAGCCTCTATGCGGGCAACGTCAGCTCAGGCATCGAGCCGGTGTTTGCCTACGCTTACACCCGGAAGGTGTTGCAGAAAGACGGCTCGCGCACGGAAGAAGAAGTTGTTGATTACGCTGTGCAAATGTGGCGTGATAAGTTTGGCGATAAAGAGCTGCCAAGCTATTTTGTGAATGCGCAGACCTTGGCACCAGCGGCGCATGTGCGCATGCAGGCGGCGGCGCAGAAATGGATCGACAGCTCGATTTCCAAAACCATCAACTGCCCGGAAGACATCGATTTTGAGAGCTTCAAAGATGTTTACATGCAGGCGTGGGACACCGGCTGTAAAGGTTGTACGACCTACCGTCCAAATGATGTGACCGGCTCGGTTTTGACCGTGTCTGAGAGCAGTGAGCAGGCGCCTGGTGAGCAGCCGGCGGATCACGTGGCCGACAGCGGCGAGGTGATTTACATGTCTGAACCACTGGAGCGTCCGCAGAGCCTTGAGGGTGCGACCTACAAGCTGAAGTGGCCAGACAGCGAGCATGCGATTTACCTGACCGTGAACGATGTGATCATCAATGGCCATCGCCGTCCTTTTGAGGTGTTTATCAACTCCAAAAACATGGAGCACTACGCCTGGACGCTGGCGCTGACCCGGATGATTTCGGCGGTGTTCCGTCGCGGTGGCGATGTCTCTTTTGTGGTTGAAGAGCTGAAAGCGGTGTTTGACCCGCGCGGTGGTGCCTGGATGGAAGGCAAATACATTCCGTCGATCCTGGCAGCGATTGGTGGCGTGTTGGAACGCCACATGATTGCCATTGGCTTCATCGAAGGCGAAGGCATGGGGCTGAAGGCTGACCCTCAGGCAGAGGTGATGGCAGTGGGTGGTGCGCCACGCGGCAAGCCGTGCCCAAGCTGTGGCGAATATGGTTTGCAGATGGTTGAGGGCTGCATGACCTGCAACAGCTGTGGCTATAGCAAATGTGGGTAAATAAGCTGGGTGAGCGCCACTGTTGTGAAAGCTCGCATCAGTTTGCAATTAGACCAGCTTAAACTGTAACTTTGACCATCAAAGTTTTGCCACCGTCCTAAAAGGGGCGGTGGCGTTTTTTTGTGGGGCTCCGATGCGGCGCTTAAACTACGTCGAAATGTTGGACACACCCTTGTCTTGCGAGTAGATGGCCAAAATGTACCGGTGTTAGGTTGTCGGTTTAGGATGTTTGATCCTTGGGACGTCCAGTAGAGCAGGTTTTTTACTGGCTTTGTGGCTTCCAGTGCCAGCAGAAGTTCGCTTGCGGAGGTATCTAAGTGCCTTCGGCACTGTCGTTGCGCGCAATGTTAGTAACCTCGGCCCGTTCTTTGGCGCATCAGGAGCGTAAGGGACCGTGGTGCCTTCGGTTATGTCCGGGGCAAGCCGCGCACCAACAAATCCATAGAAACGGGTCGGCCAGTTCTGAGCACCTCAATCAATCATTCCCAATTCATCCGTCTTTCGCTGAAACCTTAGCAACCTCAGGCTTTGTCCGTATAGCTTTCCGGTCTTGACCCATATCAGCGCTGATGTTGCACTGGTGCAGTCTCTCACCTTCGTAAAACCTTCAAAAAACTGACACGATTTCGTTGAGCAGTCGCCGTATCCCCGGCTCAAGCAAGTTGGGGATGCGTTGTGCTGACTATTGAAGAACTAACAAAATCGTTTGGGCCAAATGTGGCGGTGGACGCGGCCACTGTTGCTGTGGAGCAACCTGCGATGATTGGTATCATAGGCCGATCGGGTGCAGGTAAGTCTACACTGCTGCGGATGCTGAATTGCCTGACCGAAGCCACTTCGGGACGGATCATGTTTGACGGACGCGATATTACCGCGCTCAAAGGCAGCGAAAAGCGTGGCTGGCAGAGCGAATGCGCGATGATCTTTCAGCAGTTCAACCTCGTGCCGCGTATGGATGTGGTGAGCAACGTACTGCATGGCACATTGAACCGTCGCAGCACGCTGGCAACGATGTTCAACCTGTTTCCAAATGAAGACATTCACCGTGCGATCGATATTTTGGATCGCCTTGGTATAGCCGAACATGCGGTCAAGCGGGCGGAGGCACTGTCTGGTGGTCAACAACAGCGCGTCGCCATTGCGCGCGCCTTGATGCAAGACCCGAAGATCATTCTGGCGGATGAACCGATTGCCTCTCTGGACCCGATGAACGCGCAGATGGTGATGCAGTCGCTGCGTCAAATCCATGAAGAAGATGGCCGTATGGTCATAGCCAACCTGCACACGTTGGATACAGCGCGTCGCTATTGCGATCGGGTGATCGGTATGCGCGACGGGCGGATCGTCTTTGACGGCACGCCAGCTCAGCTTACCACCGGCGTGGCGCGCGACATTTACGGCGCTGATGCCTCCTTTAGCGAAGCGGCCACCTCGACCGAAATCGAGACTCTGGACCGCACCGCCAAAGAGCACGCCGCTCTCGAACTTGCCTGACTTTCATCATGCCCCACACAAGCGAACTGCGTGGGGATTTACCAACTGGAGAAGAAAAGATGAAACATTTGCTTGCTGCCGCACTGGCAACCACAGCGCTGACCGCACCGGTTATGGCGGAGGAAATCACCGAGTTCCGTATCGGTCTGCTGGGTGGTGAAAATGCTCAGGACCGTCTGAACAACAACGAGTGCCTGCGCGCCAAAACCGAAGAAATTCTGGGTGTCCCAACAAAACTCTTCGCGCCTGCTGATTACAACGGCGTGATCCAGGGCCTGCTTGGTGGCACCATCGATATGGCCTGGTTGGGTGCATCTGGCTACGCGAAAACATACCTGTCTGATCCAGAAGCGGTTGAGCCGATCCTCGTGAAGGTAAACGTTGATGGTGGTTACGGCTACTATTCCATCGGATTTGCCCGCAAAGACAGCGGTATTGCCACGCTGGAAGACATGAAGGGCAAGACCTTCG
This sequence comes from Shimia sp., assembly GCA_024224295.1. Lineage (GTDB taxonomy): Bacteria > Pseudomonadota > Alphaproteobacteria > Rhodobacterales > Rhodobacteraceae > Shimia. The sequence goes on along the minus strand of JAAENN010000145.1, from coordinate 25,698 downwards.
GCTTTGGTGATCCGAACTCAACTTCCGGTTTCCTGATCCCATCTATCGAAATCCCGGAAGCCACAGGCGCAACCATGACTTCCGGCGATTACTTCGGCGAAGTGAAATTCTCCGGTGGCCACGAGCAGACCATTGTTGGCGTGAACAATGGCGATTTTGATGGTGGCGTAACCTGGGCCGACGGTCTCGGCGAATGGGAAGATGGTTACAATTCCGGCGCGCTGCGTCGCGCGGTGGACGCCGGTCTCGTAGACATGAACGAACTGGTGAAGATCTGGCAGTCCAAGCCGATCCCGGAAGGCCCGATTGTTCTGCGCAAGGCGCTGCCGGAAGATGTGAAGGTTAAGTTCACGGCGATGATGGCCTCCATGCCTTCGATCGACCCGGATTGTGCGTATGGCGTTCTCTCCGGCGAGGCGAAAGGCGTAATGCCGATTGGCCATGACGCCTACGAAGTGATCATCGAAGCACGCAAGCTGAAATCCAACTAAGCATCGCCACAGATGTATGAACAGGCCCCGCCTTTTCGCGGGGCCTGTTTTTTGAACGAAAGGGTGGTCATGACAGATCAGGTTTCAAGTGTTGGAGACATCCGCGCCGATTATATGGCGCAGGTCCGACGCAAACGGATGATGGATGGCATCATTCTCGTGGTGTTCATCGCATTGATGGTTACAGGCTTCGTCATCGCGGACGATCGCAATGCGGGGGGATTCTGGGACGGCTTGCACCGCTTCTTCGACTTTCCCAAAGAGGTATTGAGCGAAGCCATTGAAAAGATCGGCGAGCTTCCCGCCAACCTTTTGAAATTTCTGCCATCGCTGATGGAGACCATCAATATTGCGGCCGCCTCCACATTGATTGGTGCGATGCTGGGCATGATGTTCTCGCTGCTGTCCACCCGTGGCATGGCGAAATGGCCGCGGCTGATCCCGCTGTTTCGCCGTGTGATGGACATTATGCGCGCAATGCCGGAGATCGTAATTGCGCTGGTGCTGATCTTCATTATGGGCGGTGGCCCCGTTCCGGCTATGATCGCGATTGCATTTCACACCGCCGGCGCGCTGGGCAAACTGTTCTCTGAGGTCAATGAAAATGCCTCACTTAAACCGGTTGAAGGGTTGCAATCAGTGGGGGCTTCCTGGTCACAACGGATGTGGCTTGGCGTAATCCCGCAAGTGGCGCCAAACTATTTCAGCTACGCGCTATTGCGGTTCGAAATCAATATTCGTGCCTCTGCCATTCTTGGTTTCGTTGGTGCAGGTGGCATTGGGTACGAACTGCGCAACGCCATGAGCTGGGGCAAAGGTCAATATGATGACGCTATGGCGATCTTCCTTTTGCTCTTCCTGACCATTGTCGCCGTTGACCAACTCTCCTCAGTCGTGCGTGAGCGCCTGACCGACGGCAAAACTCAGAAGGTGCCGTCATGACCATCCTAGCCAATGAGACCGACCTGCTGAAGGTCGAGGCCGACCGTTTGTTTGGCCGCAAGAAGCTGACAAGCTTTGGCCTGCCTGCCATTGTGATCGCCTATCTGACCTACATTTTCTTCGCCTTTGACATTGCGGGATTGACCCAACGGTTTGAGGTCGACAATGCACGTGCGCTGGTGGCGGACAGCTACAGCTACAAGACTCACATCGCGCGCGACAACCGTACGGGTGAGATCCGCGCTGCCATCGAAGGTGAGCGCAAGGGCACCTATCCAAACGGCACTGCGCCGGAGTGGGTGACTTTAGGTGACACCGAAACGGTGATTGATCTGGACGATGGGCATGTTGTGACCTTTGGGGCCGACAACTTTGTTAGCTATGACGTTCCGGGCTATGGGCTGATCACAGCGCAACCGAGCCGCGCGAAAGGGGTGCAAGCAGTATTACCGACTGATGAAACCCCTGAGTGGATCAATGCGTCCAAAAATCGGATGACAATCACCACCGATGCCGGGCGTTTGACGATTACCCGTAACCGGACCGAGGTGTTTCGCTATTTCACCGGTTGGGAGCTGTTCTTCTTCACGCTCGATAGCCCGTATTCGGGCCTGAGCGTCGGCGAGGTGTTTTCGCGTGCGTTGGGCGGAGAACATGCCGCGATCTGGCAGGATTTCTGGACCAACAAGATGTGGCGTCATCAGGACGTCGCCTGGGCCATTTCTGAAACCATCCTGATGGCTTTCCTGGGTACAATGGGAGCCGCGATTGTGGCGCTGCCGCTTGCTTTTTTGGCCGCCAAGAATTTCTCTCCGTTCATGGTTGTAAGGCAAGTCACGCGCCGGTTCTTCGATTTCTTCCGTGGTGTGGATGCGCTGATCTGGACAATTGTATTGTCCCGAGCGTTTGGGCCGGGTCCGCTTACGGGCGCGCTGGCAATCCTGATCACGGATACTGGCAGCTTTGGCAAGATGTTCTCCGAGGCATTGGAAAACGTGGACGGGAAGCAGATTGAAGGGATCCAATCGACTGGTGCAAAGCCGATACAGCGGTACCGCTTTGGTGTTATCCCTCAGATCACGCCGATCTTGCTCAGCCAAATCCTGTATTATCTGGAATCGAACACCCGCAGCGCAACTATTATTGGCGCGATCACTGGCGGTGGTATCGGGCTTATGCTCACGCAGGCCATGATTACCCAGAAAGATTGGGAAGAGGTGACCTATTACATTGTGCTCATCATTCTGATGGTGATGGCGATGGATTGGTTCTCTGGCTGGCTGCGTCGGAAACTCATCTCAGGTAATGAAAGCGGTCATTGACTGCTTTCCTTTGCAGCGAGGAGAATGCTGACGTCTCTATTTTTGAGGTAAAGCGACCTTCTCGCCCAAGTTTCATGTCTAATCTTTTGGAGGCAAACGTGCCCAAACTCTCAGCGGACTTACCTCTGATCCACGACAACTGCATTCTGCATGACGCCACCTTTGGGCGGTATGTTGAAATCGGGCAGGGAAGTCGGATTATCTCTGCGCATTTTGACGACTACTCGTACTGTGACCGGATGGCGGAAGTGGCCAATGCCAAAATTGGCAAGTTCTCCAACATCGCTGCCTTTAGTCGGATTGGGGCGACGGATCATCCCATGGAGAATGCGTCATTGCATCACTTTCTTTATCGGTCTGACGATTACTTCGAGGATGTCGAGCCAGACGCTGAATTCTTCGCACACCGTCAAAGTCGCGTGGCCACCATTGGGCATGACACTTGGATCGGGCATAGTGCCATGGTCAAACCGGAGGTGACTTTGGGCCACGGTAGCGTCGTGGCTAGTGGCGCTGTGGTGACCAAAGACGTTCCGCCATACATGGTTGTTGCGGGCGTACCGGCGACGCCATTGCGCCGTCGTTTCAGCGAGGGTGTCGCAGATAGGCTGATGGATTTGGCTTGGTGGGATTGGGACCACGCGCGTTTGCGTGGCGCACTCACTGATTTCCGAGCGCTGAAGGCTGAAGCATTTCTAGAAAAATACGAAGCCTGACGTTTGGCGGCTTATTCAGCCGCCAAGTGGGATGTCGGTTGATTTGCAAAGAAACGGTGCGCTGCTTCGCCGGTCAGATGGGTGATGCGCCCGCCGGAAATGGTGCCCTCCACTGCATGGGTCGACGCGTTTACAATCGCAATGTCGGCACGCTGGCCGAGAGACAGCGTGCCGCGGTCTGTCAGGCCGATGATTTGTGCCGCATTGGTTGAAATCATGGCCCAGGCTTTGGGCAGGTCGAGCAGACCCTCGTCCACCATTCGGAAGGCGGCCTTGGAAAGCGCCGGGTAGTGGTAGTCTGATACCAGAACGTCACACAGATTATCCGTCACGAGACGTGTGGCCTGAATGTTGCCAGCTTGGCTCCCGCCGCGCACCACGTTGGGGGCACCCATTACAACATGATCTCCAACCGCTTTCGCCACCGCTGCAGGGCCGCGCGCGGTGGGGAATTCGCAGATACGCGCGCCAAGAACGGAATAGCGTTCGCGGGTGTCTCCATCGGGATCATCGTGACTGCCGTAGCGCACGCCAAGGGCATCAAAATTTTCGGCCAGGGAGCAAAGGTAGCGCGGCACCTTAGGACTTTGGTTGAAGGCTGCACGTACAAGGCGCATGTGCTCCTCTGGGGTGCGACCGGCCTTTTGTGCCCAGATGGTGATTTGATCCGGATTCTCGCGTGCCAGAAAGAGCGCCTCTTCGAGGTGGTTGTTGAAAACCACATAATCGATGTTATGGCGTTTGACTGCCTGTAGCAGCCTGTCACCCGTGTCGACCGTATGCGTTTCACAGCGGATCTGAATGCGCAAATCGGTCATCGCATGATTGCGATACCCATCCAAAGCGGACATTAAAGCCTCGGCGGCTTCTGGCCCCCGGTGCCCACCTTCCCAGCTCCAGCTTTGAGCGAGCCATGCCGTGGTCACGCCGTTGGCCGCTGCGTCGCGATCCGTGGCGCGTAGGCCCATTTCTAATGGGAAGGGCGCGGATGGGCGTGGGGCGGTGCCGCTCAAAGGCATCGCCGTGCATGTCAATAATGCCGGGCAAAAGTAGGTAGCCGGAGAGTTCAACCTCAGGCTGAGAGCCATTGGTGATCACACCGTGCTCAAGCGTTAGAGGGCCTTCCTGAAGAAGGCCATCGCGCAAAACGTTGGCTCCAGTGAGGCGCAGGGAAAGAGTCGGTTTGGTCATGGATGTGCTCAATTTGATTTTTGCCCATCCTTACAAGGTTTATATGTCGCCTACGTGACGCTTGTCTGTGTCGAGTGGAGGGTCTTACTCCGACAGAGTCAGGGTGACCCTATCCCCCGCAAACCATGTGGTGCCAAATTCTACGGGTGCTTGGTCTGCGTTCACATTTAATGCAACTGAGCGCAGAATCGGGTCGCCTTCTGTAAGGCGTAGATGCAGCGCTTGGGTTGAAGTGGCGCGCTTTGCAGTAAGCCGCGTCCATGCACGTGTATAATCCAGGACATTGTTGGCTTTTAAGGCAGCGGTCACTGACCTTAAGTCCGAAAGTTGAGCCGTCAAATCGGGAAATCGCTCGGCGGGGAAAACACTGCGGAACACTGCGATTGGCTGGTTGTCGGCCAACGAAAGGCCGTCGTACACATGAACCTTCGCGCCATCAGAAAGACCCAGGGCGGCAACTTCTTTGGCATCTGCCGTACGGGTTTCCAGATGTAGCACTTCCTTTCCCGGTAGGCGGCCCGCCTGTTCGAGATTGCGGTGATAACGGACACGTCGTCCAATAGCGTAGTCCGTAGGTACCTGCGCAACGAAGACACCGGCTCCGCGTCGCGCATGTACCAAACCGGTCTCCGACATAGATTTCAAGGCGTGTCGCACCGTGTGGCGATTTACGCCAAACCGTGCGGAAAGCTCCGCTTCGGTGGGCAGTTTGTCGCCTGGCCCATAGCGGCCTTCGGTGATGTCTTCTGTCAGGGCGGAGGCAATGGATTGCCAGATTGGGGTGCGTTTGGTGGTCATGTTTTGCTTCGTGTCATGAAAACTTCATGGGGTGTGGGATTGCGCGACTCGCTGAGTGAGGCTAGGATTTGTCTAGTTGTATAGGAAAGTAGACAAATTCACAAGGTGTCTAGATGACCGCAGAAAATAAAAGACGCGCTTGGATGTCGCTGCTCGCCAAAGCGCCTGCAGACCGGCTGACGGCGCTTTGGCAAGCTTATGACGCTGCTCCCACATTCCACTGGCTACGCGCGCCCGAAATTGGCGCAACCATGGTGCGCGGGCGGCTTGGCGGCACTGGCGCTCCTTTCAATCTTGGGGAAATGACGCTGACGCGCTGCGCGCTTCAACTCGATGGTGGTGAAGTGGGGCATGGGTACGTGCAAGGACGCGATAAGGACAAAGCGCAGATCGCGGCGCTGTTGGATGCGTTGATGCAAGGGCCTGAGGCTGAGGCGGTCGCTTCGGCCATTTTAAAACCGTTGGAGACGGAAATGACGGCCGCCAAGACTGCGCGTGCAGAGAAAGCCGCCGCAACAAAAGTTGATTTCTTCACGATGGTGCGAGGAGAAGACAAATGAACGCAGAAGCTTTGAGAGGCGGCTTTGGTGATGCGCCAGTGGAAGCAGCCTATGCTTTCCGTGCGGCGATGAACGCTATGGCCCGCCCTGGAACGGTTGAGACCTTGAAAGGCGCGCAACCGCCGGCTCCGGTCAGTGTTGCAGCGGGCACTTTGCTGTTGACGTTATGTGATCCGGATACCCCGCTGCATTTGGCGGGCGACTATGATTGCGACGCCGTGCGGGCATGGATTTCATTCCACATTGGAGCCCGCATCGTCGCGCCGGAAAACGCCATGTTCGCGCTGGGTACATGGGACGCACTGGCGCCTCTGAGCCGTTTCGCCATAGGCACAGCGGAGTATCCGGACCGCTCGGCCACATTGATTGTTGAGCGCGAGAGGTTGGAGCAGGGCGGCATGACACTGTTCGGGCCAGGCATAAAGGACAGCACAACCATGGTCTTGCCTGAGTCCAAAGCGTTTCAGATGAACGCCATGCTCTTCCCTCTGGGTCTCGATTTCTTTTTCACAAGTGGCGATCAGCTCGCCGCACTTCCTCGAACAACCAAAGTGGAGGCTGCCTGATGTACGTGGCTGTGAAAGGTGGCGAACGCGCGATTGACAATGCGCACGCCTGGCTGGCCGAAGAGCGGCGCGGTGATTTGGGCGTGGCAGAACTCTCTGTGGCGCAGATTCGCGAACAGCTTGCTTTGGCCGTGAACCGCGTGATGGCGGAAGGCTCGCTGTATGATCCCGATCTCGCGGCGCTGGCGATCAAGCAGGCGCGGGGAGACATGATTGAGGCAATCTTTCTGATCCGTGCGTACCGAACAACCTTGCCTCGTTTTGGCGCCTCAGAGCCCGTGGATACAGAGATAATGGCCTGCGATAGACGGGTTTCGGCCACTTTCAAAGACGCGCCGGGCGGTCAGGTTTTAGGGCCAACGTTTGATTACACCCATCGACTGCTTGACTTTGCTCTAGCAGCAGAAGGTGAGGTGCCTGACGTCGCTACAAGTGCGCCCCGTACGGAGACGACACCACATATCACGGACTTTCTTAACAAAGAGGGCCTGATCCAGACGGAGGTGACCGCTGAAGATGTGCCGGGAGATCTGACACGGGAGCCTTTGGAGTTGCCCGCCAATCGTCCCCTGCGGCTCCAGGCTTTGACGCGGGGAGACGAGGGTTTTGTGCTGTCGATGGCCTATTCCACGCAGCGCGGGTATGCGCGGAACCATGCTTTTGTGGGAGAGTTGCGCATCGGCAAAGTGCCGGTGGAAATGGACATCCCAGAGTTGGGATTTGCCATCGACATTGGCGAGATTGAATTGACCGAATGTGAAACAGTCAACCAGTTTCAGGGATCCAAAACTGAACCTCCGCAGTTCACCCGCGGCTATGGACTGGTGTTCGGACAATCAGAACGCAAAGCGATTTCCATGGCGCTGGTGGACCGCGCTCTGCGCTGGGAGGAGCTTGGTGAGGACAATCTTGGCGCACCGGCGCAGGATGAAGAGTTTGTGCTCTATCACGCTGACAATATTCAGGCGACGGGGTTCCTTGAGCATATCAAGTTGCCGCATTACGTGGATTTCCAATCCGAGCTTGAGTTGATCCGCAAGCTGCGCCGTGAGGCGATGGAAAGCACTGCGCCAATACAGGAGGCGGCAGAATGATGCCTTCGGTGGTGGTGTTTGACATTGGCGGCGTGCTGGTCGACTGGCAGCCGCATCTGGCTTGGACGGAGGAGTTTGGCTCTGTTGCAGAGACTAAGGCCTTCATGGAACGTATCGGGTTTTCCGAGCGCAATCTGCGCGGCGACAATGGTGAGCTTTTTGCCGAAATGGCGGAAGAGCTGGACGACCCAGAGGATCAGCGCCGACTGGCGGCTTATGTGCCCAATTATGCCAAAACCGTTGAAAATGCGGTTGAGGGTACTTGGGAGGTGCTGGACGCGCTGAAGGCCAAAGGTGTACCGGTGCACGCGATTACCAATTGGTCCGTGGAGACTTGGCCGGAGGGTTTGAAGAGCCATCCAAGGCTTGGAGAGGTCTTTGGCACCTTGGTCATTTCCGGGGAAGAAGGCGTGATCAAGCCAGAAGCGCGGATTTTTGAGCTGCTGTGTGAGCGCGCCGGTGTGGCACCCTCAGACTGTGTTTTCATTGACGACAGTCCCACGAATGTGGACGGCGCTAAAGCCGTCGGTTGGGACGCAATCCAATTCACCGGAGCAGAGGCCTTGCGCGTCGCTTTGGAGCAGAGGGGCTTGCTATGAGCGACTATAATTTTGCCTATCTGGATGAACAGACCAAGCGCATGATCCGACGTGCGATCCTGAAAGGTCTGGCGATCCCAGGCTATCAGGTGCCGTTTGCCAGCCGTGAAATGCCGATGCCTTATGGCTGGGGTACAGGCGGGGTACAGGTTTCGGCGGCGACATTGACACCGGACGACACGCTTAGGGTCATTGACCAAGGGGCAGACGACACCACCAACGCGGTCTCGATCCGCAAGTTCTTTGAAAAAACCGCAGGTGTGCAGGCCACCGAGGAAACTGCGCAGGCAAGTGTCATTCAGACCCGCCACCGTATTCCTGAAGAAGACCTGCGCGAGGACCAGATTCTTGTTTATCAGGTGCCGATCCCAGAGCCGCTGCGCTTTTTGGAGCCTTCAGAGGTCGAGACCCGCAAAATGCACAGTCTTGAGGAATATGGCCTGATGCATGTGAAACTCTATGAGGACATTGCCAAACACGGCGCGATTGCCACCTCCTATGCCTATCCGGTGAAGGTGGAGGGGCGCTACGTGATGGATCCGTCGCCCATTCCAAAGTTTGACAATCCAAAGATGGAAATGGCCGCGATACAGCTCTTTGGGGCGGGGCGCGAACAGCGAATTTATGCGTTGCCACCTTATTGTCAGGTCGTGAGCCTCGATTTTGAAGACTACCCGTTTGAGGCCAGCAAAGCGGATCATGCCTGTGACATGTGCGGGGCGACCAACAGTTACCTCGATGAGGTCATCATGGATGACGCAGGCAACCGAATGTTTGTGTGCTCCGACACCGATTTTTGTGCCAGCCGCCGCAAGGCCGGCCACATGGGCGCACAAGCCGCCGCCGCAAGTGCCGCGCTTAAGGAGACAGCCGCATGACGCCGCTTCTGAAAGTTGAAAACATCAGCAAGTTCTATGGCCGTCGGATCGGCTGCAAAGATGTGAATTTTGATCTCTATCCAGGAGAGGTCATGGGGATTGTTGGGGAGAGTGGGTCAGGCAAGTCGACTCTGCTCAACTGCCTCGCCGGTTTTCTAACTCCAGAAACCGGCGAGGTTCTGTTTGAAATGCGTGATGGTGCCATGCGTGACACAGTCACGATGAGTGAACCGGAGCGCCGGATGTTGAGCCGCACTGATTGGGCATTTGTACATCAACACGCCCGTGATGGGTTACGCATGAATGTGAGTGCTGGGGGCAACGTGGGCGAGCGGCTTATGGCCGTTGGCGCGCGTCACTACGGCAACATCCGTGAGGAGGCGATCGATTGGCTTGGTCGTGTGGAGATCAGCGAAACCCGTGTGGATGACCGCCCGACGCAGTTTTCCGGCGGCATGCAGCAGCGCCTACAAATCGCGCGAAACCTGGTGACTGGCCCCCGGTTGGTGTTCATGGACGAGCCTACAGGGGGTCTGGATGTTTCCGTCCAGGCGCGCCTTCTGGACCTGTTGCGCGGTCTGGTGCGCGAGATGGGGCTGAGCGCCATCATCGTGACGCATGATCTCGCAGTGGTGCGGCTTTTGGCTGATCGCTTGATGGTGATGAAAGACGGCCATGTTGTGGAAACCGGCCTGACTGATCAGGTGCTGGATGATCCGCAACATGCTTATACACAGTTGCTTGTCAGCTCGGTTCTGCAAGTGTGATCCACGGATTTTTGAGAAAGAAAGACAGATGATTGAGATCAAAGATCTGAGCAAGACCTTCACCCTGCACAATCAGGGCAGCGTTGTTATTCCGGTGATGGAAGCTGCTGAATTATCAGTGGCACAAGGTGAATGCGTGGCTCTGACAGGGGCGTCGGGGGCGGGTAAGTCCACCCTAATGCGGATGATTTACGGCAACTATTTGGCCGCTGGCGGTTCCATCGTTGTTGATGGTGTGGATGTTGTCACTGCTGAGCCGCGTGACATCCTGGCGTTGCGCCGAGAGGTGCTGGGCTATGTAAGCCAATTTCTGCGCGTCGTGCCTCGCGTCCCGACGTTGGATGTGGTGGCTGAGCCACTTTTGTCGGTTGGGGCGGATACAGAGGCGGCGCGGGACCGTGCCCGCGACCTGTTGGCGCGGCTTAATATTCCCGAACGGTTGTGGTCCTTGTCGCCAACGTCTTTTTCCGGTGGGGAACAGCAGCGTGTGAATATCGCACGCGGTTTTGCGCACACCTATCCGGCAATGTTGCTGGATGAGCCAACAGCCAGCCTTGACGCTGCCAACCGCGAAACCGTGCTGGGCCTGATTGAAGAAGCCAAGGCGCGCGGTGCTGCGATCATAGGGATTTTTCACGACGAAGCCGCGCGGGATCGGGTTTGTGATCGTGAGATTGACGTGTCTGTTTTCACACCTGGGATGGCCGCGTGATGGCAAAGGTGATTGGGGTTGTTGGTCCATCAGGCGTTGGCAAGGATTCCGTGATGGAGGCCATGTCAGCCTTGCGTCAGGATATAAAATTAGCACAGCGGGTAATCACTCGTCCTGCTGGAGCGGGTGGTGAAAATTCGCGCTCTGCCACCGAGGATGAGTTCGATGCTATGATTGCACAGGGCCATTTTCAGTTGTGGTGGTCTGCGCATGGGCTGCGCTATGGTGTGCCGCGCGCCACGGTAAATGCGCCCGGCACAGCCTTTGTGCTGGTTAATTTGTCGCGCGGTGTTTTGGACCGGGCACGAGAGGCGTTTGACGACTTTGCAGTTCTGTCCCTCACCGCCAAAACCGAAACGCTGGCCGCGCGTCTGGCGGCGCGAGGTCGGGAAACGTCGGCGGAGATTGTCGCCCGTTTGGAACGCGCGGGCAGCATGCGCCCGCAAGGTCCAGACGTGCTCGAAGTCTCCAACGATGGGTCTCTAGGGGAGACGGTTCAACGTGCTTTGTCCGTGCTTCAGCCAGTGAGGGCCTGACGGTGGATTTCATGAAACATCCCATCGCCATCCTCACCGACGAGCGTCAGACTGTCGACTGCAAACGGACGCGGCAGTATCGGTGCAAAGTGCGGACCAAGGGCCTCCATGGTGGCCTCGACATCCCGTCCAAGGCGGCCGGACAGCGTGATATGGAAACGGAATTCTGCCATAACGTAAGGATACCCCCACTGCGCCAACAAAGCCTCTTGCGCGGGCGAGAGGTTGGCTTTGCGTCGCCGCGCCAATTCCGCATCAGTGGGGGGGGCACGAAAATCGTCCAGTTCTCGAACCACCGCACCAGCCAGTTTTGCAAGCGGGGTTTGATCCCCATCGACCTTAAGCGCGATGAAGCCTCCCAGACGGGCCAATACAAGGCCGTCCAAAGTGATGGGCGCCAAAGTTGCGCACAGGTGTTCAAAGCGGGTCAAAAGCCCGGTGGCATCTGTTCCTTCCGCCAGAAAAAAAGGCGGTTTGATGGTACCGTGCAGCCCGTATTTGCGAGGCGTCGCCGTAGTCTCAGCGACCGCCTGCGGCAAACCTTCGATTTCGGGATGAGTAACAGTTTCGCCTTCGACGGGGTCCCAACCCAGCCAAGACTTTCCAAAATCCGCCAATGCGCCAGGGGGCGGAGTGTAGTATACGCCGTATCTTTGAAATTGCATGGTGCCTCTTCCAACCTTTTGACAGCGAATGCCAACAATGCGTGACACCCACATGACACAAGAGATGATCCTTGCAAATGCCACCCTCGTGTTGCCTGAGGAAACCGTTTCCGGTTCGATCGTGGTGCGAGACGGGAAAATTGCGGATATGGCACAGGGCAAGTCTGTCCCTGCCGGCGCAGAAGACTGTGAAGGCGACTTTGTTTCGCCGGGACTGATTGAACTGCACACCGATAACCTAGAGCGGCATATGAAACCGCGTCCGAAGGTTGATTGGCCCCATCAAGCAGCGATTGTTGCGCATGACGCCGAACTGGCGAGTGTCGGCATCACAACGGTGTTTGATGCGTTGCGGGTTGGATCAATCCTCTCGGATGAAAGGCGCAACTACGGGAAATACGCGCGTTCGGTCGCTGATGAAATTCTGTCTATGCGGGACAGCGGTGGATTGCGGATTAGCCATCACATTCATCTGAGAGCCGAAACTTGCTCTGAGACATTGGTGGAAGAATTGGCCGAATTCGGACCCGAGGATCGGATTGGCATCGTTAGTTTGATGGATCACACTCCGGGCCAGCGTCAGTTTACCGATATATCCAAATTTGAAGCCTATGTGCGGGGCAAGAACTCAATGGATGCAGAAGGATTTGAGGACTACGTTCAATTTCTATATGGGCTGCACGGCAAGTTTGGCAAAACTCACGAGGAGGCGACTGTGGCGGCCGCGAAACGGTTTGGTGCGGTGCTGGCCAGCCATGATGATACAACAGCCGACCAGGTCGCGACCTCTGCCGACTATGGCATCCATCTGGCGGAATTTCCGACAACGGTGGAAGCAGCCAAGGCCAATCATGCGCATGGGATTGCCAACATCATGGGCGGGCCGAACCTTGTGCGCGGTGGTAGTCATTCCGGTAATGTTGCAGCCATTGATCTGGCCCAACGTGGTTTGCTGGACATCTTGAGTTCAGATTATGTGCCTTCTTCGCTGATTCTTGGTGCGGTGATGCTGGGTGAAGAGTGGGGTGATCTGGCCAAGGGGATGCGCGCTGTCACTTGTGCACCGGCGCAATATGCCAATTTGGAGGATCGTGGACGGCTGCAAGTTGGGTTGCAGGCGGATTTAATTCGCTTCCGTTTGACCGAGGGCGTGCCAGCGTTGCGCGCCGTTTGGCACAAAGGGGTGCGGGCGGCTTAGAGTGGTGGCGCTGGCCGACACTGGCGCAGGCTTCTGCTATTTTGAGTTGATTTTGTGCAGGAGACCACCCCGCGCCATACCGCACGGGGTGTTTTCTGTGCTACACGCGGGCAGGCCTAGCGGTTGGCCGCCGCCATCCTGTCCAGAGTCTCCATAAGTTGTTGTGTGGTTTTGGTATCTTCGGCCGCTGGATGGGGCGCTGCAAAATGGTGCGCGTCGTTGTCATAATACTTGCCAGTAGCGTTCGCAAAGGTGTCAGAAAGAGAGGCGCGGATCAGAATGTCTGCCCCGACCCGTAAATCACCACCGGCAATGCCATAGCCTTCTTTCACCATTTTGGATCCCAAAAGTGAAGCCGGGTTCACGGCAACAAACACCGGTCCGTCCGGATGCCTTTCGGCCAAAACTTGCGTCCACATTGTGATGGCCAGCTTGCTTTGTGCATAAGCCGCGTTGGCTTCCAGATGGGATTGACCGGTCAGGGCGGCAATGCTCACGGGGGCCTGAGCCGCCGAGGAGAGGTTCACAACCCGTCCGTCTTTGGCGATGATCGGCAACAGTCGCGTGGTGAGCAGGTATGGCGCTATGGTGTTGACCACGAACCTCACATCCAGCCCATCTTTGGTGACCGCATCTGGAACAACAAACACACCCGCATTGTTGATCACCATATCCAGGTGATCATGTTCGGCGGCAATATCACGCGCCAGAGTGGCTGTAGCTTGCAAATCTGAAAGATCCGCGCGGAAAGTCTCTATGGGCCCGGCCGCAGGCACAGACCTAACGTCCTTGGCCGCCGTTTCAAGTTTGGCCGCGCTACGGCCGTGCAGCAGCAAATGGTGTCCATCAGCCGCCAGCATTTTTGCGGTTTCCAAGCCGATGCCATCTGTGGCGCCGGTGATCAAAATCTTCTTCATGGTCATTGTTCCTTTATGACGTGAAGTCCGGCAGAACCTCATCCGCCAGCTGTTTCAGAGTTGTTTCAACGTCGGCTTGGTTGAACCGAAGGTTCAATGCCACATGGTTAACCCCAATCTCTTCAATAGACTTGAGGTACTGTCGCAAGTGGTTGGAGCCACTTCGGAACCCGAGGTGGATCGGGCTGGGCTCTGTGTCCGGGTGCGGTGCAAGATCCACATAGAGCGGTTGCATCACAGGCTTATCATGCTCGCCAACGGTCACGACGCGCGCGCGATACTCCGCGATCATCCGCGCCTGTGCCAAGGTACCACGCGGGAATGTCATCCAGCCATCGCCATGTGCCGCTCCCCAATCCGGGGTCTGTTGGCTGCCGCCAGTGATCAAAAGGGGCAGGTGATCCGCAAAAGGCTTTGGCAGCATGTCCATCCCGCCATGCGGCGCGCCAAAGCCGTTCTCAAATGCAGGACGGGAGTGCGCCATGTGTCGAATGTAGTGATAGCTGTCGCGGAAACGTGCGCCGCGCTCTGCAAACCCAATGTCCATAGCAGGGAATTCTTCTGGTCGATCACCAGACGCTATCCCTAAAAGCAAACGCCCTCCGGACAACACATCCACGCTCGCTGCGGCTTTGGCCACATGGGCCGGATGGCGGAGCGGCAAGACAATGGACGCTACGCCAAGCGCGATGTTGGTTGTTTGCCCCGCCAGGAGGCCAAGGTAAACAAACGGGTCAAACACCTGTCCAGCGTCGCCAAAGCCCGGGACGTTGAATGGCACATCCCGTAACCAGACCGCCGAAAAACCCAACGCTTCAGCTACCTGCACGCGCTCAAGATGCCGCGCCATGTCTGGCACTGGACTGTTTGGGTAAGCCTCTAGCGGCACCACCAACCCAAGGGTGAGCTTCTTCGGCGCGAAGGTCTCGTTGTATGCCCGGTTTAATGTTGGGAAGGAGGTGATCTTTTCTTTGGTCAACATCTCAGGTTCTTTCAACACGCTTTGGTCACCGATTGGGATTGCAGCGCTAAGGGATTTTCTGCTGTCCGATCTGCGATGGGATCGAGACACGGGTCGCGATTGAGAGGCAAACATGGCGCAGAGGTTGCCTCGTTGGTCCTGGTCATCACCTTCGCTAGAAAATCGACTTTTGGGACCATCAGGTTTCTGCCGAAACGAAAAATCAACCTTGGTGTCAGGTGTTGTCCTTGCAAGCTCTTATACTGTGAGCAGATTCCTTTATGCGAAATGCGACGGAAGGAATTGCCCCAAAGCGCTTTGCAAAAAGAGAATGGGATGATCGAACATCCGCGCGCCACTTGGGTCAGGCCGCTTTCAGTCTCCATCTGAAGGTGGTTAATCTTGCTTTGGCAACGCATATTGGTCTCCGATCATGCCTGCGCAACCCGATGGGGTGGCGGCCTCCAAGACAAAATAAACCTTGCTGAAGCTGAATAAAGGGGCCATTTTTGATCTTAGAATTCGTAAATGAGTGATAATACAGTGGATACGCTTTCTTTACGGCTGTTTGTCTTAGCAGCCGAAAAACTCAACATCAGTGCGGCCGGGCGCGAGTTGGGCATGGTGCCGGCCGCATCCAGTACGCGTCTGGCCAAACTCGAGAAACTGGTTGGAGCAGACTTGCTCAAGCGCTCCACCCGCAAAGTTTCCTTGTCCTTGGAAGGCGCGGAGTTTCTTCCCTATGCACGCGAGATCCTAGCACAAGAGGCCGCTGCTTTTGCAGCACTTGGCAAGGGCAAAGCTGAGGCAAAAGGCACTCTGCGCTTCACGGCGCCCAGCACATTTGCACAGGCCTTTATTGCGCCTATCCTGCCAGAGTTCATGGACAGCCACCCGGAGGTTGAGCTTGATCTGCGCTTTTCGGACGCTCAAGTTGATCTTATTGCGGGAAGTTACGATCTGGCGCTGCGCAACTCCGAGCTGGAAGACACCAGTCTTAAGGGGCGTAAGCTGGCCAATGACACCCGTATACTTTGTGCGTCACCCGCTTACCTTGCCAAGAATGGGGTCCCTCAAACACCGTCGGACCTGGCCAGTCACCGGATTGTCAGCTTCATTGGGCTGGCACCGCGGCCATTGATAGGACCAGACGGAGAAACCGCAGCTTTTGATCCCCGGAATGCGAAACGCAGGCTGGCTGTCGATGATGGTTTGAGTCAAAAAAACACAACGATCGCAGGCGCTGGGATCTCCATGAACTCACTATGGCTGGTTCACCAGGAGCTCGCGGATGGCCGTCTCGTACGAGTTCTGCCGGACTATGAAGTGGACGACCGGTCGGTCCTCTGGCTGATCTACCCAAAATCGAACGTGCTTACCGCAAAAGTTCGGGTCTTTATGGACTTTCTTCTGGAAAAGATTGGCCGGAACCCACCTTGGGAGACATGAAGCATTCCCTCGAAATAGCATGAGTTCGCGGCTATGGTCTTCACCCGTGTCGGGAGGGATGCCCAGTAAGCTTAGGAGAATCTGAACTCATAGGGCGCACGGAAGGGAGAGCTCAAATCGCGCTCCTGAAAGGTCACGTGACTTCTTTGCAATTGAAGGTTTAGGGCACGTAACTGCGCTATCTTGACTGATACGTAAACGACAATTGTCGGCGTTTGCCATTTGGCGGTAGTGGAAAGGGCACGGCGCTCTGGATTTGAGTACGTGCGGCGCGATTGACGGCCTCGCTGCCGGAACTGTCGATGATCTCGATCCAATTTAGGGAGCCATCCGGTGAAATTTCAAAATACACGCGCGCAAAGCCTTTGGCATTAACATGGACAGGGCGTGTGCGGTTGAGATGTACAAGCACACGTCCCGCGTAATTTGTGGTGTCAGAGTTGCCAGGGCCTCGTGAGCTCGCTCCAGAGCCAGATTGGATGCCAAACCCGCCAACCGATGCAAGAGCCCCTTCACGTCGGAAAGTTTCCAGAGGAGATTTCAGATCCTGGGTCGGATTGCGCAGATCGTCAAAGCCGTTGCGCAGGCCGGGGAACAGGGGTTGTGGATCGCTTTCAACGCTGTCTTCGGCCTGGTCCGTTTCTTGACTTTCGTTTGGGGAGATCTCTGTTTGCTGGTCACTTTCCGGGTCTGAGAGCGGTGTTGTGGGTTCAACGGGCACTATGGCGTCCGGTAGCGCCGCGATCACCGCTTCTGTGGGGGGCGTTACTTCCTGAACTATGGGCGCCGCAGATGTCTGTTCTGCGACAGGTTCTGTGATTTCCACCGTGTCCGTTTCGCTGCCAAGCGGAGCGGCTTGATCTGTTTGTGGCGGCACTGGGTCGATTGAATCCTGATTGGATGTTGGGTCCGTCACATCTGGCTCCGACACAAAATCGCTTTGCGTGCCTGCAAGTGGGACTGGCGCAACAATCTGGGCAGTGCCTGTATCAGGTGCGTAGCTGTCTTGCGGGTTGTCTGAAGCTACCAGAACTTCGGTGTCAGGCACATCAATGTCACTGGTCGGCGGCACAGGGTCTACTGGCTGCGGCGGCTCAGGCTCCGGGGCGGGTTCCGGTTCTTCCGGTTCGTCAAACACATCGGCAAAGTCGTCAAAGGTATTGCTAATAGCAATTGTCTCATCGGCCGCTTGTGACGCGGGGGAGGTGCGTTCAATGCGAACGGCATACCCAAGGCCTAGCAAATGAATGCCAAACGAG
Organism: Shimia sp.; assembly: GCA_024224295.1. GTDB lineage: Bacteria > Pseudomonadota > Alphaproteobacteria > Rhodobacterales > Rhodobacteraceae > Shimia. Next base: position 8,077 of record JAAENN010000145.1, on the reverse strand, counting down.
ACCAAAAGCGCAAAAGACGCAATAATGACTGAGCGGCGGATCACTGAAGTGCCCGCTCGGTGACAAGGATAACTGAGGGCGCGCCTGCGCGTCGCAATGCGCTTGTAACTGCCATCAGGCGCTGCGCAGAGACGTCCCTGTCAGGGATAATACGGATTGGGGCTGTGTCGTTTTCTAAGAGGTGCGTGTCAGGCGTGACGGCCTGGCCCCTGAAACTTAAGCGGCCATCTGCGTGCAACACCAAGGCGTCGGGCGGCTCACGGCCTTCGAGGTCATTGGTCTGGACCAAGTTCAGATTGGGGTCGAGTGGTGGCGCAACGGTGCCTGCGATCAGAAAAAAGACCAGCATTAGAAAGACAACGTTGATCAACGGAATGGTCGAATCCCGTCTTTTGCGAGGAGGGGTGTGACGGATCATGACTTCATTCCAACACCAAAACGGCGAGCCCATCCCGCGGGCGCATCAGATGGAGAAAATCTACAAGTCGTTGCGCCGTGGTGTCGGCATCGAGGCTGACAAGAATTTGCCCCGTTTCAATGGTTGCCGCGATGTCTTTCAGCGTTGTTGGCTGACCGTTTAGTGTCAGGCGTTCCGCGCCGAGCTGAACAAAGTAACGCTCGACATCGGCAACCGGCTCGCCGCTGCCTTTTCGTGCAGAGCTGAGTTCGATCTCGCCAAATGTTGAGAAAGTCGACGTTAGCATAAAGAACAACAGCAACAGAAAAATCACATCGATTAACGGTGTGAGCGTAAGTGGTCGACGGACAAAGGGCGCGAGGTTACGCATGATCCGCTGTCGCTTCGCCGGTTTGATTTATTCCCGCATGCTGGTCCATTAGCGCCGTGCGCAGCGCTTTGTCGGCAAACACACGCTCGCGGGCAGTGCGGCTTTCCAGCCATGACAAAATCATGGAGGTCGGCATCGCCACTGCAAGGCCAACTGCTGTGGTGACCAAGGCGACCCATATTCCGCCAGCAAGCAGAGACGGGTCTACCGAAGATCCGGCTGTTTGCAAGCTTTGAAAGGCTTCAATCATGCCCAGAACGGTCCCAAATAGGCCCAGAAGTGGCGCAAGTTGCGCAATTGTATCCAGCAACCGAAAACCCCTTTCCAGGCGAGCCAACGCCAGTCCAGCCTCAGCGTCAAGCCGGTCACTAAGGGCTTGCGATGCCGGTGTTTGAATTGCGGCCTTAATAAAGGGTGCCAGATAGCTGCGGCTGTGTGACAGACGCGCCTGTGCTTGTTTCGGGTCGCCCACGTCCAAGGCTGCCAGAGCTTCGGACAGAACCTTGTGCCGTCCAACGCCTGATGCGGCAAATTGCCAAAGTTTGTAGATAGTGACGGCAACGGTCAAAACAGACATCACCAAAAGAATGGCCACCACTGGTCCGCCCAAGGCCACCACATCTCGTAATCCGTTCATTTTTGTTATCCCAGTAATTTCATCGTGATACGGCTGTTGAGCCTCAATCCGTCGCTACACACACCACTTTCTGTACCATTCACGATACAGCTGTGGGATCCGTTGATCAGAGTCTGACCAATGTTATCGCAGGCCATCTCTGGCACATCGAATTGACGCACCCGTGGCCGCCCTTCCGGCAGAGCGCGAAAATCAAACAATGACAAGCGCACGACTGCGCCGTCCGTGTCAAAAACAACGGTCTCAAAAACTGCTTTATCAATAGCCGTGCCAGTGTGATTGCCCGCTACGAACGTAAACCTGCAGGCCCCGTCCACATCTTGCACTGCGTTGAGTTCAAGAGACACCCCAGGTTTGGTTGTGTTTTCTGACTGGGCTTGGGCCACAGAAGGAGGGAGCAATATGGCAAGCGCAAGCACGCGGGTAAAAATGGGCATAACAATTCCTCTACGACAGAATGGGCAGTCTGCGACGCGTTGCTGTCACCCACCGAATTTTGATTGTGATAACTTAGGCGAAGTGCAAACGGAAGGAAGGGGCAATTGTGATCTTATGATGAGCAATTGGTTGCCAACCGGAAGAGCCCCAGTTTTGTGTGCCGGGTGAACAGGGAGGTAAGCCAAAGCTTGCCATATGTAGAAGAGCGGCGCGTGATTTCCCTAAATCCAACGCAAAGTCAAGAAAACCGAAAGAGCCAGTTCCTGTCTCAGCTCTGGCCCGCACCTTTGATGGTAGTCGTTGCAAAGCCTTCACTTTGGTTTGGTTTCGTCACTGATGCAGGAAGTCCAAATGGGGAAATTGAAAAGGCCGACAAACGCTTGTCGGCCTTTCTTCGTCAGCTTTTTTGCAAAAACTGTTGCAAGTCTGGTTGTCGAAACCCTGGCCCTTTCAACACCTTGCCATCTTCTCGCAAAACGGGCCTGCCGTCAGTGCCGAGTTTAGACATATTGGAGCTGTGAACCTCTTCCATGGCCTCTTGTTTGACCCCATGCAGACCAAATTCAAGAAAGGTGCCATCCAGCACGTACTGGATATCACAAAGCGCATCGAGCACTTCGACCATGTCGCCAGCCTCTACTGCGTCGCGCAGCTCTGCGACCTCCTCTTCAAGGATCGCTAAGCGCATTTGCGCGCGGGGCGCAGGGATAGACGGCTGGTCCACAACGGGCACGTCAAACGCCTCATGCCAATCGCGCACAATTGACAACGTGTCTTTAGCCATCAGAAATCCCAATCTTCGTCTTCGGTCGCCACGGCTTTGCCGATGACATAGGATGAACCAGAGCCGGAGAAGAAGTCGTGGTTTTCACTGTCTGGGCTGAGCGCTGCCAAGATCGCCGGGTTCACCTCAGATACTTCTGGCGGAAACAGCGCTTCAAAGCCGAGGTTTTGTAGGGCTTTGTTGGCGTTGTAGTGCAAGAAAACCTTCACGTCTTCGGTCAGCCCCAGCTCGTCGTAAAGCTCTTCGGTGTACTCGTTCTCAATGCCGTACAGCTCAAACATCAGGTTGAAAGCGTAGTCTTTCAACTCTTGCTGCTTGTCCTCAGACAACTTCTCATAGGAACGCTGGAATTTGTAGCCGACATAGTACCCATGCACCGCCTCGTCCCGAATGATCAGACGGATCAGATCGGCGGTGTTGGTCAGCTTGGCACGACTGGACCAGTACATCGGTAGGTAGAAGCCCGAATAGAACAGGAAACTCTCAAGGAACACCGAGGCGATTTTGCGTTTCAGCGGGTCATTGCCCGGTCCGTAGGTGTCCAAAATGGTGCGCGCCTTGGCCTGCAAATGCGGGTTTTCTTCGGACCAGCGGAACGCCTCGTCGATCTCTTTGGTTGAGCACAGCGTTGAGAAAATCGACGAATAGCTGCGCGCATGCACCGCTTCCATAAAGGCGATATTGGTCAGCACAGCCTCTTCATGCGGCGTGACTGCGTCGGGCATCAGCGCCGGTGCACCGACCGTGTTCTGGATCGTATCGAGCAGGGTCAGGCCGGTGAAAACACGGATGGTCAACTGCTTTTCATGGTCTGTCAGCGTCGCCCAGCTTGGAATGTCGTTGGACAGCGGCACTTTCTCCGGTAGCCAGAAATTCACGGTCAGACGGTTCCAGACCTCCAGATCTTTCTCGTCATCCATCCGGTTCCAATTGATGGCGCGGGTGATCTTGGTTTCTACCATATCTTTCATGTTCTCTCTCCGATCACAGCGAGCAGGAAACGCAGCCCTGTACCTCAGTGCCCTCAAGGGCATCCTGACGCAGGCGTACGTAGTAGATTGTTTTGATACCTTTTTTCCACGCGTAGATTTGTGCGCGGTTGATATCGCGGGTGGTGGCGTCGGCGGGGAAGAACAACGTCAACGACAGGCCCTGATCCACATGTTCAGTGGCCGCCGCATAGGTGTCGATCAGCGCGTCTGGACCAATTTCATAGGCATCGCAATAGTACTCGAGGTTGTCGTTGTCCATATAGGCAGCAGGGTAGTAGACGCGACCGATTTTGCCCTCTTTGCGGATTTCGACTTTCGACACGATCGGGTGGATCGATGACGTAGAGTTATTGATGTAAGAAATCGAACCGGTTGGCGGCACCGCTTGAAGGTTGCGGTTGAACAACCCGTGTTTCATCACATCCGCTTTCAATGCCGCCCAATCGTCCCTTGTCGGAAGATCAACACCGCCAAACAGCGCCTTAACGGTATCGCTTTCTGGCAACCAATCACGGTCTGTGTATTTGTCAAAGAACACACCAGAAGCATAGTCAGACGCTTCAAAGCCTTTGAAGCTTGCGCCGCGCTCTTGGGCGAGATCACAGGATGTGCGGACCGCGTGATAGGCCACGGCGGCAAAGTAGATCGACGTGAATTCTACCCCTTCGGCGCTGCCATAATGCACCCGTTCACGCGCCAGATAGCCGTGCAAGTTCATTTGACCAAGGCCAATGGCGTGACTGTCATCATTGCCTTTGCGCACAGACGGCACAGAGTCGATGGCCGACATTTCAGACACAGCGGTTAGTGCGCGAATGGCGGCGCCAACGGTGCGGCCAAGGTCGTTGCCATCCATGGTTTTTGCTATGTTCAGCGAACCAAGGTTACAGGAAATATCGCTACCCATTTTGGCATAGCCAAGATCATCGTTGAACTCAGACGCCTCGTTCACCTGCAGAATTTCAGAGCACAGGTTGGACATGTTGATCCGGCCCGCGATCGGGTTCATCCGGTTCACAGTGTCCTCAAACATCACATAGGGGTAGCCGCTCTCAAACTGAATTTCGGCGATTGTTTGGAAAAACTCGCGCGCGTTGACTTTTGATTTGCGAATGCGTTTGTCGTCGACCATTTCCTCGTATTTCTCGGTAACCGAGATTTCCGAGAACGGCACGCCGTAGACCTTTTCCACGTCATGCGGAGAGAACAGATACATATCGGCGTTTTTCTTGGCCAACTCAAAGGTGATGTCTGGGATCACCACGCCAAGCGACAGGGTCTTGATGCGGATTTTCTCATCAGCGTTTTCACGCTTTGTGTCCAGAAACCGCATGATATCAGGATGGTGCGCGTTTAGATACACCGCACCGGCGCCTTGACGCGCGCCCAGCTGGTTGGCGTAAGAGAAGCTGTCTTCGAGCAGCTTCATCACCGGGATCACACCAGATGATTGGTTTTCAATGCCTTTGATTGGCGCGCCATGTTCGCGGATGTTGGTCAGCAGAAGCGCAACACCACCACCACGTTTGGAGAGCTGCAGCGCCGAGTTGATGCCACGCCCGATGCTTTCCATGTTGTCTTCCAAACGCAGCAGGAAGCAGGAGATCAGCTCCCCCCGCGAGGCTTTGCCGGCGTTCAGGAAAGTCGGCGTCGCGGGTTGAAACCGCCCTTCGAGGATTTCCTCCATAAAAGACATCGCCAGCGCTTCGTCGCCGCGCGCAAGCGTAAGGGCTGTCATCACAACGCGATCTTCATAGCGTTCGAGGAACCGCTGCCCATCACGTGTTTTGAGCGTGTAGGAGGTGTAATACTTGAATGCGCCAAGGAAGGTTGGGAAGCGGAATTTCTTCGCATAGGCCTCATCCCAGATCTGGCGCATGAAGTTCTTGGAGTACTGATCCAGCACCGCCTCTTCATAGTAGCCCTCTTTGACAAGGTAGCCGAGCTTTTCGTCAAGAGAGTGGAAGAACACTGTGTTCTGGTTGACGTGCTGCAAGAAATACTGCCGCGCCGCCATGCGGTCCGCGTCAAATCGGATTTTGCCGTCCCCGTCATAAAGGTTCAGCATCGCGTTCAATGCGTGATAATCCAAAGCGCTCAGCTCACTGTCGAGCATAGGTTGTCCCCCAGTTTTTGCAGCCCGTCTGTCACGCGGGCGATATCCGTGTCAGTGCCAGCAAGCTCCAACGTGTAGAGCAGTGGCACTTTGCATTTTTCAGAGATGATGCGGCCCGCAAGCGCGTAGGTCGCACCGAAGTTTCGATTGCCTGTGCCGATCACACCGCAAATGTGCCTGCGCCGCGCCGGGTCATTGAGAAACCGGATCACTTGTTTGGGCACCGCACCTCGGCCCTGGCCGTCCGCATAGGTTGGGCAAACCAAAACAAATGGCGCATCCACTATCGGTAGTGCCGCGTCCGGCTCCACCGCGATCCGCGTCGCAGCCCAACCGAGCCGCGTCACAAAGCGGTGCGTGTTACCTGAAGCGGACGAGAAATAGACAAGTGCGGGATCGCGGCCCGCCACGTTAGGAGGCCAGGCGGGCAATCATGTCTGGGCGGAAGCCAGACCAGTGTTCTCCGTTGGCTTCCACAACTGGCGCCTGGCGATATCCGAGCTCAGTCACGCGGGTCAGCGCAGAGTTATCTTCAGTCAAATCCACTACGTCGTAGCTGATGCCCTTGGCATCCAGCGCACGGGTCGTCGCGGTGCATTGTACGCAAGCTGGTTTGGAATATACGATGATGCTCATCTGTCCTCTTTCTGTTGTCAAAGTCGAGGACGCAGTGCCGGGCAACAGCCATGGCACGCCCCCGAACCCTCCGTTCGTGGTCTTTTTGTTGCGCTGACGGCAGGTCTCCTGACTCGCGGATCCATGCTTGGCTGGCCTTCCCGAAAGCGGGACTTTCAGTGGCGCAATCAACCTTGCTCACCGCTTACAGTTGCGGGGGCAGTGCCGGATTCTCACCGACTTCCCTCTTAGCCTTCGACCAGAATCGAAAGAACCGAAGCAACACTATATTGGGGGTGTTTGTCGGTGGGGGTCAATATGTAGATTAGTGTTGACACCCCTTTTCTTACGATCCAGCAAAATAAAGGACTGTAATGGCGTCGTTCGCGGCATGCTTTCAAATTGGAGATTTGCCGTGAGGCATTCTAGAAAACTCCAGGAACTTGCTGCTGAGATTCCTTGTTCAATCACAGTGATCGCTGCGCAATCACGACGTTGGCTCAGCCGACATTCGTGTTGATCTTTGACAGTCAAACTTGGGTCAAATGCTCCAAGTGTTCCAACATTTTGCCCCATAGTCGCTGTTCATGTGAAACACATCGTTGTCACGGTGTGGTTGGTTGAGACCTTCACGAAACAGCACGGAGCCGCGGGAATACTCTTTTTTGGTCATAACGCCTTGAGTAAGCGTGTCTTCGGGTTGTGTCAGGACGGAGAAGCCTTCGTTAGCTAGGCGGGTCTCGACGGTGCGCATCCGTGCATGAATGTACTCCTGATCGCCGTTGGCAACGATTGGTGCCATTTGATCCGCGCGCCATTGAATATTAATGAGCGCCTCTGACCAGAAAGCCTGCCAAACAAGGTGCACCGGCGCATCGGTCACTCCGCGCACGAGCCGGGCGCAATGCATTATCATGGAGCGGTCAATGTGGTCCCAGAGTAGATCGTCAAGACACGCGTCACTCACATAATATGCGGCGTTTGTGTTGCACGTGCTGGGCGTGGCGTAGCTGGCGTAGTTGTTGAAAACGGGATTGGGGAACATGCCCATGCCGCAGAGCACAAAAGCCTCGTAGTCTTCGGCGCGCGCGCCGATACCTTTGCCGGAGATGTCGCAAAAGAATGCAGCGGCTTCGGGATCGGATGGAAGCAGTTTGCCGTCGATCAAAGCGAGGGTCTCCATACCTTTAGACAGCGCACCAAAGAAATCCGGATCAAGTTGCTTAGCCGGGGAAGCGGTTTCCCAGCCGCCTTTGAGAGCCGCGATATGAGAGTTTCCGAGAACACAGACTTTGCGGCTCATGGGGCAAAGGCCTCCAGAAAGGCCTCTTCGCAAGCCAGATCGTCTTCGGGAGTTGGAGTGTCAGTCTGCTTGGCAACGGCTTCTTTTGCTGGAGCAATGGGAGAGCCGTCCGGGTCGTGTTGCGCCAGAAAGGTGCGCATTGCGGTGCTCACACCTGCCTCTGTCACGCTGCGTTGGTTTGCCTCAAAGAAGGCACCGCCAGTCACTGGCGCGGTGATGATTTCGTAAGACGGGAAATAGTCCACGTCGCGATGGGTTTCAAAAATGATCCTCCCCCACTGAAGTGGTCCGCCGCTATGTTTAGAAAACGGAGGATTCACGATGGGAAATAAGCGACACAAGCCCGAGGAAATTGTCACGAAGTTACGGCAGGTTGAGGTGCTTGTCGGGCAAGGAATGGCGCG
>JAAENN010000144.1 GCA_024224295.1 Shimia sp. | reverse complement strand
GTGGGAACACAGATTGATGTCGTCGTACCCCTCAAGCCATCGGGCTAGCCGTCCACCCATACATAGGACCCGCACCTCAGATTATGAATACTCACTCACATACGTTGCACGCACAGTGAAGCGGCCGCAACTAAGGTCAATCCGTGTTTAAAAATCTTCTGAAGCCGCTTAGAATAGCGGGACTTCAGGAGATGTGGAATGCTAATAATCAGTGAAGACCTGAAAACGACCTACATGGAGACCGCCAAAGTGCTGAAAGGGTCGGAACGACGAATGTTTATGGCCCGGATGGTGAAGGCACTTGGGCGCGGAGGACAAACGTGGGCGGAACGCGAATTAGGTTGGTGCCGGGATACGATTCGTAAAGGACAAAGGGAACTGGAAAACGGGCCCATCCCGGACAACTTCGCCGCGCGCGGGCGTCAACGAACCGAAAAGCGGTTACCCAAATTGCTCGATGACATCCGTGCGGTGGTGGATGGGCAAAGCCAGACGGATCCAACGTTTCAGAGCCAGCGTTTGTACACGCGGCTTACCGCCAAAGCGGTGCGGCAGCAACTGATTGAGCAGCACGGGTATACCAATGAGGAACTGCCGTGCGAAGACGCGATCCGGCGGCGGATCAATGCGTTGGGTTACACCTTGCGCCCGGTTCGCAAAAGCCAGCCGAAAAAAAGATAGCTGAAACGGACGCGATTTTCGAGGAGTTGGCCCGGCAGCACCAGCAGGCCAAGGGAGACCCGACTATCTTGCGTATTTCGATGGATGCCAAAGCCCAGGTCGCGATTGGCGCCTTTTCGCGGGGCGGGCGCTCACGGTTGGAGGTCAAAGCACTGGACCACGACTTCAAGCCCGATGCCACCCTCATCCCCGTAGGCATTTTCTTGCCCGATTATGGCGAAACGTACCTGTATTTTGTCTGCTCCAAAGTGACCAGTGATTGCCTCGTGGATTGTTTGGAGCAGTTTTGGCAAACGGTGCAGCAGCGGTTTCCTCAGGTGACAACTTTGCTCATCAATCTGGATAATGGCCCGGAAAACCATAGTCGGCGCACCCAGTTCATCAAGCGCATGGTGGATTTCGTCGATACGGTTCGGCTGGCCGTTCGTCTGGCCTACTATCCGCCCTACCACAGCAAGTACAATCCTATCGAACGCGTGTGGGGTGGCCTGGAACAGCACTGGAATGGCAGTTTGCTCGATACGGTTAACACTGCCCTCAAGTTTGCTCGAACCCTGGTCTGGCGCGGTCACCATCCCCTGGTGCATCTACTCGTGAAAACCTATTACACTGGCGTTCGTTTGACCCAGCAAGCCATGCAACAACTCGAACCACGCCTTGAGCGTTTACCAACCTTATCCAAGTGGTTTGTTCGCATTACGCCGCAACCAGTTTAGACGATTTATTTTCACGCAACGGCCTAAGATAGTGTATTCCGCAAAAATGTGCGCCCAGTCGCATATCCAATGAGCATAAAATCGCCGGTGGCGTTTGCACGGTTTTCTGGCACAATGAGAACATTCGGTGAGGACAACGTGCGGAGTAATCATCATGCAACATGCCCGTGGGGCTCACGGTGTGCGTGCTGATGTCACGCCAGGATCAAGCGCCGATCTCCTGCGTGGCGTGCGCTACCTGGGACGACACAAATGGATCGCGCTTGGTGTACCTCGACCGCCAGTCATTCGATCTCATCCAACGTGATCCTTTCTTTCGCCTTGCGCTCCATGAGCATTTTGTCGGTGGCTACCTCTGCTTCGGCCATTAGGCGGGCTTTGATCTCTTCACCCGTACGGTTCATAGTGCGTCTCCTGTGCGTCCTTGCCTCACACTTTTCATTTCT
>JAAENN010000143.1 GCA_024224295.1 Shimia sp. | reverse complement strand
GCCACAACACAGCTGGTCAGCGCCGAATTCACTCATCCTCTCTGCGTGAACGCACGATAGGCAATCTAGTGGTCGAAGCCGGAAGTTCGTTCCTAAGTTCTGAGACACTCTGAGAACATGAGGGATCTCAGGTGCATGCAGACCTCATCGTTGACCATTTCCGTTGAGAACCGCGGCGAGTTGGAGCGCATCGTTGCCCGCCATCTGACACCTCAGGCGTTGGCAGCCAGGGCACGGATGATTCTACTAACCGTAGACGGCTTGTCCGCTGGAGAGATCGGCAAGAAGCTGGGCTGCTCCAGTCGTGTAGTGCGTAAGTGGAGGGCGCGGTTCCAGGTAGACCCTCGGTTGCCCTCGCTGCTGGATGCAAGACGCAGTGGGCGCCCCGCGCAGATTTCGGTGGTGACCCGGTTGCAACTGGTGAAGCTTGCGTGTGAGCGACCCGACCCAGAAGTCACAGCGTTTCGCGATGTATGGACCTACCAGTCGCTGTCGGACGCTCTGTTTGACGAGTGCGGTGTGAGAATCAGTGTCAGCGAGGTGGGTCGGATTCTTCGTTTCGAGAAGCTTCGGCCGCATCATGTGGAGCAGTGGCTGCATAGTCCCGACCCCAACTTCGTTGAGAAAGCAGAAGAAGTCTGCAAGGTGTACCTCGATGAGGTTGAGGGCCCAGTGCTGTGCGTGGACGAAAAACCGCTAGTGATTCGGACCCGAAAGTACCCAACCAAAGTGGCGCCTGATGGCGCTGTGCGCCGAGAGTATGAGTACAAGCGGCACGGGACCGGATCGCTGATTGCCGCCTTCGAGGTCGGCACCGGGGAGGTCTTTGGCCAGGTCGGGCCCGACCGAAAGGCTGACACGCTCGTCGCGTTCATGGACGAGCTCGCGGCGCGGTACCCCGCAGGACCTGTGACCATCGTTTGGGACAACCTGAACACTCACAAAGATGGCCCGACCGGCCGCTGGATCGACTTCAATAGACGTCACGGTGAGCGTTTTCGGTTTGTGTACACGCCTGTCCATGCGTCCTGGCTCAACCAGATCGAATGCTGGTTCTCGATCTTGGAGCGTCGGGTGCTGCGACACGGCGACTTCGATGGTCTGGACCCGATTCGATCACGAATTCTCGGCTTCATCAACCATTGGAACACGGTGGACGGCCATCCATTCCGCTGGACTTGGCGCACTGACCGCCTTCAGAATCAGACCCGTCAGGCTGCCTAGCTGAACGCCTGGGGGAGACAGGTGGCCAGTAGACCAGCCAGGGACTTCGCTAGAAGCTTACAAATCAAGTTCCAGCGTATGGAACTCCACCACCTCCGCGTGCGCGCTCGTGGGGCTGTGCTGACCGTGGAGTCAGG
>JAAENN010000142.1 GCA_024224295.1 Shimia sp. | reverse complement strand
TTCCGCAAGGGTACACTCAAGAGATCCGGCAAAGGGCTGTCCTTTTGGTTTGATCCCAATGGCGCGTCGTTAACTGAGATCCCGATGAATGACCGAGAACTGATTTTTATGATCAAAGGTCAATCGTCAGACTATCAGGACTTGGCGGTTCAGGGCTCCGTCATTTGGCGGGTTGGCGATGCCGACAAGATCGCGTCTCGCGTGGATTTTGGTATCGACATCAACAAAGGTGGTCGTCTGGGCAAGCCAGAGGAACAAATCAATTCGGTTCTGACTGGGTTGGTCCGTGAATTTGCAGACGTTTACCTGAAAGATAAAGGTGTGCGTGAGTTACTTGAGGCGGGATTGTCGCCAATCCAAGCCGCGATTGCTGCAGGGTTTGAGGCAGATCCGACTTTGGATGCGATGGGCCTGGAGGTGGTGAGCATTCGTGTTTCTGCTTTGTCTCCAAGTTCAGAGCTCTACCGCGCCTTGCAGGCCCCAACTTTTGAAAGCTTGCAGCAAAAGGCGGATGAAGCGACTTTCTCGCGTCGTGCGTTGGCCGTGGATAAGGAACGGGCGATCGCCGAGAATGAGCTCCAGAATCAGATTGAGCTGGCGTCCCGCCGCAAAGATCTGATTGCGCGCGAAGACGCAAACGCACGATCTGAAGCCGAAGCGAAGGCCGGTGCAAAGCGCATTATGGTAGAAGCCGACAGCGCGGCCAAAATCGTCGGCGCCGAGGCCGAAGCCAAGCGTATCCGCGCGGTCGAACAGGCCGCCGCTGATATGGAAAAGGCCCGCATGGACGCCATCGCATCGGTTCCCCCTGCCGTCATGTTCGCCCTTGCTGCACAAGAGTTCGCCGGAAAGTTAGAGAAGATCGACAGCTTGACTGTCAGTCCTGACATGCTGGCCGGAATCGTCCAACAGGCGCGTGCGCTGATGGCCCCGCAAGTGATGGAGAAGTAGGATGAGCAGCCTGAACCCACGTGTTGTGCTTGTGTCCAGAGAGACTGAGTATGCCGCCCTATTGGCAAAGCACGGCACACGGGGGCAGGCTGAATTTTTTCTTTCCACTCGTGGTCAAAAGCTCGGCAAATTGGAGGTGCGGGATGCACTGCAATCCCGCGCCTTGACCGCCGCCAAAGAAGCCGTACCTGCCGAATGGCCCTTTGTGCATGTGATGCGCGAGGATTTAAACCGCTTTCTATTTAGCCCAGAGGATATCATCGTGCCGATCGGGCAAGACGGGCTTGTCGCGAATATTGCCAAGTATTTGAATGGTCAGCCGGTAATCGGAGTATCCCCTGACCCTGCCTCATCAGAGGGCGTGTTGACCCGTCATAGCGTTGATCATTTGCCGGGGTTGTTGAAATCAGCTGCGCACGCGGACGTTAACATCCAAGCCCGTGCGATGGTGGAGGCCAAAGTAGGAGAGGGTCTGTCATTGCTCGCCTTGAATGAATTGTTCATCGGTCATCGTTCCCACCAATCCGCTCGCTATGTTATCCAATCAGGTGACGCAGAAGAGTTTCAGTCTTCGAGCGGGATGATCGTTGCCACGGGCACCGGGCTGACTGGCTGGGCGAAGTCGATCATGAACGCCACTCACCGCCGTTTTGAAATCGATCCAGAAGATAACCGCGCTGCGTTCTTTGCCCGCGAACCCTGGCCCAGTCGCACCAGCGGCTGCGAAATTACGGCGGGTGAGATCAATGGTGACGCGCAACTTTCGATGCTGTCGCGTATCAACGAAGGTGGCGTGATTTTTGCCGATGGGATCGAGCAGGATTTTCTTCCCTTCAATTGGGGTATCCAAGCGCAGGTCACAATGGCGGAAAACCGACTGGCACTGGTTGTTTGAAACGGCGCGCTCAGCCATGAGTTTCAATCAGGCTAAAAAACCGCAATTGACCTTGGTGCACCCAAAACAATGAAAGGCAGTTATCTTTGCAATCTGCCCAATGAATCCTTACCGCCCTATTCTGCACTCAGCCGGACTCGACCCCATCTTCCGCAGCAGATACGTAAAGATCGGATGCTGCGGGTGCGGTTGGCTGGTTCGTGGGCGCTTGTAGATCGCTTCCAGGCCCATCTTGGCCATCAGCCGCCGGACACGATGACGCCCCACGACAATGCCTCCCCGACGCAAATACGCCGCGATCTGACGTGATCCGAAGAACGGGTATTTGGTGAACACCCGATCAATCTCTTGCATCATCTCCAGCGTCGCCGCGCCGATCCCGACTGGTGAGTAGTAAAATGCCGACCGGCTCAGATTCACCAGCTTGCACTGCTGGCTGATGCTGAGTTTCGGATGATCCCGCCGGATCAATGATCGCTTCTTTGCAGGGCTCACCTTTTGAGCCCTTCCGACAAAAAATCGTTCTCAACTGCAAGCCTCCCGATCTTGGCGTGAAGCTCTTTCACCTCTGCCTCGGTCGGGCCGCTCTGCTTGCCACCGGAAAACACATCCGCCATTCCGTCGATGGCTTGACGCTTCCATGTGCTGACCTGGTTTGGGTGCAGTTGATGCTTCGCTGCAATCTCTTGCACGGTCTTGTCGCCACGCAGCGCTTCCAACGCCACCTTGGCCTTAAACTGATCTGTAAAGTTCCGGCGCTTTGCCATTCTCGTATCCCTTCAAAGGTTTGGGATACACCTTAGCTGGCTGTCCAGTTTTCTGGGACCACTTCATCCGGCAGCATTCCAGCAAGCATTGCAGCACTCTGTTTGAAGCGGTTTAACAGAGTGGTCTCGGAGACTTTAGGTTCATCTCTTAGGAAACCTGGTAGTAGCGGCCATTCTTTGTCTCCTTGCCCACGAAACCAAACTGTCCCGTCGTATAGCCCGTTAACTTCCTTGATCGCGGCAACGATGTCGCCTATCGACGTGACTTCAATTTCTCTTCGCAAATCGTTCTCCAGAATACCTCTAGTACCGCGCTTCTGCTTATAGTTGCGCCTGATCCGCGCTTGTCAACGTAATAGGCGTGTCCAACCTGCACTAATTTTTGCGATCCAAGTTCGCTACTTGCCATCTCCCCCCATCCCCGCTATGTCGCGCAAGTCGTGTGGCCTCAGATTCGTTCTGGGGCTGCTCACATGTGAGAGTCGGGCACCTACGGGGGCCTATAACCTTGGCACCTTAGTAGTTGGGTTTGAGATCAAAACCAGCGAGCAGGGGCCTTCATCTACGCAAAGAGCACGCTCTTTGCATGCACACGGAAGACAGAAAGCATGGCACTTAAGTCGTATAAGCCGACGACGCCGGGCCAACGTGGGTTGGTGCTGATCGACCGTTCGGAACTTTGGAAAGGACGCCCTGTCAAAGCCCTCACTGAGGGTCTGACGAAGTCGGGCGGCCGGAACAACACCGGACGGATCACATCGCGTCGCCGCGGTGGTGGGGCAAAACGCCTCTACCGGATCGTTGATTTCAAACGCAACAAATTTGATGTCGCAGCAACCGTTGAACGGATCGAATATGACCCGAACCGGACTGCATTCATCGCACTCGTAAAATATGAAGACGGCGAGCAGGCCTACATCCTTGCGCCACAGCGTTTGGCTGTTGGTGATCAGGTTGTGGCGTCCGCGAAAGCTGACATCAAGCCAGGCAACGCAATGCCGTTCTCTGGCATGCCAATTGGTACGATCATCCACAACATCGAGCTGAAACCAGGCAAAGGCGGCCAGATCGCCCGTGCAGCTGGTACCTACGCTCAGTTTGTTGGTCGTGACGGTGGCTACGCTCAGATCCGCCTGTCCTCTGGCGAACTGCGCCTTGTGCGTCAGGAATGCATGGCCACCGTTGGTGCCGTGTCCAACCCTGACAACTCCAACCAGAACTTCGGTAAAGCCGGCCGTATGCGCCACAAAGGCAAGCGTCCGTCGGTTCGTGGTGTGGTTATGAACCCGATCGATCACCCTCACGGTGGTGGTGAAGGTCGTACCTCCGGTGGTCGTCACCCAGTGACACCATGGGGTAAGCCGACCAAAGGTGCACGTACCCGCAACAAAAACAAAGCGTCGCAAAAGCTTATTATTCGCTCGCGTCACGCCAAGAAGAAGGGACGTTAATCTATGTCTCGCTCTGTATGGAAAGGTCCTTTCGTCGATGCTTACGTGCTTAAAAAAGCCGAAGCAGTGCGCGAATCCGGCCGCAATGAAGTGATCAAAATCTGGTCCCGTCGTTCCACCATCCTGCCCCAGTTCGTGGGTCTGACTTTTGGTGTGTACAACGGCAAGAAACACATCCCTGTCAACGTCACTGAAGACATGATTGGTCAGAAGTTTGGTGAATATTCGCCAACTCGCACCTATTACGGTCACGCAGCTGACAAAAAAGCGAAACGGAAGTAAGTCATGGGCAAGGTAAAGAACCCCCGCCGCGTGGCTGAAAACGAAGCAATGGCGAAAACTCGCATGCTTCGCACCAGCCCGCAGAAATTGAACCTAGTGGCCGGCATGATCCGTGGAAAGAAAGTTGAGAAGGCGTTGACCGACCTGACTTTCTCCAACAAGCGGATCGCTCAGGACGTGAAGAAATGCCTTCAGTCCGCAATTGCCAACGCTGAGAACAACCACAATCTGGACGTCGACAGCCTGGTCGTTGCCGAAGCCTATGTGGGTAAGAACCTGACGCTGAAACGTGGTCGCCCTCGCGCCCGTGGTCGTTTCGGCAAGATCATCAAGCCGTTCTCGGAACTCACTATCAAGGTGCGTCAGATTGAGGAGCAAGCCTAATGGGTAACAAAGTCAATCCAATTGGCATGCGCCTTCAGGTGAACCGCACCTGGGACAGCCGCTGGTACGCGGACACCAAAGATTTTGGCGATCTTCTGCTGGAAGACATCAAAATCCGTGAGTTCATCAAAACCGAGTGCAAACAAGCCGGTATCGCACGTGTGATCATCGAGCGCCCTCACAAGAAGTGCCGTGTGACTGTTCACACTGCGCGTCCGGGCGTGATCATCGGTAAAAAAGGCGCGGACATCGAGACCCTTCGCAAGAAGATCGCCGAGATGACCGACTCCGAGCTGCACCTCAACATCGTTGAAGTACGCAAGCCGGAACTCGACGCGACGCTGGTTGGCGAGTCCATCGCTCAACAGCTGGAGCGCCGTGTGTCTTTCCGCCGCGCAATGAAACGTGCCGTTCAGAACGCAATGCGCATGGGCGCCCTGGGTATCCGGGTGAACGTTGCAGGTCGTCTGGGTGGTGCTGAGATCGCACGTACCGAATGGTATCGTGAAGGTCGCGTGCCATTGCACACACTGCGTGCCGACATCGATTACGCACACGTGGAAGCCACGACCGCTTACGGGATCATTGGTATCAAAACCTGGATCTTCAAAGGCGAGATCATGGAACATGATCCACAGGCACGTGATCGTCGCGCTCAAGAAGTCCAGGATGGCCCAGCACCTCGCGGTGCAGGCGGTCGTCGCTAAGGGAGACTGATCAATGCTTCAGCCAAAGCGTACTAAATTCCGTAAGATGCACAAAGGCCGCATCAAGGGTCTGGCGAAGGGTGGTTCCACCCTGAACTTCGGCTCCTTCGGCCTAAAGGCAACCACACCGGAGCGTGTGACTGCTCGCCAGATCGAGGCCGCACGTCGCGCAATGACCCGTCACATGAAACGTCAAGGTCGTGTTTGGATCCGTATTTTCCCAGACACTCCTGTGACCTCGAAGCCAACCGAAGTCCGTATGGGTAAAGGTAAAGGCTCCGTGGACTACTGGGCGTGTAAAGTGAAGCCAGGTCGCGTGATGTTCGAAATCGACGGTGTTGACGAAGACATCGCTCGTGAGGCTCTGCGCCTTGCTGCGATGAAACTTCCGGTCAAAACCCGCGTAGTGGTTCGCGAAGACTGGTAATGGTTTGAGGGGCTTGCCCCCTCAGTCCTGACAAGATTGACCCTCCGCCGGGACACTGGCGGAGGGTTTTTTTGTGCGCAGTGTCGTGATGTCTGTTGAGCCACGATCATGAGATCGGTCCAGGACGTCAACCAGAGATGCCCATCTTCGCAGGTCTCCTCGGGACCGTGGTCACCAAAAAAGCCCCGCCAAAACCGACGGGGCTTTTTTGTCGTGTGCTGAGGTAAAGGGCTTAGGCCGCGTCCCACTCGTCGTCTAGGTCGTCCTCAGCGGTGCGGCCGGAGGCTTCGCCTTTAAGCGTGAAGCCATCCACAGCGCGTACAAGGTTTTCAGATTCGCCCCGCAAAACTTGGCCAGACGCTGCGGTCTCTTCAAGCATGGCAGCACTTTTCTGACTGTCGCTGTCGAGGTTTTCTACAGCTGCACTGACCTCTTTCAGGCCGGTGGATTGATCCACCGCATTCTCCGCAATTTCACGGACCTTGCCCACAACTTGCTCTACCGCTTGCATAATCTCACCAAGCGAGTTGCCGGTTTCGTTCATAAGGTCCACACCGTTGGCAACTTCGGTTTGCGAGCTGGAAATCAACGTGTTGATTTCATGGGCCGCCTCAGAGGACCGTTGTGCAAGCGCCCGCACTTCGGAGGCCACAACCGCAAAGCCTCGGCCTGCGTCCCCAGCGCGTGCTGCTTCCACGCCCGCGTTCAGGGCCAGCAAGTTGGTCTGGAAGGCCACGTCTTCGATCAGACCGCTGATCTGAGAAATTGCGTCAGAACTCTCTTTGATCTTCTGGATCGCCTCGACCGTTTGGTCCGCAACTTCACGTGTCGATTCTGCCTTTTTCTGGGCGTTGTTGACGTGGGTGCGAGCCTCCTGTGCGCTTTGGGCCGTATGATTGACAGTCTGCGCAACAGTTTGCAGTGAGGAGGACGTCTCTTCCAAAGAGGCGGCAGAGATTTCACCGCGACGGGAAGCGTCGTCTACCGAGGAGGAGATTTCTTGAGAAGTGTGGTTCAGCACCTGGCTGGACGCGGACAACTGGCGTACCATACCGTCCAGGCTGTTGGTTAGGTGTGTGATGGTGTCGGAGATGTCTTTGAAGACGCCCTTTTGACCTTCCGGCATCTCGTGGGTGAGATCGCCTGTGGCCAGCACTTCAAGTGCTTCTTGTACATCGCCCAAACCTCTCTGCGCGACTTCACCAATAGTGTTCACGCCTTGTCCCAGATCTTTGAACACACCCTCAGACCCAGTGGTGTCAATCCGGCGAGAGAAGTCGCCTTGGCCACACGCCTCAATCACCTTGGAGATTTCGCGGGTCATGTGAACTTTGGTTTCTTCCTGCTTGCGGAAGTCACCCACAGCTTCAGAAATTGCTGACAGTTCGCGAATACCGGACTTAGGCATTTCTTTGGAGAAGTCTTCGTTCATCATATCCTTCAGCACAGCGTCGATACGCTTGAGCGGACGAGAGATCCCGCGTGCTAGGAAAAAGGCAAAGATTGCAAACAGACCAGCGCCAATGATGGCAGCCCACTGTGAGCTTTGCTGGGCTTTTTGGCTTACGGTTTCGCTTTCGAGAAGTACCGCATCGAGAGCGGCGGTCACGTCATTCAAAATCGTATCCATGTAAGGAGAGGCGTCTGAATAGCTTTTCGACATATCTTTGCGGAAGCCACGCTCCTTCAGAGTTTCTGCTACAAGAGACTCAAAGACCGTTTTGTATGCAGCCATAACTGGAAGGATCGCTTCTCGCTGCTCCGCACTGTCGTAGAAGAAAACAGGGAATCCTTCGAATTCCTTAATGCGTGCATTTACCTCGTCCAGCCATTTCGTGTCGGCAGAGATCAGGAAGTCTTTTTCATGCTGACGCATAGTCAAGACATTGACCTTTAGGACAGGAATAGCAACGTCTTTTAGGCTTTCATTTACAGTGTCTGCAGCCTTCTCCAATTGTCCCCGAAGACCTTCAGAGTTGGTCAAACCCAAGTGGTTGTTGCTTGTCACTACGTCTTTGAAGCGGGCTTCATACACGTGAGCGAACTCGTTCAGGGGCCCAAGGTTGGCAGATGTTTCTGCCAAATCGGGCACTTTGGCTAGGATTTCTTCCATAACGGCGATATGCGCCCACATCTTTTCCATAATGCCTGCATGGCGGTCAGAGTATTTGGTGTCGAGGCGCAGGAGAAAGTCCTTTTCTGCTCGACGTGCCATCAAAAATTCGATTTTTAGGTTCTCAATCGCGATGGCAGCTTCTTCGAAGACTTTTACACGATACTGCATGTCATCGCGCATTTTGTGAGAGTAAAGCGAGATCCCGGCGAGACCGCCCATGACGCTGATGGCCATGACAATGATCGAGATGATCGCGAAAGAGACTGTGATTTTGCGTTTCATGGTTTATTCCTGCTCCTGGACAGGGCGGTTTTCGAGTGTGACTACGAGAAGTAGCAAGCAGGAGTTAAAAGAGTGTGCCCTTAAAAAACGGGGGGTTAGCCTCAAAATTGGCGATTCTTTTTGCCAACGTTTCAAGGGTGTTAAGCGAAGATTTCTACCGTCGCGTGTTTTGAGAAAAATAACTAACCACTATAGGAAGCCGATATGTCGACCATCGAATCTCTCTTTGTGACGCGCTTGTACCGAGCGCGTTTGTCTGAATTTGGCACGCCTGTGGACGCACAGGAGCTGGAGACGTCCTGTTTCTCGATTGCCGAAGATGATGAGGCGGGGCAGGAATGGTGTGAGGCGAATGCTTACCCGGGCTATACGTCTTATGCCTCGCTAACCGATTTGCCTTGGCGGTTCCCGATTTTTGCGGATGTGGTGGCGTCTCTGGATCAGCACGTGGCCGCGTTTGCCAAGGATTTGGAATTTGATCTGGATGGTAAGTCTCTGAAACTTGAGGACTTGTGGATCAATATTCTCCCTGAAGGAGGCATGCATGCCAGCCATATCCATCCGCATTCGGTGATCAGCGGAACCACCTATGTGTCGATGCCAGATGGGGCGAGCGCGCTCAAGCTTGAAGACCCTCGGTCGGGTCGGATGATGGCGTCGCCGGTGCGTAAAAAAGGCTCTCGGCGGGATTTGCAGCCATTTATCTATATGAAACCTGATGTTGGTGACGTTTTGTTGTGGGAAAGCTGGCTGCGCCATGAGGTGCCCATGAACATGGCGGAAGATGAGCGGGGGAGCGTCAGCTTCAACTATATTTGGGAGTAAACGTTGCGCGGTTAACCTGCCAAAAGCCACGACGGTATTGCGTCGGTATCACGGCTGTTTCGCGGAGGTGCCAAAATTTGGCATCTCCTAAATATTAACCGTACGTTCGCATGACCGTTGCGGCTTTGTCTGTCCTTGGGTATCCGCATTTTGCCTCAAACTTTAGTGGTTGAGGCATGGGGATTTGAAATGCGCAAGGACACTATGACTATCAGATTTGCTGCAGCGCTGGCGGCGCTGATCGTAAGCGGAACTTCTAACGCTCACGCAGAGGGAACGACTTTTGGGGAAGTCGGTCTTTCATATGACACCTATTTTCTGGGCGGAGATGCTCTGAATTCCGGCGGTGGGTTTCCTAACGAACCTGAAAACTTCTACGGAGGTCGCTTATCGGCCCGCGCTGGGGGTGTTCAGGACAATGGGTTGAGCTGGGGCGTACAGGGCCACTATTCAAAAACTTCCGTGGGGGACTTAATCGTTCCGGGGGAAGAGACAAATGATGGTCCTAGAGATGCGGCTCAGATCATCGCGACGATCGGAACTTTTCGAAATGACGCCTACGTCGGTCTCATGGCTGGGGTAGGGTCGGTCCGATTTACAGCTGATGATTTTGATCAGGACACCACGTACCGCATGATTGGCGCTGGAGCTGGCTTTGAACGCGGTCAGTGGGCTTATGGTGGCTCTCTGGCGTTTCTGGATGTCATCTCTGTTGATAACCCAGAGACACTCGACAACGCTTTGATCGCGAAGATGCAAGCGGAGTACGCGCTTTCCAACGATAAGTCATTTGTCGGCTTTTATGCCTCCTAAACAGATGGGGAGAACGATGTGGATTCTGGTTCGGGCGCGGATCCGGTTCGAGGGCCCGGAGTGGGTGTTTACCTGCGACATCGGTTGGGCACTTGGGGTGTAAACAACGATGTCATGTTGAAAGCGGGTATCGACTATCTGCGGCTCCAAGAAAACGGTTCTGCTGGGGATCAGACGATTGCTTCGACGAAAGCTTTTGTCGGCGTGACGGTCACTTTTGGTAAGTCCAAGGAGCCACGAGCGATCCGGATGGCGGATATTGCTGATACGACCTATGCGCAAATTTTGACACCTTACGTGGATTGATGCTCCGCGCCGGATGAAGTGGTCACCGGCACCTTGTGCACTGCGATTTGCACAAGGTGCGGGAGCCGCAATCGCCCATTCCGGCGGAATTTCGGTCAGAAGGGTCGTATTCCTCTGGTTTGAAATACCCAAATGGCCAAGGCTCCTCCTTATGACAAGGAAAGGGAGGAGCCTATGTCTGAAGATACTGATTATGAAGTTGGTCAGGATAATGTGCAGTTGTTTGGGTTGGATATACACAACCCCGTTTTTGCCATATCCGGCCTGACTATTCTTGCTTTTGTTTTTTTCTCATTGGTATTTCGGGAGCAAGCGTCCGAATTCTTTGGGTGGTTGCGACCTGCGCTGACCAGAAACTTTGACTGGGTCTTTATGATTGCGTGCAACCTGTTTGTGGTGTTCTCGCTATTCTTGGTGATTTCGCCATACGGGAAAATCCGGTTGGGCGGGGAAGACGCGACACCGGATTACAGCTACGCTGGGTGGATTGCGATGCTGTTTGCAGCAGGCATGGGCATTGGCCTCGTGTTCTGGGGCGTGGCCGAGCCGATTTCACATTACGGGTCGTCCCTTGGGGGAACTGCTGTTGGTGAAAATGGTGTGCGGACCGATTGGGCACCATTGGGCGCTGCGGGAGGCGACGTCACTGGGGCACGCGATCTGGCCATGGCGGCGACAATTTTCCACTGGGGTCTACATCCTTGGGCCATCTATGCGATGGTCGCGCTTGCGTTGGCGTTCTTTAGCTTCAACCGCGGACTGCCATTGACCATGCGCAGTGTCTTTTACCCGCTTCTTGGAGAGAGAACCTGGGGCCCTGCAGGACATGTCATCGATATTCTTGCCGTGTTTGCGACCATATTTGGCTTGGCCACGTCACTAGGTCTTGGCGCAAGTCAGGCTTTGGCGGGGTTGAACTACCTGTTTGGTGTGCCGGTGAGTGATGGCATGAAAGTTCTGCTGATTGTGTTGATCACAGGATTTGCTTTGGTGTCGGTCGTCGCAGGTCTGGAAAAAGGTGTGAAACGCCTCTCTGAGGCCAATATGGTCCTGGCCGCGGTCCTTCTGATCCTTGTGCTGTTGGTTGGACCAACCGTGGCCATCATCGCGGCCTTCTTCAGCGGCATGGCCGATTATGTTGCCAAGCTTCCAGCATTGTCCAATTGGGTTGGTCGTGAAGACACGAACTTTATGCAAGGCTGGACGACGTTTTATTGGGCCTGGTGGATCAGCTGGTCGCCTTTTGTCGGCATGTTCATCGCGCGAATTTCTCGTGGACGCACCATTCGTGAGTTCATTATTTGCGTTCTGTTCATTCCTACAGTCGTTGGTGCGCTGTGGATGAGCGTTTTTGGTGGGGCTGCATTGGAGCAGGTGACCGGCGGGTCCGCACAGGCGCTTCAGGAGGCTGCGCTTGAGCTGAAGATGTTCAAGATGTTTGAGGCCTTCCCGATGACCGGATTGCTGTCCTTCATTGGCATCATTCTTGTGGTGGTCTTCTTTGTGACCAGCTCGGACTCCGGCTCGCTGGTGATTGACACGATCACCGCGGGGGGCAAGACCGACTCGCCGACTGCGCAACGGGTGTTCTGGTGCGTATTGGAAGGCGCGATCGCCATTGTGCTTTTACTCGGTGGTGGTCTTGGTGCCTTGCAAGCTGCAGCAATTGCCACGGGGTTCCCGTTTGCGATTGTGCTGATGCTGATGTGTGTGTCGGTGATGATCGGTCTTGTACGAGAACGCCAGCGTTTGAAGTAAGCCTTTGTGTCCGATGAAAATCGAGACGCCGCTCTTGTCGGAGCGGCGTCTTGTGTTTTAGCGCTCGGCTGTGACCAGCTTCATGGCCAAGGCGATGAAGACCACGCCAGCAAGGCGGTTGAGCCAGATTTGTGCTGTTGGGGAGTTCTTGAGCCAGTCGCCAAGCCATCCCGCGGCCAGAGCGACGGAGCCGAACACCAGCAGGGTTGCGATGATCATCAGGAAGCCGAGTTGGTAGAATTGCAGGACCAGCGGACCGTTGGCCGGATCAACAAACTGCGGCAGGAAGGCGAGGAAGAAGATCGTGACCTTGGGGTTGGCGATGTTCATGATCAGGCCGCGGGTGTATTGCTTGGCTGTCGTTTCGGGGGCAGGGGCGTCCCCGTCCAGATTGGATTTGGCGGCGGTGAAGGCTTTGAAAGCCAGATAGGCGAGGTAAGCTGCGCCGATGTATTTCAACGCGGCGAAAGCGACTTGGGAGGTCTGAAAGATCACGGCCACACCAAGTGCCACGGCGGTGGTGTGAAAGATCAAGCCGCTGGCGAGGCCTAAAGTGACAGTGAGACCCGCCACGCGGCCATGCAGGGCCGATTGGGTCAGCACAAAGATGTTGTCCGGTCCCGGCACCAGCGCCAAGGCAATGGCCGCGCCCATAAACAAGATCGCTACGTCGACAGGGATCATGGTCACTCCTCCCAAAGTGTGCGGCACTAAGCGCGCGGGGACATCTATAGAGAGGATCTGGTTATGAGAGAAGCGGTGAATGCACGTCTCAATCCGTTGCGGAGAATCCGCTCTTGCAAAAAACTTGCTTAGGTTGAATTGGGTTGGTAGTCGGGAGCGCGTTTAAGTTATCGCGCCAGTCCCAAAAAAGGAACAGAACTTTGAAAGCGTATTCACTCATTTTGCTTGGTGCCATCGCCACTATGACGGCATGTACGGTTGACCCTCAAGCAGCGGCTGATCGTCGGGCGACCTTGATCAATCAGGTTTTCCCAAGTGAAGCGGATCGAAAAGGTGTGCACCTGGCATTCCCGATAGAAACAGGGATGAATATTGTCTTCTTCCCCGACGAAGTCTCTCAGAGGCAAATTGATCAGCGCATGAACGACTACTGTGCGCGCATCGGACATCCGCAAACAAAGATTTCTCGGCCTCCAGAGCCGAGCTCCGCAACGCTTGAGGATGGCAGCAAGCGCGCAGCAACCAGCGTTTGGTACGACTGCGACTAACGCTCCGGTGGGTGGCAGGCGAGGCAGAGGAAAACGACAACTTTCGCTTGCCACTCCGCCGACTCCCCCGTATAGAGCGCCATCTCATGGATTCCGTGTGTGCGGGATTCGTGTGTTTTGTATTTGTCCATCAGGCAAAAGGGTCACCCCGCACATACTCGGGCGCCCTCTGATGTATGAGAAAGGAAAAGGCGATGAACGCCAACGAACTGCGTGATAAAACGCCGGATCAGCTCCGTGAGGAACTGGCCAATCTTAAGAAAGAATCGTTCAACCTTCGTTTCCAAGCGGCCACTGGCCAACTGGAAAACGCGGCCAAGATCCGTGAAGCGCGTCGCAGCGCAGCACGTGTGAAGACCATCCTGAACGAAAAAGCCAAAGCGGCAGCAGAGTAAGAGGAGCCTTAAAGATGCCCAAACGTATCCTGACTGGCACCGTTACTTCGGACGCCAACGCCCAAACAGTAACCGTATCCGTAGAGCGTCGCTTTACACACCCGGTTCTGAAGAAAACCATCCGTAAGTCCAAAAAGTACCGGGCTCACGATGAACAGAACGCTTTCAAGGTCGGCGATCAAGTACGCATCATCGAATGCGCGCCGAAATCGAAAACGAAACGCTGGGAAGTTCTGGAAGCCTAAGAGTCTCGTAAGAGACTCCTGGCGACTAGACTTAACAGTCAGTCGAAACCCTGGGGGATACACCACGCATCGGTGCCCCATAGGTCGGGAGAAACCACATGATCCAGATGCAAACCAACCTGGATGTTGCTGACAACTCCGGCGCTCGCCGAGTTCAGTGCATCAAGGTTCTGGGTGGTTCCAAGCGTAAATACGCATCCGTAGGTGACGTAATCGTCGTCTCGGTCAAGGAAGCCATTCCTCGTGGTCGCGTGAAAAAAGGCGATGTCCGTAAGGCTGTCGTTGTGCGAACCGCTAAAGAAGTCCGCCGTGAAGATGGCACAGCGATCCGTTTTGATCGGAACGCCGCAGTTATTCTGAACAACAACAACGAGCCAGTAGGTACACGTATCTTTGGACCGGTCGTTCGGGAACTGCGGGCTAAAAATTTCATGAAGATCATCTCTCTCGCGCCGGAGGTGTTATAAGATGGCTGC
>JAAENN010000141.1 GCA_024224295.1 Shimia sp. | reverse complement strand
CTCGGCCACAAGGTGCCGTTCGGTGCGCATCTGCGTTATCTGATCGAGGTGGCGCAGCCGTCGCCGCGGGTGGTCGGCTGCCTGCAGCTGTCGAGCCCGGCGTGGAAGATGGCGCGGCGAGACCGATGGATCGGGTGGAGCGAACCGGTGCGAGAGCGCCACCTCCAAAAGATCGTCAACAACAGTCGGTTTCTGTTGCTGCCGTGGATCGAGGTGCGCAACCTGGCCAGCTGTGTTCTGGGCCAGATGGCGCGGCAATTGCCTCAGGACTGGCAACGGGCCTACGGCGTGCGGCCGCTGTTGCTGGAGACCCTGGTCGAAGAGAGCCGCTTCGCCGGGACCTGCTACCGGGCGGCGAACTGGATCGATGTCGGGCTGACGCAAGGTCGCGGACGCATGGACCGTGAGCACCAGCGCCATGGTGCGTGCCGCAAGCGGATCTTCCTCTACCCGCTGGTGGGGCGAGCTCGGGCAGCCCTGCGGGGGGAGGTCTGAAGCATGGGCCGCACCGGCACCGTCGAGCTCCCACCCTGTGCGAGTTGCGCGTCCACTCAGCGGGAGAACCGGCGTCTGCGGACCAGAGTCGAGCAACTGGAGAAAGAAATCGAGCGACTCTTGAAGCAACATAAGCTCGACCAGGCAGAGCTGTCGCGTCTGAAGGATCTGTTGGAGAAAGCACGGCGTGCGGGCAAACGCCAAGCTGCGCCGTTTTCGAAAGGTCCACCCAAGAAGCAACCCCGCCGTCCGGGACGCAAGCGTGGGAAGAAGCACGGCAAGAAGGCTCACCGGAAGCCGCCGAAGCAGGTCCATGAGACCTTCGAGGCGTCGTTGCCCAAAAGCTGTCCCGAGTGTGACGGGGAGGTGGAAGAGCAGCGGGTCGCGGTTCAGTACCAGACGGATCTGCCGCCTGTGATCGAGCCCTGGGTCAGGCAGTTCAACGTCCACGTCGGCGACTGCCTGCGATGTGGTCGCCGCCTCCAGGGCCGTCATCCGCTGCAGACCTCCGATGCTTTGGGAGCCGCCGCCTCCCAGGTAGGGCCGCGAGCCTTGGCGCTGGCGGCCGAGTTGAAGCTTGCCACCGGCATGTCGTATGTCAAGCTGTCTCATCTGCTCGACAACACCTTTCACCTCTCGATCACTCCAGGAGGGCTGTGCCTCGCGCTTCAGCGCATCGGACGGGTCGTGGAGCCGACCTATGAAGCGCTCAAGCAAGCGGTGCGCAAGGCGCCATGGGTCAGCCCCGACGAGACCGGTTGGCGGGTGGGCGGGGTCTCGACCTGGTTGTGGGTCTACGTCACCACCTGGGTGACGTTCTACGCCGTGGAGTTCGGGCGCGGTTTCAAAGAGGCCGCCAAGGTCCTCGGCGAAGACTACCGTGGCAAGATGGCCCGAGATGGCTGGGCTCCTTACAGGCGCTTCCAGCAGGCCCTGCACCAGAGCTGCCTGCACCACTTGCTGCGTCGCTGTCACGACAACCTCGAGACCGCGCTGGGTGGCACGGCCCGTTTCCCCCACGCCGTGAAACGCTTGCTCAAGAAAGCCCTTGAGCTGCGTGATCGCCGCGACGCGGGCGAGATCTCCGCTCACGGTCTGGCGGTGGCCACCGGTCGCCTCAAAGCCAACATGAAACGGCTGCTGGCATGGCGCCCGAAGGAGGAAGAAAACCGTAAGTTCGCCAAACACCTCCGCAAGGAACAAGCGGCCCTGTTCACCTTTCTCCAGCACCCGGAGCTGCCAGCAACCAACCATCTCGCCGAGCAGGCCCTGCGACCCATCATCGCCACCCGAAAGAACTGTGGCGGCGGCCATCGAACTTGGAAAGGCGCCAAGACCTTTGCCAGGATCGCCACCGTGTTTCG
Source organism: Shimia sp. (assembly GCA_024224295.1). GTDB lineage: Bacteria > Pseudomonadota > Alphaproteobacteria > Rhodobacterales > Rhodobacteraceae > Shimia. Next base: position 645 of record JAAENN010000141.1, on the reverse strand, counting down.
CACGGCTCTTCAGCAAGGCCTCGATCCCCAGCTCATCTTCGTCTCCTTACTCCGTTGCCCAAAATCGACCGTCGCCAAAGACCTCCTGCCTGAGGACGATCCTGCCAATCCAGCCCGTCCTCCTCCCACTTCGTCTACCTGACGATATCGACGCTGCCAAACGACTCGTGCTCTCACCACGCGATGGAGGCATGGGTCTCTGTGCCTGCTGCCTTCCTGCCATTCCTACCCGACCTACTTCGAGCGATACAGTCATCCGGCGACGAGGAGCGCACGCCGAGCATCGACTCTCAAGGACGGCGACCACATCTTCAAGTTGCTACTCATAGGCAACCTAACACGAACTATTCCTTCAGTTATCTTCTCGCTGTGACTCAAATACCCGCTAAACACATACGTTGAAAGTAGCCATAGTCCCACTGTCCGGACGACATGTCACCGGCGCACCAGCACTTCCGCAACCATTCATGCACTCTCCACCACATGTAACACCCGCGGTCTGGTCGACTATAGCGAAGATGTCGCCGGCATTCGCGTTGACGGTTGCATTTGTGATCGTACCCGACACAGGAAAAGAGATGGTGCTTGTCAAAGCAGCACCACCCGCCCCTACGGCTGCCGCGGCAACCCCGGTCCGCTCCGGCG
>JAAENN010000140.1 GCA_024224295.1 Shimia sp. | reverse complement strand
TGTCATCATCCACGGAGGACGCGGCGTTCACAGGCAGCTGGCCCAAGTTTTTGCCGTTGTTGATGATGGTCTGCTCCGCTGGCGAAGTTGCGAAGCGCAAGAACTCACGTGCGGCCTCTTTGTTCTTCGCATTCGCAGGGATGTGGAACGTGTCGGTTGGTGCGTCTTCGGAAAGCGCTACGTCAGGGTTGATCACCGGGAACTGGTAGAAGTCCAGCTGATCGTCGGTCAGACCAGCTTCGCGCAGCGGTGCAACGGCGAAGTTACCCATCAGGTAGGATGCTGCTTCACCGTTCACCATGAACGGCAGAGCTTCCTGCCAGCTGTAGGTCTGGTGGTCAGCAATAAAGCCGCCCATGTCTATCAGCTCTTTCCAGTTCATGAAAGTCTGCTTCACGCGGTCATCTTCCCAGGACACGTTGCCTGCGGCCAGATCCATGTGGAAGTCAAAGCCGTTGGTGCGCATGTTCAGGTAGTCAAACCAGCCACCAGCGGTCCACAAGTACTTGGTACCAATGGTATAGCACGCACGACCGGAGGCAACGATCTTGCCGCAGTTGGCTTTTTCTTCTTCCCAGTTGGTTGGCTCGGACAGACCCAGCTCAGCAAAGATATCTTTGCGGTAGTACACGCCCCACTGATAGTAGGTGTAGGCCACGCCCCATTGTTTGTCGTCGATTGTCAGCGCGCCTTTGGTAGACGCCAGACCTTCGGCAATCTCTGGCTCCGCATAGAGATCCGACACATCCTCAAACAGACCAGCCTCTACATAAGGACGCATGCGGTTAGCGGCGTACCAGGTGGCAACGTCCGGCGCATTTGCAGTCAGGAAATTGCGGATCTGGGTCTTATACGCTTCACGGTCGATCACCGTGGTCTCAACGTTCAGGCCTGGGTGTTCCGCTTTAAAGCGGTCGATCATCGCTTCCATCGTGGCGCGCGGCGCCGGGTTTGATGTGTCCAGGAAAATACTCAGGTCGCCTGTCAGCTCCGCAGAAGCCGGTACAGCAAACGCAGAGGCAACCGCGGCGGCGGCAGCGGTGGTTTTCATTTTGGAAAGCATTTGTTCCTCCCTGTCTCCAAAATTATGCAATTTTCAGTCCCATTATTTGAAACCATGTTTTACATATTGAAATCTACACACAGAGTCGTCTAGGTTGTCAACAGATTCCTAACGGCTGATGGAATCTATGGAGGAGATAAAAACCACATGTCTGGTGACGGAACCGTCGGCAAAGCCCTTGATGTGCTTGAACAAGTTGCTGCTTTTGAGCGACCGGTACGCTTTGGCGAATTGCAGGAAAAAAGTCCTTACCCCAAGGCGACGCTGTACCGATTCCTGCAGACCCTGACCAATCAAGGCATGCTGTCTTACGAACCCGAACGTCAGACTTACGCCATGGGCATGCGCCTGGTCCGACTGGCACACGCGGCCTGGACAACAAGCTCTCTGGCCCCAATCGCCCGCCCCTATTTGGATCAACTGTCTGCAGACACCGGCGAAACAGTGCACCTTGCGCAACTAGACGCCTCTCAAGTTCTGTACGTAGACAAACGCAACGCTGCCAAGCCGGTGGAAATGTATTCTCAAGCGGGCAAAGTAGGCCCCGCCTATTGTACGGGTGTGGGCAAAGCCATGCTGGCATTTGTGGAGGGTGCCGTTTTGGACCGCGCCATCGCACAACAGAGCTTTCACCGCTTCACACCTAGCACACTGGATTCCCCGGAAAGCCTACGGGAAGAGCTGACGGCCATTCGCGCGCGTGGCTACGCCTTTGACCGCGAAGAGCATGAACCCGGCATCGTTTGTATTGCGGTGCCGATCCTGACCAATGGCGGTCGGATGCTTGGCGCCCTCTCTGTGACCGGCCCAACAAGCCGCACATCCTTAGACCAACTCGAAAACCTCGCCCCCCGCGTCTTGGAAACAGCAAAACGCATTGGCGAAGAGGCGGAGGCCTGGCGCTTCCCGGAAACGCGACAACAAAAGGTAGAAACAACATGACGGGTGTAACCCTTCAAGGTGCCATTAAAAAATACGGTGAAACGCAGGTCATTCATGGCATTGACCTGGAGATCGAAGACGGCGAATTCTGCGTATTTGTCGGCCCATCAGGCTGCGGTAAATCCACCCTATTGCGCATGATTGCGGGCCTTGAAGAGACCACCGACGGCCAAATCAACATTGGCCAACGGGACGTGACCCATGTGGACCCGGCCAAACGTGGCGTGGCGATGGTGTTCCAAACCTACGCGCTCTACCCGCATATGACGGTGGCGGAGAACATGGGTTTTGGCCTGCGCATGAACGGTCACCCCAAAGCAGAAATTGAAGAAAAGGTGCAAAAAGCCTCTTCGATTTTGAAGCTTGACCAGTACCTCAAGCGCAAACCGAAAGCGCTCTCCGGTGGTCAGCGGCAACGTGTGGCTATTGGCCGAGCCATTGTCCGTGGCCCCGAAGTCTTCCTGTTTGACGAGCCACTGTCCAACCTCGACGCCGAACTGCGCGTCGACATGCGCGTAGAAATCGCCCGCTTGCACCAGGAAATTGGCGCCACCATGATCTATGTGACCCACGATCAGGTCGAAGCCATGACCATGGCAGACAAAATTGTGGTGCTGCGCGATGGCCGTGTTGAGCAAGTGGGCGCGCCGCTTGATCTCTACCGCAATCCAGACAACCGCTTTGTTGCCGGTTTCATAGGGTCTCCTTCGATGAATTTCCTGGAATGCGATGTGTTGGGCGGGAAGCTCATGCACCCGGCGTTTTCTGCCCCCCAAGCAAGCCCTATTCCCCTGCCAGACGGGCTCTCCAAAGTCACCGTTGGGGCACGCCCCGAGCATATCGAACTGGACAACAGTTCAGATGCGCTGACGATTGACCTGACCGAAGCGTTAGGCGGTGTGTCCTACTGTTATCTCGCTGCACAAGATGGCACACGTCTAATTGTCGAAGAGCGGGGCGACACCCGCAGCTCCGAAGGCGAAACTGTGGGTCTCTCGATCCCGACCAAGCGCCTCTATCTGTTTGATCCTGAAACCGGATTGCGTTTGCGCTGATCCCACCACCACTCAGGTCAGTTCAAACACAAAACGCCCTGCAGTCCTCCGGCAGGGCGTTTTCTATTGTAGGAAACACGGAACGTTAGTCCTCAATCACCCAGTCGTCGGCAAAAGCCAATTCGCCAATCGCCAGCCAGGACATGCGCACCCGTGCGACGCGGCTGTCGCCCCAGGTGCGAAACACCAGATGGAATCCGAGATTGGTCACCTCTTCAGCCACCACTTCGGCCCTGATATTGGCCTGAGCATCCATATCCCACAGCGACAGACTCACTTGAACCGTGGGAGGGACGCGGTATTTGGCGGAGAATTTAATCAGCTTACGACGTTCGCGCGTCCCGTTTCCGGTCCACATGTCGCCGTCGGTCTCGAAGTCTGAAAACAGGGCTTCATCTCCCTGATCTACTCCGACGTAGTTATTTCGTATCCGTTTCATCGCTGGCCAATCTGAAAGGCAAATGCGTCGCTTTCAAGACCTTTTCGAGCGGACAAACGCAAAAGGCCCCGCCTGTGTCGGCGGGGCCTCTTAAACTTTAAGATCCGCGTGGGATCAGACCATGTCGTGCATCAGGTGCTCAAGGTCTGCGACAAATTTCTCTGCGCCGTCCTTGTGCTCTTCAGGCGCTTCCGCCGCAGCTTTACGGGCGTCAGCAATAACGTCCTCAAGGTCTGCTTTGGTCATGTCTTCGCCTTTGTGCGCATGCTCTGCGATCACCGAGATGGATTCCGCAGTGATGTCCGCAAAGCCGCGGGTCACAACAAAATCCTTCTCACCATCCGCAGTCTGAACACGCACCACGCCAGGGCGCAGCGAGGTCAGCAGGGGAGAGTGGCCTGGCATGGCGGTCAAGTCACCTTCCGCGCCAGGGATCTTCACGGCGGTTGCCTCAAGCGAAGCCAAGCTGCGCTCAGGGCTAACCAGATCAAATTGCATCACGTTTGCCATTTCGGGCCTCCTATTAGCGTTTCGATTTCTTGAAAGTGACTGTCTCGTCTGGCGCGTTGAAATCTATGATTTCAGGCAGCGCCAGGCGAGGCATTTCAAATCGACAACGCTTAAGCCGCTTCAGCAGCCATCTTTTCGGCTTTTGCGATCACTTCCTCGATGCCGCCAACCATGTAGAAGGCTGCCTCAGGCAGGTGATCGTATTCGCCAGCCACAACAGCTTTGAACGACGAGATGGTGTCTTCCAGCGGAACCTGAACACCGTCAGAGCCAGTGAACACTTTCGCAACGTCGAACGGCTGAGAGAGGAAACGCTGGATCTTACGCGCACGCGCAACGGTCAGCTTATCTTCTTCAGACAGTTCGTCCATGCCGAGGATGGCGATGATGTCCTGCAGCGACTTGTAGCGCTGGAGGATACCCTGAACGTCGAAGGCCACCTGGTAGTGCTCTTCACCCACAACGGACGGATCCATCAGTCGGGAAGAGGAGTCTAGTGGGTCAACCGCTGGGTAGATGCCGAGCTCGGAGATGGCACGGTTAAGAACCGTGGTCGCATCCAAGTGCGCAAAGGTGGTTGCTGGTGCAGGGTCGGTAAGGTCGTCCGCTGGAACATACACAGCCTGGATCGAAGTAATCGAGCCGGACTTTGTGGATGTAATGCGTTCCTGCATCGCGCCCATGTCGGTTGCCAGGGTTGGCTGGTAGCCCACCGCGGATGGGATACGACCCAGAAGCGCAGACACCTCGGAACCCGCTTGGGTAAAGCGGAAGATGTTGTCCACGAAGAACAGAACATCGGTACCGGATTGGTCACGGAACTGTTCCGCCAGGGTCAGACCGGTCAGAGCAACACGGGCACGCGCACCGGGAGGCTCGTTCATCTGGCCGTAAACCAGAGCCACTTGGGACTCTTCGAGGTTGTCTGGCTTAATAACGTTGGATTCGATCATTTCCCAGTACAGGTCGTTACCTTCACGGGTCCGTTCACCAACACCCGCGAACACCGAGTAACCGGAGTGCACTTTTGCGATGTTGTTGATCAGTTCCATGATCAGAACGGTTTTACCCACGCCGGCGCCGCCGAACAGACCAATCTTACCACCTTTGGAGTAAGGCGCGAGAAGGTCGATCACCTTGATGCCGGTGACCAGCACTTCGGATTCAGTGGACTGCTCGGAGAATTCCGGAGCTGGCTGGTGAATGGCACGGGTTTCTTCCGAAGCAACCGGGCCTTTTTCGTCGATTGGCTCGCCAACAACGTTCAGAATACGACCGAGGGTCGCATTACCAACCGGGATGGAAATCGGTGCGCCAGTGTCTTCCACTGCAGCGCCGCGAACCAGACCTTCGGTTGCGTCCATTGCGATACAGCGAACGGTGTTTTCGCCGAGGTGCTGGGATACTTCCAGAACCAGTTTCTTACCATTGTTAGTGGTGTTCAGTGCGTTCAGGATCTCCGGCAGAGAGTCGTCGAACTGCACGTCGACAACAGCGCCGATGACCTGAGTCACCTTACCTTTTGCGTTTGCCATGTTTCGTCTCCGGTTCTTAGAGCGCTTCAGCGCCCGAGATGATTTCAATAAGCTCGTTGGTGATCACAGCCTGACGCGAGCGGTTAAACTCGATGGTCAGCTTGTCGATCATGTCGCCTGCGTTACGAGTGGCGTTGTCCATTGCGGACATCCGCGCACCCTGCTCGGAGGCACCGTTTTCCAGCAGAGCAGCAAAAATCTGAGTTGCGACGCCGCGCGGCAGCAGGTCAGCCAAAATGGCCTCTTCGCTGGGCTCGTAGTCATACAGAGTACTTGCGCCATCCTCTTCCGCTTCAAACGCGGCTGGGATGATCTGCTGTTCGGTTGGGATCTGGCTCACAACGTTCACGAACTTCGCATAGAAGATCGTTGCCACATCAAACTCACCCGCATCAAAGCGGACAAGAATGTCGCGGGCAATGCCCTGAGCGTCATCGTAACCCACGCGCTTGACCTCAGTCAGGTCAACGTGGCCTACAAAGTCATCACCCAATTCACGTTTGATGGCGTCACGGCCCTTCTTGCCAACGGTCAGAACCTTAACGGTTTTACCTTCGGCTTTCAGTTCCGCAGCCTTCGCACGTGCCAACTTAGCGATGTTTGCGTTGAAACCGCCACACAAGCCACGTTCCGCAGTCATCACCACCAACAGGTGGGTCTGATCGCTTCCGGTGCCCGCAAGCAGCTTCGGTGCAGATTCGGAGCCGCCAACCGAGGCCGCGAGCCCGGACAGAACGGCGTTAAACCGTTCTGTGTAAGGGCGCGACTGCTCAGCAGCTTCCTGCGCGCGGCGAAGTTTCGCCGCGGCAACCATCTGCATGGCTTTTGTGATCTTACGAGTGTTTTTCACACTCTCGATCCGGTTTTTTAGGTCCTTCAGACTAGGCATTGTCCGAACCCCTTATGAAAAGTCAGCTGCGAATTCGTCCAGCGCGGCTTTCACTTTGTCTGCGGCGTCACCTTTGATCTTAGGATCTTCGTCGGTGATCCAAGCCAACAGGTCGGCCTTCTGGCTGCGCAGGAAGTTCAACAGACCTTCTTCGAAGCGTGCAACGTTGCTCAGCTCGATTTTGTCGAGGTAGCCGTTCACACCCGCGAAGATAACGCAGACGATTTCCGCGTTGGTCAGCGGGGAGTACTGCGGTTGCTTCATCAGCTCGGTCAGACGTGCACCACGGTTCAGCAGCTGCTGAGTTGCGGCGTCAAGGTCGGAACCAAACTGCGCAAACGCAGCCATTTCGCGGTACTGAGCCAGAGACAGCTTAACCGGGCCAGCAACCGAAGACATCGCTTTTGTCTGAGCCGAGGAACCCACACGGGAAACCGACAGACCGGTGTTCACAGCAGGACGGATACCTTGGTAGAACAGTTCGGTTTCCAGGAAGATCTGACCGTCGGTGATGGAGATCACGTTGGTTGGAATAAACGCGGAAACGTCGCCACCCTGGGTTTCAATGATTGGCAGCGCAGTCAGCGAGCCAGCACCGAAGTCTTCGTTCAGCTTCGCGGAACGCTCAAGCAGACGGGAGTGAAGGTAGAAAACGTCACCTGGGTACGCTTCACGGCCTGGTGGGCGGCGCAGCAGCAGGGACATCTGACGGTAAGCAACAGCTTGCTTGGACAGGTCATCATAGATGATCAGCGCGTGCTTGCCGTTGTCACGGAAGTATTCTGCCATCGCGGTCGCGGCGTAAGGTGCGAGGAACTGCAGAGGCGCAGGCTCGGAAGCGGTCGCTGCAACAACAATGGAATACTCCATTGCGCCGGACTCTTCCAACTTCTTCACCAGCTGCGCAACGGTCGAACGTTTCTGACCAACCGCAACGTACACACAGTACAGTTTTTTGCTTTCGTCGTCACCGGCAGCTTCGTTGTAAGACTTCTGGTTCAGGATCGCGTCCAGAGCCACAGCAGACTTACCTGTCTGACGGTCACCAATGATCAGCTCACGCTGGCCACGGCCGATTGGGATCATCGCGTCAACGGACTTCAGGCCGGTGGCCATTGGCTCGTGAACGGATTTACGTGGGATGATGCCAGGCGCTTTAACGTCTGCAACGCCGCGCTTGTCCGCTTTGATTGGACCTTTGCCGTCCAGCGGGTTGCCCAGACCATCAACAACGCGGCCCAGCAGGCCATCACCGATTGGCACGTCCACGATAGAGTTGGTGCGCTTAACGGTGTCGCCTTCTTTGATGTCACGGTCAGAACCGAAGATAACGACACCAACGTTGTCGTTCTCAAGGTTCAGCGCCATGCCTTGAATACCACCAGGGAATTCAACCATCTCACCGGCTTGAACATTGTCCAGACCGTAGACGCGCGCAATACCGTCACCGACGGAAAGCACACGGCCGACCTCGGCCACTTCAGCCTCTTGGCCAAAGTTTTTAATCTGCTCCTTAAGGATCGCAGAGATTTCGGCTGCTTGGATACCCATTATCCGACCTCTTTCATTGCATTCTGGAGGGAAGCAAGCTTGGAGCGGATCGACGTGTCGATCATCTTCGAGCCCACTTTAACTACAAGACCGCCCACGAGGCTCTCGTCGACGGTCGCGTTGATTTTGACGTCTTTTCCCACGCGTGCGGCTAGCGTTTTGGCTAGCTTTTCGCTCTGGGTTTTGGTCAAAGCTTTGGCGGTGGTGACATCTGCGGTCACTTCGCCTTTGTTCTCGGCAATCATTGCCTGCAGCTGTTCGATCAGCTGTGGCAGAACAAACAGGCGGCGTTTTTCAGCCATTAGGCCCAGCACGTTTACAAGAACGTCCTGCACACCCATTTTCTTTGCCACTGCGGAAATCGCAGCACCTTGTTCTTCGCGGCTGATCAGTGGCGAATTGATCAGATCAACAAGCTCGGCGCTGTCGGCAAGTGCCGCGCCCAGACCATCGATGCTGGTTTCCAATTCGCTCAGCGCATTGTTCTCTTGTGCGATCTCAAAGACCGCTGCGGCATAGCGTTCTGCAATGCCGGAGGAGATCGAAGCTGGTTCGGACACGTCCACCCTTCCGCTTGCTTGCCTCACGCTCGGCATACAATTGTATGCATCGCGTAAGGACGTTTCATTACCTCGGGACTAACGAGGCGTTAAAATCCGTCGCGGGTGTAACAGAGGCTTGCTCAGCTAGCAACATTGTTTGATGTAAACGTGCGTGTTGCGAAAAGCCTGTTTTTCAAGGCTTTGCGCCGAGTGCGACCCTTTGCCTGTTAACTCTAGGGCAAAAAGTGTTTCGCAAACATCCGTTTTTGTCGAATCCCACCTAGAAAATGAACCTGACAAAAACCTGACGTGGCGACAATTTTCTCAAGTTTTGATTTTCAATTCACATAAACCGCCGCCCCGCACACGGATGATATCAATACTTTCTCAACCCACATTCGACCTACTGCAACTTGGGGATTTAGACCTGATTCTAAGTGTGGGAAGATTATGGGACCATTACTATTACTGTCGTTACTTGGCATTGGTGCAGCAACAGCATTGGTGGATGTCGGTCCTGAAGAAACGGCGGATGGCTCGCAAGGCGATGACCCAGAGGGTACCCGCGAGGAAACGAACGACGAAGATGTGTCGACCGATCTTTTGGATGACTTTAAACCGTCTCCAGACACGGGCTCCGTTGAGGTTATGACCCAAGTGGACGATCAAGATACAGCTTCAGGACTCTACGGCACAGAAGATGACGACACGCTCTATGCGCGCGGCGAAGAGAACATCGACGCAGGCGCGGGAGACGACATGCTCAAATCCTTTGGCGACGGCATGATCCTCGGAGGCGAAGGGAACGACGTCTTTATGCTTGGCGGCGAGGCCGAAGGCTTTGGCGGCGAGGGGGAAGACTACATGCACATCTCCGATGCAGCCTCCGGCTTCGGCGGTGACGGCGATGATACCTTTTTCCTTAAGCACAACAATGAAGCGGATGACGGCGCCGCCACAGCCGAGGGAGGAGATGGGAACGACACTTTCATCATGAAGCCGCTCTCTGGCCTTCCGGAAGAGACCGTTGCCCACGTGCTGACTGGCGGGGAAGGCGCGGACGTCTATGCCTTTGACATAGACGGCGCAACAGCGATCCGAGACGGCGATGAGGAGGACAACCAGATCATCGCTACGATCACGGACTTTGATCCTGATGAAGACGTGCTCATGCTTGATATCGGCGCAAAGCCCAGCTTTGACGATGTCGACGAACTGCCATTGCCTGAAGTCTCGACGACCGAGGATCCTGAAGGCGACTTTGTAGATGTTCACTTTAGCTGGACCAACCCGCTCAACGAAGACAATGTCGAAACCCGCACCGTGCGCTTGGAAGGTCTGTCAGAATTTGACACTAGCGATGTGCAGCTTACCAGTATGTTTGACCCGGACAGCCAGTACAACGAAACCGACACCGGCGACGCCGATGCCCACCGCGTCTTTGGCTTGACACAAGCCGAAGGCAGCGATGACGCTGACGACCTGACGCTCAGCGACAACTCGGCAACCGTCCTGAAAGGCGGCGACGACAGTGTAGAAATCACCGATGGAAGCCACTTGATCTACGGCGGCGAAGGCAACGACAGTATCGTGGTGACCGAGGCCAACAACGGTGTAACACAATTGTTTGGCGGCGAAGGCGACGACGTACTGATCGCAGATCTTGCACAGAACAACGACACCGCCCTGATTGGCGGCGAGGGCGACGACACCATCACCTTTGGCATGGGGCACTATGTGGAAGGCGGCGAAGGCAATGACACGCTTGTGCTGAACCTGCACGAAGACGCGATGGATCAAGGGCCCGCTGTGCTCAAACAGCTCACCGGAAACCACCTGACCATCAACATCCCTGAAGGGCTCGAAGGTGATGTGGACGTAGTGAACCACACCTATAGCAATGGCTTTGAAGTGGCCTATTCCGAGATTTTTGTGGGCGACGTCTCCATCCTGAAAATCATGGAAGAAGACTTTGCAACCGGTGTCGGCATCGCAGAAGAGGACCCGCGCCTGGAAATCCTGCGCGCCGCCTGAGTCATGTCCTAGGCCGGGGCAACCTCCGGCTTAGGGTTCAACACGCTCAATGGTTTTTTCACCCGCGCTGAAACGCCCGGCCCGCTGGGCGCGTGGACTCGCTTGCTGGCCTCCACAATCAACACGCCGCCCGCCATTACCGGCGAAACGGTCTTGCCAATGCTCTCCCAAATCGCGCCAGTCTTGCGCCAGAATCGCTTGTGACTTGGCGGTTGATACAGCGTCGCGCGATGCCGCTCTGGCATAAACCCATGTTGGCGCAACTGTGTTTCCAATTGCCCGGTGGAATACGGCCGCCCAAATCCAAAGGGCGTTGCGTCACTGCTCGACCACATGCCGGTGCGGTGCGGAACCACAAACATAGCCCGACCGCCTGGCCCCAAAACCCGATGGGCCTCTGCCAAAACATCACTTGGCCGCTCGCTGGTTTCCAGCCCGTGCATCAGCACCAAACGATCCACATGCCCCGTTTCCAGCGGCCACAGCGTTTCTTCACAAAGCACTGACACATTCGCCATTCCAGCTGGCCAGGGCATCACCCCTTGCGGCGCCGGCATCAGGCCAAGCACTCTTCGCGCTTCCGGCAAGTAGGGGCGCAACAGGGGCACCGCAAAGCCAAAACCTGCCACCGTCTGCCCCTTGGCCTCCGCCACCGGCCAAAGCTCCAAGATCTCGTCCCGCACAGCTTTCTGTGCCGCGCGCCCCAAGGTGCTGCGGTAATAGAAATTTCGTAGGTCCTGCACATCAAGATGCATTGCACCCGGCTCCCCGATCGGCAAATCTAGTGCTAACATAACAATGCAGAGGCGGATTTCCATGCCCCATCAAATTGTCACGATTCCCTGCCTGTCCGACAACTACGCGTTTCTCATCCACGACCCCGCCTCTGGCGCCACTGCGCTAGTCGACGCACCGGAACCCGGCCCCATTCTGGAAGAACTCGAAACACGCGACTGGACCCTCAGCCACGTCTTGCTGACCCACCATCATTGGGATCATGTCGACGGTCTGCCCGAAATCCTCTCCGCACACCCGGCCAGAGTCATCGGCGCAAAGGCAGATGCCCACCGCCTGCCCGCCCTCGACCTGGCGATCACTGAAGCAGAAACCTTCGACTTCGCCGGAGAAACCGTGTCTGTCCTTGACGTCTCCGGCCATACAATCGACCACATCGCCTTCCACTTCCCCGACACTGCTGCGGTCTTCACTGGTGACAGCCTGATGGCCATGGGCTGTGGTCGCTTGTTTGAAGGCAGCCCCGCGCAGATGTTTGACAGCCTCAGCAAACTTGCCGCCCTGCCCGACACCACGTTGGTTTGCTCTGGCCACGAATACACCGCGTCCAACTGTGCCTTCGCCGCATCCCTCGGGGAAAACAACGCCGCCGTTGCGCAACGGATCGCCGACACCACTGATATGCGCGCTAAGGGCATCGCCACCGTACCATCCAATCTTGGTTTGGAAAAACGAACCAACCCATTCCTGCGCAGTGCCGACCCTGCTCTGCAAAAGGCTCTTGGAATGACGGACGCTGCCCCCGTGGACGTCTTTACCGAAGTGCGTCAACGCAAAGATAACTTTTGATCCGCCCTCCTCAGACAGGCGTAAACTCTTTACATACATGCCCATCGGGGCGGCGGGTCACGCGCAAGTGACCCAACCAGAAGCTGAATAGAGCGAAATCTGTATCAAATTTTGCAGAAAGTCCTTGAAGACCGCCGTCAATCGACCAAACTTTAACTAAACGACCCTATGGTGAAGTCAGGGCAACCCGCCTTCATCGAAACCCGGAGGGAGCAGTCACACCGTGCCGTCATTTTCGAACTCACTAGAACAAGCCATCCACGCCGCGCTCGCACAGGCCAACCAGCGCAAGCACGAGTTTGCCACGCTGGAGCACTTGCTCCTGTCGCTGCTGGAAGAGCCCGATGCCCTGCGCGTGATGCAGGCTTGCGGCGTGAACATCGACGAGCTGCGCAAAGACCTTGAGGATTTCATCGACGATGACCTGTCCAATCTGGTCACCGACATCGAAGGCTCAGAGGCCGTGCCGACGGCTGCGTTCCAGCGCGTGATTCAGCGCGCAGCGATCCACGTTCAAAGCTCTGGCCGCACCGAAGTGACAGGTGCCAATGTGCTGGTCGCGATCTTTGCAGAACGCGAATCCAACGCCGCTTACTTCCTGCAAGAACAGGACATGACCCGTTATGACGCGGTGAACTTCATCGCCCATGGTGTCGCCAAAGACCCTGCCTTTGGCGAGGCCCGCCCTGTCAGCGGCGCTGAAGACGACCAAGATCAACGCATTGAAGGCACCGCCGAGGGTGGCGAGGGCAAGGAAAGCGCGCTGGCAAAATACTGCGTTGACCTGAACGTGAAAGCCAACAAAGGCGACGTTGACCCGTTAATCGGCCGCGACCAAGAGGTCGAGCGCTGTATTCAGGTCCTCTGCCGCCGCCGCAAAAACAACCCGCTTCTTGTGGGGGATCCGGGCGTGGGCAAAACCGCCATCGCCGAGGGTCTCGCGCGTAAGATCGTACAGGGTGAAATCCCAGAAGTTCTAAGCGAAACGACCATCTACTCCCTCGACATGGGCGCTCTGCTGGCAGGCACCCGGTATCGCGGTGATTTTGAGGAACGCCTGAAAGCTGTCGTGACCGAGCTGGAAGAGCACCCAGACGCGGTGCTGTTCATCGATGAAATCCACACCGTTATCGGTGCTGGCGCCACTTCTGGCGGCGCGATGGATGCCTCCAACTTGCTGAAACCTGCCCTGCAAGGGGGCAAGCTGCGCACCATGGGTTCCACCACCTACAAAGAATTCCGTCAGCACTTTGAGAAAGACCGTGCTCTGTCCCGTCGTTTCCAGAAAATCGACGTGAACGAGCCCAATGTACCGGACAGCATCAAAATTCTTCGAGGCCTCAAAGAGTACTTTGAAGAACATCACAGCGTGAAATACACCGCCGATGCGATCAAAACCGCCGTGGAACTGTCTGCACGCTACATCAATGACCGCAAACTGCCGGACAAAGCCATCGACGTGATCGACGAGGCGGGCGCCGCTCAGCATCTCGTGGCTGCCTCCAAGCGCCGCAAGACCATTGGTGTGAAAGAAATCGAGGCTGTCGTGGCCAAAATTGCGCGCATCCCGCCCAAAAGCGTCTCCAAAGATGATGCCGAAGTGCTCAAGGATCTGGAAAAATCCCTCAAGCGCGTGGTGTTTGGTCAGGACAAAGCCATCGAATCTCTTAGCTCTGCAATCAAACTGGCCCGTGCCGGTCTGCGTGAGCCTGAGAAACCCATCGGCAACTACCTCTTCGCCGGTCCAACCGGTGTGGGTAAAACTGAGGTCGCCAAACAGCTGGCCGACACGCTCGCTGTGGAATTGCTGCGCTTTGACATGTCTGAGTACATGGAGAAACACGCGGTCTCCCGTCTGATTGGTGCGCCTCCCGGCTACGTGGGCTTTGACCAAGGCGGCCTGCTCACCGACGGCGTGGATCAGCACCCCCATTGTGTGCTGCTGCTTGATGAGATGGAGAAAGCCCACCCAGACGTCTACAACATCCTGTTGCAGGTGATGGACAACGGCGAACTGACCGATCACAACGGCCGCACCGTCAGCTTCCGCAATGTGGTTGTCATCATGACCTCCAACGCCGGCGCGTCTGAGCAGGCAAAAGCTGCCATTGGCTTTGGACGTGATCGCCGCGAAGGCGAAGACACCGCCGCGATCGAGCGCACCTTCACACCTGAGTTCCGCAACCGTCTGGATGCGGTGATCTCATTTGCGCCACTGCCCAAAGAAGTCATCCTGCGCGTGGTCGAGAAGTTCGTGTTGCAGCTTGAGGCACAGCTGATGGACCGCAATGTGACCATCGAGCTGACCCCAAAAGCCGCGCAATGGCTCGCAGATAAAGGTTACGACGACAAAATGGGGGCGCGTCCTCTGGGCCGCGTGATCCAGGAGTACATCAAAAAGCCGCTCGCCGAGGAACTGCTGTTTGGCAAGCTCGCCAAAGGTGGTGTGGTCAAGGTGAAGGTCAAAAACGGCAATCTGGAGCTGGATCTGGCCGGACCGGACAATCCGCGCATCACTGGTGACAAGCCACCGCTGCTGACAGCGGACTGATGCTCAGAAGCAGCCTTGTACTTATCAGCGCGCTCGCAGCTTTCCCGGCTGCGGGCGCGCCAACGTTTTCGCTTCCCGTCGACTGTGAGCTTGGCGAAACCTGCTTCATTCAGAACTACGTCGACCAGGATAGCAGCGGCGAACATACCGATTTTACCTGCGGTCCTCTCTCCTATGATGGCCACAAAGGCACCGACTTTGCTCTCCCGTCCACCGATGCAATGGACGCCGGTGTAAACGTCCTGGCAGCAGCAGATGGCGTGGTGCAAGGCACCCGTGACGGCATGATCGACAAGATCATCACCACAGAAGACATCCCTAAACTCAATGGCAAAGACTGCGGGAATGGCGTGTCCATCGACCATGGCGACGGTTGGGTCAGCCAGTACTGCCACATGAAAAAGGGCTCAGTGACTGTCTCTCAAGGGGAACAAATTGTTCGTGGACAGGTGCTTGGCGAAATCGGGCTCTCCGGCCGCACGCAATTCCCGCACCTGCATATCTCCATCCGAGATGGCGATCGCGTGGTGGACCCGTTTGCACCAGATCACCCGGGCGTCTGCGGCGGAACCTACGACACTCTTTGGGAAAGCGACATCTCCTATGTTGGTGGTGGCCTGATCCGCGTGGGCTTTGACGTCGGCGTGCCCAAGTTCGCGTCTGTTAAATCCGGAATGGCAGGACGCGACCGTATGCCGTCGCAGGCGAAGGCACTTGTGCTCTTCGGCTATGCGTTTGGCAGCCTTCCAGATGACGAAATGGACCTGACCATCACCGGCCCACAGGGCACCGTGTTTGAGCAGACTGTGGTGTTAAAGAAAACTCAGGCGCAGTATTTCCGCGCTGGCGGCAAACGCACCCCCATGGGTGGCTGGCCCAAAGGCGCCTACTACGGCGAAGTCACCATCACCCGCGATGGCGTACAACTCGACCACCAGACCATCACCGTGACGGTCGAATAGAGCGCTTATTTCTCGGTAAATTTCAACTCGATCCGGCGGTTGCGCGCCCGCGCTTCTGACGTATCCGCGGGATCAACGGGTTGGTACTGACCAAACCCGTTTGCAGACAACCGCTGTGGCGGCAAGCCCAGCACGTCAATCATATAGCGCACCACCGACAACGCTCGCGCCTGACTCAACTCCCAGTTATCCGCAAAGGCGCCGCCATAGATCGGCACGTCATCGGTGTGGCCATCAACCCGCAAAATCCAATCGATATTGCTTGGAATGTCATCAATCACGCTTTGCAGAATGCCCGCCACTTTGGCGACCTCAGTCTGCCCTTCAAAGGACAAGTCCGCCCCGCCGGGTGGGAATAACA
The DNA here is from genome assembly GCA_024224295.1 of Shimia sp. Taxonomy (GTDB): domain Bacteria; phylum Pseudomonadota; class Alphaproteobacteria; order Rhodobacterales; family Rhodobacteraceae; genus Shimia. The sequence continues at coordinate 69,568 of JAAENN010000140.1, read as the reverse complement.
CTTCGGAGGAGAACACAAACCGGTCCCCGACAATGCGCACACCTTCCTGCGTGCCCAATAGGCTGCGCAGCTGCCCAAAGAACTCGGATCTGTACTGTTCCAAGTCCTTTGTCTGGTTCTCAAGCGCGATCTTCTCCTGCTCTAGCCGGATGCGCTCGGCCTCTTCCAAAAGACGGCGCTTACGCTCTTCCGCAGCGGCTCGTGCCAATGCGGTGTTCAGATCTGATCCAAGCGCTTCAAGCTGCACCTGCGCTGCCGCATCTTTCTCTGCATATTCGTCCAGAATAGACTGTAATTGGCCCAATTGCGTGCGCAGCGCGCCAATCTGCTGATTGAGCGCCGCAATCTGGCGCAGGCTCTCCGCTGATTTCGCTTCTTCCTCAGATAGTGCTTTATTTGCCTCTGCCAACAATGCATCGCGTCTTTCGGCATCAGTCATAGCCGCTATCTGTGCGTTTTCCGCTGCCTTCTGCGCCGCCAGGGCTTTGGCCAGCTCTTCTTCCACGTTCAGCGTGTCACGCAGCTTCTGCTCTGCCGCCAGCTTTGCCGCCAGCGCGGTTGCCAAACGTTCGCGTAACGAAGATCCACCCTCTTGCGCGTCAACCTGCGCTGTCACCGCAGCAGCCAGTTGTTCTTCCAGATCCGCCACCTGCAACGCCAGCCCGTCCGCCGTTGCTGCCGCTTCTGCACCTTCAGTTTCGGCCGCCAGCTTCGCCACCAAAGCCTCGGCCAACTGTGCCTCAAGCTCCTGCAAATCTGATCGCCGTTCCCCCACCTGCGCCTCTGCCGTTGCCCGCGCGGCCACTTCAGCGACCAGCTGGCTCTGCAACTCACTCACCGTGCGCCGGTTTTCTTCCAACCCCAACAGAGCCGCCGCCAACTCTGCCTTAGCAGAGGCCAACTCCCCGTCTCGTGTCTCCAGCTCCGTCTCTGCCGTTGCCAATTTCAACACAGTATCTGCCAAGCTCGCATCCACGCTCTGCCCATCGACAAGCGCCGCCGCAAGTTTCAGATCTAAGTCCTCCCGTGCGGCCTCCGCAGCCGCCAACAAAGTCAACGTATCTTCCGCCTCTTTGCGCTGCGCCTCAAGCGCCAGGGTCATCGCCGTCAGCTCCGCATCCGCGTTTTCGAGCCGCTTGCGCAGCTCTTCCGCTGCTGCGGCTTCCAACACTCGTCGCTGCTCTTCCGCCGTCAGCGCCTTGTCCAACTGATCCGCCTCAGCCGCAAGCTCATCAATCTGCTGCTGGCCATCGGCGACCTCTGTTCGCAGACTGTCAATCAACGCCTGCATCGCCTCTGCCTCCGCAGCCGCCAGACGCGCTGCCTCCGCGCCTGCGTCAACCTCACTGCGTGCCTGTGCCAGCGCCAGATTCAACGCTTCCCGTTCATCAATCAGCGTATCGCGCTCGCCTTCTAAGGTTGCAATGTCCGCCCGCGCCTCATTGCGTTGGGCCAACAAAGTCGCGACCTGCGCCTCAAAACTGGTGATCTGCGTTCGTGCCGCATCCAGTGCCGCGGCCTGCGCATCCCGCGTTGCAGTCAATGCGGAAATCAGCGCGTCCTGCTCCCGCAGTTGCGTATCCCGATCCCCCAAAGTGGCAGTAAGCCCGCCAATCTCGGCTTCAAGGTCCTGGCTCCGTGTGCGCTCCAACCCAAGTGCATCTGCCAAGGCGGCAACTTCGGACTGCAGCGCGTTCAGCTCCGTGTCTTTCTCTGTAATCGTCTCCGACAGCACAAACTGCACGATCATAAAGATCGTCAGCACAAACATAAGAACCAGCAAAAGCCCGGTCATGGCATCCACAAACCCGGGCCAAATGCTGGCCTGAAATCGTTGTCCAGTGCGTCGGGACAGGGCCATGGCTTAGCCCTCCTTGCTGCCCTTGGGCGCTGGTGGCCGTTTCAATTGCACTTTAGTAGCCGGACCAGAACCTTCGCCGTCCGCGGCCTTGCCTATTCGGCGCAAAACCCGTGCAATTCCGTTAATTTCTGTACGCAGTTCGGTCATACTTTCCTGACGGCCTGCGGAAATCTCTTCCAAAATGCGCAACATCTGAACATCAATGGAGCGCAGCCGCATCCGGCTCTCCGCATCCATTCCACCATCCAAACCGCCGCCATCTGACAACTGCGTAATAAGTCTTTCCTGACCTTCGGCAATGCGCAACAAAGCCTGCGTCGCTGTATCCTGCGCATCCAGCCGGTCCGCCATACGGTGCATGGCTTCCGACAAGGCCGCCGTATCGCCGCCACCTTGGCCAGCCCCACTGGCCGCCATGGTCTGACGTAGCTGCTCCAACTGACCGGACATATGTTCAAACGCAGCGCCCAGCACAGAGATGTCGCCGCCTTCGCCCTCACCGGTGGAGAAACCAACCCGCGTGATCGAGCTTAACCACTCTTCCAACTCGCGATAAAACCGGTTCTGCCCGTGGCTTGCAAATAGCTCGAGCAAGCCCACAACCAAGGATCCAGCCAGGCCCAAAAGCGAGGAGGCAAAGGCCACGCCCATGCCGCCCAACTGGCTTTCGAGGCCATCCATCAGACGACTGACAACATCAATGCTGGATTCCCCGGACCCCAAATCCAGGCTCTTAATCGTGTCCACCACCGCAGGTACAGTGGTCGCCAATCCGTAAAACGTGCCCAACAAACCGAGAAAGATCAGCAGGTTCACAATGTAGCGCGTGATCTCGCGACCTTCGTCCACCCGCGTGGCCACCGAATCCAAAATCGAACTCGCCGATGAAGACGAAATCTGCCCGTTTAACCCACGCTCCCGCAACAAGCTGGCCAAAGGGGCCAACAGTGTTGACGGATTGTTGACGTCATGCCCTTCGCGCAGCCCTGCAAAGCCTTCTATCCACCGCACCGAGCGGAACAACGAAAATACCTGCCAAAAAGTGGCGGCAACCCCCAGCAAAAACACGAAGAAAATGAAGCCATTCAGCTCCGGGTTGGCGGTGAACACAGGCAGGACTTGCGGCAACGCCACATAGCTCACTGCGCTGACAAGCCCCAACACGACCAGCATCTGCAAAATCTGGAAGGTAGGCTTGGAAAATCTCGGCTCGACTGTACGGTCCGGCTGGTCCATTTAGATGGGTCCTGACGCTTTGTTTTTCAGGCTCACCCTACTGCCATGTCCCTGCGCTGCCAAGGAATTTCACCTCTCACCACAAGATAGTCGTTACGCAGCAGTCAATCTGTGCACTTCTTGGGACAGCCACTTAAGGTCCGCATCTTCAATGCCCAATTCGAAAAGATGGCTTGCCGTGTTGTGCAGGTATTCCGTGTTTGGTCCGCGCCCGCCCACAGCGGTGGAAATAATCCGCGCCTGTTCACCCAGCGACAAGTGACAATACTGTACGTGATCAGGGTCAATCACATAGGTCACTGCCTCCACCTTGCGCCCGTCACGCAATGTCAGCGACAACGTTTCTTCCAGATAGGCTGAACTCACCAGCTCGCGCTCGCGCAGGTAATCCAACGTCCGCGCCTCATGCCCTTCCGCAACCTTTAGCGCGAGGCCCTGACAATGCGCACCAACCTCGGCATCCAAGGCCAATACCAACCCCGGCGCCTCGACGGTTCCGCGATGGTGGATTGAGCGCATACAAAAGCTGCGGTGCCAGCCGTCCAACCGCGCTACCGTCTGTTCTGCCACCTCAAATCCGGGATTCCACAAAAGCGATCCGTATCCAAATACCCACATAGTCTGCCTCTAGTCCTGCTGGCTTTGCGCCGTTAAACACCAAACAGACTCTGTGAGAAAGGCCAAGCCATGATGAAATTGCTGTTTCGACTAATCGTATTGGCCGCACTTGGCTGGGCCGGCTTCTGGCTGTTTGGTTACATGGCACTTTCGTCTGCATTGCCTGAATGGTTCGGGGAGCGCCGCGCCGAAGGCTGGGTCGCAGAATATGATGATCTCTCTGTCTCCGGCTTCCCTAGCCGCTTGGACAGCACTTTTGACAACCTCACGTTGGCCGACCCTCAAACCGGTGTGGCTTGGGAAGCGCCATTTTTCAACATGCATGCGCTGACCTACCGCCCCCACCATGTGATCGCTGTCTGGCCAGACAGCCAAACCCTCGCCATTCCTGATGAAAAACTCACTGTGACCACAGGTGACATGCGAGCCTCTTTGGTACTTGATCCCGGGACCGATCTTACACTCAACCGCACCAATGTCGCCATCGAGAACATTACCATCACCTCCAGCGCCGATTGGCAGATGGCGGCCGGCGGGGTGAACCTCGCAATGCACCGCGATGAAAAGGACGCCAGCACCTATCGCTTGGCTTTCAAGGCCAACGCACTCACGCCTCCAGCTGGTTTTGCCCTACCCGACGGTATCGACCTGCCACGCAACTTCTCCAGCTTCCGGGCCGATCTCACGGCAACTTTCGACCGCCCCTGGGACCGCACAGCCCTTGAGCAGTCCCGCCCACAACCAACAGCGCTCGATCTCACACTGGCCGAAATCATCTGGGGCGACTTGCAACTACACGCTGCCGGCAAGGTCACTATCGACACCGCCGGCTATCCCACCGGCGACATCACAATACGCGCTGTCAACTGGCGCGATATTCTCAATGTCGCCCGTCATTCCGACCAATTCCCGGTATCAGTGATCGACACAGTTGAGCAGGCCCTTGGCTTCATCGCGCAACTGTCCGGGAATGCCAATGAACTCGACATACCGCTGACTTTTGCAGGTGGGGCAACAAAGCTGGGGCCACTGCCAATCGGCCCGGCCCCTCGGATTTTTCTTCGCTAAACTTGGCGCTCAGCGGCAGTACGGCCCGCCGCGATGTTTCGCGATGTCAAAGTGGAAGTGATCTTTGTGATAGCGATCCGCATTTGGCCCCAAAACCGTACCAAAAGGCCCACAGGCCTGTTTGTGCATTTTTTTCAGGATGCGGCCCTTCTTGCCGTTGTTCCAATCCTTCAGGACTGAAATGCTTTCACCACTTTTGAGCTTGATGGCGGAGATATCGATCGCCTTGCCTTTGCCATGCTCACTGATCTTCGCGCCAGGACGGTTGTTGCGCGTACGACAGGAATAACCTGCCGCCACCTTGATTTCCTTCGCGCCACCACCAAAACTGCGGACAGATCTCTTGAGCCCCTTTTCGACCCACTTCTCCAGCGCTTTGGCGGTATCGCAGGTCATCACTGCAGGAGTCGACAGCTTCACCCCATCCACTTCGTAGAGCTTGATCGCGCCCTTTTTGATGCCACAGCCGCGCAGTTTTCCCGGGACCGGCGGCACCTCTTTGCCAATAAGGCGCTTGTTACGACACACCTTGCCAATACCCGCCGCCTTGCGCGCTTTCCGCTCCGCCCGTGTCACGCGCGCCGGTTCCGGTTCTGCCATCTCGATGGTCGCCGCCGCAGCCGGGGCAACAGCCGCCACCCGTGTCACCGTAGCGGCATTTGAACCAGGCCGCAGCACCGGCCGCAGGGACCGATCCGGGGCAAAACTCGGCAAAGCCACCGGATACACAACCCGCAACACAGGCCGCAAACTGCGCTCAGGCGCATTGGCCTGCAACGCACTCAAAGCGCCCGTGCCAAAAGTTGCAACCAGCGCCAGATATACCGCCGTCCGCTTCACCCCTTTGGCGCCTCGCGGCCAAAGTTTGGCGCTGCCGTATCTTGACCAGCCTCAATAATCCCACGACGAATTTCGCGTGTGCGCGTGAAATACTCATGCAGATGCGCGCCATCCCCAGTGCGGATCGCCCTTTGCAAGGCAAACAGCTCTTCGGTGAAGCGGCCCAAAATCTCCAGCGTCGCGTCTTTGTTGGTCAAAAACACATCGCGCCACATGGTGGGATCAGACGCCGCAATCCGCGTGAAGTCCCTAAAACCTGCAGCAGAATACTTGATCACTTCGCTGTCTGTCACACGACGCAGATCATCGGCCACACCGACCATAGTGTAGGCAATCAGGTGCGGCGTATGGCTGGTCACGGCCAACACCAGATCATGGTGGTCCGCATCCATCTCATCAACGTTGGCGCCCATGCCTTCCCAAAGCGCGCGCAGCTGCGCGACCGCTCCCGCATCGCTGCCCTCAACAGGCACCAACAAACACCAGCGATTGTCAAACAGTTCCGCAAAGCCACTTTCCGGCCCGGAATGCTCCGTACCAGCCAAAGGGTGCGCCGGGACAAAATGCACGCCGTCGGACAAATACGGCCCCACCGCGTCAATCACATCGCGCTTCACTGAACCGACATCAGTCACCGTTGCTCCGGTTTTTAGATGTGGTGCAATCTCCTTGGCGACTGCGCCCATCGCGCCGACTGGCACACAGAGCACAACCAGATCCGCATCGGCGACGGCTTCGGCAGCACTGTCATAGACCCGATCACACAAGCCAATCCGCCGCGCCGTCTCGCGCGTTGCCTCTGATCTGGCAAAGCCAGTCACTTCTCCGGCCAACCCACCGCGCTTTATCGCCCAGAACATTGACGAGGCAATAAGGCCCAACCCGATCAAGGCAACGCGGTTGTAGACCGGTGCGCTCATCGCGCGCCGCCCTTAAACTGACCAATAGCATGTGCGACACGACGACAGCTTGGCTCATCCCCAACAGTAATCCGCAGACAATTGGGCAGGCCGTATCCAGCCACACGCCGCACAATCAGCCCTTGGGATTTCAGATAGTCATCACAGGCTTCCGCCTCGGCCTGATCGGCAAACCGCGCCAAAATGAAATTGGTGCAGGAGGTATCAGACGGCACGCCATGTTCCATCAGCGCTTCCGCCAACCAAGCCCGCAGGCGTGTGTTGTCCGCGCGGCACTTCGCCACCCACTCTTGGTCTCGCACAGCGGCCATCGCCAGCTTCATCTGAATGTCATTCAGGTTAAACGGCTGCCGCACGCGATTCAGCACATCAATGATCGCCTGAGGTGCATAGCCCCAGCCCACACGCAAACCGCCAAGACCGTAAACCTTAGAGAAGGTCCGCGTCATCACCACATTGTCACGCGCTTCCACAAGGCTCGCGCCACCGTCAAACCCCTGCACATACTCTGTGTAGGCACCGTCATGAACAAGGATACAGCCATCTGGTAAACCATCGGCCAAACGTGCCAGATCATTGCCACCAATCATGGTGCCGGTTGGGTTCGCAGGATTGGCTAGGAATACAATCTTGGTGTTTTCAGTACAGGCCGCCAGCATGGCATCTACATCCACAACCCGCTCGCGCTCTTTCGCCACAACCGGCGTTGCGCCAACCATCTTGGCCAGGATTGGATACATTGAGAAGCCGTGTTCGGGGTAAACAATCTCGTCACCCACGCCTGCATAGGCCTGCGTGATGAACTGCAACACCTCGTCACTGCCCACACCGCAGATAATGCGGTTGGCGTCCAAACCATGCACCTTGGCAATCGCCGTGCGCAATTCTGCATGATCTGTGTTGGGATAGCGATGCAGGTTCAGTCCGGTCTTGGCATGCATGTCGGTCACCGCCTCACTGCATCCCATCGGATTTTCATTTGACGACAGTTTCACAACGTCTTTGACGCCGTCCACTGACGCGCTGCCGCCCACGTACAACTCAATATCCATAACACCGGGCTGCGGCTCAATTCGTGACATCACGTTACTCCCTCGTTGCCTGCTGTTTAGCGGGGAGCCAAGACGTTGGAAAGGCAGGAAGCCTGTGACGCGGGGAATTGCCTCAACAAAACCACTCCGGCTGTTGCAAACGGGCGTCACGTAGACAAAATGTCCAACATGCTCGCATGCCGATACTCGGTGGCATGCGCCGCACGCCCCCGTTTCATTTTGCCATAAGATTGCGGAATGCACGACAACGCTTCGCGCCACGCAGCCATTTGGCTGCGCACCAACAAAACACGGCAGGCGCCCTGGCACCTGCACATCAGACGGCCCCAAACAAAAGACCGCAAGGCATCCTTCTTAAGCGTAGTAATCCACCACAGATTTAGAACTATCGATCCCCGCCGCGTCCAACTTACTGCGCAACACCTGAACAAAGTTCTCGTTTCCAGAGGACTTGTAACTGGCCACGGCCGAGCGAATTGCACTCATCACTGCACTGTCCAACGTCTTCTGACCTTGCGGCCCATAACCTTGTAACTGGCTGCGTGAGGTTTCCTTCACAGGCTCTACTTTTTCCGACTTTGGCGCCACTTTGGGCTCCTGCACCGGCTGCCCAGCGTATTTCGCCAGGGCCGCGTGCAACATCGCATTCTGCGTTGCGCTCAATCCAGACCACCCGGTGGTCTCTCCTAAAATGCCTACCGCTTCTACCATTGCGATGTCTCCTTCTTGCACTTACCCGTGTGAACGGAGCCGCCCCCTAAAGCCGCCGTGCGCGAGGTGTTAAAACCTTGCCATCTTTTTAACGGCAAAACAACCAAACCGCTAAAATTGCTCATAAAATTCTGAATTTCTTAACCCAATAGCGCTGGACATTCGGTGACAAATCGCTCTTCCCGCCGGGTCGAAATTGCATTTTTTTGCCGCCCCTTAAATTTTCCATATTGCTTATGTTTGATCAAATATGCTCAAACCGAGTCACGAACCCTGGCAATAAAGGCATTGCGCGCTGCTGCCTGGGTGAGCGGAGCCACTCTGCTCAAAAAGAGACCTCAGCCGGTCTCGCGCGTGCACTTGGCTCCCTTCATGTATCTTTTTCCGGCGGCGCGCCGCCAAAAGCACAAGGGTTTTGCCATGCTGCATAACGACAAACTTGAACAATGGGATCGCGAAAACTTTTTCCACCCATCCACACACCTGGCTGAATTTGCCCGCGGCAATGCCCCCCATCGCGTGATCACCGGCGGCACCGGCTGCCACATTGAAGACCGCGACGGCAACCGCATGCTGGACGCCTTTGCGGGCCTCTACTGCGTAAATGTTGGCTATGGCCGCAGCGACATCGCCGATGCGATTTCGGACCAAGCCAAAGAGCTGGCCTATTACCACTCTTATGTGGGTCACGGCACCGAAGCCTCCATCACCCTCGCCAAAATGGTGCTCGACCGTGCGCCGGACCACATGTCCAAGGTCTACTTCGGTCTCTCTGGCTCGGACGCCAATGAAACCAACATCAAGCTGATCTGGTACTACAACAACATTCTTGGCCGCCCTGAGAAGAAGAAAATCATCTCCCGCTGGCGTGGCTACCACGGCTCCGGCCTGATGACCGGCTCCCTCACCGGTCTGGAGCTGTTCCACAACAAATTTGACCTGCCCTTGGCCCAAGTGGTGCACACTGAGGCTCCGTATTACTTCCGCCGCGAAGATCAGAGCCAGTCTGAGGAGCAGTTTGTCGCCCACTGTGTTGCTGCGCTCGAAGAAACCATCGTCCGCGAAGGCGCTGACACCATCGCTGCCTTCATTGGGGAACCCGTTCTTGGCACCGGTGGCATTGTACCGCCCCCTGCTGGCTACTGGCCTGCAATTCAAGCAGTTCTGGACAAGCACGACATCCTGCTGGTCGCCGACGAAGTTGTGACTGGCTTTGGCCGTCTTGGCTCAATGTTTGGCTCTGACCACTACGGCCTGAAGCCGGACCTGATCACCATCGCCAAAGGCCTGACCTCCGCTTACGCACCGCTGTCCGGCTCGATTGTGTCTGATAAAATGTGGTCCGTGTTGGAAAAAGGCACCGATGAAAACGGCCCGATCGGCCACGGGTGGACCTACTCCGCCCACCCAATTGGCGCCGCCGCAGGTGTTGCCAACCTCAAGCTGATCGACGAACTCAACCTCGTGGAAAACGCAGGCACCGTTGGCGGCTATCTCAACAAAACCATGGATGAAGCCCTGTCTGCACATCCAAATGTGGGCGACATCCGTGGCGAAGGCATGATGTGTGCCGTGGAATTTGTCGCTGACAAAGACAGCCGCACCTTCTTTGACGCAACCGACAAAATTGGCCCACAGATTGCCGCCAAGCTGCTGGAACAGAACAACGTGATTGCCCGTGCTATGCCGCAGGGTGACATTCTGGGCTTTGCCCCACCGTTCTGCCTGAGCCGCGACGAAGTTGATCATGTTGTTGCCGCCACCGTGCGCGCAATCGCAACCGTTTTGCCATAATTCCAAGGAGTACGAGATGACACTGTCCAAAGCCCCGTTCAGCGGTGCTGAATATCAACGCCGTCTCTCCAAAACCCGTGCCGCCATGGCAAAAGCGGGACTGGAGGTTCTCTTTGTCACTGACCCCTCAAACCAAGCTTGGTTGACCGGGTATGACGGCTGGTCATTTTATGTCCACCAAGGTGTGATTGTGACCATGGAAGGCGAGCCCATCTGGTGGGGTCGCTACATGGACATGATGGGCGGCAGGCGAACCTGCTGGATGGATCATGACAATATCCTCGGCTACGGCGATCATTTCGTGCAATCCACGGTCGTGCACCCCATGCAAGACCTGGCAGAACAGCTCAAAGCGCGCGGCTTCACCGCCGCGCGTATCGGCGTGGAGATGGAAAACTACTACTATTCCGCCAAAGCCCATGCCGTACTCACCGAAGAACTTCCGGACGCCACACTGGTGGACGCCACCGCACTGGTGAACTGGCAGCGTCTGGTGAAATCCGATGTCGAGGTGGACTTCATCCGCAAGGCCGCCCGCATCACCGAAAAAGTCATGCGCGTGGCCATAGACCGCGCCGCCCCCGGCGTGCGCAAAAACGATGTGGTCGCCGACATCATGAAAGCCGGCATCGAGGGTGTGGACGATGACTGGGGGGATTACCCCGCCATCGTGCCGCTCACGCCCTCCGGTCTGGACGCCACCGCCGCCCACCTCACTTGGGACGGCACCCCGATGCGCGCAGGCGAAGCGACGTTCTTTGAGTTGTCAGGCTGCTACCGTCGCTACCACGCTCCGATCAGCCGCACCGTCTTCCTCGGCACACCGTCCGATGATATGCTGCGCGCCGAAGAGGCCCAACTCGAAGGCATTGCCGCCGGTCTCGAAGCTGCTCGCGCAGGCAACCGCACCTGCGACATCGCCAGTGCCTTTATGGCTGTGCTCGCCAAACACGGCATCGAACGCTCCGGCCGCATGGGCTACCCCATCGGCCTCAGCTACCCACCAGATTGGGGCGAACGCTCCGCCTCGATCCGCTCCGAGGATGAAACCGTGCTGCAACCCGGCATGGTCTTCCACTTCATGCCAGCGCTCTGGATGGACAGCTGGGGTCTGGAGACCACCGAAACCATCCTGATCCGCGAAGACGGCGCCGCCGAACCCGTTTGCAATCTGGAGCGCAAGCTCATCGTAAAAGGGTGAGCCATGTTAGAGACAACCAAGCAGATCCTGTCTGACCTGATCGCCTTCCCGACGGTCTCGGTCGACAGCAACCTCGACATGATCGCCTACCTCGCCGCACGTCTGGATGACTGCGGCGCCAAGGTGGAGATCTTCCACGACGAAAGTGGCAAGAAGGCAAACCTCTTTGCCACCCTCGGCCCCGCGGTCGACGGCGGCATTGTGCTTTCGGGTCACAGCGATGTGGTACCGGTCAGCGATCAGAACTGGACCAGCGATCCCTTTGTCATGGAGGAACGCGACGGCCGTTTTTACGGGCGCGGCACCTGCGACATGAAAGGCTTCATCGCCGCCACCGTCGCCATGGCACCCCACTTTGCCCGGCGCGTCACCGACACGCCGGTGCATTTTGCCTTCACCCATGACGAGGAGACCGGTTGCATCGGCGCGGGCCATCTGGTCGAAGCCCTGAAAGAGCGCAACATCAGACCTCGACTGGGCATCATTGGCGAGCCGACCTCCATGCGCATCATCGAAGGCCACAAAGGCTGCCATGAGTACAGCACGCGTTTTCAGGGGCTAGAAGGCCACGGCTCCGCCCCTGATCAGGGCGTGAACGCGGTGGAATACGCCGCGCGCTACGTCTCGCGCTTGTTGGAGCTCAAAGCCAAGCTCACCACTATGGCGCCCGCGAGCAGCCACTTTGAGCCGCCCTGGACCACCGTGAACGTCGGCGCCATCCATGGCGGCAGCGTACACAACGTCATCGCCCCCAAGGCGCAGGTGGATTGGGAAATGCGCCCTGTGCAAGCCAGCGACGCCGCCTTTGTAAAAGCGGCCCTCAAAGCCTATTGCGAAGACGAACTTCTGCCCGCCATGCGTAAGGTCTACCCCGACGCGCAGATCAACACCGAAGTGGTGGGCGAAGTTGCGGGCCTCATTCCGGAGGACGACAACGAAGCCCGCAAGCTGCTGATGGAGCTCACCGGCGCCAATGGCGCGGACCTTGTGCCCTTTGGCACCGAGGCTGGCCTGTTTCAATCGATGGGCATGGATGTGGTGGTCTGCGGTCCGGGTTCAATTGAGCAGGCCCATAAGGCAGACGAATTCATCGCGCTGGATCAGCTGTCTGATTTCCTGAAACTGCTAGAAAAACTCGGCGACACGCTGGGGAAAGGCTGAAGCCGCTTCCAATACCCGCACAAACAAAAAGGGCCGCGAAACACTCGCGGCCCTTTCCGTATCTCTTGTTCGTGGCAGCGAAGATTAGTTCTTCGCGTAGAATTCCACGACGAGGTTTGGTTCCATAACAACCGGGTATGGCACGTCGGACAGGCCTGGGGTGCGCACGAAGGTTGCGGTCATTTTGTTGTGGTCGGCGTCGATGTAGTCAGGCACGTCGCGCTCGGGAAGCTGGGTGGCTTCCAGCAGAACTGCGAGCTGCTTGGACTTCTCACGCACTTCGATCACGTCGCCTTCTTTGACGCGGTAAGACGCGATGTTCACGCGCTTGCCGTTCACCAGAACGTGGCCGTGGTTCACAAACTGACGGGCAGCAAAAACGGTGGCCACAAACTTGGCGCGGTATACAACCGCGTCCAGACGGCGCTCCAGCAGGCCGATCAGGTTTTCACCGGTGTCGCCTTTAACACGCTCCGCTTCCGCATAGATGCGGCGGAACATTTTCTCGGTCATGTCGCCGTAGTAGCCTTTCAGCTTCTGCTTGGCGCGCAGCTGAGTACCGAAGTCGGACAATTTGCCCTTGCGGCGCTGACCGTGCTGGCCTGGGCCATAGTCACGACGGTTGACTGGGGATTTTGGACGACCCCAGATGTTTTCGCCCATCCGGCGGTCAATTTTGTACTTGGCAGCAGTTCTTTTTGTCATCTGCTGATCTCCTTCGTTCAGGTTTCGAAGGGCGTTGTCCTCTTGCCGGATTTTGCCGACATGACAGGCATCCTCTTGCGAGGGCCACCAACACCAATGAAGCCGCGCTTATACGGGGGATTCTGGGGGAGTCAAGCGGGGAGTGGAGTGTGTCTGCTTTGAGCCCAAAGTGCAGAATGCTGCAAAGAGCATCAGTGTCTGCTTTGTGGAATGTTAGGGACAACTAAGATCCAGATTTTTTGGGAACTCTATAGGCCTCCCCCAAAGCACTTGCAATTCTTCGAAACGTCCGATCAGATCAGATTGAGCTGATGCATATTGTTTTGGATTTGTTGGCTGAAACCCGCGTCTGTCTGCCTCCATGTCAATATCATTCCAATCTGAGAAGCCACGCACGTACTAACTCCGGATTGCCAACGGGGCTTCGATATCAACCCACACTTCCGCATCCAAATCGTATTCGAAAGCAATGTTACGCATTTCACTATCCGTCCCGCAGGGAGGAAGAACAAACCGAACAAGGGGCCTTGTTCGGTCAGGGAGATAGCTCTGCCGAACAATCAGGTTTTGGCCGCCCAAGTTTCGTAATGGGACAACTGACTCTGCTTCAGACAGTATTCGGTAAAAATCAGTCGAAGACCCGCCGACTGATTCTAAAGCAGCCCTCTGAAAGAGTCCCCGGTAAAACCAATAAGGAGAGTTTTCGATGCAGAGGCCGAACTGCTGCCAGTACCTAAACGCACCCACATGACGAGTAAGCAAAGCCTCATACCTTTTAGGGTCTTCCAAAATAAGCTCCTCGATTGGCTCCATCGTCTCATGAAGGCTAACAGGGCTCATAAACTGCGCAATAACGGCGGCTTGCATTTGCGGTTTAAACGCCGCACCCAGTTCCCGCTCAAGGAAAGACAACGTCCACAGCATATCGTCATAACGGGCTTGGGCGAATGGCGCACGCCATGCCCTGCCGTTTAGCGAATCTTCGATTTGGGTGCGCAGAATATCGGCTAATGTGTCGGATAGGTTGCCAAGAACCTCTTCCTCCTGTGCAGAGCTGACTAGTCTTCCGTCGGTACTATAGTTGGCGATGCAAGCATGTTGAGCCTGAGCAAATTGCGGAGTCTGTAGTACTGCGACAACGATGGAAGCCAGTCCAAGCGCTTTCGTAAAATGCATATCAACTTCCAAACAAATGTTGAGCGAGACTAGGCGACTGCCTAAGTTCAACTGCCGATTGTTGACCATGTTGTGCCATGGCTAAAATCCAACAGCAACGCACGAAACCCAAGGCTCTCGAACAAACTGGACACTCCAGATGAAGCGCAAAAGTTAGCTTCGTTCGCGCAGCGGCCATAGGCGACGACACTACCTCTCAATCGACAGACAACATTTTCTTCCGGGAACCGCTGATACCGGGATCCTACCCCACCAAGCCAATCACCTGACTGATCCGCGCTCCTGCATTTACCGCCTGATAAGTCGGAAAGGGTACCCGCTCGGACAGATCAATCTCCCGCGCGACCCACTCCTGGGCCTCGAGCTTCTGCAAAGACGTTGAGAGCGCCCGATCCGTGATCGCGCCCAAACCAGCCTTGAAACCAGAAAACCGCTGTGGCCGCGCGGCCAGCGCCAACACCGGCACGGTCCAACTTTTGCGCAACAGCTTGGTGTCGCTCTCCTCCGCCGCCTGCAGAATCTCATCGGCCTTTGCCGCCGCCACCACACCCAAGTCTGTCAAAACAAACTCCGGCCGCAACGGATGCCCGTGGCCCGGATTGCGCATCACAACGCCCAGCTCCATCAGATGTGCCAAACTGGCCCCAAAGGCCGTGCGCCCTGCCCCAGTGGCCGCAATCAACGTTGCCTGCCGCCCCGGCACGCCGCGATGCATCTGCGCGAGAATGTCGAGCGCCCAGGCCCGAGAGGTGATCTTGACAAGCAACTTAATGTCCATAAAGTATAGTAACTACATTTTATGAAATCAGCAACCACTAAGGACCGCATCATGGCTCTTGCCGCATTGACCAACATCATCACGCTCTCAATTTCTGTGAGTGATCGCCACGCCAGCGCCGCCTGGTTCAAAGAGACGCTGGGTTTTGAGCTGCGCTACCACATTGACGAAGCCGGCTGGAGCGAACTTGAAACCAAGACCGAGGGTGTGATCCTTGGCTTGGGCGAGCAATCTGAGCCCAAACCCGGCAACTGCGTGCCAGTGTTTGGCGTTGATGACATCGACACCGCCCGCAGCGCGCTTGAAGCGGCGGATGTGAAGTTTGACGGCCCCACGCAGGTGATCCCGGAAATGGTCAAACTGGCGACTTTCTATGATCCGGACGACAACGCCTTCATGTTGGCGGAAGACCTCTCCAGCTAAACAAAAAACCCCGCCAGTTCGGCGGGGTTTTTCATTTAATACTCGATATCGCTTATGCTGCGTCGTGCATCAAGATCGCTGCCTCGCTCGCGGTCAGATTGCGCCGCGCGTGCGGCCCATAGCTGTGCGGGTTCTGCGCCAGCTCCGGCTGCCGCGCAAACAGCCGCGCGCGGTCGTCATCCTGCAAAGCGTCTAGCGCCGCATTTGCCGGATGGAAGCTTTCCGTTTCCACACCATTGGCCCAGATGACCTCATGACACGGCAACAGCAGGTGCACGTAGGTGACCTCCTTAAGCGCGGTGTCTACGCTGATGTTTCCACCGTTCACCAGATCCCGCGCCGCCACCAGCACTTCACTTTCGTTAAACAGTGCCCGCGCAGTATGACCACGCACAAGCATCCGATGCTCTGGGCTGACCAACAACTCCTGATCCGGACGTTCAATCCCCAGCGCGCCGGGGCGAATGCGGATTGGTCGCAGCTTTGGCATCGCAAACAACCGCGCACCACTCATACGCCGCGATCCAATCCACTGGATCTGCTGCGCCCCATTGTCCCGCGTCTGCACCTGATCGCCTTCGCGCAACTCTTCAATCACCTTTGGCCCCTGCGGAGTCGCAATCCGCGTGCCCGGTGTAAAACAAATCACTCCGTTACCCTCTTGTACTGATTTGGGCCGCTGCAATGTGCTCATCGCAGAATGCACAACCCATAAGTCTTTGTTCTTCGGTGGAAGCTCGTCCAGAAACATCAGCAGCGGCGCACTGCCGTCCACTTCAATCACCGTTGCGGTGTAGCTCTCCGCCCCATCGGTCACCACAAAACCGCCCTCCATCAAGGGCAGTTCAATATCGACCGCATCCAGGCTCTGGATGTCTGTTTGGTTGTTTACTGCCGCCCCAACCAGCTTGCGCACCATATGCGCCGCACGCTTGCGGATGTTTGCCCCTTCTTCCCCACGGTCCAGACGCAATAACCCATTGGGGCCGTCCACACGAACGGCATCCCTTGACCAGGACCACACCACGCCTGTTTCCAGCGCCTGCAACGGTGCGGCCTTCTGACCATCTATTTCTGTCTGTGACCAGGAGATGACAAACGTGCCACGAAAGCCCGTTTTCATTGCCTGATTACCTGCCTAGTAGTTTTTTTATTGACGACAGGTTAACAAAGCGATCCGCAGCTGCCTAGACTGAAGTTTCAAAAAAACCAATGCTGCTCAGTGTGTTGCAAAAAGCACCTCACTCAACTCAGAAGTGAAAATCGAGACGGATTGCGCCAACAACCTGCCCTTCATACTGCATTTCAAACTCTTCGCTAAGATAGGTCAGACCGTAAAACAGATGATGCTTCTTGCCTTGCCAATGCACCCCTGCCCGCACACGAGTCCGTAAATCGGTTAAGTCGTAACCACGATCCTTGGGCAAATAAACGCTACTAAACACTTTGGCCACATCGGCGCCGACAACAAAGCTTACGCCCTTTTCCTGATTTGGCCCCGAGCGATACCGATTGCCCGTGACCCAATCGCGCGACATCAACTCGCCTCGGCCAAACTGCCCCAGAGTGAAATCAACACCAGCGCGTACCAGGTTTTCATCACCCAAGCGGGTCTCCACAAAAGGACGCAGGCTGGCCTGGCCACCAAGTTCAAAATCACGTCCAGCCTCGCCAACAAACCGAACCATCCATTTATTGGGAATTTGGTTGGCACGCACTTCGTCGGAAGGTCCGGGAAAACCAAACAAATCATGAATGGCTCCCTGAAGGTGATCAAGCCCGGTTTGGGGCCCCAAGGCGAGAATGTCGCCCCCCATAGAAAACTCAGTGGATTGGCGTTGAAACTGTGTGTGTAAGCCAGCGCTCAACATTCCAGCCCAAGGACGGTCCATCGGCATATGCTTTGTCAGACTGGCAGGTGAGAGAATTTCGCCACCTATACGCAACTCAATCAAATCGCCCGGAGCTGCGGGCAACTGCCCATTCCAACCGTATCCCCAAAACCGACTCGTTCCATAAGACCCTGTGCGCCAACGGTCTTTGCCGTCGCCCAGCAAATCATTCACAAACATACTGCCAAAACCTAGATACTCTCGGCCCCCAATCTCCCATGAAGATTTTTCGGCCTCCGGCGCGGCGGTTCCTCCTTGGGCGGATAGCACCACCCCCAACATAAAAGCAGCAATACGACGCAGCATAGTCAGTCCCCAATAACGCCCCCCGGCAAAGGTCTGATAGCCCGCGCAGGTCCCCCGCGTCAGCGAAAGACTGACATAATGGTAAATGCCGTAAAAATTGTCCTTAGTTCTTTAAAGGAGCACTAAGCCTTTTCAAATCCCGGCCAAGAGCATGGTCCGGGCTTTGAGCTCGGAACAAGCTATACGATCAGAACAGGCCCGCTTCCTTCGCAATCAACGCCGCCTGCGTGCGGTTGCCAGCGTCTATCTTACGGTAAAGGTTCTTGACATGAAGTTTGACGGTCGGCTCTGACAAATCCAGATCCCGCGCAATTTCCTTGTTGGACTTGCCCACAGACAACCCTTCAAGCACCTGCATTTCCCGCCGCGTTAGTTTTTTTGCAATTGGGTGGGGTTCAGCTTCTTCACCCGCCTGCATCAGTTCAGCCGGGATAAACTGCTCCCCCGCCGCCATAAACTTGATCGCATTGACCAAAGAGGACGCAGGCAACGTCTTGGGTACAAAACCAGAGGCCCCCGCGGCCATCGCTTTTTGCACAATCTCGCGGCTCGCCTCTCCAGAAATCAAGGCCACACGCGGCGAAGACGGATGCGCCAAAACCCGCTTTACGCCTTCGACACCCCGCATGCCGGGCATATTGTAGTCCAGCAACACAAGCTCAAAAGGGCCCTTGCTGTCCAACGCCGCCAACGCCTGATCGAGATTGGACACTCCAACAGCACCCATTGTGCCAGTGGCGTCGACAAATGCAGTCACCGTATCCAAAAGCAACTCATGATCGTCAGCGATAAGAATTTTCAAAGCGGTCCTCCAAGGGGCCGTATTTCAGTGCGCGTGTCGCTACCTACTTTAGCCAAACAGTACCAAACTCAGGGCGGCTTGTTACAAAAAATGTAGTCAAAGTGTAAACGTTCTTCGCCACCACCAAGACAAGATCCAGAAAATTTTAACAAAAAAGTCGGCCTTACCTAACGGCAAACCTACCCTTTTGTATAGCACACTTATCCTCTTGACCAGATGCGCGTAATACGTGTTTGGGACTATACATAAGTTAAGCATAACGGGGCGGCAGGGCATGCGTAAAACAATTCGAACAGTTTTCGCGCTGACCGCTTGGCTTTTGCTACCACTCACAGGCCCAGTTTGGGCATCTGACACAATGGACGTTCCGTCCGGCGATGTCATTCTGACTGTATCGGGAACGATCGACGTAAAAAACGTCGCCGAGACAGCTCAGTACGATTTGGAGATGCTGCGCGCATTACCTGCAGTCTCCATTTCAACCACGACCATATGGACCGACGGGGTTCTTATGTTCACGGGTGTACCGCTGGCGTCGCTGCTGGAAACTCTGGGGAGTTCCGGCAGCACGCTACGGGCCTCTGCCATCAACGACTACACCATCGAAATTCCGGTCGACTCGCTTGAGGCAGATGCACCAATTTTGGCCTACGAAACGAATAGCGAGCCAATGCACCGTCGCGACAAAGGGCCTTTGTGGGTAATCTACCCCTTTGATTCCGATCCCAAATACCGGACGTCGCAGATACATTCCCGCGCGGTTTGGCAACTCGACAGGATCGAAGTCGTCGATTAGAGTTTTGCGCATGCAAACCCTGCGCACTTTATCTGACCTTTGGCCGCCCGATCGACCTCGTACAGCATGGCAGGAACCTCTGCTTGACGGTGTCCATCTGTGAGCCGTCTGCCAACATCAGCCTTTGCCGTTGGTGCAAATGCACCTCAGCGCAAAAACAAAGCCCTGCGTATACTTGGTGTAATACTGACAGCCTGCATAGCAATACTGCTGATCTTCGCCTTTATCACCGCCTCCCAAGTTTTTACAAACCTGCGTAATATTAAACTGCTAGCCTCAAACGATCTGGAATGGTCTCTGGCACAGATTGAATTGGAAACACGCGACTTTTCAGGCGCTCTAGAAGCCGCCAGTCTCTCACCCGACCCGGATTTGGATAGGTTACGCCTTCGGTTTGACATCCTGTACAGCCGTGTCACCTCAATGGCCACCGCCCCGGCTTACCGCCGCCTCGCAGTCGAACCGGCATTCGAAAACGCGCTCCAACGCGTCAACAATTTCATGGCAGAAGCTGTGCTCATTATTGACAGACCAGACGAGGATCTGATTGCGGCGTTACCATTGCTTTCGGTGCGATCCGCGCATCTGCGGGACGATTCGCGCACCATGTCTCTATCTGGCATATCGCTCTACGCCAAAGAGAACGACGCTGCGCGCCAGCGCATCACCCAAACGCTTTACCGCCTGGCCTCCATTGCGCTTCTGCTCATCGCCGCGGTGCTGGGTCTACTGATCAACCTTCTTTTTGCAAACCGCGTCGCGCGCCAAAAAGGTCACGCCCTATCTCAAGCCAACCGCCGGATGAGCACCATACTCTCCACTTCAATGGATGGGGTGCTGGTGGTCGACAGTACCGGGGCAGTGCTCGAATTCAACAAGGCGTCGGAGGCCATCTTTGGCTACCGCTACGAAGACATTCGGGGGCAAAACATCCAGGACTTGATCGCCCCCCCGGGTCTGCGCGATTCACACTACCGCGCCATGGAACGCATTCTCACTGGCCAAGACCGCCACGCCGCCAGCAAAGGCCGCGTGCGCATGGATGCCAAGCGTTCTGACGGTACAATCTTTCCAATCGAAATTGCCATTGAGATGGCCGAAGACAATGATGAAAGAATTCTCATCGGTTTCTTGCACGATATTTCCCACCGCGTCGCCGCAGAAAAAGAGCTACTCGAAACCCGCGACCGTGCCTTGGCCGGCGAACGTGCCAAGGCCGAATTCCTCGCAGTCATGAGCCACGAAATCCGCACGCCTCTCAATGGCATCCTCGGCAACCTCAGCCTGCTCAACGACACTGCACTTGGGCCTGTGCAAACCCGCTATGTGCGCAATATGGAAATTTCCGGCCGGGTGCTCATGCGCCATGTCGACACCGTTCTCGACATCACCCGCTTTGAAGCCGGTAAACTCGAAACCAACATCGCTTGCACAGACTTGTCTTCCTTGCTGCAAGAGCTGGTCGACAGCCAGCTCTCGGCCGCCAACCGCCATGGCACCACGCTCAGCTGGCGTTGGGAAGGCCCTCCCCGCGTCTGGGTGCGCACGGATCGCGCCGCGCTAGAACAGGTGTTGCTCAACCTCGTTGGCAACGCCATCAAGTTCACAGACAACGGTACGATCACAATTGAAGCCGAAGCCTTGCCTGAAACCATCAACGGTCATCCCGCAATCGAGCTGAGGGTCAGCGATACAGGGATCGGCATCACAGCAAACCGCCTGCCCAAAGTGTTTGATGACTTTGTCACCAACGCCCCGACGCTGGGCCGTGTGCCCGGTGGCACAGGTCTCGGCCTTGGTATTGCGCGGCGCACTGTCACCGCTCTGGGTGGCGAGATTGGTGTGGAAAGCACGCCGGAGGTCGGCAGTACTTTCTGGGTACGGCTCCCCATGGAAGACGGGCGGCAACCACCTGCCCCAGAGGCCAGCGATCCGGAACCGGAACTCGCACACCTGCACATGCTTGTGGTCGAGGACAATGACATCAACCGAGAGCTGGCACAGGAGCTGCTGCAACGCGAAGGCCATTGGGTCACACTGGCTTCAAACGGCGCGGAAGGTGTGCAACTTGCCCAAGCCAAACAGTTCGACATGATCCTGATGGACATCGCCATGCCCATCATGGACGGCCTCGCGGCCACCAAACAAATTCGCGCGGGCGAAGGCCCCAACAAAGCCACCCCAATCGTCGCTGTCTCCGCCAATATTCTGCCAGAAGACCGCGACCGCTTTCTTGCCGCCGGTATGAGCGCCTTTCTTGCCAAACCAATCCGCCGCCCGTCTTTGCAAACGATACTGCAAAACAGTTTCTCCGCATCAAGCGCGCCCGACGCTGGGCCAGCCCCGCGCGCTGGCCTGCCACAAGACACCTACAACCGCCTGCAAGCACGGTTTCTGGACGAAGGCGATGCCCTGCTCGCTGCCGTCACCGCGCCCTACCGCGATTTTAAGGATGTGGCCAAACGTTGCCATGACGTATCAGGCGCCGCAGCAATCTTTGGCGCCCACGCACTGCAAGATATACTTGCGCAAGCTGACACTGCTGCCAAACAAGGCAACACACGGTTGTTTGAGGAGTTGGTCACGCAAATTCCGTCCCTATGGCGCGCCACACGCATTGACCAGAACGCGCCGGACGCCGCCGAATAACCCCTAGGGCATCTCCGCTCCCAAGGTCGGCGGAAACTCCTGTACCGCCTTCAAAAACCAGCCAAGCGCCCGTCCCCGCTGGCCGCCGCTGCGGTAGGCCACCGCCATTGGCAAAGATGTCTGCTGTGGGAATTCCAATATCTCAAAGCGGCTTCGAAACTGGCGACTCTGGGCATAGCTGTCCACCACCACGCCCACCGCCTCACTACGCTCAATGACACCTGCGGCCATGGTAAAGCTTGGCATAATGTGCAGCCGCCGCATCGGGTCGACCTCTCCCGCCTGTACCAAATGCTGGATTGGTTCCGCATACGGGCCGCTTGGCTCCGGCACAATCAATGGCAAACCGGCCAAGTCCTCACCATTCACCGGGCGCCCCACCAGGGGATGCCCGCGCCGAACAAAAAACAACGCGTTAAGCGGCGGTAGCGGATCACAACGCACCCCGGCCTCCGCCATCAACGGCCGCGACGGACCAATCAATGCATCCAAATCACCCTGCCGAAACAACTGCACCGCCGTCTCAAACGGGGCTCCTCGCAAATGAATGCGCACCTCCGGATGCGCTCCCACCAAAGCCCAGATCGCACGACTCATTAGCCCTTCCATGGAGCTGGGTGACACACCAATCCGCAAAACCTGCTCCCGCGTCTGCCGCCCTTCATCCACATCCGCAACCAGCTGATCTACATCCGCCAGAATCCGCGCGGCACGATCAATAAACCCGCGCCCCTCCGCAGTGGCCGTCACGCCCCGCGCATGACGCTCAAACAACGCTGCGCCCACGTCCTGCTCCACATCGGCGACCGCCTTTGTCACCGCAGATTGCGTGACATTTAGTGCACGCGCCGCGGCTGAGATCGCGCCTTGACGATCCACGGCAACCACATAACGCAGCTTGGTCAGGTTCATCCATTCCTCCAAAGAATACCTATATCGAATATTGAATTTGCAAGATATCTCCGTCAATCCGATACTTCGTGCAAGCGAGGAGATATTCACATGAGCACAGAGACCATTGTTGCCGGCGTCGGCATGATCAAGTTTGCCAAACCAGGCGCATCAGACAGCTATGATCAAATGGGCGCCGCCGCCGTGCAGGCCGCGTTGAAAGATGCCGGTCTGAGCTACAAAGACGTGCAACAAGCCTATGCTGGCTACGTCTATGGCGACAGTACCTGTGGTCAAAAAGCCCTTTACCATGTGGGCATGTCCGGCATTCCCATCATCAATGTGAATAACAACTGCTCCACTGGCTCCACCGCGCTCTACATGGCCCGTCAAGCCATCGAAAGTGGTATGGTCGACTGTGTCCTTGCAGTTGGATTTGAACAAATGCAACGCGGCGCACTGACCAGCCATTGGACCGACCGCCCCACACCGTTTGATGACTTTGACAATGCCTGCGACACACTTGTGGGCCACGCCGAAGTGCCGCTTGCTTTGCGTTACTTCGGCGGTGCAGGCAAATCACACATGGAGAAGTATGGCACCGAACTGGCAGACTTTGCCAAGATCCGCGCCAAGGCCTCTCGCCACGCCACCAAAAACCCTCTTGCCCTGTTTGCGACGGAAGTCACAACCGAAGAAGTCCTCGCCGCCCCGGTGATGTGGGACGGCGTGATGACCCGCCTTATGGCCTGCCCGCCCACCTGCGGCGGGGCCGCGGCCATTCTCTGCTCTGAGGCTTTTGCCGCCAAACACGGCATCGACACCACCGTGAAAATCAAAGCCCAATCCATGACCACCGACTACGCCTCCACGTTCGAGGCGCAGGACATGATGCAAGTGGTTGGCTACGACATGACCGCCGCCGCCGCAAAACAGGTGCAGGAAGCTTCCGGCATTTCCATCGACGATGTCGACGTGGTCGAGTTACACGACTGCTTCGCCCACAACGAACTCATCACCTACGAAGGCCTCGGCCTCACACCGGAAGGCACAGCGCAAAAGTTCATTGCCGACGGCGACAACACCTATGGCGGTAAGTTTGTCACCAACCCCTCCGGTGGCCTGCTCTCCAAAGGCCACCCGCTGGGTGCCACAGGCCTCGCCCAATGTTACGAACTAACCCATCAGCTGCGCGGCACTGCCGACGCCCGCCAAGTTGACGGAGCAAAGACAGCCCTCCAACATAACCTCGGCCTCGGCGGCGCCTGCGTCGTAACCCTATATCAAGCGGCATAATCCACATGGGCATCTTCAACCGATCCACCAAAGGTCATGTGACACCACCTATTGAGGTCACGCTGGAACGCGGCCCACTCGCGTTTTTTTCCGAAACCATCGGCGAAAGCGATCCAGTCTACCTCGACCCCGAGGCCGCACAGGCCGCAGGCCACCCAGACATCCTAGCTCCAGCCACCTACGCGGTGGTGGTTGGCACCTTTGCCGACCAGATCGCGCGGCGCAAAGGTTTGCCCGACATTCTGGAACTGATCAACGGCGACCTGCGCGTCCTGCTGCATGGCACCGAGGCCTACACCTACCACGACCCGATGTTTGCCGGAGATGTGGTGACCGTCGAAAACGAAGTGACAGATTTCACCGACGCCAAAGGTGGCAAACTGGAAATCGCCCACATCACCACCCGCATCACCCACCCCATGCGCGGCCTCTTGGTTGAGGCCACTCGCGGCATCATTCACCGTCTGGGCTGAGGGAAAGACATCATGACCGTCACACCAACCAATGCCAAAGTCGGCGATCCACTTCCTGAACTCACCTTCGGACCAATTTCCCGCACCACATTGGCGCTTTACGCGGGTACCTCCGGCGATCACAACCCGATCCATATCGATCTGGACTTTGCCAAAAACGCCGGCATGGACGACGTCTTTGCCCACGGCATGTTGTCCATGGCGCAACTGGGGCGCCTTGCGACAGACTGGGCAGGCCAAGACCGCATGCGCGCCCTCTCAACCCGCTTCACCGCGATCACGCCCGTTGGGGCCACACTCACCTGCTCCGGTACCGTCGTGGACCGCCATGAAGAGCACGGCCGCGTCCTGCTCACCGTGAAGCTCGCCGCTCATATCGATGACGGCACTCAAACCCTGCGCGGCGAAGCCAAAATCTGCGGCACGCCCTAAACTCACAATAGGATTACCCCATGCCCAATCACATGTGGATGAACGAAGACCACCTAGCCTTCGCCGACACTGTCAAACGCTTCTTTGACGAAGAGGTCACCCCCAACAAAGACGCCTGGACTGAAGCCGGTGTCATCCCTAAATCTCTTTGGAAAAAGGCAGGCGAGCTTGGCATCCTCGGCGCAACCTTTCCTGAAGAGCACAGCGGCCTTGGCCTGTCGCGCCACTTCGACGCGGTGACCTTTCTGGAACAAACCAAAGCGGGCGACAGCGGTTGGGGCGTCTCCGTGCACAACATCGCCGCGCATTACATCACCGCATTTGGCACTGATGAGCAAAAGGCCCGCTGGCTGCCAGACCTCTCTTCAGGGGACAAAATCGCCGCCATCGCCATGACCGAACCCGGTACCGGCTCCGATCTGCAAGCGGTGAAAACCACCGCCATCCGTGACGGCAACGAGTATCTCATCAACGGCTCCAAAACCTTCATCACCAACGGCGGCTCCGCTGACCTGATCCTGCTCGTCGCCAAAACCGACCCCACCGCCAAAGGCCGCGGCGTGAGCCTGATTGTGGTGGAAACCGAAGGCCTCGAAGGCTTCGCTGTGGGCCGCTGCCTCAAGAAGATGGGCATGAAGCGCAACGACACGGCAGAGCTCAGCTTCACCGACGTGCGGGTCCCTCTGACCAACCTGATTGGCACAGAAGAAGGCCAGGGGTTCATCCAATTGATGAAACAACTCCCCTGGGAACGCCTGATCCTCGGCTACATGGCCCTTGGCGCGTCCCAATGCGCACTTGAGCACACGCTCGCTTACGTGAAAGAGCGCAAAGCCTTCGGCAAACGCGTGATGGACTTCCAAAACACCCGTTTCAAACTCGCCGAATGCGCCACTAAAATCGAACTGCTTGCCTCTTTCTGTGACACCTGCCTGACCGAACTTGAGGCCGAGCAGCTCACCGCAGAAAAAGCCGCGATGGCGAAATGGTGGGGCACGCAGACTCAATGCGAAATCGTGGACGAATGTCTGCAGCTACACGGCGGCTACGGCTACATGTCCGAATATCCGATTTCGGAACTCTACACCGACGCGCGAGTACAGAAAATCTACGGCGGCACTAACGAGATCATGAAAGAAGTGATCGCCCGCTCGCTGGACATCGACTGAGGACCGCCAAATGAAACTCACCGGAAAAACCGCCTACATCACCGGCGCAGGCAACGGCATCGGCCGCGCGGTCGCCTTAAAGCTTGCTGCTGAAGGCGCCAACATCGTGCTCAACGACCTCGAGGAAGCCCCCGCCCAAGCCGTGGTCGACGACATCACCGCCGCAGGTGGCAACGCCATCGCCGTGGTCGGCTCCGTCACCGAAGACGGCTTTGCCGAACGCTTCATCGGCGCGGGTGTCGAAAAATGGAACGCCATCGACATCATCGTCAACAACGCGGGCTACACTTGGGACAGCCTGATTGGCCACATGACGGACGATCAGTTTGACGCCATGATGGATGTGCACGTGAAAGCCCCCTTCCAAATCCTGCGCGCCGCATCAGGCTTCATCAAGGGCCGCGCCAAACAAGAAGCCGAAGAAGGTCGCGAAGTTTTCCGCAAGGTGGTGAACATCTCGTCGATTGCGGGCACAGGCGGCAACGTTGGCCAGGCCAACTACTCTTCCGCCAAATCCGCGGTGCTGGGCCTGACCAAATCGCTGGCCAAAGAATGGGGCCGCTACAAGGTCAACGTGAACTGCGTCGCCTTTGGTTACATCGAAACCCGCCTGACCGAGGCCACGGATGACAAAAAATCCATCACTGTGGATGGCAACACAGTGGGCATCGGCATCCCAACCAAAGTTGCAGGTGGTTTTGCTGCCATGGTGCCACTCGGCCGCCCCGGCACACCGGAAGAAGCGGCGGACGGCGTTTACTTAATGTGCTGCCCCGAAAGCAATTATGTGTCCGCTCAAGTGCTCACAGTCGGCGGCGGTCTGAACGGACTGTAATCTTATGGCTCGGGCGCAAGCTCGGGCCGCGCCCGCCCCTCCCCACGGGAGGGCGCTTTTCTCCCTCCCAGGGTCGACCGCGGCCCTAGGCGACAAACAGTGGGGACAAGGAAGGCACCATCATGCTCAACGGCATCCGCATCATCGAAATCGAAGGCCTTGGCCCCGGGCCCTTTGCCGCCATGCACCTCGCCGATTTGGGCGCGGATGTGATCACCATCCACCGCAAGGGCGGCGGGTCCATCACCGCAGACCAATCCGTGCTCGACCGTGGTAAACGCTCCATCGCCTTGGACCTCAAAAACCCGGATGACCTCGCTATTGCGAAAAAGCTCATCGCAACCGCAGATGCGCTGATCGAAGGCTTCCGCCCCGGTGTCATGGAACGCCTTGGTCTCGGTCCGGCCGATTGCCACGCAACCAATCCGCGTTTGGTCTATGGCCGCATGACGGGGTGGGGCCAAACCGGGCCTCGCGCAGAAACCGCCGGTCACGACCTCAACTACATCGCCCAATCCGGCGCGCTCTGGTACGCCTCGGAACCCGGCTCCCCCCCGATCACGCCCGCCACGCTTGTGGGCGACATTGGTGGTGGCGCGCTTTACCTCACCGTAGGCATTCTCTCTGGAATCCTGAACGCGCAAGCCACGGGCAAAGGTACGGTGGTAGACGCCGCCATTGTGGATGGCTCTGCCCACATGATGACACTCCTCATGGCCCTGCGCCAAGCCGGCGGCCTATCGATAGAGCGTGGTCACAGCCTGCTCGACGGCCCGCACTGGTCCCGCAGCTACGTCTGCGCAGATGGCGGCTATGTCTCCGTGCAGGCGCTCGAGCCACAATTCTACGCCGCCTTCCTCGAAAAGCTTGCCCTCTCAGACGACTCGGAATTTGCCAAACAACACGACCGCACGCTCTGGCCCAAACTCACCGCCCGCCTGACCGACATCTTTGTGCGCGAACCGCGCCTGCACTGGGATGACCTGTTTGCGGGTTCTGACGCCTGCGTCGCCGTGGTACTTTCCCCGGAAGATAGCGCCAACGCGGCCCATATGTCGGCGCGCCATGTCTGGCATCACACCGATGGCAACCTGCAAGCGGCCCCTGCCCCTCGCTTTGACGGGCGTCCAGCAGACATCAAACCAGCCCCAAGACGCGGTCAACACACAGCCGAGATCCTGTCGGAACTCGAAAGCACGCAACGCGCGGTCCCTTAACGCAACAGAGGCGCGCCAATGGCGCACCTCCGCAAAACAGTCGTAATACCGACGTGATACCGACGTCAAAATCAGGGGTTAATGCCCCCCGTTGCGCACCGTATCAATCATCAGCTGCACATTCTCCGGATCCGCATCCGGCGTGATTCCGTGGCCCAGATTGAAGATATGCGGCCCCTTACCAAGAGCCTCAACAATCTTGCGGGTCTCATCAACGAGATCTTGCCCGCCAGTGACCATATGGCTCGACTTCAGGTTCCCCTGAACACAGCCATCCACCTGCACATTCGCAGCCGCCCATTCCGGCGTCACACCATCATCCAGCGCGACACAGTCTGCACCCGTCGCCTTGGCAAAGCCGACATAGCGCTCTCCTGCCCCACGTGGGAAGGCAATCACCGGCACATCCGGGTGACGAGCCTTAAGCTCAGAAATGATTTTCTTTGCGGGTTCAAGGGCATACCGATCAAAATCCGCGCCCTTCAGCGAGCCGGCCCAGCTGTCAAACAGCTTGACCACCTCGGCCCCTGCCTCGATCTGTTTGGACAGGTAATCCACGGTGCCCTCGATCAGAATGTTGATGATCTGATCAAAGACTTCTGGGTTTTCGTCTTTCAACTTATGCGCTGGCCCCTGATCCGGCGTACCGCGACCAGCAACCATATAGGTTGCCACTGTCCAAGGCGCGCCCGCAAAGCCAATCAATGTGGTCTCTTTGGGCAACTCACGGCGCAGGATTCGCACGGTTTCATAAACCGGGTTCAGCGTCTCATGGATCGCGCTCGCCGCGTTAAGCTTGTCAAAATCCGCCTGTGTTTCAATGGTGGACAGCCGAGGCCCTTCCCCGGTCACAAACCACAAATCCGCACCCAACGCTTGCGGCAGCAACAGGATATCCGCAAACAGGATCGACGCGTCAAACCCATACCGGCGGATCGGCTGAAGCGTCACCTCAGCAGCCAATTTGCTGTTGTAGCAAAGACTTAGAAAGTCTCCGGCCTGCGCACGTGTGGCGCGGTATTCCGGCAAATAGCGACCCGCCTGGCGCATCATCCAGATTGGTGGGGTTTCAAGTGTTTCGCCCGCCAGCGCCCGCAAGATCGTCTTTTCGGCCATGCCCATGTCCTTCCTGTGTTGCGCCCTCGTGGTCTGGCAACAGCGGCAAGATGTCAAGACCACAGCGCTTGTCAGGACACCCTGTCGCGGCTATCCAAGCGCTATGACAGTGACTTTGCCAACCCCCGCCTCTCCGCTGAAAATCGGCACCCGTGGTTCCCCGCTCGCGCTGGCGCAGGCCTATGAAACCCGTCGTCGCTTAATGGCTGCGTTTGACCTGCTGGAAGACGCGTTTGAGATCGTGGTCATCACCACTTCCGGTGACAATGCTCAGCTGATTGCCAAAGACAAACCTCTCAAGGAGGTTGGTGGTAAAGGCTTGTTCACAAAAGAAATAGAAGAGGCCATGCTGGTGGGCGGTATCGACATTGCGGTGCACTCAATGAAAGACATGCCGGTCCTGCAACCGGATGGCCTGCTGCTCGACACATACCTGCCACGTGAAGACACCCGCGACGCCTTTGTCTCGCCAAACCACGCCTCACTGGCCGACCTGCCCGAAGGCGCCACCGTGGGCACCTCCAGCCTGCGTCGCCGCGCGCAGCTGTTGAATTACCGCAAAGATCTCAACGTCGTAGAGTTCCGAGGCAACGTCCAAACCCGCTTGAAAAAGCTGGAAGACGGCGTGGCAGATTGCACCTTTCTCGCCATGGCGGGCCTCAATCGTTTGGACATGGCGCATGTTGCCTCTTCGGCCATCGCGCCTGAAGACATGCTACCCGCAATCGCCCAAGGCGCGATCGGCATCGAACGCCGCGCCGATGACATGACCACAGCTGCCCTCCTCGAAGCCATTCACGACGGTCCAACGGGGCAACGCCTTGCGGCAGAACGTGCCTTTCTGGCAGCCTTGGACGGGTCTTGCGAAACCCCTATAGCAGGCCTTGCTGAGCTTGACGCAAACACCCTCCGCCTGCGCGGCGAAGTGCTGCGTCCGGACGGATCTGAAAGCCTACGAGACGACCAAACGGCCCCAATCGAAGATGGCGCAGCGCTTGGTGAAAGCATGGCAAAATACCTGCTGGAGCGCGGCGGCAAAGGCTTCTTTGACTGGCGCAGCTAAGGCTGCGCCGTCACACCCACTTGGCCATCGGCGGTAGGCTCATCAGAACCGCATTGGCGTCATGGCCGGTTTCCAGGCCAAACTTGGTGCCACGGTCGTAAACCAGGTTGTATTCCGCATAGAGCCCGCGATGCACCAGTTGTGAGTCTTTCTCCACCTCGCCAAATGCATCCACCCGACGCTTTTCTACTAAAGGCACAAAGGCGGGAAGGAAGGCTTTACCGATATCCTGAATAAAGCCAAAGTCCGCCGCCCAATCTTCGGTGTTGTGATCATCCAGAAAGATGCCCCCTACACCTCGGGCGCGGTTGCGATGCGGAATGTAGAAATACTCGTCCGCCCAGGCCTTTAGCCGTGGATATTGGTCTTCCCCATGCGGATCACAATGCGCTTTTTGTACGCTGTGAAAATGGGCGGTGTCCTCACCATATTCCAGACATGGGTTCAGATCAGAACCGCCGCCAAACCACCAACCGTGTGGGGTCCAGAACATACGTGTGTTCATGTGTACAGCTGGACAATGTGGGTTCTGCATATGCGCCACAAGGCTGATGCCGCTTGCCCAAAAACGCGGATCTTCTTTCATCCCCGGCAGACCCTTGCGCGCGGCCATGGCGTTCTGCGCGCGCTCTCCCAACTCGCCATAAACGGTGGAGACATTTACGCCGACTTTCTCGAACACACGCCCGCCACGCATCACCGACATCAAACCACCGCCAGCATCCGATCCATCGGCACTGCTGCGCTTGGTCTCAGTCACTTCAAATCGGCCAGCGGCCTGATCGGCAAACGGACCCTCGGAATGGCTGTCCTCCAACCCTTCAAACGCGGCCACAATCTGATCCCGCAATTCACGAAACCATGCGCTTGCGCGTTGCTTTTCGGTGTCCATCTGATCAGACATGCCTGCCCCTCCGTTGTGTTCCACATTGCCTATCATCGGCACAGAACAGACGCCAGCGGCAGAACAGCGCGGGCCTAGTGCGCAGGCGTGCTCACCGTATCCAAAAGCGAGCGACCACCATCCACGGTCACAATCTGACCGGTCATAAACCCAGAGGCTTCAGAGGCCAAAAACTGAACCGCATCCGCCAGTTCACCTGGCGCCGCAATCCGCCCCAAAGGCGTATGCTGCTCAATTTCGTTGCGGCAATCACGGTTGTCTTTTAGCGCAGTCTGCAAACTTGCCGACATCACGGAGCCAATCGCAACCGCGTTTACGCGGATCCTTTCAGGCGCCAAAGCCACCGCCATCGCACGGGTCATCTGGTCCAACGCTGCAGTGGCAATTGAATAGCCCAACAAATCCGGCTGAGACCGCTGCGCCGCAATCGAGCTGAGGTTCACAATGGAGCCGACCGGCCCTTCCGCGCGTCCGTCGGCCAGTTTAATCATGCGCTTAGCCACAATCTGACTCAATCGTAGCGACGTCATCAAGTTCTGCTGGATCATAAGATCCACCGATGTGTCATCGGGATCAAGCGGATCGCTGGTGGTCACCTGACGGCAGCCGTTGATGAGAATGTCGATTTCATCAAAAGCGTCTATGGTCGCGGAGATCAGGTTGTTGATCGTTAGTTTCTCGCGCAGATCCCCCGCAAAATACCGCACATTACCTTCTTCAGGGCGCTCTCCAAATTCGGCGCACAGACTCTTTTCATCCACATCAGCAAACATGACATTGGCGCCATGCTCCGCAAAATGCCGCCCCACCGCCAGTCCAATACCGTTGGCAGAGCCAGTGATAATGGCGGTTTTACCCGCAATATTAAAAGACATCTACGATCCCCATCACATTGTCCGTGAGCCTACACACAGCTCTGTGTCACCCTCTGGCCCGCGTTGGGCGCTGTGCATGCAATACCTTGAAACGGGTGTCTCCGGCAACGGCCTCGACAGATTGGAACGCATCCTGAAGCGTGGCCTCATAGGGCAAGTGCCGGTTTGCGACCAGCCAAAGATGCCCGGACGGAGCCAACATTTTTGCCGCAGCTCGAATAAAGCTCTCCCCCAAAGCGGGCTCCGCCTTGCGCCCAGTGTGAAACGGCGGGTTCATCACAACCGTATCCACCCGATGGCCGGGCTTGAAGTTGGTCGCATCCGCCCAATGAAACTGCGCCCTAGGGTCTGTCAGGTTTTCCTTGGCGCATTCAAGCGCCACATGATCGGCCTCGACCAAATGCAACACATCAAAAGCCTGACGCGCGGCCATCTCACAGGAGAGATAACCCCAACCAGCCCCAAGATCCGCCACAACCCGCCCCAATTTCGGCGGCAAAGCCTCAGCCAGTATTTGCGATGCGGGATCCACGCCGTCCGCACTGAACACGCCAGGACGCGTAACAAAGCGATCCGCTATTTTTGTTGGGGCGCCAGCAAACCAATCCACGAACTCACCGCCTTCAAACCAAAACAGGCGTCCGTGAGATTTGGCAAAACTGCCCAAAACTTCGGCCCGCTTGCGGCACTCTTTGTAAAGCCCATCGATGCCATCGGTTTTCTGCCCATCAACGATGACCAGATCCGCACATCTTGAGGCCCGTGCAATCAAGTCCTTGGCAAGAGCCTTCGCACGCGGCAACACAACCACGGCAGCAACATAACGGCCTTCCTCAACAACGTCAGCGTCGTATCCAGCGCCGGCAAAGGCATCAAAATCAGGCTTCAGGTGCTGAACCACATGCACCTGCGCACGTGGCAAAGCGCTCAAGTCAAAGCCAACACGCGGCGCAAACACAGCAATCCGTCCATCAGACGGCAAAGACAGGCCGTAGTCCTCTACAGCCAATGACAATCGGGAATGGGACATTTTATGCGGTGAACCGGGCAGCCCCGGTCACTCCTTCTCCATCGTACACTGCAGGGGATGTTGATGGCGTTGCGCCAAATCCATCACCTGAGTGACCTTGGTTTCTGCAATTTCGTGACTGAACACACCAACAACCGCCACGCCCTTTTTGTGCACGGTGAGCATGATCTCAAACGCCTGTGCATGAGTCATCGAAAAGAAGCGCTCGAGCACAAGCACCACAAACTCCATTGGGGTGTAGTCGTCATTGAGCAACATCACCTTGTAAAGCGGTGGCTTTTTGGTGCGGGTACGCGTTTCCAGCGCGACACCAAGGTCGCCGCCATCATCGTCACCCATGCTCATGTTCATCGTCTTCAATGGCATATTCACAAGAATCCGGTTTGTGGTTTGCTGTTTATATAGCCTGAAGTTGGCCATAGAAAAGAGGTCAGGAACAATCGGATCTTTTTCATGCCCAAGACCCTCACGACAG
This sequence comes from Shimia sp., assembly GCA_024224295.1. GTDB lineage: Bacteria > Pseudomonadota > Alphaproteobacteria > Rhodobacterales > Rhodobacteraceae > Shimia. Next base: position 35,803 of record JAAENN010000140.1, on the reverse strand, counting down.
TTGCCTTTGATGCCGATGATACACTTTGGCATACCGAACGATTTTTCCGCCTGACTCAAGCCAAGTTTGCAGCGCTTCTCGCTGACTTTACCGCGCCGGACCACCTCGAAGCCCGTCTATTGGCCGCCGAGCGGCGCAACGTTGGTCACTACGGATTTGGCACCAAGGGTTTTGTCTTATCGATGATCGAAACAGCCATTGAGGTCACTGAAGAACGTGTCCCGGCATCGGTGATTTCGGAGCTGATGGCCTGTGGTCGAGAGATGCTGCAACATCCCATAGAGTTACTTCCTCACGCCAAAGAAGTGGTTGAAACTCTATCAAAAACCCATCGACTGCTACTCATCACAAAGGGGGACCTGCTCGACCAGGAACGCAAAGTCGCCCAATCCGGTCTGGGTGACTTATTTGAGTGGGTAGAGATTGTCAGCCACAAGACTGCCGACACTTACACCAGCGCATTCAACAGCTACGGCGACGGTCCGAACCGCGCACTAATGGTCGGCGACTCAATGAAATCCGACATTGTACCTGCACTCTCCGTTGGCAGTTGGGCCGCGCATGTCCCCAATGGCCCGGCCTGGGCTTTGGAGAAGGCTGAAGCACCAAAAGAAAACCCTCGTTTTGTGGCGCTTTCGTCACTGTCAGAAATTTTGCCGCTGGTTGAAGAGATTGGTTAAGCGCCGCACAAAGCAGGTCTAGCGGCCAGTAGCCTCCTAGCCACAACATCTACTCCCCCACCAGAACATGCTCCTCCAAATCTCCAGAAACACACGCTTTATTCGTTTCCAACCCTGTGCTACGCTCGCTGTAATAATAATTGGTCAGACTGGAAAACCAGCGGCCTGAGGCAGAAAAAAGAGCAGTTCACATGAAGGCGCGGCGCATTCAGCCGGCCCGTTTCGGGCTATTTTTGGCGACACTGGCATTCTGTTCGGTGTTGACCCCCATGGTGTCTTTGGCAGCACCTTACGCAGCAATGGTGATTGACGCGCGGGACGGCAAAGTCTTGCACAGCCGCAATGCAGACACCCGGCTGCATCCGGCCTCTTTGACCAAAATGATGACACTCTACATCGCCATGGAAGCGGTGGAGAACGGAGAGATCAGCCTCGATACAAAAGTAAAAATCTCCAAAAATGCAGCCGCTGAGCCGCCATCCAAACTGGGTTTACAAGCAGGCCAGCGCATCGCGTTGCGCTATCTCATTCGCGCCGCTGCGGTAAAATCTGCAAACGACGCCGCCACCGCCATTGGTGAGGCCATTGAAGGGTCTGAGGCCGCCTTTGCCCGTCGTATGAATCGCACGGCCAAAGCATTGGGCATGTCGAACACCACATTCAAAAACATGCATGGTTTGACAGAGACAGGTCACATGTCCACCGCGCGCGACATGACCACGCTTGGTCGCCACGTGCTTTATGACTACCCGGATTACTACAACCTCTTTTCTCGCCGCTCCACCAGCGCAGGTATTAAAACGGTCAACAACACTAATCGCCGCCTGCTCGCCGCCTACAAAGGCGCAGACGGCATCAAAACGGGATACACCCGCGCCGCCGGCTTCAATCTTGTGGCCTCTGCTGAACGCGGCAACAAGCGTGTGATTGCCACTGTGTTTGGTGGTCGTTCCACCGCAACCCGCAACGCCAAAGTGGCAGAGCTTCTGGATCTGGGCTTCAATCGCTCCGCCAGTCGTGTGGCACTTCGGAAGCCGAGCTTGCCTGCTTACCAAGGCAAAACCCAGCCCGTTGGCAAAACGATCCGGGTGGCGACAGCTGTCAAAAAGTCGCTGCGCCCCGTGTTGCGCCCAACAACAACCGACGAAAAACAGCCTTCTTCGGTCGCAACTGCAGCGATGCCCGAAGAAAGTGTGGTTGCCGCTGCAACCGTCATTGAGCACGATATTCAATCAGCGCTGCTGCAGGCCCAAGACAACACAGGGGTGACATTAGCCAGCCTTAAGGAAGAGCCGTCCCCTCCCCCTCAACCCAAAGTCGTGACTAGAATTTCAACGGCCGGTGGGCGCCATTGGGGCATTAATGTCGGGCGCTACACAAGTCGCTTCGCCGCCGAAAAGATGTTGCTGAAAACAGCCCTGGCAGAGATGGCAACTTTGGATGGCAGCTTGCGAAAGGTTGTAAAGAATTCCCGTGGATTTGAAGCCAACTTCCTTGGCATGACGAAAGAGACCGCAGATCTCGCCTGCCGCCGTCTACAAGCAAGACAAGTCACCTGCTACACTCTAGGTCCAAGCTAACCCACGACAATGATCACAAACAGAAAGACCGTCGCAGCCTCCTGCGACGGTCTTTCTGTTTGTCACCCTCAGCCGCCGCTCTAAACCTTCGGTTTGTCGTCGTACTGCCCCGATAAAATACGCTGTGCATCGCCTTCCGGATCGTCATACTGGTTGGACCGCACCGTGTAGAGGAACCCGACCAAGCCAACGCCTCCCAAAAACAGAGAAATAGGTATCAGATAAGACAGAACTTGCATGTCATCCTCTTAGGCGTAGGGCGTTTAGGGATACTGTAATCGAAGACGTGGACATCGCCAACGCGGCAATCAACGGCGTGGCCAAGCCTGCCACCGCCAACGGTACCGCTACGATGTTGTAGACTGTAGCGATACGAAAGTTTTCGCGTATGCGTTTGATCGCACTTTTGGAGACATCGACCGCATTCGGAATTGGAGACAAATCGCCCCCCAAAAGCACAATGTCAGAGGCCACGCGCGCGGCATCCAACGCCGAGGCAGGCGAAATAGACACGTGAGCGGATGCAAGCGCGGCGGTGTCATTAAGACCATCCCCCACCATCAGCACAAAACGCCCATCTTCGGCTAAGGTTTGCACACGCTTGGCTTTGTCTTCCGGCAGAGCTTCCGCCACCCATTTTGCAATGCCCAAGCGAACAGCCAGGCTTTCCACCGCGCCGGTGGTGTCACCCGACATCAAGATCACCTCTTTGCCTGCAGCCTGCAGCGCCTTCACGCTTTCTTCGGCACCGTCCCGCAGCGCATCTGCAAACACGAACGCCACAGGTGCTCGCTCGCCAATGCTCAGGAACGCGGAAGTCTGATTGCCCGCATTTGCACCAACCCACGTTGGCCGCCCCAATCGCACCAATTGGCCATCCATTCGACCTTGCGTGCCATAACCTGGCACCTCTTCGATCTCACTCACCCGCGCCGGACGTACACCGGCTGCTTGGGCTGCTTTGGTGATAGCCATGCTCAGGGGATGTGCCGAGGCCATCGAAAGCGCCAGTGCCACTGAGATATCTTCTCCTTTGAGAGATTCAATATTGATCAATTCCGGGGCGCCCGCTGTCAGCGTTCCGGTTTTATCAAACACAACTGTGTCGACTTGTGCCAAACGCTCCAAAGCAGTGCTATGCTTGATCAACATGCCTTTACGAAATAGCCGCCCCGAAGCAGCGGTTGTTACCGCTGGTACGGCCAATCCAAGTGCACAGGGGCAAGTTATGATCAAAACTGCCGCCGCAATATTAAGCGCAGTACGCATGTCGAAGGTAAAGAGATACCAGCCAAGGAAACTCAGCGCAGACAGTATGTGCACACCCGGAGCGTATAGCTTTGCCGCTTTGTCAGCCAAAGATGTGTAATTTGACCGGCCAGACTCTGCGACCGCCACCAAATCCGCCATACGGTGCAAGCTTGTCTGCTCCCCCACAGCAGTAGCGCGGATAATCAACGGGCCTGTCAGGTTCACCTCTCCCGCACTTACCGCTTGCCCCGGCTGAGCAAAAACTGGAAGAGTTTCCCCCGTGAGCAAGGAGCGGTCCAACTCCGAACGGCCCTCAACAATCTCGCCATCCACTGGCATACGGCCACCCGGCTTCACCCGGATCAAATCACCAACCGCAAGCTCTTTCACGGCAACAGTTTGATCTTGCCCGTCCACAACCCTCACTGCACGCGGCACTTCTAGCGCCGCGAGCTCCTCAGCCGCCGACCGCGCCACCGCCCGCGTACGGTGGTCCAAATAGCGACCAGCCAACAAGAAAAACACCAAAGTCAGAGCAGCATCAAAATAGGCATGCTCCCCCGACAGTGTGGTCTCCCAAAGCGACGTGGCCACCGCCAGCACAATCGCTAACACAATGGGTACGTCCATATTCAGGCGTTTGTGTTTCAACGCACTCCAAGCATGCACAAAAAACGGTTTCCCGGAGAATGCAATTGTAGGCAGCGCAATTGCCGCAGAGATCCAATGGAACATGTCGCGTGTGGCTGCCTCTGCCCCGGACCAAACCGACACAGACAGCAGCATAACGTTCATCGTGGCAAATCCTGCCACAGCCAACCGCATCAGCAGGTCTCGCCCCGCTTTATCGGTCTGCGTAGCGCTGAGCGTGCCAGCGTCAAGTTCATGCGCTTCATAGCCAACCTGCTCGAGAACCGACGTCAAATCTTCGGCTGTCACCTCTGGATCGGCTTCCACAGAGGCCCGCTTCAAGGTCAGGTTCACCCGAGCGGAATGCACCCCCGGGTACGCCGCCAGCGCGCTTTCTACGGTCGATATACAAGCTCCGCAGTGCACGCTTGGAACAGACAGCGCAATGCGCGCCTCCTCCTGCAAGGCTTGCTCTGCCAAAGCTTCTGCCGCCGGAGCCGCGTCACAGGCCGGGCAGGCTGAGATATTCGGGCGCATCGCCGCAGTCATGTCTTAGCTCTTTTCTACACGCAGGATTACGCGCTGTTCAAACGGCGTGCCATCCAGCGCCGTTGCATTCATACGGATATTCCAGTTCCCAGGAGCCAGCTCTTCACGCGCGACATAGGCTTTGCCATCGAACTGAAAGTCGGGGATCCGATCATCCTGTACATGGGTCGCGCGTCCAAGCACTGCGTCAAGATTGGTCACCTGCACAGGCGTACCGTTTTCATCTGTGATCGACAGGATCAGCAATCCGCCTTTGGCCCAAGCACTTACGTCCCAACCCAAAGCTTCCTGAGCATCGCGCCGTTTATCAAAACTTTGACTGGCCACATAGGAGTTTTTCACCTCAACGCCTGGAAACGTCGCAACGGCATTCCACGCCAATGTCAAGTTCACGGCCACGATCACTCCAAACGAACCGACAAAAATCATCAAGAAGTGTTTGCCTGTGAATTTTTTTTCAACCATCACTGGCCCTTTCCGTTAAATACAGTGTCTTTGTGCACGCGGTCGCCGTTGCCCGTGTCCTCAAACCAGAACCGGAAGTTGGTCAAACTGCCATCAGCAGGTACCGAACCCGCTGGTGCAATCACATAAACTCTCTGATTGCGCATCTGATCTGCCGGAACTTTGACAGCCTCATAAGGTGTGCCCTCAAGTTGCAAGCGTAAGCCGGGATCGCCCTTAATTGAAATCCGGAACATGCGGTCTTCCCCATGCTTGTTTCGCAAACGTACCTCGTACGTGTTACGGATCGACCCATCTGAAAGTGTCACAAAGGTTGGGTTACGCACCGGCGCGACCGTTGCTTCGATGTCAGAGCGCAAGAACAGCGCCACAACAAGGCCAATTCCTACAATCGACCAAAGCGATGTGTACATAATCGTACGAGGCCGGAAGATGTGCTTCCAGACGCTGCGCGGCGGCTCACCGTCACGCTCACTCTCTTCGTCCGACAGCGCCAGATAATCGATCAGCCCACGTGGCTTACCAATCTTATCCATAATGTCATCACAAGCATCGATACACAGGCCACAGGTGATACACTCCATTTGCTGGCCGTCACGAATATCGAGCCCCATCGGACAAACGTTCACGCAGGCCATACAATTGATGCAATCACCATGCGCATCGGCAGGTTCATCCTTGCGCGCTTTGCCCCGAGGCTCACCGCGCCAGTCGCGGTAACCAATGGTGAGAGTGTCCTCATCCATCATTGCGGCCTGAATACGCGGCCATGGGCAGGCATAAATACAAATCTGCTCGCGTGCAAAACCACCGAAGAAGAAGGTGGTGAAGGTCAGAATGGCAACGGTAGTATAGGCCACAGGATGCGCATTACCGGTAACAAGATCCACAGCCAAGGTTGGCGCATCGGAAAAGTAGAAAACCCAGGCCCCGCCAGTAGCCATCGCGATCAACAACCAGGTGATCCATTTGGTCAACCGCAAGCGCACCTTGCGGAAATCCATCTTCTTTTGACGGTGCAGGCGCAAACGCGCGTTGCGATCGCCTTCGATCCAACGCTCCACCAGGATAAACAAGTCGGTCCAAACCGTTTGCGGACAAGCATACCCACACCAAACACGACCCAGTGCCGAAGTGAATAAAAACAGGCCAAGGCCTGCCATGATCAACAACCCGGCCACAAAGTAGAACTCATGTGGCCATATCTCGATCATGAAAAAGAAGAAGCGGCGTTTTGCCAGGTCGATCAAAACCGCCTGATCCGGCAGGCTGGACCCCCTGTCCCAACGCAATATCGGCGTCAGGTAATAGATCCCCAAGGCGATCGCCATAATGATCCATTTTAGGTTACGAAACGGCCCGTAAACGCGTTTCGGAAAGATTGGCTCGCGTGCCTCGTACAAGGACGGTGCAGGACTTTTGCTCACGGAATCACTCACATGTTTAAGAGAGGAGATAGCTTGATCTTTTCCCAGCGATTGGACGCCAGAACATTGACCTGTGTCAAATCTCACATTTGTGACTCACCTTTTAATCTTTCGCAGTACAGAGTCCCCTGCGTCAGAGTAGCTCTGCGCGCATTTGCGCAGGTGTTCGACCGGTCCAGTTTTGAAACGCGCGATAGAAGGAATTGGGATCTCGATAGGCCAATAAATAGGAGATTTCCTCAACGCTCATGTCTGCTTGACGCAAGTAATGCAAAGATAAATCTGACCGTGTGTCGTCCAGTACGGATTGGAAAGTATGGCCCTCTTTATTGAGGTGCCGCTGTAGACTGCGGCGGCTTGTCACAAGTCGATGACTCACGGCATCAACAGACGCTTGGCCGGCAGGAAGCAGCTCGAGCAACGCATTCCTGACCCGTACGGACATCGAAAGTGCGCGCTGGTGTTCCGCAAGTTGTCGCGTCAACTCACGCTCAAATCCGGCCCAAAGCTGAGGGTTTTCGGAAATCAGCGGTCGATAAGCATCCTCACGGCTCAAAGTCAGCCGTGGCAGCGAGGAGATCACCGCTTTGCGACCGTAGTGCCGATCAAACACCGCTTGATCTTCCATAAACTCGGGCACGCCAACTTCCACCGGCAGAAAATCCACGCCAGTAAATGTACGCCCCATTTCAAGAAAGTATACCATTTCAAACGCGGCCATACATTTTGGCACATCCAGATTCGGCTCCGCCACGTCGATTTCCAAAACAACATTTTGCTCCGTTTCCGTGACCAACAGTTTGATCGGCGCCACCAACGGTTTGAATACCGATTTTCGCCTGAGGCCTGTGGCAATGTTAGGGCTACAGGAAAAGGCAAAAGCGGCAGGAATAAACGGCCCCCTCGCCATGGCTTTGGCCATCTCAATCACCATTTTTGGATCGTCAATCTCTTCAGAAATGGCTTCCCATAGAGAGAAGAACTGCTGTGCGGTTACACCTTTGCTATCCGCCTCAAACAAGTCCATTGGCATCCCTGCCCGTTTCAAAACGCGTTCAGGAGAAATTCCACAAGACCGCATAAGACCCGCTGTGGATTTGGGAATCGGATACCTGACCTGCTTTTGCATTTGCGCCTCCATCTAGCGGCACAAACATAGTGGCAGTGGCACAATTCGCCAACCAAATGGCGCAATTTACATATAATATGGTGAAATTGTGGGTGCCAATCTTTCCAGGAAACGCGCGAACAGGACGGAAAGATCGACACCCAATGGACAGCTCCGGTTGCGACGTGCTGCCCGTGGACATGTTTTAGCAAGGGGCACGACTGAAAAACTTGATCTTGGTCAAATAGGCAAAGTTTTCGCCAAAAAATTGCGCATAAAAAATGACCGCCCCAGTTTCCTGGAACGGCCCATTTTAAGAGCATCTCTGTGTTACTCGCCGCCTCCCAGCTGGTGCACATAGGCGGATACCGCACGCACCTGCGCTTCAGTCAGACGGTTGCCCCAAGATGGCATCACCCCATAGCGGCTGTACGTGACTGTCTCTTTGATAGAGTCATAGTCCCCACCATAGAGCCAAATCGCGTCTGCTAGGTTTGGCGCACCTTGATCACGATCACCGGTTCCGTCTTCCATGTGGCAGGAGGAACACTCGTCAACAAAGACTTCAGCTCCGGCGACGACCACCGACGCGTCTTTTGGCTCCCCAGACAGCGACATCACAAAGTTCACCACCGCATCGATCTGCGCGTCTTCGAGGTAATCATCCCCGAAAGCCGGCATTTCGGAATAACGCGCGTCGTCATCTTCCTCGTTACGGATCCCGTGACGAACTGTCAGGTAGATGTTCTCGATGTCACCGCCCCAGAGCCAGTCGTTGTCCAGCAGGTTGGGATAGCCAACCGCACCAGCCGCACCGGAACCGTGACACTGTGCACACCAGGTTTTGAAAACCGCGTCACCCGCAGATACCGCATAAGGGCCCAATTCCGGGTCCGTGGTGATCTGTGTCAGTTCAGCTGCTTCCAACTTGGCATTGATCGGCGCAAGCTTGTCTTCCGCCGCTTGGATTTCGGCAACGACGTCACCACGTGTGGACCACCCAAGCACACCAGCGGTTGCACCCTTGATGCCAGGCCAGGCCGGATAGGCAATGGTGTAGCCAATGCCCCAGATGATCGTGACGTAGAACACCCACAGCCACCAACGCGGCATAGGATTGTCAAACTCTTCGATCCCGTCCCACACGTGACCTGTGGTGTTTGGATCGTTGTCGAACTTTTTCGATGGCTTGCTCATGTCCGCGCCTCCTCAGTCGTGGCGGGTTTATCTTCATGACGGAAGGGAATGCTGGCCGTGTCTTTGTATTCCTTGCTTGCGCCAGGGCGGAACACCCAAAACACAATTGCTAGGAAGAACAAGAACAGGAACAGAAGCATCCAGCTGTCCGCAAATTCTCGCAGGAAGGAATAGGTTTCCATGTGGCTCCCTCCTTACCGCGATGCGTCCGGCGTGAAGGTCGAAAAATCAACCAACGTACCCAACATTTGAAGATAAGCGATCACCGCATCCATTTCGGACACACCAGCTTGACCGTCGAAGTTGCGCACATTCACGCCATCTTCGCCGTACCGCTCAAGAAGGCTGTCGTAGTCGCTATCTGGATCGGCTTGCGCCATGAAGTCAGATTGAGCATTTTCCAGCATGTCCTCGGTGTAAGGCACCCCAACGAACGCATTTGCTTTCATTAGGTCACCGATATATTTGCCATCGATCCTCTTCTTCTCAAGGAAGCCATACTTCGGCATGATCGATTCCGGCACCACGCTTTGTGGACTGCGCATATGGTCCAGATGCCAATCATCCGAATACCGGCCGCCTACACGCGCCAAATCGGGACCTGTCCGTTTGGACCCCCATTGGTGTGGGTGGTCATACTTGGACTCCGCTGCCAGCGAGTAATGCCCGTAGCGTTCCACTTCATCGCGCATCGGCCGGATCATCTGGCTGTGACACACGTAGCACCCTTCACGCACGTAGATCTCGCGACCAGCTAGTTCCAGAGGAGTGTAAGGACGCATGCCCTCCACGTCCTCAATCGTGTTTTCCAGCCAGAACAACGGCGCAATCTGCACAATGCCACCGATGGTGACGACCAAGAAGCTGCAAACAAGCAAGAGGGTCGCGTTGGTCTCGAGGATCTTATGTTTATCGAGAATAGCCATAGCTGCCGGCCCTCCTTATTCAGCCGGGACTGCGACGGACAGGCTGGCTTCTTTAGCCGGTGCCTTACGTAAAGTCATCCACAGGTTGTAGCACATGATGATGGAACCAGTGAGGAACATAACCCCGCCCAGACCACGCACGATGTTCATTGGTTTCTTCGCAGCCACAGTGTCAGCAAAGGAGTTCACTAGGAAGCCATTGGCATCCACTTCACGCCACATCAGGCCTTCCATGATACCGGTCACCCACATGGACGCCGCGTAGAGCACGATGCCGATGGTGGCGAGCCAGAAATGCCAGCTCACGAGCTGCAGAGAGTAGAGACGCTCACGTTTCCACAGCACAGGCACCAGGAAGTAGAGACAGCCAAAGGTGATCATGCCATTCCAACCCAGTGCACCGGAGTGCACGTGACCAATGGTCCAGTCGGTGTAGTGCGACAACGAGTTCACAGCACGGATCGACATCATTGGACCTTCGAAGGTCGACATGCCGTAGAAACCTACTGAGATCACCATCATTCGGATCACAGGATCGGTGCGCAGCTTGTCCCAAGCACCAGACAGAGTCATCAGGCCGTTGATCATGCCACCCCAAGACGGCATCCACAGCACCACGGAGAACACCATGCCAAGGGTCGAGGCCCAGTCAGGCAGCGCGGTGTAGTGCAGGTGGTGCGGACCAGCCCAGATATACAGGAAGATCAGCGCCCAGAAGTGAATGATTGAGAGCTTGTAGGAGAAAACAGGACGTTCGGCCTGCTTCGGGATGAAGTAGTACATCATGCCCAGGAAGCCCGCGGTCAGAAAGAAGCCCACAGCGTTGTGGCCGTACCACCACTGCACCATCGCATCTTGTACACCGGCCCAGACAATCACCGACTTGGAACCGAAGATGGACACAGGAATGGTCAGGTTGTTGACCACGTGCAGCATCGCCACGGTAACGATAAACGCTAGGAAGAACCAGTTGGCCACATAGATGTGCGGCTCTTTGCGCTTGATCACGGTTCCGAGAAACACTGCCAAGTAGGCCACCCAAACAACGGTCAGCCAAAGGTCAACATACCATTCAGGCTCAGCGTATTCTTTGGACTGCGTACCGCCCAGAAGGTAGCCTGTCGCTGCCAGAACGATAAAAAGTTGGTATCCCCAGAAGACGAACCAACCAAGATTGCCTCCCCAAAGCCGCGCCGCGCTGGTGCGCTGCACAACGTAGAAGGATGTCGCGATCAGTGCGTTGCCGCCAAACGCAAAAATCACCGCCGAAGTGTGCAGCGGGCGTAAACGACCAAAGTTGGTGTAGCCCTGTGCCCATTCAAAGTTGAGTACCGGGAAAGCCAGCTGGAACGCGATAAAAACGCCTGCTAGAAACCCAACAACCCCCCAAAAAGCGGTTGCGACCACGCCGTAGCGGATCACGTCATCCATGTATTCATCCTGCGCATGCACCGTCACGGTGCCCATGCCACGCAGAACCCAAATAAACAGCCCAAAGGACACACCCGCGATGAGCAGGGCGTGTACCATATAAGCTAAATCACGCGCATAGTTGGCCGCTATCAACGCAAAAAACGTGATAAGGCCTAGCGCGATCAGCTTGAAGTAATTTACCATTTCGCGTCCCTTCGTCTTGCCCTGTCCGCTTCCTCTTCGGACTTAGGGCGGATTTGACCACCCGTGTTTTGCAAGTGCAGAGAAGGTCCCGCATTGATCTGAGTCAAAGAATGGACCTACGATCTCAGTTTGTATCTGTTTCAAGAATAACGGCTTTGTCTGCACCAGCGTGGATAAGTCGTATCAAAAATAAATATTTTTCATAACACGGGTTAGTGACAATGAACTACAAATCTTTGATGTGCGTTCTGACGGATTCTGACTTCACTGAGGCGCCACTGGCACAAGGAATCGCCCTAGCAAAAGCACAGGACGCCCACCTTGATGTACTTGCTCTCGGCGTTGATCGTTCGCAAACGGGCTACTTCTATGCGGGAGCTGACGCACTATTGATGCAGGAAATGCTCAAACGCGCCCATGAAGAAGCGGATGCAGTGAAAGCGGCCGCAGAAACAGCTCTTGGAAAAACCGACATCCGTTGGGCCTGTGATACCGGCGTTACCCAGATCGCAGATCTCGGGCGACATGTCGCCGCACGGGCTCGCTTTGCCGACCTTGTGATACTGCCAAAGCCCTACGGAAAGAATCAAGGCACGGAACTGGAACCCACTTTGGAGGCCGCTCTGTTTGAAGGCCAGGCGCCCGTTTTAATGGTGCCGGAAACCGCGACACCTTTCACCGTCCCCAAAACGATCTCGATCGGTTGGAATGAAAGCGCAGAAGCGCTGGTCGCGACCCGCGCTGCCTTGCCCTTCCTGAAAGAAGCTGAACTGGTGCATGTGGTAGTGATCGACCCGCCAACCCACGGCCCCAACCGCTCTGATCCCGGCGGACTACTGTCGCAGTTCTTGTCGCGTCATGGTGTTCGCGTAGAGGTCGACGTGCTGTCCAAAACCCAACCTCGTGTGTCAGACGTCCTGCTACGTCACGCTACGGACACAGAAACAGACATGATCGTCATGGGGGCTTACGGACACTCCCGTTTCCGTGAAGCGATCTTAGGCGGAGCGACTCGTAACATGTTGGAACAATCCAACGTTCCGGTGTTCTTAGCCCATTAGATCGGGGCTAGATCGAAGTTAAATGGTGCGTTGTGGGACACCTACCATTTGGCAATAGAGGCGGGGAGCACCCCGCCTTTTTCTCTTTCCAGCATCGCTGAAAGGTTACGCCATCAATCCGCCATCAGCATCGTCGCCGGCCTCATCAAGCAAGCGCTCAAAACTTGGCACGGTCACATGGCGTTTGCCTTCCAACTGAATCACGCCATCACGCTTCAACGCGGACATCTGGCGGCTCACAGTTTCTAAAGTAAGCCCAAGATAATCTGCCATGGCCTCACGGGTCAGCGGCAGATCAAACACAATCTTTCCAGCCATGCCTTCCAGCTTCAAAGACGCATCGCGTCGTCCAATAATGGACAGCAAGCTGGCAATCTTCTCACGCGCTGTCTTTCGTCCCAGCACCAGCATCCACTCCCGCGCAGCATCAAGTTCGTCCAACGTCATCTCGAGCAGACGCTGGGCGACATGAGGTGTTTCCAACATCATTTTTTCAAAGGGCTTGCGACGAAAGCAACACATCACGAGATCCGTGGTCGCAATGACATCATAAGTTGCCGCCTCGCGCCCTGGGCGACCAACAAAGTCACTCGGCAACAAAAGTCCCACCATCTGGGTACGGCCATCTTCCATCGTTTGCGTGAGAGACGCGATACCAGACACCACAGAGCCAACAAATTCCATCCGATCGCCGGACCAAATCACTGTCTGGCCTGCCTCAAAACTGCGATAATATTTGATTTTCTCAAGTGTCGCGAATTCGTCCTCATCACATCGCGCACACACAGCGCGATGTTTAATCTGGCAATTCTCGCAGCCAATCGAAAGTTCAATTGGTTTGTTCATATCGTTGTCCGTGCCTAGACTTGATCTGGGTCAAAGGTCTGCCTTTCCTACACCTATATGAGTACGCTCATGGAACAGGAAAAACAATTGGCCAAACTCGGATTGTTCGACGCGAAGGTTCCGCGTTACACAAGCTATCCGACAGCTCCTCACTTTAACAATGACGTGGCGCCAGACACTTACAAGGCATGGATTGAAGCGATTCCGACTGGTTCGCAAGTGTCTCTATACGTGCATGTGCCGTTTTGTCGCCGGCTTTGCTGGTTCTGCGCCTGCCGCACACAAGGCACGTCCACGCTTTCCCCGGTTGCGACTTATGTTGAAACACTGAAAGCTGAGCTCCAAATACTGAAGGCCTCCCTGCCGGAAGGCGTCACTTTATCCCGCCTGCACTGGGGCGGCGGCACGCCAACTCTGCTGGATGGGTCCATGATGGAGGACCTTGCAGGCGCGATATTCGACGTTGCGCCCATGGCAGAAGACGGAGAATTCTCTGTTGAGATCGACCCAAACGAAATCGACCACACCCGACTTGAGGCGCTGGCCAAAGCAGGCATGAACCGCGCGTCCATTGGCGTTCAGGATTTCGACTACGAAATCCAAAAGACTATTGGCCGCATCCAAAGCTATGATATCACCCGTGATGCCGTAGAGATGATCCGGGCCCATGGCGTAAAAAGTGTGAATGCTGACATCCTGTTTGGCCTACCGCATCAAACACAGTCCCGCATCACCAAAAGTGTGCAAAAACTTCTGTCGCTCTCACCAGATCGCGTAGCGCTTTATGGGTATGCCCACGTGCCCTGGATGGCCAAGCGGCAACAGATGATCCCCTCAAATGCGCTGCCAACGCCACAGGAACGCCTCGCACTGTTTGAAACCGCTCGCAAACTCTTCCTCTGGGACGACTACGACGAGATTGGCATCGACCACTTCGCCACCAAAACCGATGGCCTTTCTGTCGCCCAACGCGATGGCACCCTGCGCCGCAACTTTCAGGGCTACACCGACGACACGGCCGATGTGCTTCTGGCCGTTGGCGCGTCATCCATTGCGCGCTTCCCACAAGGCTACGCGCAAAACGCACCGGCCACTTCGGCCCACACCAGCGCCATTCGAGACGGAAAGTTTTCCACCTCCCGCGGGCACACTTTCACCGATGAGGACCGCCTGCGCGGCCGCCTGATCGAAGCCCTCATGTGCGACTTCCGTATCGACGCTGAAGAAATTGTCGACCGCTTTGACATCTCGCGCGCCGCGTTGAACGAGATGTTCTCCAAGGTCATGGCGCAATTCCCGGACGTCTTGGCGCTTGAAAGCAACGCCTTGGTCATCCCAGAGCCTGCTCGCCCGCTGACCCGTATGATCGCGCGGGCCTTTGACGCTTATGACATGAGTAAGGCACAGCACAGCGCCGCGATCTGATTTCAGATCGAAAATGCACTCAAGAAGGCCGGTCCCCCGGATCGGCCTATTTTGGTGGCACCCACTGATACAACGTGTCGAATTCTTCTTGACCGGTCATTTCAAAGCCGTGCTGGCGATAAAATGCGTTGGACGGGCTGTCTTTTAACGCCATTAGCCGCACCGGCAGATTCCGCTCTGCCGCATCTCGAAGCACCCATTGCAGGATCAAGCTGCCGATACCCCCACCTTGCTGATCCGGCGCGATATACAGGTGATCAAGATAAAGGTGATCGCCCTTATCCTGTACTGCAAAGAACCCAAGCAACTGTTTGCCCGAAAATACCATCGTGGTGTCATCCGGCACAAACGTGTCCAAAAACCGCCGTCGCGCCCGTTCCTGATTGAACCTTCCTACTGCTTCCAAACTGGGCTGCATCGCTTTCACCCGAAGCGTCGCCAACCGCTTTGCATCGGTCGGCTTGGCAGCATCGAAACGAAGACTGGTCACCCTGGGGCCGCCGCCAGCAATTCGCGGGTGTAATCGGTCTGTGGACTGTCAAACAGCGCTTCGGAGTCGCCATGCTCCACCACATCCCCTGCTTTCATCACCATGATCTTATGGCTCATTGCCCGCACCACATGCAGGTCGTGGCTGATGAACAGATAGGCCAGCCCGTATTTCTTCTGCAAATTCCGCAGCAGCTCCACAATCTGTACCTGCACCGTCATATCCAATGCGGACGTTGGTTCATCCAGTACCACCAGCTTGGGACGCAAAATCATCGCGCGCGCAATCGCAATCCGCTGACGTTGTCCACCGGAAAACTCATGCGGATAGCGGTCCATGGCTGCCGGATCGAGGCCAACCTCAATCATAACTTCGCCAACCAATGTGCGCGTGTCACGCCCATCAGGGTTGCCGTGCACGCCAAGCCCTTCAGAGATAATCTGCTCACAAGTCATGCGGGGGCTCAAGCTCCCAAACGGGTCCTGAAACACAATCTGCATGTCTTTGCGCAGCGCGCGTAGCTCTTTCGTGCTCCACTTACGCACATCATGCCCATCGAAAGTGATTTTGCCGTCACTGCTGATTAATCGCATAATCGCCAGCGCCAGCGTTGTTTTGCCAGAGCCACTCTCGCCCACGATACCCAGCGTCTCACCAGCCCGCACGGATAGGTTAGAGTCATTCACCGCTTTGACATGGCCAACCGTGCGCTTAAGCAACCCTTGCTGGATCGGGAACCACACCCGCAGGTTCTCAGCAGACACCATTTCTTCGGCCGCACTCTCAACGGGGTCCGGAATACCAGTCGCCCGCGCACTCAACAAAAGCTGGGTATAAGGATGCTGCGGATTGTCGAAAATCTCGGACACTGGTCCGGCCTCGACGATCTCGCCATCCTTCATGACACAGACCTTGTCGGCAATCCGCCGCACCACACCCAGATCATGGGTGATAAACAACAAACCCATACCTTCGCTGGCCTTCAGCTCCGCCAAAAGCTCTAAAATCTGCGCCTGAATGGTCACGTCAAGCGCTGTGGTCGGTTCGTCCGCAATCAGAATATCCGGCTTGTTGGCCAACGCCATTGCGATCATCACACGCTGCCGCTGTCCGCCAGACAACTGGTGCGGATAGGAGCTCAGCCGTTGCTCCGCGTCACGCAATCCCACCTTTTCCAAAAGCTCCAAAACCCGCGCACGCGCTTTGTCGCCGGTCACCCCTTGGTGCAACGCCAAGCTTTCGGCCAGTTGCTTATCGATGGTGTGCAACGGGTTTAACGAGGTCATCGGCTCCTGAAAAATAAAGCTGATGTCATTGCCGCGCACCTTACGAAGCAGCTTACCCGAGGCGCCAACCATCTCCTGACCGTCATAGGTCACCGAGCCCGCAACCTCTGCGCTCTCCGGCAATAAAGACACGGTAGACAAAGCCGTGACCGACTTTCCGGATCCGGACTCACCCACCAGCGCCACGGTCTCACCGCGATCCACAGTGAAGGACACGCCTTTCACGGCTTCAACCCGCTCCCCGTCCTGCCGGAATGCCACGCGTAGGCCTTTGACCTCCAAAACGCTCATGAAAATGTCTTCCTTGGGTCAAACGCATCCCGCACGCCTTCAAAGATGAAGACCAAGAGCGACAGCATGATGGCAAAGGTGAAAAACGCGGTGAAAGCCAACCACGGCGCCTGCAGGTTTTGTTTCGCTTGAAGGGTCAACTCCCCAAGACTTGGCGCCGAAGACGGCAGACCAAAGCCCAAGAAATCCAACCCAGCCAGCGTGCTGATCGTACCGGTCACAATAAACGGCAACATGGTCACGGTCGCCACCATCGCATTTGGCAACATATGGCGGAACATGATCACGCGGTTGCTCACGCCCAGCGCCTTGGCTGCGCGCACATACTCAAGGTTACGCGCCCGCAAGAACTCCGCCCGCACCACGCCTACCAAAGATGTCCAACTGAACAACACCGTCAGCAGGACCAACAGCCAAAAGCTGCGCCCCAAAATCGCAAACATGATGATGATGATATAGAGGCTCGGCGTCGCGCCCCAAATCTCGATCACCCTCTGGAAGATCAGATCGACCCAACCGCC
Organism: Shimia sp.; assembly: GCA_024224295.1. Lineage (GTDB taxonomy): Bacteria > Pseudomonadota > Alphaproteobacteria > Rhodobacterales > Rhodobacteraceae > Shimia. The sequence goes on along the minus strand of JAAENN010000140.1, from coordinate 18,453 downwards.
GAAGTAGCCTTGAACTGCACCCGCCGCGACACCAATCAGGCTCGCCGCCGTGGTTACCACCAACGTAAAGACAATTGAAAGACGGAAGCCATAGATCACCCGCGCGACCACATCGCGCTTCCGGTCATCCGTTCCCAGCCAGTTCTGGCTGTCAGGTGGCAAAGGCGCCGCACCGGGCCGGTCCACAGGCGTGTCATAGCTATAAGGAATCAGCGGCCAAAGCGTCCACCCCTTGTCAAACTCCGCGTGCGCAAACGTGCCGGCGTCGATCTGTTCCAGCATCTCTTCTGGAATATCGAAACAATCCTCGACCCCACCCGAGGCAATAAGGCATTCCACCACAGGATCAGTGTAAACCGCCTCGGTTTTAAAATCTCCGCCAAAGGTGGTTTCGGGATAAAAGTTAAAGATCGGCGTATAGAATTCCCCACGGTAGTTGATCAGGATCGGCCGGTCATTTGCGAGAAATTCGGCAAACAGCGACAGCACAAACACCACCGAGAAAATGATCAAAGACCAAAAAGCCCGACGATTGCGCTTAAAGTTGCTCCAGCGCCGTTGGTTCAGAGGAGACAATGCCATCAGCCTTCCCTCTTCTCAAAATCAATCCGCGGATCCACAAACACATACATCAGGTCGGACAGGATCCCGACGACCAAGCCGATCAGACCAAAGACAAACAACGTGCCAAAAATCACCGGATAGTCCCGTGCCACGGCGGCCTCAAAGCCCAGCCTGCCAAGGCCGTCGAGCGAGAAGATCGTCTCGATCAGAACAGAGCCGCCAAAGAACACGCCAATAAACACCGCCGGAAAACCTGCAATCACAATCAACATGGCGTTGCGGAACACGTGGCCGTAAAGCACCCGTTTTTCTGTCAGACCTTTGGCCCGCGCTGTCATCACGTAGTGCTTCTTGATCTCATCCAGAAAGCTGTTCTTGGTCAGCAACGTCAGGGTCGCAAAGGCCGCGATAGTCGAGGCCAAAACCGGCAATGTGATGTGCCAGAAGTAATCCAGCACTTTTCCGATCATCGTCAGGTCTTCAAAGTTATCCGACGTCAATCCGCGCAATGGGAAGATCTTCCAATAGGAGCCACCGGCAAACAAAACCAAAAGCATGATCGCAAACAGGAACCCCGGAATAGCATAGCCCACAATAATTGCGCCAGACGTCCAGGTATCAAACGGCGTGCCGTCTTTCACAGCCTTGCGAATGCCCAACGGTATGGACACCAGATAAGCAATGAGCGTCGACCAAAGTCCCAGCGTTATCGACACCGGCATTTTCTCCAGAACCAGATCAGTCACACTGATTTTGCGGAAATAGCTCTCGCCAAAATCCAACCGCATATAGTTGCCCATCATCGTCAAGAAGCGTTCCAAAGGCGGCTTATCAAAGCCAAACTCTTTCTCCAGCTCCTCAATGAACTCTTTGGGCAAGCCACGCGCGCCCAAGTATTCACTGTCCGAGCCAAAGGTCTCCTCCGTGGCCACATCATCGCCACCGCCTGCAAAGCCGGAGAATACATCACCCTCCCCCTGCATTTTGGCAAGCACCTGCTCCACAGGCCCACCTGGCACAAACTGCACCAACGTGAAGTTGATGATCATGACCCCAAGTAGCGTTGGGATCACAAGCAATAGTCGTCGGAGGATATAGGCACCCACCGGATTACTTCCGCAACGCGCCAGAGGCGATCAACGCCTCATGCTTCTCTTTGTCGTACCACCAGAAATCCAGCACACCGGTCGAATACGGCGGCAGCTCGTCGGGCCTTCCATACATGTCAAAGTAAGACACCCAGCTCTCTCCGACATAGCCTGCATGCGCCACGATGCGTTCATACCGCAATGCGCGGTCCAACGCCGTCAGCGCAACAACTTCATCTTGCCGCGTTGTGGTCGCCAGTGCCGCATCAATGATCGCATCCACAACCGGGCTACGCAGTGCTGCAGGGTTATAAGTGGATACTTCTGCGGTTTTGGAACCGAACATCTGGCGCAACCCAGTGCCTGCGGCCGCAAAAGAGCGATAGCGGTTGTAGATCATATCGTAGTCTTTATCGATCCATCGCTGCTGCGCCTGCGCACTATCCACCTTATCTGCTTTGACTTCTATGCCCCAATTCGCCAGAGTTTTCACATAGGTCTCAATAAGAGCCAAACGGGTCTCGTCCCAGGTCGCGATCACCAGGCAATCAAGCGACATCTGATTTCCGTCACCGTCTACCATTAGCCCAGTGTCATTCACGGTCCAGCCAGCTTTTTCAAACAGCTTAAGCGCCGCGCGCTTGTTGCGCCGATCAATTGGGTTGGATGCCTTGGAAGTGTGCGGCAGTACGGCTTCCTCTGTCAGCATCTCCGCAGGCACCACATCCCCAAGGGATTTGAGAAGTTCTAGCTCAGCCCCCTCCGGCTTGCCTTTGGCTTCCCACTCTTGTCCCTCTGCGTAGGAACTTCGCTGCGTGGTCAGCTCATATTGAAGGGATTCACGCACCCATTCGTAGTTAAATGCCAATGACAGCGCGTGACGCACATCGCGGTTATCCAACGGCGCACGCAAAGTGTTGTAGATCATGCCGAAATTCGCTGGCGCGGATCCGCTTGGCAAGGCCTCTTTCTTCACCGTGCCGTTTGTAATGCCAGGGAAGTCATACCCTGTCGCCCAGCGCTTGGTGGAGCCTTCAGAGCGAAACGTGAACTCACCTGCCTTGAAGGCTTCAAATTCCGCTGTCGCATCGGTGAAGTACTCAATCCGAACTTTGTCAAAGTTAAAACGTCCAACATTGGCCGGGTGATCCCAGGCCCAGTAATTTGGATTACGGACATACTCGACGTAGCGGTTAAACTCATAGTCGCCAACTTGATAGGGCCCTGAGGCCAACGGTGCCAAGGTGGAGGGTTCATCCAACCGCTCGCCGGTTTCCTTGTACCAAGCCTCTGAGAAGATCGGCGTTCCGCCCACTTGCCCCACCAAAGAACGGCGTGAAATCCCATCAGCGAACGTGTATTTAAGCGTGTGATCGTCAATCACCTCCACGCCGGTAATCCGTTCTTTCACAGATCGCGCATAAGAGCGGATAGCTTGTTCCAAGAAAAGGTTATGGGTAAACGCTGCATCCTGCGCCCGAAGGGGAGAACCATCGCTGAACACCACATCGTCACGCATGTGGAAAACACACCACTCTTTGCTCTTGGGGTACTCCACCTCTTTGGCGATCAAACAATAGCTATCTGTGATCGAGTCCGCCGGGGCACCACCTCCCCACGGCATTTCAGCAAACATGCTTTCGGCAACAACGCCAGCGTAGCTTTCCGGGTTGCCCCCTTTCCATGAATACCTATTGAACCCATCAAAGGTACCACGTGTGCTCAAGGTGATCGTACCGCCTTTGGGCGCGTTAGGGTTCACGTAGTCAAAATGAGGATAATCCGCTGGATACTGCAAATCGCCAAAGAAAGAATAGCCATGCGAGCGGATGATCTCATCTTCATTGGCCCAAGCCATACCGCCGCCTAATCCAGCGCCAATCGACAACGCACTTCCGCCCATCAATCGCAGCGCTCCGCGGCGATCAAACATTGGCCCGGCAATTTTGATTGTCTTTTCTTTCATTTGGCCCCTCCTGCGCCTGCGCGCGTGTCAGCGGAATTCTTCCTTTCAAGCTAAAGGCGGTGGGCAACAACATTCAAGTTCGGAATGTATCAACAGGCCGTGATTCCACCTGACATGGGCAAATTATTGCTTTCATTCATACTTTCTACGTATCGCCCGGTCTCTCTGCGAGCAAAAGCAGACGCCGGAACCGTCGAAATACCGGCACAGGATCACAATGTGGAAAAAAGGGATGGAGGGTGAGAGGCTGGACAACGACCCAAGCGGGGCTCGTTACGGCTGCTTCCTTCCGGATCTGACCGGGTTGGCGAGGCGCTCGCCCGCGCCAACCTCTCGAAAGGCGATATAGGCGGATCAGATTGAAGATGCAAGCCGGCCTCTACAATTGCGGCCCAACTTTTTAAAGATGCGCCATGTCGAGCTCAAAGCGCATGAACCCGCCTTCCACATCCTCTAAAACCCGAATTGGCAGGCCTGCGCGGTCAATATATGCTAATGCTCCCGGCCCTGTATCAAAAAGTGCCTTCACACCTGACATTGGGTGCAGGCACCAAGTCTCCAGAGTCGTATCTCTTCGCCCGGAGGTCTGTGCTATATGCCGCGCCAGCACATCCCGAACACGTGTTGGCTCTACCTCGACTACACGCCCATGCTCAACTGCTGGAAAATTACCTCCACCGCCGCCGCGATAATCGTTAGTCACCAACAAGAACTCCTGCTCTGGAGCAATTTGCACTCCCTTCCAACAAATGTTCCCAATCCGCCGCGCCTGCGGATTAATTAGACTACCGTCCATCGCATAGCGCGCCGGCTGCGACAGATCGACAGAATACGACAACCCGTAAATAGCCTCTCGATTGTAGGTTGGCGTTTCCCTATCATATAAAAATTGCCCAGCCTCCCCTACAGACAGTTGATTGTACACAGCGCAGCCTTTCTCCAGCCACTCAACTACGTCACGACCACAGGTCTGAATCACGCTGATATGATTTGAAAACGGCTGCATATCAGCAATCACCCTTGCCGTAACCGCGCCTGCCGCCACATCAACATAATGAGAGGCTCCGGCTCGGCCGCCACACTTCAATGGCGCCACCGATGCTATCAACGGCATGCCCTCCAATGCACCCCCAGCCAACGCTCGTCGTGTAAAAGCCAACTTCGCCTCCGCCACCAAACGCGAAGCGCAATCGTCTTTCACCATCGAAAAATAGCTCGCCACTGGCCCGACCACCTCGCCAATCCTGCGCCGCATGTACCGTAGCGTTTTTTGATGCGCACCCTTTACCGTCGAAATGATAAAGGGGGCCTCAATCGGCGGCGATCCACTACTGCCGCGCAGATCGTGTACTTTCGTTTTGCTCTCAACAACACGCCAGCCTTTTTCACCCTGTTCCAACAGAAGGTCTATCTGGCCGAGATGATTGGCACACATTCCAGGCATTACTGTCGGCTTGCCATGTATCTTCCCTGAAACTGGATCAACCACATCAGTGACCCCAAAGCTAGGCGACGGAAACACCCGATGCACATGCCCAGCCACAACCGCATCTACGCCTTCAATCTCGGCAAGCGGCACAGCGACGTTTTCGGATCCTAAGGCACCACTGTCAGTATTGATACCGCTGTGGGCCAAGGCCACAATCAGGTCGACCCCGTTACGTTGCAACTCAGCCACCTGCCGCCGCGCTGCCACCAACATATCTTCGGCTACAAGCCGCCCAGCGATGCGCAACGCGTCCCAGGAAACAACCTGAGGGGGTAGTACAGAAAACACTCCAACTTTAAGCTCGTGCATTTTGCCATTTTGGTCCTCAAAGGAACGGGCCAACACAGCATTTGGCTGCCACAAATCCTCATAAACTAAAGCATCCCTATCTCGGCTCACATGCAAGTTGGCACACAATAGAGGTGGCTCTAAGGCACGCAGCGCGGCCTGCAAGTTTTCCGCCCGCATGTTGAATTCATGATTTCCCAACCCGATCGCATCGTAGTTCAACGCATTCATCGCCATCACAACTGGGTGGTCCGCGCCTCTGCCTGCGCCACCCTCATGTGGATCCGCAATCGCTGCGCCTTCCAGAAAATCACCGTTGTCAAACAGAAGTGTCGTGGGCGATTGATCCCTTGCTGCCTCAATGACCGAAGCCGCACGAGCGAGCGAGCCGATCGTCGTCGCACAATCTTTGGGGTAGTCATAATCAAGCATCGCGGCATGCACATCACTTGTTGCCAGAATGCGCAGAGCCACACGCGCTCTATCAGACCCTTTCAGGCGTAAGTGTGACAAAACAGTTCCTCAGATTACTTCAGGCGCCTAGGGGAAAAAATTTCACGTATCCGTCAACGGTTGGCGCACCCTAGTGCCCTCAATGTGCGCAATTCTGGAGTTATTGCAAATCACAAACAGCCATCAGAAGTCTATGTCACCCTTCCGGCACAGATGGCTTTGATGCATACAGGGAGTGAAGACAGCCAACCTGTCTATATGCCACCTCAATTCTGACTGGACGCCACAATGCGACACGCTGAAACCGTTACCTTCGGAGGATCCAACCTCAACCGTGCCGCTGAGATTCGCGGAAGTGGCGCCGATGATCTCCTCATGAGTCCAGACAGTCGCAGCATCGCCGTTTGGCGTGGCAAACCCCTGTTCTCTTTCGAAAAAAACACCAATCTAGCATATTTGCCGACCGACCACCCGTTGTTTCGAGAGGCCAAGACTCCGCCGGTTCCCCCCATGTTTTTGGGTCTATCGGAGCGCGGCCATGCATTGTTTGCGCACGATATTTCCGCGTGGAACCCACCCGCACTAGAAGAGGCCAAGCTCCAGCAATTCTTTGATCCGACCCGACAGCATCACCCGGCCCTGTCCGCCGATCACTTGTTTGCGGAATTACGCGGCGTCATGGCTGAGCTAACTCCGCGCGATGCGGAACTGGCTGCAACTGCCCGGTCGATTTTTGCCTGGCACCGCTCCCACAGGTTTTGCTCCAATTGCGGCGAAGAAAGCCGCATGGCCCAATCCGGTTGGCAGCGGGACTGCCCCGCCTGCAACACCTCCCACTTTCCCCGCACGGATCCCGTCGTGATTATGCTTATCACCAAAGGCAACAACGTGCTGATGGGCCGCTCTCCTGGATGGCCTGAGGGCATGTACTCTCTGCTTGCAGGGTTCGTGGAACCCGGAGAGCCCATAGAAGCCGCCGTTCGCCGCGAAGTCTTTGAAGAAGCAGGTATCCGAGTCGGCCCAGTGTCCTACCTTGCCAGTCAACCTTGGCCCTACCCATCCTCCTTAATGTTTGGCTGCGCCGGCCGGGCGCTTACCGAAGACATCACGATTGACCCCCATGAGCTGGAAGATGCCCTCTGGGTCAGCCGCGAAGAAATGCTCACTGTGTTCTCGGGTCAGCACCCGAAACTAAAACCATCCCGTAAGGGCGCCATTGCGCACTTCCTGCTTCGGAACTGGCTTGCGGATAAGCTCGAATAACGCGACTATGTCCCCAAAATAACAGCGGACGCAGAGGCACCATGGAACTCACAGGCAGAGAAGATATCGACGTCCCGATTGCACAGGCTTTCGAGATGCTCACCGATGTTGAGGTGTATGAACGCTCCGCGTTGCGCCGTGGCGCTGATGTCACCCGAATTGATTCCCTGCCTCACCCAGGTGTTGGTGCAAAATGGGAAGTTGCGTTTCAGTTTCGCGGCAAACCGCGGGAAGCCAATATTGAAATCACCAGCTTTGACGCGCCCAACGAAATCGAAATGAAGGCCATTCTTCAAGGTCTGGAAACCGGCATTAAAATTGAGCTTGTCGCCTTATCCCGTACACGCACGCGCATCCAATTCTGGTCCGGCATGCGGGCCAACTCCCTATCCGCTCGTCTGCTGCTCCAATCCCTAAAACTGGCGCGCGGCAATCTGAACAAGCGCATGGCAAAACGCTTGGCAACACTACGCGATGACCTCGAAGACCGCTACGCGCGCATGGCCTGAGGAACGCCGCGCAATACCCTCATATAGGGCTCAGCTGCAGTTTGGCGCTCAAACCTGATTTTATGCGGGGAAAGTGCCGGTGCCGCCCTATGGGCTCTCACATCAAATGGGTCCGCAGTTGTTCAATTGGCCGCACCGATGACCGCGCTTTTTGCTTTGCATGGCGCGCTAAAGCGACAAGCAAACGCAGCCCTTACCGAACCGCGTCTCGCTCCGCTGGATACACGCCCAGAATAGACACATTGTTGGTAAAATATCGCAGTTCATCCATTGCCAGCTGCACGGCACGGTCTTCTGGGTGACCTTCAATATCCGCGTAAAACTGGGTCGCCGTAAAGCTGCCGTTGACCATATAGCTTTCCAGCTTGGTCATGTTGATTCCGTTTGTGGCAAAACCACCCATCGCCTTATAAAGCGCCGCCGGAATGTTGCGCACTTCAAACACAAAGGTGGTCATCATCTTATGGTCTGTACGACGGGCATAATCAGGCTCGCGCGACATTATCAAAAAGCGTGTCGTATTATGGCCGTGATCTTCCACGTCTCGCGCCAATACATCTAGACCGTAAATCTCAGCCGCAAGCTCAGACGCCAGCACACCTTCGTTGCGGGTCTTTTGCTCTGCCAACTCGCGCGCCGCACCGGCACTATCTGCAGCGGAATAACCCTTCATGCCGTGCGCTTTGAGGAAATTGGCCGACTGCGGCAACAACACCAGATGCGCCCGGACGGTGTCGATCTCGTCCATTGGCACCCCCGGCAACCCCATAAGGCTGATCCGTACGCGCACAAAAGCTTCGTCAATGATGTGCAGTCCACTTGCCGGCAACAGTCTGTGAATGTCCGCGACCCGACCATAGGTGGAGTTCTCAATTGGCAACATCGCCAGATCCGCCTGACCGCTCTTTACCGCTTCAATCACCTCCTCAAAGGTGCGGCACGGCATCGCCTCCATATCCGGCCGCGCGTTGCGGCAGGCTTCGTGGGAGTAAGCGCCTGCTTCCCCCTGAAAGGCGATACGGTTGGTCTTCTGGTCCATTTTGTCCCTCTTCTCCCCCAAAATTCGCAGGAGTTTCCGCAAAGGGGGCATTTCGTCGCGGTAACTATACCTTGCGTTCGCTTAGGGGAAGCGGATAGATAGCCGACAAACGCCACGAGATGGAAACGTAGCATGTTCGACACGATGACAATGACCAAAGTGGTAGGGGCTCTTTGCGGCTCACTACTGGTACTTCTGCTAGGCGGCTGGACCGCCGAAATCCTGTATCATACCGGCCCTAAAGGCCACGGTGATGATCACGCCAAACAGGCATATGTGATCGAAGTAGAAGGTAGCGATAGTGCTGCCGCGGAAGTTGAAGAAGGTCCATCTTTGGAAGAACTGCTGGCGGCGGCTGACGTGGATAAAGGCGCCAAAGTATTTAGCAAGTGCAAGGCTTGCCACAAACTTGATGACGGCGCAAATGGCACGGGCCCACATCTTTACTCAGTGGTAGACCGTGCCGTGGCTTCAGTTGATGGCTTTGCCTACTCCGGCAAATTGATCGCGGTGGCGGATACGTGGTCCAATGAAAACCTCGACGGCTTCCTGGCCAACCCAAAGGGCTTTGCACCTGGTACCAAGATGTCTTTCTCCGGCCTGAAAAAGGCCAAGGACCGTGCCAATCTGATTGCTTACCTGGCAACCATCGGCGGCTAAACCTATCTTGTTCTATGACTTTGAAGGACCGCAGCTTCGGCTGCGGTCTTTTTTGTTGCGCGTCTTTCTACGCGTGTGTCAGCACGTCTTTCGAGGCCCAAACCATCTGTTCGTCAGTTTCCACAGCACAAGGCCGCACCGCGCGTAACTGTTGCAACGCCTCCTCTTCCGCCATCCCAGCCTCAATCATCAACTGAAGCACCAACATCCCTGATCGGCCACATCCGCCGCGACAATGCACAAGGATCCGTGCCCCGGCCTGCAGTTGCTCCAGCGCACTCGCCGCCACCTCGACCCACTGCACCTTCATATCGCCTTTCGGCACGCCGAAATCGCGAATCGGGAAATGTACCCAATCGATCCCAGCCTCCTGCAATGCCCTCGGCAGCTCTCCCGCCCCAAGGTTTTGCATTTCCTCCGTTTCCGTCGCGCTGATCACCAATGTTGCGCCCCACTGAGCAATGGCCGCTACATCTGCCTGTAAATCGCCGTCAGCACCGGGCACGGGCGCTAGGGCCAAGTCACCACCCCCAATCGTCATCGCAAACAACTCATACCCCATGTCATCCCCTTACTTTCCAACGCTACAGGTGCACGTCCAGCGCGCACTGCACGCCACATCCCCTCTTATCCGGTGGACGCGCCGCCTCCTCCCGCTTAACCTGCGCCAGACGACGCACAGGGGCCAGCCGAATCTGCGGCCCCGCAATTTTCAGGATGGCCATGACTGACACCCCCGACACCGCCTACCAGGTTCTCGCGCGCAAATACCGCCCCGAAACCTTTGCGGATTTGGTGGGGCAGGACGCCATGGTGCGCACTCTGAAAAACGCCTTTGAGGCGGATCGGATTGCCCAGGCCTTTGTCATGACCGGCATCCGCGGCACCGGCAAAACCACCACCGCGCGGATCATCGCCAAAGGCATGAACTGCATTGGCCCGGATGGCGGCTCAGGCCCCACCACCGAGCCTTGCGGCGTCTGCGAACACTGCACCGCCATCATGGAAGGCCGCCACGTTGACGTGATGGAAATGGACGCGGCCTCGCGCACCGGTGTGAACGACATTCGCGAAATCATTGATTCCGTGCACTACCGGGCCGCCTCCGCGCGCTACAAGATCTACATCATCGATGAGGTGCATATGCTCTCCACCAGCGCCTTCAACGCGCTGTTGAAGACCCTGGAAGAGCCTCCCGCCCATGTGAAGTTCATTTTCGCCACGACCGAGATTCGCAAGGTTCCGGTGACCGTGCTCTCGCGCTGCCAACGCTTCGATTTGCGCCGGATTGAGCCCGAAGACATGATCGGCATGCTCAGCCGCATCGCAACCTCCGAGAATGCCGAAATCGCGGATGATGCGCTCGCACTCATCACCCGTGCGGCTGAAGGCTCTGCGCGGGACGCGACCTCGTTGCTGGATCAGGCAATCTCCCACGGCGCAGGTGAAACCACCGCTGATCAAGTCCGCGCCATGCTGGGTCTCGCGGACCGTGGCCGCGTACTCGACCTGTTTGACATGATCCTGCGCGGCGACGCCGGTGGCGCCCTGAACGAGCTCTCCGCACAATATGCTGCAGGGGCTGATCCCATGGCCATCTTGCGTGATCTGGCAGAAATCACCCATTGGATTTCCGTCGTGAAAATCACCCCCGAGGCGGCCGAAGACCCCACCGTCAACCCGGATGAACGCGCCCGAGGTCAGGCTATGGCGACGGACCTACCGATGCGCGTGCTCACCCGCATGTGGCAGATGCTGCTGAAGACACTGGAAGAAGTGGCTGCCGCGCCCAACGCGATGATGGCCGCAGAAATGGCCATTATCCGCCTGACCCACGTCGCAGACCTGCCCAGTCCGGAAGAGCTGGTGCGCAAGCTGCAAAACACGCCCCCTCCCCCAACGCCCCCCAATGGCGGTGGCGGATATGGCGGCGGGCCAGGCGCTGGCAGCACCAACGCCCAAGGCGGCCCGATGGGCGGCGGCAATGGACCAATGCATGGCGCGCCGACGTCCCACGCTGGCGGCGGCACCGTGACGGCGCTGGCCGTGCAAAACGACACAGCCTTGGCCAAATACCCCACCTTTGAACACGTGGTGGAACTGGTCCGTCAGCGTCGCGACGGTGTGCTGCGCGTACATGTCGAAGAATACGTGCGGCTTGCCAACTACCAGCCGGGCCGGATCGAATTTGAACCTGCGCCCGGAGCGCCCAAGGACCTGGCCCAGAAACTGGGCAGCCAGCTGCAACGCTGGACCGGCTCACGCTGGGCAGTGATCCTTGTAAACGAAGGCGGCGCGCCCGCGATTGCAGAAGTCCGCGACGCCGCTGAAAACGAAATGCGCGAGCAGGCGCTGGGTCACCCGCTGGTTCAGGCCGTCATGGAAGCTTTCCCGAAGTCCAAAATCACCGACATCAAATCTCGCCGCGAGTTGGCCAACGAAGCCCTCGCAGAAGCACTGCCCGAAGTCGAAGACGAATGGGATCCGTTTGAGGAGTGAGACACTACAGCGCTTAACTCTATTCGGCACCACACCCTTGTTTATAAAGCCCTGGGTTCGTATCTAGGCGGCAAGCAATCACACTCAGGAGAGACCCAATGCTCAAAGGACTCGGCAATCTCGGCGACATGGCCGGCATGATGAAAAAAGCCCAGGAAATGCAGACCCGCATGACCGACATGCAGGACGAACTGCACAACATCATGGTTGTTGGCGAAAGCGGCGCCGGTCTTGTAAAAGCCACCGCCTCTGCCAAAGGTGAACTAAAAGCATTGGACATCGATCCGTCGATCTTCAACGGCGACGACAAAGAAGTGGTCGAGGACCTGATCCTCGCGGCAATCAAAGACGCCCAAACCAAAGCCAGCGACCGCGCTCAGGAAGAGCTTGGCAAAATCACCTCCGAATTGGGTCTGCCAGCGGACATGAAACTGCCGTTCTAAGGTAGGTGTGTTCCGGGTTGGTTCTTGCTATAGTCCTACAAAAGGCATGCCAGAAAAGGCCCGGACATGAGCAGTTCCGAAATTGATACACTGATAGAGATGATGGCCAAGCTGCCCGGGCTTGGCCCCCGCTCTGCCCGGCGCGCCGTGTTGCACCTGATCCGCAAACGTGCGCTGTTGCTCACCCCTCTGTCCGACGCCATGTTGCAAGTCGCTGCAACCGCGCGTGAGTGCCTGAACTGCGGCAACGTGGGCACGTCTGACATCTGTGATATCTGCGCTTCTGAGAAACGCGCCACAGGCGTGCTCTGCGTGGTCGAAGACGTCGCCGACCTCTGGGCCATGGAACGGGCTCAAGTGTTTGACGGCCGCTACCACGTGCTGGGCGGCACACTCTCCGCTCTGGAGGGTGTTGGACCAGAAGAACTCTCCATCCCCCGCCTAATGGACCGTGTGGTCAGCGAAGGCATTTCTGAGGTGATCCTAGCGCTCAATGCCACCGTTGATGGCCAGACCACTGCGCACTACATAGCAGATCAATTGGAAGAGCATGTCCGACTAACCTCCTTGGCTCAAGGCGTTCCCGTAGGAGGGGAGCTGGACTACCTTGACGAAGGCACCATCAGCGCGGCGCTCAATGCTCGGAAAACTTTATCTTAACCGAGCTCAATAGGTTCACTCCTCAGGAGTTCGGTCCAACAAAAAAGACCGCGCCCAAAAAACGCGGTCTTTGCAATTTAGTAACTGCAGAAAGTCTCCTAGCGAGGTTGCTCTTCCTCGTCGCCGCCAGGCAAGTTGAAGAAGCTGTCCGCATCCGCGAAGTCATCGTCCGAACGCTCGTCGCTGCTATCATCGCCATCATCTGCCAAAGAAAATGTCTCCAGGCCTTCAATCGCACTTGGCACTTTAGGCTCTGCTTCCATTTCTAGAGATTGCTCGGTGGACACAAGTTTACGTCGTTCATCATCAGACATAACAATGCCTTCCGCAGCCCGTTTTGCAGCGGCTTTCTGAACTGCCGAATCAAGCTCGGATTGTTTACACAGGCCCAGTGCGACAGGATCAATTGGCTGGATGTTAGCAATGTTCCAGTGCGTGCGCTCACGGATCGCCTGGATGGTTGGCTTGGTTGTGCCTACCAGCTTGCTCACCTGACCATCAGACAGTTCCGGATGAAACTTCACCAGCCATAGAATCGACGCGGGGCGGTCCTGACGTTTGGAAAGCGGTGTATAGCGCGGACCACGGCGTTTTTCTTCGCCAGATGCCGCCGCGTTGAATTTTAGCTTCAACTTGGCCAGCGGATTATTCTCTGCCGCATCAATCTCAGACTGAACCAATTGGTTGTTGGCAACCGGGTCAAAGCCTTTTACGCCCACGGCCACATCGCCATCCGCGATGCCCTGAATTTCCAGCTCGTGCATGCCAACAAAATCCGCAATCTGTTTGAAGCTGATCGTGGTGTTGTCCACCAGCCAGACGGCGGTGGCTTTTGGGTGCAGCAGCTTGGCCATATCTCTACTCCTTACAACGTTTTTCCCCTGAAAAAGGTACAGATTTCCCATCGTCTGACTTGTGTCAGACGGCACCGATGGTCTGGTGCGGGTTTCCGTTGTAGGGGAACTTGGGCACGATATAGTGCGGCTGAACAAAAAAGGAAAGAGTGAATGCGTTTTCGGCAATGCGCTGCCGCAATGATCGCTGTGTTTGGTTTGGCGCATCCCGTGTGGTCAGAGGCTTCAACCGAAGGCGCCAATGACGTGGTCCGAGAGTTGTCAAAGAGCATCTACATCGCCGGAGAAATGACCGGTGGCGGACGAGAAGAATGGACAGAGTTAGAGTTGGAAGCGGTACGCGCGTTAAAGGCCGTTGCGGTGTCCGACACAAGCGCCTTTTCAAAGACCGACAAAAACGGCCGCACGCCGTTGATCAACGCGGCCGCAAATGGGCTCTACCCGTTGGTGCGCGAGATACTTGAAAGCCCTCAAACGGGGCACGATCTGAACACCACAGATGACGATGGGCTGACGGCATATCATCATGCACTGCTATCCTTGGACATTCACCTGCAAGTTTGCGCGCCAGATGCAAACAACCCTTTTGCGTTGGTACCATTCTATGTGTCTCTGCCTTACTATGTAGACCGAAGCCCGTACCCGAAAGTCCTGAAGGCGCTGCAGGAAGCGGGCGCAGACACATCTCAGGACGCGGCAAAAACCTACTGGCTGCAAAACTGTCCCAACCAGAATCCGATGCAACGCGAAATGGTTTCGGAAACGACAGACCTTTTTGCGACACTTGCTGCCATACAACTGGAACTCGAAACCGCTGCCAAACGACAAAAAGTCGAAGAAGGAGTCGAGATCCTAGAATTGGTAATGCGGCCAAGAATCAAGGCTGGGAAAGCCACGCAAGACGAACTCGACAGCGCGATAAAAACTCTTTATCGCGAGGCTGGACTGACACCACCACGTACTTTGCAGGATAACAAGTAACATGCTCAAACGCCTTGCCGTCATCGCAGGTCTCTGCGCCCTACCACTTGCCAACGCGGCAATTGCCGACGGCGATAAAGCCGGTGAGTTTGACTATTACGTGCTGGCGCTCAGTTGGTCCCCCAACTGGTGCGCCATCGAAGGTGACGCCAAAGGCAGCCCTCAATGTGACGACAGCGAGGACTTTGGCTGGATCATGCACGGTCTCTGGCCGCAATATCACCGCAGTTGGCCGGACCACTGCATCACAGCTGAGCGAAACCCGCCGCGCCATGTGACCAATTCCATGGCCGACATCATGGGCACCTCTGGCCTCGCTTGGTACCAGTGGAAGAAACACGGCACCTGTTCCGGGCTGTCAGGCGAAGACTATTTCGCCACCGCGCGCAAAGCCTATCAAAGCATCACGCGACCTGCCGTTTTCCGCAAACTGGACAAAACGGTGAAACTGCCCGCATCCGTGGTGGAGGACGCCTTCCTAATGGCCAACCCGAAACTTGAGCCAGACATGCTGACCATCACCTGTCGCGACAGTTTCATTCAGGAAGCCCGCGTGTGCCTCTCCAAAGATTTGGAACCAGTGCCCTGTGGTCGTGACGTGATCAAAGACTGCACACTCTCCAACGCGCGCTTTGATCCCGTCCGCTAGGCCTTAGACCTTATTGATGCGCAGGGCCCCATTACGGGCCTTCGCGCATTTCTTTGCCGAAAACTCCGCATTGTTCACGCCTGTGTTCACTGCTTTCACCGTGCCTGCACTACGGCGCATGTAAAACGGCACAAAACCTTCCGAAATGCCTGATCTGGAAATGGCGTTCATCTGACCGCAATAGACCCGATCACCATTGCTCAGCGCCATGATCTCAAAGTTCTGAAACCGAGCCTCTCCCGGCAGCTCGGTTTGAACCGCCAGTTGGTTTTTTGCCCAAAACACCTCACCCGGCTCCAACGGCGCGGATTTGGTGGAGACCTTGGTCGTACCGCCGGAACAGCCTGTCGCCGCCGCGATCACCAGAAAAATTGCCACTTTATGCATATCGAACTCCCGCACGTGCCTTTGCTTAGTGCGATAAACACCATCCAAATGCGGCTGAAAGGCGGCAGAAATGCAGAAAACCCGGCCCATTCAGGACCGGGTTTTCTTAAATTTGTTCAAACAGTCCGCAAGCTTAGTGCAGCTTGGCGTCTACTTCAGAGATACCAGCATCGATCAGCTTGTTGGCTTGCGCCGCTGTCATCTGCTGGGAAATCACGTCACGAGCTGCACCGATCGCGACAACAACCGCCTGATCGCGTACTTCCTTGACAGCCGAGGCTTCAGCTGAGGCAATCTGGTCTTCCGCAGCCGCCAACCGGCGCGCGATAGAAGCTTCCAGATCGACTTTCGCCTGGTCTGCAGCCGCCTGAGCTTCGCTCTTGGCGTGCTCTACGATGCGTGCAGCTTGCTCCTGAACTTCTTTCTGTTTGCGCTCATAAGACGCCAGAACCGTCTGGGCTTCCTCACGCAGGGCGCGGGCTTCGTCCAGCTCGGATTTGATGTCGTCTGCACGTTTGTCCAGAAGGCCAGCCAAAATGGACGGCACTTTGAAGTACATCAGGATTGCGACAAACAGGATGAAACCCAATGTCACAATAAAGTCAGTATTACGCAGCGAGAAGAATGGACCGCTTGCGGCCAGCGCCGGGGAGGCGCTCAGCGCCATGACAGCTGCAACTGTGGTCAGTTTACGCATGTGTCTTAGCCCTTCATCTGCGCATCAACGGCTTTCACCACATCTGCGTCTTCGGCTTTGCCACCAAGCGTGGACACCAGTTCTGCAGTGGTCGCGTTGGCCACGTCTTTGATGCTTTCCAGCGCACCGGCACGGATATCGGCAATGGCCTTCTCCGACTCGGCAGCCTTCGCTGCAATTTCTGCGTCCGCCTTTTCGGTGGCCGCGTTCAGATCAGCCTGGATCTCCGCTTTCGCTTCGGCAACGATACGCGCTGCTTCCACTTTGGCGTCGGCGAGGGCTTTGTTGTAAGCCTCTTCCGCTTCCACGGCCTTCGCCTTCAGCTCTTCAGCTGCGGCGATGTCATTTGTAATGGTCCCCTGACGCTCTGCCAGAACCGCAGCGATGCGCGGCAGCGCAATGCGCGACAGGACGAGGTAGATCACAACAAGTGTGATCAGAAGCCAGACCACCTGGTTGCCCCAAAACGAGGGTTCCAGCTGCGGCATTGGATGTACCGCTTCAGCGGCGTTGGTATTGGTCGCCATAGCGTCCTCCTTGGGAACTTCCTGATTACACTGGGTGAGCGCGTAGCGCCCACCCAGCCGTAAGGATGTATTCCGCTAGGCTTAGACGGCGAACATCAGCAGCAGAGCGATCAGGAACGAGAAGATGCCCAGTGCTTCTGCAAACGCGATGCCGATGAAGAGAGTTGCAGTCTGAGAAGCAGCTGCGGATGGGTTGCGCAGAGCGCCGGCCAGGAAGTTGGCAGCAACGTTACCAACACCAAGTGCTGCGATGCCTGTACCCATGCCTGCGAGACCTGCGCCGATGTGTGCGAGTTGACCTTCCATGAGTGTATCTCCTTACGATTGGAAGTTAATAGATAGAGTTCGAGTTCTGAGACCGTTAGTGCGAAGGATGCAGCGCATCTTTCAGATACACACAGGTCAGAATGGTAAAGACGTAGGCCTGGATGAAGGCAACAAGCACCTCAAGGCCATACATTGCGGTGATCGCGACCACGGACACCGGGCTGATCACAGCCACAGCGGCAAAGCCTGCGAACACTTTGATCACGGCGTGACCGGCCATCACATTGCCTGCAAGACGAACGCTGTGGCTCACCGGGCGAACAAAGTAAGAAATCACTTCGATCACGGCCAGTACTGGACGCAGCGGCAGCGGCGCGCTGGACACCCAGAACAGGCCAAGGAAGCTTGCGCCGTTTTTCACAAATCCAACAACAGTCACGGTTACAAAAACCAGCAGCGCGAGCACGATGGTCACGGCAAAGTGGGATGTGGTTGTGAAGGAGCCCGGGATCAGGCCCAGGAAGTTGGACATCACGATAAACATGAACAGCGTCATGATATATGGGAAGAACTTGACGGCGTCTTTGCCAGCCACGTCTTCGACCATTTTGTAGATGAAGCCATAGGCCAGCTCACCGATGGACTGTCCGCGGCTTGGGATAATCGCGCGACGACGGGTGCCCACAACCATCATGGCAACAACCGCCACAACTGCCAGCGCCATCCACAGGGTGACATTGGTGATGGTGAACAGACCAACCTCAGTGCCGCCAAACAATGGCTTCACCAGAAACTGATCCATTGGGTGGAATTCTAGGCCGCCTTGTTCTGCGCCGTGTGCTTCGCTTGCCACGTTCAGTCCCTCTCGTCTCTCTCAGCGGCCTCAGCCACTTGTTTCTTTTCGATCTCTTTGGCGCTGTTCAGCATCGTTTTGATGCCAGCGGCCAGACCAAGCATTGTAAACAGCACCAGAAAGATCGGGATTGTCCCGAACAGGCTGTCCAGCCCGTATCCGATGCCAAATCCGATCCCAAGACCGGAAACCATTTCGATGACCATGCGCCAGGCCAGATTGGCCGCCGAATAGTGCTCATCAGCACGGGGTTTTGGGTCCAAAGCTTTTTTAGCTCCCGCGATCCGCTCCTCCAGACGCTTCATCTGGTCTTTGTG
>JAAENN010000139.1 GCA_024224295.1 Shimia sp. | reverse complement strand
GTCACCCCATCGTATCCAACGCCCCGGACAAAACCCAAACAGGTGTCCAGAAGATGTTGCCCCAACCCGAATCCCCGCGCCTGCGGCAGCACCAGAAACAAGCGCAACTTGGCCCAGCTAGGCTGCGGGCTTTCCACACAAAAAATGCTGCCAAGCCGGTGCCCCTTATGTTCCGCCACCCAACCGCGCTCGCGCGCGCAGTCTTGCTCCAACAAAAACCGGCGCAGGATGGTTTCGACTAAAGGACCAAAACTGTCATCAAACCCTTCATCGCGCCCGTAAAGCGTAGCGTGGGCCTCCACAAGCCAGTCCAGATCCGCCTCCGCAAAGGGACGCAGCTTGATGTTGTCATTCATGGTCGCTCCCCCATCCAATCGGCACAGCCCAAAAGCCTCGGTAATCTTGCCTTTGGTACCCGATCAAGATACCCGATTTCCCAACACAAGAGAACGCGCCCTATTGGGCCACACATCCGACAGGAGACAGCCATGGGCATCAATACCGAGAGCGACATTGAAGCAAACCTGCAAATCGGCCCGACAGATCAGGGTTTTGTGCGCATTTACATCGAAGGCCCAGGCATCGAAATCCCAATGGATTTTGATCCCGAAGAAGCGGAAGAAATCGCCGAAGAAATCCGCGCAGCTGCCGCCACCGCGCGCCAGATGGCGAAATAAGCGAATGGGAGGGGTCAGCCCCTCCACCGCAGCAAGCTGCGTCTCCTACCCAAGATATCTGGGGCAGGAGAAAGGTTTGGATCAAGTTAGGATTTCCCCGGGCCCTTTGAGTTCGAACCCCGTGATCTCAAACTCATAGAACCCATTGCGGTCTCATTTTTCCGCGCGCGCAATGAGCTTGCCCTCTGCGTTGTGAAACACCGCATGCACGGTGTGAATCGCGCGGTAGCACCAATCGCCGTCCGGGTAATAAAACTTGACCATCATTGGCTGTCCTCCTCATCAGGCATCGGCAACAGCTTAGGGTCGCGATAGCGATGCAAGCGCCGCGCCGCGTCGGTCGCAAACTTCTGGAGCATTTTCTTACGCCGCGCAGGGGCGAGCTTATCTTCCGGCGCCATGCGAATGATCTCCGCATCATAAGCATCGGCAATAATCAGTCCGGTGCCTTCAGGCAGCAACTCCGTTGGAAACTCCGTATCAACTGCCCAGAAATAGCGGTCACACCACTCCAGATAGCCCTGCCATTTGTTATCGGACTGAAAATCCGCGCGGCTGGACTTGCATTCGATAACCCAAAGCTCTCCTTTGGGTCCCAGCGCCATCACATCCACCCGCAGGCCTCGCGCAGGCACAAACTCCTCAATCGAGACATAGCCGTGGCTGCGCAAGTGACGGCTGACCCCACGGGCAAGCAACTGTCCGGGCTGTAGCGTGATAAGAGATGTGTCTTCCATATCGGTAGCGTGAACATTTAGAGAACAAAATGCAAGCGACGATTTGCTCGCCCTGCCCCTTGCGTCGCACCCCTGCTGCGCCTAGATAAAGGGTCGGCGGGTTCTGCCCTTCTCGTAATACGGTTGCATTCCGGTGGCCTTAAGCAATTCCGAGGGAGCTGGCTCTGTTCTGGTCCTGGCCTGATTACCTGGCGCCCACCTGTACATACAGGTCCTCGGGAATGAGATAACCCTACGGCTGCGTTTGCGGGCCCGCCACTTTAACTCTCGCCCAAGCCCTCAATGGCGTAGATCAATGGCTCCAGTTCAGCCGCGTAAAACCCAGCAGCATTGATGCCATTTGTCTCGATGATCCGCAGGCCAGCCTCCGTACGGCAGATGTCAATGACATAGGCGGGCGCATAACCGCTGTTAAGCTGAGCCATCTTCTGTCCAAATTTAAGTGCGTCCTCGGGTATGTCATGCGCGTACCCAACCTGCCCCGCCTGCTTATAGCGCGAGTAGGTGACAACGCGGTCCTCGACCACCCAAAGGCGCCACTCCTCGTCAATTGCTTGCGGTTCGGTCAACATGACCAACGTGTCCGCCCGCAAGGAACCAACCGGCAGATCCTCTTCCGGCAAGGCGGCAACGCGCGCCGACAATGCCGCAATGTCTTGGGCCGCCATCACCCGGCCTGGCACTTCCTTGCTGTCTTCAACCGGACGCAAAAACCACAGCGTGTCCACCCCCGAAAATAGTCTTGCGCACTCACCAAACGGCATCACGTGTGCATCCACGCCATTGAGTAAATATGAATGCCAAACAGACTGTTCGAGAAACGGCGCAATTCGAAACACCCCTGGTTTTAGCTGGTGCGTCTCCGCGTACTTCCACATGCTGTAGGCCCCAAACAACACAACAGCATGCGGATCTTTGATCATTGGCCGAGGCGTTAGGTCACCGACAAAGGGAATAATTTTGTGCCAACTGACATCCCGCCCCAAGGAAGTGAGCACATCCCCAAGTTTCCGTGTGTCTTCAAAATCTTGCAGCAACCATTGCATGCCATGTACCTGTATTTCCAACGCTCCTGCACGATAGAAGGACACAACCCGGCGTCAACCTCACCACACAAAATCAAATCCGAATGCAGCTATTGCTTTACCAGTGCACGTTTAGCCCGTGCTCACTCCGGCTCCAGCCCACTTGCCTCAAGCATGTCGTCCGGTTCTACGTGAATGGTGGTGCGGGCCTCGGGAATTTGCGCCTGAATGCTGTCTTCAATCGCATCGCAGATTTCATGCGCGCGGTGCACGGTCATCTGTCCGTCGACAACCAGATGAAACTCAATAAACACCACACGCCCTGCCCGGCGGGTGCGCAGATCATGAATTTGCAAGGCACCTTGGGAGGCCCCTCGGACAGCGCTCTCAATCACCTCTCGTTCCTCAGAGGCGACAGATGAATCCATCAAATCGCCCGCGGAGGAAACCACAACTTTCCAGCCCTCGCGGAGAATGTTGAGCGCC
This sequence comes from Shimia sp., assembly GCA_024224295.1. GTDB lineage: Bacteria > Pseudomonadota > Alphaproteobacteria > Rhodobacterales > Rhodobacteraceae > Shimia. The sequence goes on along the minus strand of JAAENN010000139.1, from coordinate 2,920 downwards.
ACCACAGCCGCAAGAAGCGAGTCCAAGATGTGCCAACCTGTCAGAGCAACAAGCATAAGCCCCACCAACACACCTGCGGTGGTCCAAACGTCTGTCATCAAGTGACGCCCGTTGGCCTCCAACGCAGGCGAGCGTCTCTGTTGCCCTGCCCCAATCAAGACCCGCGCCCAAGCGAAGTTCATCACCATCGCTGCGGCACTGACGCTCAAACCAACCGCGCCAATCTCCGGCTGGTCAACCGCACGCAATGCGGTCACAGCCTCCTGCAGGATCAGCACTGCCGCCACTACAATGAGTGAGCCTTCGGCAATCGCGGAAAAATTCTCCGCCTTGTGGTGTCCAAAAGGGTGTCCTTTGTCCGCAGGCTGTTCTGCAATCCAAATTGCCCCCCAAGCCAACACAGCACCGGCCACGTTCACAAACGATTCCATCGCATCGGAGTAAAGCGCGACAGACCCGGTGAGACGCCAAGCGACAATTTTCATTGATAGAACAGCCAGAGCGACAAAGATGCTTCCTGTCGCGAGAACCTGAGAAGAAAATGAACGCGCCACGAGCCTGAAAGCACCTGTAATTCTATGATTTGATCGTCCTCAGCAGTGTTGCCTGTCTTTGCGGGCTCACACAACCCGAGAGGCGGCTCCTGCTACACCCTTCCCGAAAAACCAGCCAATATGCTTGACTCAATACCAAATGGTATCATATATATTTAGATACCAAATAGTATCACTTAAGCGAGACTGCTATGCCCGACGCCTTACAACCCGTGTTCCGCGCCCTTGGCGATCCAACCCGTCGCGACATCCTGCGCCTCTTGGGCGAGGAGCCGATGACCATCGCCGAGGTGGCCGACAACTTCGACATGACCCGCGCCGCTGTAAAAAAACACCTCGTGGTGCTCAGCGACGGCGGGTTGATCACCGTCGCGCCACGCGGGCGGGAAAAGGTCAACTCTCTCAAGGCCCTAGCGCTCAAACCTGCGCTGGAGTGGATGGGGTGGTTTGACCAGTTCTGGGACGAGCGTCTCGACGCGTTGAAAACTGCGATTGAAAAGGAAGCAACAGATGACACTGGACTCAACAATGGCTGAACTTTCCCAAGACACCACCATTCGCAAATCGGTCTTTTTGGCCGCGCCCAAGACCCGCGTCTGGGCGTTCCTGACCAAAACTGACCTGCTCAACGAATGGTTCCACCCCGCCGAAAACGACCTTGCAGTGGGTGAAGACTACACCCTCCGCTCGCAAAAAGACGGGGACCGCATGTGCTGGGGCAAAGTCGTGGAGGCCCGCCCGCATGATTACATGAAGTGGGATTTCACTGTTGGCCCGATGAACGGCGACATGACCACTGTGGAGTGGGAACTCACCGAGGCGCCCGGCGGCACCCGCTTGACGCTGGTTCATTCCGGCCTACCCGCCGACGTAGACGGCTTCGGACTTGTGATGGCGCTCGACAAGGGCTGGCATGGCTTCCTGTCCAACCTGCACGACATGCAGTAACCCAAAACAAAAAAGCGCCCCGCTTTTGGGGCGCTTGAAGAATGTACTGGATCGAGTGCTTTTCAGCGACGGATCTGACGCTGTTGCGGGGTGCGGCGGTCAATCTTGACGGGCACCGGCTCCGCCAGCGTCACCGGAAGAGCGCTGCGTTTGCCGCCGCCTGGCTGGCCGTCGTCCTTCATGCGCATAATGGCGATGCCAAACTGTACCCCAGCAAACACAATACCATTGAGCACCCACATAACAATCACGGCCAGAATGCCGTCTGAGCTGCCGGTCACCAGCTGCCAGAGATTGGCAACGTTAAAATACAACAGCATCCCGACAAAAGCGGCGGATATGGCGAACCCAATGGCCACCTGGCGAAGGTAGAGTGAAATCAGCTTTGGCATGGCAGTGCCTCCTCAAACGCTATTAAACGACAGCCGTTTCAAAACGGCAAGTCACAGAAGCGCGACACATTGGCCGCACCACGACCAAAGCGCAAAAAACGCGCAACCATTCGATTGCGCGCCACAGTGACTTAGCAAGGTTAACGAAGGATAAACTGCCTCAGAACGCCTCGGGCTTGGCTTCGCGGGCCATATGGTCCAGCACCGCGTTGACAAACTTGCCCTCTTTGCCGTCCGGGAAGAAGGCATTTGCAATCGCCACATACTCGGTGATCGCCACTTTGGCAGGCACATCGCTTTGCAGCATTTCCGCGCCAGCGGCACGGAACAACGCCCGCAAAGTAGGGTCGATCCGATCAATGGGCCACTTCGCCACCAAGGCGCGGTCGGTCATCTGGTCAATCGGCGCCTGATAGTTCACCGCATCTTCGATGGTCTTGCGGAAGTGATCCACATCACCTTCGATCATGTCGGTGCCGTCATCCACCTCGGCGCCAAACCGATGGTCCAGAAACTCCACCCGCACCTGATCCACGGTCTGGCCGGAGTGCTCCATCTGAAAGAGCGCCTGCACCGCGTAAAGGCGGGAAGCGGATTTCATCTTGCGTTTCAGGTTACCGGATAGGGTCATGCCGTCGGATTGTCCTTGAGTTCACCAGCGATCTTTATGTCTTCAGAAGCTGGCATAAATCCGACTCCCTTGCGCTGAGCGCCCCACTTACGGCTCAACGCCACAAGATGCAAGGCTGCTGCTGCCGCTCCGCCGCCTTTGTTTTGATCCTTCGGATCAGCGCGCACTTCCGCCTGCGGACGGTTCTCAACTGTCAGGATGCCGTTGCCGATGCATAGCCCTTGCAAGCCCAGCAACTGGATGGCGCGCGAGCTGTCGTTACACACGGTCTCATAGTGGGTGGTCTCGCCACGAATAACGCACCCCAAGGCCACGTAGCCATCAAAGTTGCTCATACGCTCGGCAATGCCAATCGCCGTTGGAATTTCCAGCGCGCCGGGCACGTCGACCACTTC
>JAAENN010000138.1 GCA_024224295.1 Shimia sp. | reverse complement strand
GTCGCATACGATGTAAATTCGAATTCGGTGTTTGTGCGCTGCACCACACCGTTTAAGACGACCTTATCGTCTAAGTTTAAGAATAGCAGTTCTGGCCAAACATGGAAGAGTTGCCATGCCAATGCTGGATTATCATTTTTGGGAAAGCAGGTTCAGCCTGATTTCCCGATCATTTTCGTTATATTGGCATCCCTATTCGCATCAAATAATCAAGAAAATGGTGTCAAAACAGCTTCCCCCTCGCGACCATCACCTTACTCTTTCTCTACTTTACTCCTCAGTCGTAAGTTTTCCGCCTACTCGTCGAGCAAAGTCGCCCCTGGGCGATCCTAAAATCGACCGATAAAGAGCCTTCCGAGCCCGTGATTCCAGCCGTGAGTTAAGCCACCCAGCGGTGATCGTGGGGCTCGTCCTCCTCCGCGGCGGTTAACCCGCGTTGTATCTTTTGTATGATGCTGTTTTGTGGGAGCTTGATAAGTTGTTTGACCAATAGCGGGGCGAGCACTTGTTTGACGGTTTTTTCCGAAGGCAGTTGGCGCGATTGGGTGCGCAGATAGAGCGTATGGTGTTGCCAGACCATGGAGCTGAACTGAAGGGCGATGAGCTGCAGCAGGCCTTGGGCAATTGCGGCGCACAAGACGAAGATTTCATAGGCTTGCCAGCACGCCGCAACCGTGGGTAGGTGCGCGGGAGCGGGTGCTTTTAGGTGCCGATTGGCGGTGGGACGACGGGGATGTCGAGGCAGTTTTTTCGTCCAGAAGCGAAACCGGAATGCGCCGATGAGATTTTTCAGTACATCAAACATAATCTCAATACGCGTTCTAACACAGTAGAGCTCGAGCGCGGTGGTGGGTGAAAGCGTCAGATCGGAGGACATCAGCACGATGGGACCGCGTGAGGTGATCGCAAAGATGAACAAGAGCCAGTCGCCCAGGGGCTTCCACAGTAACTGCACACTCATCAGTCGGACCCCTTCGAGTTTGCCGTACACTCGGCAATGGGCGGTGTGAAACAACTGGGGCTGATCGAAACATTCCATCAGGTGCACTTTCTCGCCATAGTGGGGTTGAGGTCCCGGGCGCTGGGGCGGCTTGGGCGCCGCGGGGAAATAGGCGACGTAGTTTTTTTTCGCCTTGACCAGGATGGTGAGATAGGGTTGTTTCAAGGCAAGGCAATACACTGAGCGCGCCAGACGAAATACCCCGGCGCTGGAGAAGAACGCATCTAACACTAAAAGGGCCGGGCAATCATGGCCGGTGGCAAATGTCAGCGCCATCTGCACGACCCGCTCGGCGAGGCTCGGGCGAGGGCAGTGCGATGTGGGGTCGGCGTGGCCCAGATGCCGAAACCCCTGGTGGATACGCAACTCCAGGGGCAAGCAAAAACACGCCGCGAGCGAACCGACCACCAGACCCACCGCACCCCAACATTGACCGCGGAAATAGGACGGTCGGTGTTGCGTTTCGGAGGTCTCGCGTAACGAGACCACCCCGGGCATGCGACCCCCATCCTTGACCACATGGGTATGATCGCCCAACAACACACAACGCCCCTGCAGCTCAACGCCTACCCCTTGGCTTAACACATAACGCTGCCACGCGGCTAACAGCTCATCATAGCCATAGGCCTTGGACCGAAAAAAATGCAGCAAGCTATAATAACCGCGTTCATCGACCTGCCAGAACCGACACATCGACGTCACACCGATCATCTCCGGCGCGCCCAGAAAACTTAACACCACCGCACTAAACAACAGCCAGCTACGCTGCCGCGAAAAGGTACTTTGAAAGTTCTCTAAACCATGATATACGTACCCTAGCATGGATTCTCCTTAGGGCTACCTGGTCATTCAAACAAACAGGTAGCTTAGGGGAATTCATGCTGGTTTTGGGCAAGTCGATTAAGGTTTTTTAGGGATAGAACTTACCGCTGACGAGTTATTAGAAAATGGGGCTTAATTATCCCGAACACCTATGAAGTAACCGTTCAGACCCCACCTTAAATCAGATTGGACATTAGCCGAGAACTGTGAGAATTTAATGGGGAACAAGAGGAAATGTCGCCGACCTCAGCTAAGCGCCCAGATTCGTATGCTCCTCAAGAACCACAGTTTAGGTCAGATCGATGAGCCCTACATGCGCTCGCTAAGTCATGAGGATCTGATCAAGCTCTCGACGAAGCTGCTCAACGACTTGAAAGAAGCGCGGGAACAGCTGAATCAGGGGCCGAGCAACAGCTCGCGCCCGCCGAGTAGTCAAGCGCCGTGGGAGAGTGGCGAGGAGGTAGAGGACGAAGACGAGGGCGAACCGAGCTCGTCGGAGTCATTAAGCGATGAGCAAGACTCGGGCAGTGACGAGGACGAGGCGCAAACGCCTTCAGGCCAGGCGGAGGATGGCGTAGCGGCGTCGAACACCCAAGAGCCCGCGGCGAAACGCAAGGCGGGTAAGCCGAAGGGGTCGCCTGGCTATGGGCGCACCCAGCAAGTGGCGATCACTCACACGGTTGATCACCGAGTCGACCGTTGTGAGATCTGTGAGCGTGAAGCCCATGAGTGTGCCGAGCAGAGGGCCTGGACGGCTTACGCTAGCCTCGATATCGAGGTGGGTGAGGGAGAAGGGCTCGGGCTGCGGGTCACTAATACCAAGCATATCTTTTACGAGATGAGCTGTGACTGTGGTCATACGAGCCGCCAGTGTGCGCACCGCGGTGAAGCCGATGGGCTATGGGAGGGAATCGGGTTGAGCGAGTGGCGACTGGTAGGTCCGATGCTATGTGCGCTCATTATCGCCTTAACGTATCGGGCACGGATGTCGCGGGCGCGGGTTCAGGAGTTTCTGCGGGACTGGTTAGGCCTAGAGCTGAGTGTCGGTACGCTGCAGCGCTGCATTGAGGAGTCCGCGCGCTCGGCCGCCCCGGTCGAGGATCAGCTTGTCGCCGAAGTGTTGAACAGCGAGTTGCTCCACGCCGATGAGACGCCGCACAAGGAGCATGGCCAGGCGCGATGGCTGTGGGTGTTCGTCAGCGCCACCACTGTGTTGTTTTATGTCGGTTACCGCACCAAAGAGATCATTGACAATCTGCTTGGCGAGGTCTATGGCGGTTGGTTGATGAGCGATGGCTACACTGCTTATCGGGCCATGGCCAAGCGCCTGCGTTGCTGGGCTCACCTGCTACGCAAGGCCAAGGGGTTAGAAGAAAGCCTGAACCGAGAGGGGCGCCGGTTTGGCAAAGAAACCACCGCCTTTCTCAAAACGCTGATGAAGGCGATCCATCGGGCTCGGGAAGGGCCTGGAGAAGACCTCACGCCCCTTTTCCAGGAGCCACTCGATCAGTTTCGTGCGGCGTGTGAACGGGCGCGGGGCTCTTCCCACGAGAAAACCCACGCGTTGGCGGTGGAATTTCTCAATGATTGGGAGGCGATCTTTCGGGTGCTGGCCCATCCGCACCTGCCGCTGACCAACAACGAGGCCGAGCGGGCGTTGCGCCATTGGGTTATCCAGCGCCGGATCAGTTATGGGACACGCACCCCTCAGGGTAGCCGAGCCTTTGCGCTACTAGCAAGCATCATCGATACCTGTCGCAAACGCAAGGCTTCACCGTGGGGCTATCTTGCCGAAGTGATTGATAGAGCACGGCGGGGAGAAGAAGTCCCGGTGCTTCCTGCTGCTGGATGATCTCTCCTAATCTATAGGGGGGGTCTGAACGGTTACCACTCATCGGTCTTCAGCACTACGCACACAGCGGTGAGTTACGACTGCCGATCCAACACCGGCTCGCGTTTCGCGAACTCGGTCTGGCGATCGGCCTGCACGCGGTGGAACGCATGCAGCGGTCGCTCGACAGCGTTGCGCAGCATGATGCCAGCAGCCCTCGGCTACAAGCACAACTCAGCGCACTGATGCAGTATGCCGACCTGCGCG
>JAAENN010000137.1 GCA_024224295.1 Shimia sp. | reverse complement strand
TGAAACCTCAGGGTTTGAAGCGCCGCTCCGTTCCCGTCCGTCCCGCCGTCTGCGCCTCAGCGCCGCCGGTGAAGGGGGTTCTAAGGTTATACCCCAACAGCCGCAAGCGCTTTTTTCAACTTTCTACAAAAATCACCCAGCTTTCTGAAAAAATCAACAAAATCAATAACTTACAAAAGCACCCCACCGACAAAAAATGCCCTTCAGACAAAACCAAGGTTAACAATCAACGCATATCAGAACTTAGCCACAGACTCACAACAAGACTCACCTCAAAACCAAAACGCAACACCCAACAGCCGCGCCAAAACCAACAACGGTATCACGTCAGTATCGCAGCTGTTTCGCAGAGGTGGGAAAAAAGGGCAGCAACAGGAACCTTTCTAGAGCATGAGGAAGGCGTGCGGACAAAGCCTGTTACCGCAACAGAGGGGCTGACAGCCGATCGGCGATAACTTCCAGACCTAGACCGCGCCGAGAGGTATGCGGGAGGGTCATCACCAAAGCCTTCCCGGTTACGACCTCATTCTCCGATACCCGGCACAGCGCGCCGGTCTCGATCAATGGCTCGATCAGGCAACCGTGGGCCATCAACAGACCCGCGCCGGACTTGGCCTCCTCCACGGCCAGACCATAGAGAGAGTATTTGGGGCCTAAAGTTGGATCCCCAACATCTGTGCCAGTGCCCTCGGACCAGAGACGCCAATCCTCCGACCAGGTTTGATCATGCAGGAGCGGCGTGTCGGTAAAAGCGTGGCTGTCTAACAAGGTGGGTGCGCAGACCGGGAACAGGACGTCCTCTGCCAGGACCCGCTCTTCAGGAAGCCCGGTTGGCTTGTCAATGAACAGTGCGAGGTCAAACAGGTCCCGTGTGAGACTGGGCGGATTCTCCATTGCGGTCACCGAGATCTTCATCTCTGGGTGTTGGGCGCGCAGGCGGCCCAAGCGGGGCGGCAACCAGAGCTGTGCCACAGATGGCAAAGCAGCAATGTGGATTTCGGTAGTTGGACTGAGATTGCGCAGGGCTTGCGTGGCCTCGGCCATCGCATCAAAGGCACGCGTGAAGGCCTTAGCCACGTCCCGGCCTTCTGCGCTCAGCGACACGCCCTGAGCTTGACGGCGAAAAAGAGTGACCTGCGCCCAGGCCTCCACCGCTTTGATGTGTTGCGACACCGCCCCCGGTGTTACGCCCAATTCTTCGCCTGCCGCAACAAAACTTTGCAGACGGGCGGCGGCCTCAAACGCGCGCAGAGCATTCAAGGGTGGTCCTTTGGGGCGATTGGGTAGAACAGACATGACATAGCCTTAGTTTTTCTACGCCAAGAAATAGCAAATCTGATTTGCGTTGTCAGGGGAGCCTGTCACTTTTGGATCAAACATGGAGTGATGAGACATGACGTTGGATTTCAGAGACTGGGTGCCGACGGCAAGTGAAGCCTTGGTGCGCGACATTGCCAAACAGACGGCGGAGACATCGGCCACAGATACTCTGGCCCGGATCGAAGACCTCGCCGCAAAGAACCGTGACATTCACGAGCAAGAGTGTTTCAACCTGAACCCCGCCACCAATGTTATGAACCCTCGGGCCGAGGCGCTTTTGGCCTCTGGCATTGGGTCACGCCCGTCGTTGGGCTATCCCGGCGACAAATACGAAATGGGGCTCGAGGCGATTGAAGAGATCGAGGTGATTGCGGCGGAACTTGCGGCCGAGGTGTTTGACGCCAAATTTGCCGAAATCCGCGTACCGTCGGGCGCGATTGCCAACCTCTATGGGTTTGTGGCGACCTGTAAACCGGGAGATACCATCATTGCGCCGCCTGCGACCATTGGCGGGCATGTAACCCATCATGTGGCAGGCTGCGCCGGGTTGTTTGGACTGCGCACGGTAATGGCCCCCACGGATACGGATGGCTACACCGTGGACCTAGACGCGTTGCGGACACTTGTGCTGAAGGAGCAGCCAAAGCTGATCACCATTGGCGGTAGCCTGAACCTGTTTGAACATCCGGTGAAAGAGGTGCGCGCGATTGCGGACGAGGTCGGCGCCAAGGTGATGTTTGATGCGGCCCATCAATGCGGGATCATTGCGGGCAAGGCTTGGCGTAACCCTGTGACTGAGGGGGCGCATTTCATGACCATGAGCACCTACAAAAGCCTCGGGGGACCGGCAGGTGGTTTGATCGTGAGCAATGATGGGGAAATCGCCAAGGCGCTAGATACCATTGCCTTCCCCGGCATGACCGCAAACTTTGATGCGGCCAAATCTGCGGCGCTGGCGGTGACGATGCTGGACTGGCGCGGTTATGGGGCGGCTTATGCGCAGGAGATGATTGCCATGGCGCAGGCTTTGGCGGCGGCGCTTGAAGCCAAAGGTGTGCCGGTGTTTGCGGGGCGTGGAGGTCACACGCAGTCCCATCAGTTTGCGGTTCTGGCGAAAGGCTATGGCGGTGGACAGGCGGCTTCCAAAGTTCTGCGCAAGGCCGGGTTTTTGGCCTGTGGCATTGGACTGCCTGTGGCCGAAGTTCCCGGCGACATGAACGGGTTGCGCATTGGCACGCCAGAACTGGTGCGCTGGGGCATGACGGCGGGCGATGCCGAGCGGCTCGCCACGTTAATTACCGCCGGTTTGGTAGGTGACGACGTGGCCGAAGAGGTCAGCGCCTGGCGGCGGACCTTTGATACAGTGCAGTTTGTACACAGCTAATCAGAAAGGCGGCGGGCGTTTGAGGCTCACACCGCCTGACGTTTTGCCGGCTGGGCGGCAGCGCGTTTCTTGGGCAGCTTGCGGATCGCAATCAGGCCAATCACCACCGCGAGGTAGATGTAAGGCTCATACTCAAAGCCCTTGGTCTGCATGATGTAGTGCACACCACCCAGCGCCACGGCGAGATAGGTTGCTTTGTGCAGCTTACGCCAGCGCGGGCCAAGCTTGCGGATCGACAGGTTGTTGGACGTGACCGCCAGCGGCAGCAAAATCAGCAGGGAGATCATACCGACAATGATGTAGGGGCGTTTGACAATGTCTGCCCAGACTTGGGAGAGGATTTGCACGTCCAGCACCATCCACACAAAGAAGTGCAACAGGATGTAGAAGAAAGCGATCACGCCCAGCGCCCGGCGCCAGCTCAGGAAGTTGAGCTTGGTAAACCGGCGCAAAGGGGTGACCAGCAGGACAGCGATCAGCACTTGCAGACCAACCTTGCCCAGCGCGTGCTCCATGGCTTTCACGGGATCAACGCCCAGGCCGCCGGTGAAACCCGCATAAAGCAGCCATGCCGGATAGGCTGCCCCAATCAGATAGAGCAGCCAGCTGGGCGTTTTGCGCAGGAGAGTGTTTATGGTGTCGATCATGAATGTCAGTAGTTTTTGCGCAGGTCCATGCCGTCGTAAAGGCCCGCGACCTCTTTCTCATAGCCATTAAACATCAGCGTCGGGATGCGTTTGGCAAAAAACCCGCCGCCGATGGGGCGCTCGGAGGCTTGGGACCAGCGGGGGTGGTCCACCTCCGGGTTTACGTTGGAGTAGAAGCCATACTCGCCGGGGATGGATTTGTTCCAGCTGGTGGGTGGCTCTTTGTCCGTCAGCGTGATGCGCACGATGGATTTGATTGACTTGAAGCCATATTTCCACGGCACCACCAGACGAATTGGCGCGCCATTTTGCTTAGGCATGTCTTTGCCGTAGATGCCGGTGGCCATCAGGGTAAGCGGGTGGTTGGCCTCGTCCAGGCGCAGGCCTTCGACATAGGGCCAATCGAGGAAGGGTGCATTTTGCCCAACCATTTCCTCAGGGCGGTAGAGCGTTTCAAACGCCACATATTTGGCAGAAGACTGTACGCCCGCGAGGTCCAGAAGATCTTTGAGCTCAAAGCCGTTCCAAGGCACCACCATTGACCAGGCTTCGACACAGCGGAAACGGTAGATGCGCTCCTCGATTGTCATTTGGGACAGGATGTCCGCGAGCGCATAGTCACCGGGGCGATCGACCATGCCGTCGATCTTGATGCTCCAGGGCTTGGTGGTCAGGCGGTGCGCGTGTTTGGCGGGGTCTTCCTTGCCGGTGCCGAACTCATAGAAGTTGTTGTACTGCGTAATGACATCAAAGTCAGTGGGAGTGAGATCGGAGGCGGCACGGGCTTTCGGCGCGAGGGCAGCCAGACCAAGACCTGCCATGCCAGCCATCACTTGACGGCGGTTCATATACGCGGACTTGGGGGTCACGTCGTCATGTGTGAGGTCATTGGTCCAACGGTGCGCCATGCGGGGTCTCTCCTATTGCGTTGAAGTCGTGATAGCGCAAGAACAGGTGAGCGCGCCACACACAGGGGGTCACGATGGTGTGGGGCGATTGTAATGTTTGGACGAACATCGACCTACCTAGCCAGAAAAAAGATCCCGTAGGACAGGTCAAGAAGCCGTCGATCGCGCACAGTTCTTTGACGACCCATCAAATGAACCCGCTCAAAGAAATCCGTAGTTCGGTTGCAGCTCACGGCGCAGTCATCCCGGCCAGACGCGACTTCGCAAATTCATATACGGCATACTCTAAGGGGTGCTTGTCGTAGAACTGGTCGCGATACTCTTCTGGCAAAGGCTGATCCCGTTCGGTCACGTTCACGACTTCTAGCTGGAATGGATCAAACTCAACCCCTAGCTTTTTTGAAATTAAGCCAAGGCTCTTGGAGAGTTCCTCTGTGATGCCAATTTCAATGAAATACTCCTCGAGAATATCTTTGAAATTTTCAGAACTCATCTCTCTTGGGAAATGGTTCAGCATATTCAGCCCTGTGACCTTTATGTGTTCTTCAAGACTGACACCGGGGACTCTTGACTGATCCTTCCAATGCTCGCTGACTTTTCGAACAAAAAAGTAGTGAGATATCGCAACCTCAAAGGGGTCACGAAGTATGGTCACAAACTGCGAAACATCCGGGTAGTAGTCTTCGATACCAAAGCCACGGTTTCTATTAAAGTGACCAAAAATCACCGGGGGATACTTTATGAATTGCTCTGACTTAAGTGGAAGCAAATCAGGCATTCCGCCAGCGGACTCGTTGTAATAATGTCGGTGAAATCTATTCGGAAACCAGTCCTTCACTATTTGTCTAACCGCCCCACCTGCGGTTTTGGGCACGTGGATAAATATCAAGGGCTTATGATTTTCAAAATCACGCATCTAAAAATTCCTCAAAAAACTTCATGAGTGATATGTATCGGGCGAAACACGATCACTTTGCTGTATTTAGAGCTTCCAGTTCACTTGTGCGGCGCTAGCTCGCAAACGTTCGTTTAACATACGCCTCAAAAACTGCCTACCAGGATCCCTCTCAACGCTAAGGTCGCTTTGACTAATTCCACTTTTTTTGGGCAGGGGCCGGACAGGCAGCCTGAGTTCCGTTGCCAAGGCGGCATTGTAACCGGAAGAGAGTCCCGTCTCGAACACCGCATGACTTGCAACCAACTATGGTGCCCCACTCGCTGAACCATTAGCGGCACAAGCAGGCAGAGTCAGTTAGACGGCGCCAGGGCGGGGGAACACCTCGTTCATGGGCACAGACCGGCCGTTGGGTTGCACCAAACGTACGTGGCGACGGCGCAGCTTGCGTGGCTCAGAAACTCCAACGGAATGGGCTATAACTTCGACCTCTTTCACCAGCGCCTGCGCATAACGCGCGACGCGGGGGGCTTTGCGATCCACCACCAGACCTTTTTGAAAGCGCGGATCGTGGGTGGTAATTCCGGTGGGGCAGGTGTTTTTGTTACATTTGAGCGCCTGGATGCAACCCAGCGCAAACATGAAGCCACGCGCCGAGACCACAAAATCCGCACCAGCCGCAAGCGCCCAAGCAATGTCGCCGGGATTCACCAATTTACCGGAGGCAATCAGGCGGATGCGGTCGTGCAGCTCAAATTCATCGCGCAAATCAGCCACCAAAGGCAGCGCCTCACGCACAGGCATACCCACCAGATCCATCAGTGGCATCGGGGCCGCGCCAGTGCCACCTTCGCCGCCATCAATGGTGATGAAATCCGGCGCCATGTCAGCGCCACGCCGCGCAATGGTTTCAAAGAACTCGCGCATGGTGCTTTCAGCCCCGACCACGGTTTTGATGCCAACCGGTTTGCCGGTGACATCGCGGATATGGGCGAGGAAATCGAGAAGGTGGTCAAAGTTGTCGATCTCGCGATGACGATTGGGGGAGATGCCGTCCTGACCAACTTCCAAACCGCGGATTTTGGCAATCTCGTCAGTGACCTTTTCGCCCGGAAGAATGCCGCCTTTGCCGGGCTTGGCACCCTGGGCCATTTTGACCTCAAACATACGGATACTGTCATGGCTCGCGATTTCGCGCAGCTTTGCGTCATCCAGCCCACCGTCGGCATTGCGCACGCCAAATTTGGCGGTGCCAATCTGATAGACCAAATCGCACCCACCTTCGTAGTGAAACGGGCTCACCCCACCCTCACCCGTGTTGAGCCACACCCCAGCCGCAGCTGCGCCGTGGCTTAGCGCCTGAATGGCGGGCTTGGACAAGGCACCGTAGCTCATGCCGGAGATGTTGAAAAACGAGGGCGCAAGATAAGGCATGCGCGCGGTGGGGCCAATCAGCAGCGGCTCGGACTTCGCATATTCATCGTCAAGCGGTGGGAAAGGGTCATTCACAAAAATCGGCGTGCCCGGCACGTTGAGATTGCGAGTGGAGCCAAAGGCAATGGTGTTGGACTTGCCCTCCCCTGCCCGGCCAACCCATTCTCGTTGAGCACGGTTAAACGGCAGCTCTTCCCGATCCATGGCAAAGAAATACTGCCGAAAGAACTCACCTAACTCCGAGAAGATATGGCGAAAACGGCCGATGACCGGATAGTTGCGCCGGATAGCATCCTCTGTCTGCCTGCGGTCGATAACAAAGAGAACAAGCGCGATCACCACCAAGAGCGCAAAGATCAGCACAAAGGCCAGACCGAGAAATTCCACCACATCAAAGGCTGTTTCCATTGTGCTTTCCATAACTGGCTCCCTTCTGGCGCGTCTCTCCTAAAGTGCCGCCCGTTTAGGGCGAGAGCAAGTCACGATTGGACAACAGCCGCGTGATGCAGGTGCAACAATTTTGGGAGTTTCGTCATGTCGTCAAACAGCGCATCACAAATGAACCCAAGGCGGGCTGGACCGGTATCGACAACGTGGCCAAAGGCGCGCATGCTGGCAGCTTTGGCGCGGGCAACGTCTTCGCAATCAAAAAGGACAAGGTCCGGTGTCATTATGCGTTCCCAGAGACCAATTTCGCCACTTCTAGCGCATAGCGATCAGTCATACCTGAGACAAAGTCGGCCATGGCGTGCAGTGCCTCATAGTTGGAGGACACGTCCCGCAGATCAAGTGCCACGGCCCGCACCAGTTGTCGCTCATAATCCGGCAGCTTGCCATCATCCCAGTCCGCGGTTTTTAACGCCTCAAAGGCAGGCAAGATGCCATCCAAAACGGTGCAGATCAGGTTACGCCCCCGCACCTCAAGCTTGGTTTTGCGTGGCGCCGTGAAAAGCTGCTCATTGGCCACTTCCCGAATGTCGCGGAACTTTTGACCAAGCGCTGAATCATTCATCAACTCTCCGGAATAGCGCCCTTCCATAATCGCATCATAATGCTCTTGAAAGGCAACCACACAGGCATCGATTGCACAGCCAATTGCCCGAGCACGCAGGTAGCTAATGTGCTCGTATTCTGTGTAGTCCCCCAGATCGTTAGGCTTTTTGCCAATCAAAGCCGACAACAACGTCTCAACCTGCCCAAAGCTGAGATCACCGGCGTTAAAACCGTCCTCCAGATCGACGATGTTGTAGCAAATGTCATCGGCAGCCTCGACAAGGAACACCAGCGGATGGCGACGCCACCAAATATGGTCTTTATTCGTGCGCTCTTCGATCAAGCCCAGTGCATTCGCGGTTTTGGCAAAGATCTCTTTTTCACTTTCAAAAAAGCCGAACTTCTTCGCCCCCGCATAGATATGGTCTTTCACCTCTGAGACGGGAATTCCCTCAGCCATTTTGTCAGCTTTGATGGCTTTGGAACAGGCCGCTGACATGGGGTATTTGGTGAAAGCCCCTATTACGGCATTGGAAAGATCCATGCCCCGTTCACCTCGGTACATCTCCAGCCGAGTGAGAATACGGTAGCCTTGCGCATTACCTTCGAACTTGGCGAATTCTTCCCACAGGGTTTCATCCACGCCTTTGAACACCCCTTCGGACTTTTCAAACCGCTCTTTAAACCACGCGCCAATGGTCGCTTCTCCAGAATGGCCAAATGGCGGGTTGCCAATGTCATGGGCCAAAGCGGCGGCGTGAATATTGCCTGCAATCCGATGCGCCTCACCGGGCTCTATATCGCCCTGCTTTTCCAGCCAGTGACCAACCTGCATGCCCAGATTGCGCCCCACGCTGGCCACCTCGGAGGAATGAATCATGCGATGGCGCAGGTGGTCGTTGGCATAGAGCGGGTGCACTTGCGTTTTGTTGGCCAGACGGCGGAACGATGCAGAGAAAATTATGCGATCAGCGTCTTGCGTGTAGTTCGGGCGGCCCGGATTCTCTGGCAAGCCGGGTTTACCCGGACGTTCAGCATTCAACAGTTTTTGCCATGTCATCCGTTGTGTCATCGTGCCCCGTCGTCCTGTCATCTCAGGAAAAGGCCCGCCAAAGCAGCGGGCCTTTGTTTTTTGCATATCTATCAGTTAATGCACGACGGCGTCATCCGGTTTTGGATTGTCGCTGCTACCAACCCGATCACCAATCAGCAGGCCTTCGGCACCGGCGCTGACTGGCACGGTGTCGCCATCTTTAATGTCGCCAGCCAGCAGAGCTTCGGCCAGCGGGTTTTGCAGTGCACGTTGCATCACACGCTTCAGCGGACGTGCGCCGAAAACCGGATCATAACCCTCATCGGCGAGCCATTTCTTGGCATTGTCGTCCAGTTCAAGGCCGATCTTACGACCTGCCAGCCGCTTCTTAAGCCGAGCAAGCTGAATGCCGACAATGCCGCCCATATCGCCACGTCCCAGACGGTCAAAGATGATGGTCTCATCCAGACGGTTGAGGAACTCCGGCCGGAAGTGGGCGCGCACGGCGTCCATTACATCGCGACGGGCATCCGCAGCATCGGCCCCTTCGGGCAGCTGGCTGAGCGCCTGCGCGCCTAGGTTTGACGTCAGGATAATCAGCGTTTGCTTGAAGTCGACCGTGCGACCTTGGCCATCGGTCAGCACACCATCATCGAGCACCTGCAGGAGTACGTTGAACACGTCCGGGTGCGCCTTTTCGACCTCGTCAAACAGCACGACCTGATAAGGACGGCGGCGCACGGCTTCGGTCAGAACACCACCCTCATCATAGCCGACATAGCCGGGAGGGGCGCCGATCAAACGGGCAACTGCGTGTTTCTCCATGAACTCGGACATATCGATGCGCACCATCGCGCTGTCGTCGTCAAAAAGGAACTCGGCCACAGCTTTGGTCAGCTCGGTTTTACCCACACCGGTTGGCCCCAAGAAGAGGAACGACCCAAGAGGGCGATTCTCATCATTGAGCCCAGCGCGCGCACGGCGCACGGCGTTGGAGAGCGCGGTCACGGCGGAGTGCTGACCAATCACGCGGCGGTGCAGGTCATCCTCCATACGCAGGAGTTTTTCGCGCTCACCTTCGAGCATCTTGGAGGTTGGGATACCGGTCCAC
This sequence comes from Shimia sp., assembly GCA_024224295.1. Lineage (GTDB taxonomy): Bacteria > Pseudomonadota > Alphaproteobacteria > Rhodobacterales > Rhodobacteraceae > Shimia. The sequence continues at coordinate 5,600 of JAAENN010000137.1, read as the reverse complement.
CGCTCAACCACTTGCGCGATTTGCTCCGGGCGCACGGCCTCCTCAACAGTCATCTCACCTTCGGCGCTTTCGGCCTCTTCGAGTTTTTTCTCCAAGTCCGGGATCACGCCGTAAGACAGTTCCCCCGCGCGGGCGAGATTTCCGTCACGTTTCGCGATATCCAGATCCGCGCGGGCCTGATCCAGCGCTTCTTTGATGTCACGCGCACCGGCCAATTTATCCCGACCGGCCTGCCACTTGGCTGTCATCTCAGACGACTTCTCTTGCAGATCGGCCAGGTCCTTTTGCAAGGTTTCCAGACGGTCCTTGGAGGCCGCGTCGTCCTCAAGCTTCAACGCCTCTTCCTCGATCTGCAACTGCAAGATCTGGCGGTCGAGTGCATCGAGTTCTTCAGGTTTACTGTCCACTTCCATACGCAGGCGGGAAGCGGCCTCGTCCACAAGGTCGATGGCCTTATCCGGCAAGAAGCGGTCTGTGATGTAGCGGTGGCTGAGCGTGGAGGCCGCAACCAGCGCCGCATCAGAGATCCGCACACCATGGTGCAGCTCGTACTTCTCTTTGATGCCGCGCAGGATGGAAATGGTGTCTTCCACGGTGGGCTCTTCGACCACAACAGGCTGGAAGCGACGGGCCAGGGCCGCGTCTTTTTCCACATATTTGCGGTACTCATCCAGCGTGGTCGCACCGATACAGTGCAGCTCGCCGCGGGCCAGCGCAGGCTTGATCAAGTTGGCCGCATCCATCGCGCCCTCAGATTTGCCCGCACCAACCAATGTGTGCATCTCGTCAATGAAGAGGATGATTTCGCCAGCGGCTTCGGTAACTTCGGTCAGAACCGCCTTCAGACGCTCCTCAAACTCACCACGGTATTTTGCACCCGCGATCAGCGCGCCCATGTCGAGCGCGAGAAGCTTCTTGTTGCGCAGAGATTCCGGTACGTCGCCATTCACAATGCGCAGGGCCATGCCTTCGGCAATCGCGGTTTTACCCACGCCCGGCTCCCCGATCAGAACAGGGTTGTTTTTGGTGCGGCGGCTCAGAACCTGCATCGCGCGGCGGATTTCATCGTCCCGGCCAATGATCGGGTCAATCTTGCCTTCGCTGGCACGATCGGTCAGGTCCTGGGCGTATTTCTTCAGTGCCTCATAGCCATCCTCCGCCGACGCAGAATCAGCGGTACGGCCTTTGCGGATATCGTTGATCGCGGCATTCAGCGCCTGTGCGGTCACATTCGCGCTGTCCAGCGCGTCTTTGGCTTTGGACTTCACCATAACCAGCGCCATTAGAATGCGCTCAACCGGCACAAAGCTGTCACCAGCTTTTTTGGCCAGTGCTTCGGCCTCGGCCAGCACTTTGGCGGTTTTGTTGTCCATGTAGGGCTGGCCGGCGTCGCCGGACACTTGCGGCAATTTGGTGATGGCGGTGTCATTGGCGTCTCGCACCATTTGCGGCGCGCCACCGGCACGGGTGATCAAATTGGCCGCCAAACCCTGATCGTCGTCCATCAATGCTTTTAGAATATGCTCGGGTACCAGACGCTGGTGGTTTTCCCGCATCGCAATGGTCTGCGCCGCCTGAATGAAGCCGCGGGACCGTTCCGTGAACTTGCTTAAGTCCATGGGTATCTCTCCTTCTTGTAAGCGCCCCACGTCGGTATTGGCGCCCGCTTTGCGGCACGCCCCTGTATGGGCCTCACATGAGTTGTGGGGGACAGATCAAAACAGATCAAGATGTTCGCCCCTGAAAATCGAATTCTTTTGAAGGGTTGCACAAGTTAGTGCGAAAATGGCGCGAAAATTCCCCTAATTTGAGACAAATTTCGCCCTATTTCTGAATCACAATGCTCACAAGAGCAGACAAAAAAGGGCCGCGCCATGCATGTGACCGAGATTCAGATTTCAAATCCAACCTACCGCCAGACGCTTGGCGAGCTGTCCGCCGTGGTCAGCCTGAGCGACGAGTGCCGCGATGTGCGCCTACATTGCGCCGTTCAAGCCGAAGAGGATCGCCCCAAAAGCGCTGGTCGTTTGGCCTTGATCAAAGAAGCGCTGCGTCAACTGAGCCGGATGCCGGAAATTCGCGCAGGCCGCGAGGAGCTGTCTTTTGCGCCGGGTGTCTATCCTAGCGAAGGCTAGACACGGCTGGTTGCAAATGAGCTGGCGGTGCATCAGCGCGCAACGCCTTGCAGCACAGGGCGCGTGGCGATAGAAGGCAGACGTTTGCTTTGCCCCTAGATAGCCCGGAGATACCGACATGACCGTTGATGACCGTCTGATTGTTGCCCTTGATGTGCCAAACCTGCTGCAAGGTCAGGAGCTTGTGGGCCAAATTGGCGATGCGGTAAGCTTCTACAAGATTGGCCTTGGCATGCTGACCGGCGGTGGTCTGGCACTGGCCAATGAGCTGAAACAGGAACGCGGTAAGCGCATTTTCCTGGACATGAAGTTGTTTGATATTGGTGCCACCGTGGAAGCGGCCGTGCGCGGTCTGGCGCAATTCGATCTCGATTTCCTGACCGTACATGGCGACCCACATGTGGTTGCGGCGGCCAAAGAAGGCGCGGCGGGCAGCAATCTGAAAATTTTGGGTGTGACCGTGCTGACCTCATTGGATCGCAGTGATCTGGACAACTGTCTGATCAAGGACGGCGCCATTCCTGATCTGGTAACCGAGCGGGCGGGCAAAGCGTTTGAAGCCGGTGCGGACGGTGTGATTGCTTCGCCGCAAGAGGCGGCCATGATCCGCGCCTTGCCCGAATCTGAGGGCCGTTTGATTGTCACGCCGGGTGTGCGTCCTGCAGGCGCTGCGCTGGGCGATCAGAAACGAGTGGCGACACCGGCTAGCGCGATCAAAGATGGTGCAGATCACATTGTAGTCGGCCGTCCGGTCTGGACAGCGGACAATCCGCGCCAAGCTGCACAAGCGATTGTGAGTGAACTGGCCGCGCTTTAAGCGCAGGCAGCCGTTGGCAGCATAAAGGTCTGCAGATTATCTGGATGCGTGTCGGCGAGGAAATCGGCGAGACGCGCCTGGAAATGCGGGATACCTTTAGGGTGCGTGAGATATTCGTGCGGCGACATGAGTTTCACTCGCTGACCTTCATCGCCAAGCACAATATGCGCTTCGATCTCCGCCGGAAGTTGCGCTGCAAAGAACCACGTAAAGTGATCTTGCCGTTGATATCGACGAGCCCAGATGACGTCATGGTCTGACAGGGTTAGACCAATCTCTTCTTCGGTTTCGCGCAGCGCGCAGGTCAGTGCGGCCTCGTCCCCTTCGCGACCGCCGCCGGGGAAGTCCCAATAGTCCGGCCAGGGGATGGTGGGAATGTCATCACGCAGCACGGACACCAGTTTATTCCCAACAAACACTATCAACTTGGAGACACGATAGGCCCTGTCAGGGAAACTTGGGAATGCTATAGTCATTGTCATCTCCACACGAAGTAGTCCAATGCCAGCAGTATGCCGCGATTGTCTTAACGAATTGGAAACCACAAAAAGGTGTCCACATTGTGGCAGCCTGCGTGTGACGTCCCATCCGGAACTTTTTGAGCTGTCTATCGCGCATATGGATTGTGATGCGTTTTATGCAAGTGTCGAGAAACGCGATAACCCGGAGTTAATCGACAAACCAGTGATCATTGGCGGTGGTAAAAGGGGCGTGGTGTCAACGGCCTGTTATGTGGCACGCATTCGTGGAGTACGCTCTGCGATGCCGATGTTTCAGGCGCTGAAGCTCTGCCCCGACGCCGTTGTGATCAAGCCCCGTATGGAAGCCTATGTTGAGGTCAGCCGTGCCATTAGGGCAATGATGGACGAGATGACCCCGGTGATTGAACCTTTGTCGCTGGATGAAGCCTTTTTGGACATGACCGGCACCGCCAAGCTGCATGGCGCGCCACCTGCTGTGATGCTGGCGCGGCTCACCAAACGTATGAAAGATGAGCTGGGCGTGACTGGGTCTGTCGGGCTAAGCCACAACAAGTTCCTGGCCAAGGTGGCCAGTGATCTCGACAAGCCGCGCGGGTTTTCGGTGATTGGCAAGGCGGAAACGGACGCGTTTCTGGCGGATAAGCCGGTACGGATGATCTGGGGCATTGGGCCGGTGGCGCAGGAGAGCCTGGAACGTGCAGGCATTCGAACGTTTACAGACCTGCTCCGCTGGGATCAGGAAGACTTGATCGCGCGGTTTGGCAACACTGGGTATCGGCTCTGGCATCTGGCGCGCGGACAGGACCGGCGCAAAGTGTCCAACAACGCGCCAATGAAGAGCATCAGCAACGAGACGACGTTTTTTGAGGACACCGCCAGCACGGATATTCTGGACGGGCATCTGTGGCGACTGTCAGAGAAGGTCAGCGACCGCGCCAAGGCCAAGGACCTGGCTGGACGGGTGGTGACGTTAAAGCTGAAGCGGGCGAATTTCTCGTCGATCAGCCGGCGGGTGAGCCTGCGTGATGCGACGCAAATGGCGGACACGCTCTACCGCACCGCACGAGGGTTGTTTGATCAGGTCGGGGACGAAGGGCCGTACAGGCTGATTGGCGTTGGGCTTGCGGATTTGGTGCCCGCGACACAGGCAGACTTGTCGGGCGATTTGCTTGATCCGCAGGCCGAGCAGCGCGCCAAAGCGGAGCGCGCCACAGATGCCATTCGCGAGCGGTTTGGCTCGGATGCCATCCTCAAAGGGCGGGCCATGCGTTAGCCCATACCCTCGGGCCAGCGGCGCGGGAATTGCGAGATACAGAGCAGCACATCGGCACCGGGCAGCACTTTACGCACGTCTGCAATCATGGTGAGGTTAAGGTCATCGACCTGCTCCGGCGTGACGGCCTGCTTGGGATTGTAGTAGACGCTGACGGTGTAGATGCGGCCAAGTTTGACGACGGACATGTCAGTGAACTCTCCCGGCAATTCCGCCACCGAAGCGCGCAAAGCGCGGCGGGCTTTGGCGATGATTTCCGGCTGGGCGGTGACGCCGAGCAATTCGCCCATACCGCCTCCCAGATCCCGCAGCACATGACGTACTGCGACCAGACAGAGGAAGAACACCACGATGCTGTCTCCAATGGGGGCAATCGGCGCAAGGAAGCTATCGCCAAAGGCGTATATCATGCCGAGACCCAGCGCGGTGGCAACCGTCATAAAGCCATCGATGGCGGCGGCTTTGCTCTCCAACTTAAGGATATCACTGACCTCGCCGGTTTTCTTCCACGTGTGGCGATGCACGCCCCAGAGGCCAAAACAGGTGGCGCTGATCACTATGAAGTAAATCAGCATGGGTTCGTAGTTCAGCGCTGGAATTGCCTGACCCTGGAGGTAGTTGAGGATGTTCATCACCGCTGACCCACAGGCAAACAGGATCAGGCCAATGAGCGACAGTGAGCGGAAGGTGACAAACACCGCCTCATCCGCAGCATAGCCCAACGGGCGGAATCGGTCCGGAGCGGCGTCAATGTTTTTGCTGATCTTGCGGCCAATGAAAGCCGAGGTGAAGCCAATCAAGGAAAACAGACCGTCCATCATGATGGCGGTGGAATTGGACAGGATCGCGGCCAGCACCCCTGCCCCGCCCATAAACAAGCTGCCCGCCATGGC
>JAAENN010000136.1 GCA_024224295.1 Shimia sp. | reverse complement strand
CGCGGCAGGATGGCTGACCGACCGTATGAATCGCCCGCTGTTGCTCGGCATGATCTATCTACTGCGCGGATTGACGTTCGTTTTACTGATTAACATCGGTGCGGATTATGCGACATTGATCGTGTTTGCGGTGTTGTTCGGTGCCGTGGACTATTCAACAGTCCCTGTCACTGCGAGCTTAGTCGCCAGTCATATCGGCTTGCGGGTGATGGGATTGACCATGGGGTTGATTTCGGCGGGTCACTCGGTTGGGGCGGCTTTAGGAGCATTTCTTGGCGGCTATTTGTTTTTGGACTTTGGACAACCCCCCCAACTTAAAAAGATTTTCCATTACACCTTCTAAACTTAAGGTTAAGCACCTTAAAAGCTTAGGAGGAACGAGTGATGTGGGAAGAGCGGATTGAGAAGTTTACTGAATTTCGTGAGGATCTGCACGCGAGCTATCCCTACCGAGCGGATGCATTGTCGGAGCTGATTGACAGCATTGCCGCCAATACGACGGCACGGTCGGCGGTAGAGCTAAGCTTAACGCCGCCGTTTCGGCGCGGCTACAGCAGCGTACACGATGCGGTGGCGAATGTGTTAAGGCCGTCGGCCTCAGTGGTGGGGGCGGGCGTGGCCGCTCACCAGCGCCGGTTGATTGCCGGGACATTAGCGGCGCCGAATCAGCGCCCTTTTCGATTGTTGGCGGTCGACGTGACCCCGGCACCACGGCGGTTTGCCCCCACCCTGGCGGATCGCAGCATTGTTCATTATCCGAATCCGGCACCGGGCAATAAACCGATTGTGATTGGTCACCAGTATTCGGTGGTTGCGGCCTTGCCGGAGAAAGCGCCTGGCGACGCCCCCTGGGTGGTGCCACTCAGTTGCCAACGGGTCGCGAGTGCTGAAACGGGTACCGCGGTCGGCGCGCAGCAGATGGCCGCGCTGTTACAAGACGAGGCGTTGCCGTTTGGCGACGAACTGACGGTGGAAGTCGCCGATACCGCGTACAGTGCGGTCACCTATCTACACCCGATGAGCGCTTATGCCAACCACCTGCTCATCGTCCGAGTCAGCGCTAACCGCACCTTTTACCATAGGCCGGTGACGGTGCCAGACGGTCCCGGCCAAGCGGGCCATCCGCTGTGGTATGGGACGCCTTTTCGGTTGGCCGATACCGTGACCTGGGGTCCACCCGATGACGAGGCGGTCACCACCCTGGTGACTAGCCGCGGGCGGGAGCTAACGATCACGTTGCACGGCTGGCACGATCTACTGATGCGCGGCAAAAAGGGCCTGCCGATGCACCAGTGTCCCTTTACCCTGGTGCGCTGTTGCGTCACCGACGCGCACGGCAAGCGCGTGTTTAAGCGTCCCTTATGGTTGATTATCGCCGGGCGCCGCCGAGCCGAGATAAGCCTCATACAGGCCTATCACAGTTACCGTCAACGCTATGATGTGGAACATTTTTTCCGCTTTGGCAAAACCCATCTGCTGATGGACAAATATGAGACCTGTGTCACCGAACATGAGGAAAGTTGGTGGGAATTAAGCTGTCTTGCGTATGTTCAACTGGGCTTGGCCGCCCCGTTAGCGATCGGGGTACCCAAACCCTGGGAACGTAACCCCCGCCCGGACCTGCTCTCAGCGCTGCCCGGCCCGGCTCGGGTGCAGCGCGACTTCAGCCGCATTATTCGCCAGTTTGGCACCCCCGCCGTGGCGCCCAAACCCCGCGGTAATTCCCCAGGTCGCCGCGCCGGGGCGTGTCCAGGGCACCGGCCGCATCGGCCCGTGGTGTTCAAGGGAAAAAAAAAGACCCTGCCCAAGGCCGCTTAGCGGTTTTAGCGGCCTCGGCATCAATTTTTGATACCGCCTAGTGAGACGGTGGGGAGACGCTTTGTTGTCCAAAGTCCAAATGACTATCCAGCGGGCGGGGGTGCGCCGCCGGTCGGCCCTGGACCGGGGCAGGGTCTATTCTCCCGGATGGAAAACCCAACCGTTACCGGATAACGAGACCGGTGGGTCAGCGATAACGGGGGAGAGCGGGGGTCTCTAGGGTCCTGTGGGCGATTCTAAGCCCCGTCCAGGCGTTTTTACGGCTGAGGGCCAACATCCCCCTTCTGTCATCCTAAAAACGCCTCTGTGGGGCTTCTGCGGGGATTTACGCACCTCCCTATCTG
>JAAENN010000135.1 GCA_024224295.1 Shimia sp. | reverse complement strand
GCGTTCAATCCCGTAAGCGGCCCATTCCGCCTGCGCGATTTTTGCCTGATCCAAGGTTGCTTCCAGTTGATCGGAGGACGCCTGCGCAAACATTCCGATCAGATCAGACAGATCAGATGGGTTGCGGTTTTCGATCTCACCTGTGCCTGCTGTCCAGGTGCCAGCGATGAGGTTCAGTTTTGTTTCGGTCATCCGGGGTCTCCGCTTGAGTCTGCGTGCAATTGCGAAACCATCATGGACAATTTTACTAATTTCAGTCAAACTCAAAAAAGTGAACTCAATTTCAGAAAAACTAAAACATGGCTGTAAAAATCGAAATGCTGCGCTGCTTTGCAACGGTGGCGCGGAGCGGAAAACTGTCAGAGGCGGCGCATCAGTTGGGGCGCACGCCATCGGCTGTTTCCATGATGCTGAAACAGTTGGAAGATCACCTTGGGGAACCCCTGTTTAAAACGGATCGCAAGAACCGGCTGACCGCCCTTGGCAGTTTCGTTCTCGAACAGGCTGAACGTGAGCTATACCGGTTTGATAGCACCGTTCATGCGATTGAGAGCTTTGCCAACGCCCGCCACGGGCGCGTGCGAGTGGCAGCGGTACCTTCTGTTGCATCGACCGTCATGCCACGGGCAATTGCCCGTTTTATAAGCGATTTCCCAGGTGTTCAGATCGAATTACGCGATATGGACTCGGCCACAATTCTGCATGAATTATCCCGTGGTCGGCTTGATATCGGTATCGCTTCAGCCGGGCTCAGCGGGGGCGTATTGCATCGTCAAAACCTGCTATCTGACCGGTTTGGCCTGATCTGTCCCTCGGAGCACCCTCTGGTGAAATCCGGAGAAACACTCACCTGGGCAGCGATAAGCCGGCACCGCTTTATTGCCAATGAGCTGTCCCGACTGATCACTGCCGAAGCTTTCCGCGACATTCACTCTGAAGCGCTTCTGAGTGTGCATAACATCACTTCCCTGCTGGCGATGGTGCGGGCGGATCTTGGGGTGACAGTATTGCCGGAAATGACTCTACGCATGGCGGAAAGCAGTGATCTGGCGTTCTTGCCCTTGCCTGATTCCCCACCGGATCGGCAGATTCACCTGCTGCGCAAATTGGATTTACCCAGTTCCCCCGCCGCGCGGGAGTTTGAAAAACAGATATTTGCCACCGTTGCAGAAATCCAGCCAGAGAACTGCCAATGACACAAACGGTAATGCTTGGTTTCGTGATTTTCCCTGGCTTCCCCATGGCCTGTCTGACTTCCGCGATAGAGCCCCTGCGCGCGGCAAATGAAATCGCCGGCACTAGAGCTTTCCGCTGGCGCGTGCTCAGCGAAACCGGGGAGGCTGTGACATCTTCTGCGGGAGTGGTCTTTGCACCGGACGGTATTCTGTCCGATCAGACAGAACTTGATCATGTCTTCCTGACCTCAAGCCCAGACGGGGCGTTTGCCAATGTCACGAAAGCAACCGCCTTCCTGCAAAGGCATCTGCGCGTGGGCAAAACACTTGGCGCGTTCAGCGGGGGCATCTTTCCCCTGGCCCGCACAGGCCTGATGGATGGGCATCCGATCTCGGTACACTGGTGTTATGACGCGGCTTTCGCCACGGAATTTCCGAAGGTCACACCCGTGAAAACCGTGATCTGTGAAGGGGAACAGCGTCTGACCGCAGCCGGGGCCGCAGCGGTGTTTGATCTTATGCTTAGCCTGATTGAAAAATCCCTGGGCCCAGAGATCATGACGGAGGTCGCCTGCTGGTTTCAGCATCCGTTTGTGCGCACGGGCGAGGTTTCGCAGAAGACGCCATCCCTGACGACAGCCACCACGACCGATACGATGCCAAAGCAGGTCAGCAAGGCCATTCAGATGTTTGCGGAACATATTGAGGACCCGGTGCAAATCAAGGATGTGGCCGCTGCCGTGAACATGTCGACGCGCAGCCTTGAGCGCAGTTTTCGCCGCGCCACCGGGGAAAGCCCCCTGAAATACTACCGCCTGCTGCGGCTGAAACAGGCGCGGCAACTGGTGCTTTATTCCAGTGATACGCTGACGGAGATTGCCTATTCTGTGGGCTACTCTTCCACGTCGCCAATGCTCAACCACTATAAAGAGGTTTACGGCGTGACGCCGCAGGAAGACCGGAAAAACCGCAACAGTTTTCGCGTGACCGACGGCAGTTGCCTGCCATCGGTGTGATAGGTCAGCAGACGGATTGCGCGGCCTGCAACAGGGCATGATGCAGGGAAGCAGCAGAAGAACGCGGGCCAATGACAGCGAAGCCATCCTTCTGACGCCAGAGGAAACAGCCGAGATGGTGGAGCTGGGTGCGGGTCACGCCACCCTCTGCCAAATTGGCGCTGTCTGCATTACACAGGCGCTCCAGGACGCTGGTCATAGCGGCACCCTCGAGATCAAAACGACACCAGCCATCGGTTTGCTCCACAACAGAAGCACTATCCCCCATCGCGTGCTTCACCCGGCGCGCTAGGTATTCATTCCCGCTATAAGGCATATCAATCATCCAGCTTTCCGGTCCAATCCAGAAGGCTGAATGAGTGTTACCCATGGCGGAGTCACCGATATCCGGCAAATCAATACCCAAAAGGCCCCGGGCTTTGTCGCGGATAGCATCAGCCTGGTCATTACGCGCAGTGAGAGAGACAAGCGCCCGCTCTGTGACCTCAGTGATCGTGAGATCTGTAAAGCGATCAACGCGGGCTTCATCCGCGCCAAGCGGGGTTATGGATTTAAGTTTAAGCACGCAGACGCTCTCCTTCTGGATCTACAAAATGGGCGCTGACAACCTCGGCCCGGACTTCTTGGCCTTCCAGCGGGTTTATCACCCGCAGAACATCGCCCATGCGATCCTCCCCGCCTTTCAGGAAGGCCAGCGCGATGGAACAGCCAAGGGTCGGGGAATAGGCGGCAGAGGTCACATAGCCCAGATCGGTTTTCGCACTGACAGAACCGTCGGCATTCATCAGATGCGCACCAGCCGGAATCTCATCTTTACTATCCACCGGCCGCAGACCAACAAGGCGCAGGGCACCTGTCGCTTTCAAACCTTCTCGTTCGCTCAGCACATTGCCGATACAGTCTTTCTTCTTGCTGACCATCCGGCCAAGACCCAGGTTCAGCGCGGTGGTCGTACCGTTCAGCTCGTTGCCTGCCGCATGTCCTTTTTCAATCCGCATGACACCCAGAGCTTCGGTTCCGTATGGGACGGCGTCAAATTCTTCTCCGGCCTCCATTAGCGCACGGATCATCGCATCGCCGTAACGGGTCGGCACCGCAATTTCATAAGCCAGTTCACCTGAGAAAGAGATACGAAAGAGCCGCGCCCGCACCCCGCCGCAAACCGTGATTTCACCACATGCCATGAAGGGGAAATCGTCATTTGAAAGGTCAAATTCCGGGTCCACGACCTTCTGAAGCAATTTACGGGCATTGGGACCAGCCACCGCATATTGCGCCCAGGCTTCTGTCGTTGAAATCAGCTGTACATCCAGATCCGGCCAGAGACACTGACGCGCGAACTCCATATTGCGATAGACCAGAGCCGCGTTTGCGGTGGTGGTTGTGACGACAAAGTGATCTTCAGCCAGACGGGCTGCTGTGCCATCATCATAGGCTATACCATCTTCACGCAACATCAGGCCATAACGCACCTTACCCACAGGCAGTTTCGCAAAGCCATTGGCGTAGATTTTGTTCAGAAACTCCGCCGCATCTGCGCCCTGAACATCGATCTTCCCAAGGGTGGTGACATCACAGATGCCAACGGATTTGCGGGTCTGCAGAACCTCGCGATCAACAGACTGGCGCCAGTGTTTTTCGTCCGGTTGCGGGAACCATTGCGCACGCAGCCAGTTGCCAGCCTCAACAAATTCAGCGCCCTGTTCCACGGCCCATTTATGGCTGGGTGTTTCACGGGTCGGGTGGAAATCCTTGCCGATAGACCGCCCAGCAAGTGCACCCATCGCAACCGGTGTATAGGGGGGACGGAAGATTGTTGTACCGGTTTCCGGGATGGATTTCCCGGTCAGCTCTGCCATCACCGCAAGCCCGCCCATATTGGAGGTCTTGCCCTGATCGGTTGCCATGCCAAGCGTCGTGTAGCGTTTCAGATGTTCGACAGAGCGGAAGTTTTCCTGATGCGCTAGTTTGATGTCTTTAACGGTCACATCATTCTGCTGGTCAATCCAGGCCCGGCCTTTGCCTTCCTTCACGTACCAGAAGGGCGTCAGGGAGATGGGCGCATCCTCTGCCTCAGGCAGATCCGGGGCTGCGGCACTGACGCCAAAACCTGTCAGGGAACTTACCGCCGCTTCCGCCCCGGTTTGCAGAGCCTGTGCGGTCGAGAGATGCCCATTTGCCGCCCCGGCCACTGTGAGACCGACAGGCATTTTCCCACCGGGAACAAAAGCAGCAATAGCATCGTTCCACACGGGCCTGCCACGCTGATGACAGGTTAGATGCACATTCGGGTTCCAGCCGCCGGAGACCCCAAGCGCACCACAGGTCAGATCACGTATCTCACCATTCGCCAGACGGATCTGCACGGATTTCAGCCCCAGAAGCCCCTTGCTGTTCACAACGTGCGCACCTGCGAAAACCTCAACCCCGGCAAGAGATGGCGCATCCGGGCGCACGTCAATCACGCCGGTGACGTCAACACCTTTGGCAATCAAATCCACCGCCGTGCGATGCCCGTCATCATTGTTTGTAAAGACAGCAAACTGCTGATGCGGGGTCACGGCCCAGCGGTTGACATAGGCCCGCACAGCGCCCGCCATCATCACCCCCGGCCGGTCATTGTTTTCAAAGGCGATCGGACGCTCAGTCGCGCCAGCCGCCAGAACAGCCCGCTTTGAATAGATCCGCCAGAGGGTCTGACGCGGCTTACCACTTTCCGGTACAAGCGTGTGATCTGACACACGTTCTACCGCGCCATAAATGCCGTGATCAAAAGCGCCGATCACGGTGGTGCGAGTCAGGACGCGCACGTTTTCGAGGCTTTCCAATTCAGCCATGACAGAGCGCGCCCAGTCAGACCCGCTCATGCCGCCCACCGCATAGGTTTCCGCATTCAGCCGCCCGCCGGTGATAAAATCTTCTTCCGCCAGAATGACCCGCACCCCGGCACGCCCAGCCGTCAGCGCAGCCATCAGTCCGGCCGGGCCAGAGCCGATCACCAGAAGGTCACAATGCAGGAACCCTTTGTCATAACTGTCCGGATCATCCTCAAAGGAGATCGAACCAAGGCCAGCCGCCTTGCGTATCATCGGTTCATAAAGCTTTTCCCAGAAGACGCGCGGCCACATGAAGGTTTTATAATAGAAGCCAGCAGTCAGAAAATTGCTGAACCGGTCATTTATCCCCATGAAATCAAACTTCAAGGATGGAAAACGGTTCTGGGACCGTGCTTCCAGCCCGTCAAAGAGTTCAGTCACAGTCGCGCGGCTGTTTGGTTCCTGACGTGCGCCCGTACGCAGTTTCATCAATGCATTGGGTTCCTCTGATCCAGCAGTCATCACACCGCGTGGGCGATGATATTTGAACGACCGCCCCATAAGGCGCACATCATTTGCCAGCAGAGCAGAAGCAAGCGTATCCCCCGTATGCCCCTGATAGGTTTTCCCATCGAATTGAAAATTCACGCGAGAGCTGCGATCAATCAGCCCCCCGTTCACACGATTTTTCTGGGTCATTTGCCGCGCCCCTCTCTGCGGGCCACATCCCGGGCCAGTTCTACATTGGTGATCTCATGGGTCAGGGTGTTGCGGGTCACGACCAGCCAGGACCGGTCGCCTACCTCGTGGAACCAGAGCTCCCGGTGTTGCCCTGCCGGGTTGTCGCGCAGGTAAAGATAGTCGTGAAACTGCCCGCTCGGATCTTCGCCCTGCCAGTCCGGACGATGGATCAGGGAGGCATCCCCCAGATAAGTGAATTCCTGCGCGTCGCGGGCGCCAAGAAGCGGATGGTTGATAATCATGTCCGATGCTCCTCAATGCAGGTTGGGCTGTGCGCCCTGGCCTTTTTCATCGATCATGTAACCGCGCCGGAAACGATCGAACCGATAGGCTGTGGCTGTTTCATGTGGCTGACCGGTTTTTAGCAGATGCGCAAAGCACCAGCCCGCCGCCGGAGTTGCCTTGAACCCGCCGTAACACCAGCCGCCGTTGAATGAGAGGCCCTCAATATGGGTGTTGTCGATGATTGGGGAACCATCCATAGACATATCCATGATCCCGCCCCAAGCGCGCAGAAGACGCACCCGCCCAAGCGCCGGGATCAGGGAAACCCCGCCCTCTGCCACATCTTCGATCACCGGAAGATTGCCGCGCTGTGCGTAGGAGTTGTACCCATCGATATCACCGCCGAAGACAAGCCCGCCTTTGTCAGACTGGCTGCAATAGAAATGCCCGGCACCATAGGTGATCACGCCCGGCAACACAGGTTTCAGCCCCTCGGATACGAACGCCTGCAACACATGGCTTTCCATCGGCAGACGCATACCCGCCAGTGCCATAACTCGGCTGGACGATCCGGCAACCGACACCCCGACCTTACCTGCGCCGATAAATCCACGTGTGGTTTCTACGCCCAGGCATTTCCCATCTTCGATCTTAAAGCCCGTGGCTTCGCAGTTCTGAATGATATCCACGCCCCGCTGATCCGCCCCACGGGCGTAGCCCCAGGCCACCGCATCATGGCGCACAGTTCCGCCCCGGCGTTGCAGAAGCCCGCCCTTTATCGGGAATCGTGCGTTGTCGAAGTTCAGGAAAGGGTACAGTTTACGCACCCCTTCCGTATCCAGAAGTTCCGCATCAGATCCGTTAAGGATCATCGCATTGCCCCTCCGACGCGCCGCATCCCGCTGGGCATCCGTGTGCACAAGGTTCAGAATGCCACGCTGACTGACCATGGCGTTATAGTTGAAGTCCTGTTCCAGACCTTCCCAGAGCTTCAGCGAGAATTCATAAAACGGTTCATTGCCATCGAGCAGGTAGTTTGACCGAATGATAGTCGTGTTCCTGCCAACGTTCCCCCCGCCAATCCAGCCTCTTTCCAGCACCGCAATCCGGCTTTCGCCAAATTCCCTGGCCAGATAATAGGCGGTTGCAAGCCCGTGCCCGCCCCCACCAATGATCACAAAATCATAGTGAGGTTTCGGTTCCGGGTCTCGCCATAGTGGCCCCCAGCCCTTATGCCCGCTCAGGGCCTCTTTGATCACTCTAATGCCGGAATATCGCATTAATCATCCCTTTCAGTCGGGAGAAACCAAACAACGGAGAATGAGAGCGCGCCAGTTTGCGATCAGACAAATGCGCGATCAAATACGACAACAATCTTGGTCACGCTTGGATTGCCGGAGGTAAACGATGATCTTGCGAGGAAAACGGAAGCCCTCCATTCGCGCCTCCGAAGCAAACGATGGCAAAGTCCGCGACTTTCTCCATGAGGCGTCGCTTCCGCTATGACTTGCATGAGTGACCGGTTTTCTCTCCGCGCAGCAGCGTCGAGATTTACGGCGGGTGCAGCGAATTTCACGCTGCGTTTGCATGAAGCGAAAGTGGCGAATTCACAGGTTGGACTCCGAGCCGACTTGCGGTGGCGCCGAAATTCCGCAGGCTTGGGCTCAATCTTCATGTCCGTTCTTTCACAACCGCAGCGAACACTACGCACCTGCGGAGAATGACTTCTCTCCGCCCTTTGTCGCCTAAACCGCCGCAGAGGCTATCGGCCCGTTGATGCAGGCGATAGTAGGCAAGCAAGCCGCCCCGAGGAGCGGCTTGCTGTCATTCGATCACCTCATAATCTCCTCGCGCTTTCTCTCGCTTCTGGGCGAGCCTTTGAGCAGCCTGATACTCACGCGTCCCACGCGTGAAACGCTTTTCGTGGTGTCTGACGTCAGCGCTTATGGGGCCAAATAGGGCGATTTGATAAGAGAGTGTTTCTGGCTCATCGTGACCATTCCCGAGGGTGCCGAGCGCGCCACCCATGTGACCGACGTATTGGCGATGGTCGGGGCCGGTCTGATCAAGGGTGTGTCACCGGGCTTTCGGGTGCCACCCAAAGACGTTGTGCCAGATGCCGAACGGCTGGTGCCGGAACCGGGAAACCCCGGTGTGATGATCCGCGAACTGTCGGCCTTGCTCTTGTACGAACTGAGCCTTGTCACCCGTCCCGCATATGAGCAATCCGAAGCGGAGTTGCGAGCAATGGCCGAAACCAATCACCAGCCACGCCAAAGGATCATTCTGCCATGATCGAACACATCTCAACCGACTTCACACGTGGCGAGCTGCCAGCCACCCCGGTGGCCTCCGAGGTGGCGCTAGAAGCGGGCGTGAACGAAGCCCAAGCCTTGATTGCGGCGGCGTGGGAACAGGCCGAAACCTTTACGGGCCGCACTTAATACCCCGTGACGGCTGGCACGGTGGTGTTGAGGGTCAAAGGCCCTGAACTTTACACATGGCCCCGCTATCCATTCCCCGAGGATTTGACAGTGGAATACCTGAGCGGTGGCGAGTGGGTGGCCCATTCCGAAACCTACATTGCCGGAGTGATCGATCTCGAAGGGCCGCTGACCTACCGCCTGACCCAACCCAACTCGGTGACGTCTGCAATGCCCAAGCCTCACGTTCTGCAAGCGGTGTTCAATCTGGCGGTTTATCAACTGGTGTTCTCGCCACAACGTCGCGAGTTCAAATCACAGAATGCCGGTGACAGCGGGTTCAGCCGGGAAAACCTCATGGGCCTGTTCTACGGCTCTGGTGCCGGGGCTTTGCTGGCAAGCGAGGTGCGCAAATGATCTGGCCATTCAAGAAGAAACACGATCTGGAACAGCGCAGCGCCTTCCCAGTGGTTACGGCGCAATACATCGACGCCCGACGCCGCAACCAGTCAACGGATGGCTCTGCGGCCCTGTCGGCCACGGTGGGCACCTGCGTGGGTGTTTGGTCGCGGGCGTTCTCTATGCTCACCCCTGAGCCTCTGGCCGATGTCCTGACCCCTGACATTCTGGCGTCAATTGGTCTGGACCTCTGCCTAAAGGGCGAAAGCTGTTGGCACATTCGGGTTCATGCCAATGAACTGGAACTGGTGCGCGTAGCGTATTGGGATGAGTTTGCAGACGGCAAGTTTCACCTGCATATCGCTAAGGTGAACAGCACCAAAACCGTGAAGGCTCTGGCCCCCGAGGTGCTGAAACTGGTGATCAATCCCGCCCCTGCGAGCCCTTGGCAAGGCCGAAGTCCGTTTGCTCTTATGGGGCTTTCTCCCGCGCTGATGGCCGAAATTGAACAAGCAATCTCTGCGGCTCTGCCCATGACCGGCAAAGGCCTGTTGCCTATGTCAGCAAGCATTCCCGAGGAACAGCAATCAAAGGCCCTGTCAGGCTTGCGCAACGGTTCACTGGCGGTGGTCACGTCCAAAGCCGATTTCGCCACCCATGCCGGTGGGGATCGTTCCGAACTGCGACGGGTGGACCTGACTCCCGATCTGGCCAAAGCCGATCTGAACCCCGCGACCACTAGCTTGCACGAACGTTTGCTGACTGCGGCAGGCGTGCCCCCTGCCCTTGTAACGTCTAGCGGCAACGCGGGGGCCATGCGTGAAGCCTATCGCCTGTTTGCCTTGCAGACCGTTGACCCACTGGCGCGGATGATCACCCCCGAACTGACAGCTAAGCTAGGCGTCACTCGCCTAAGCCTTGACGCGATGATGTCCAGCAACGTGGCGGGCCGTGCCCGTGCCGTGGGTGTTCTGGTGAACTCTGGTGTGCCTTTGGCCACGGCCATGCAACTGGTCGGCTGGGAAGGTGTATCGCTGCCCAAGGCACAACCCGTCAAAGAGGCAGCCGCCGAATGACCTATTCCGCCACCCTGAAACGGGCCGCAAGGTTCAACCCCGCTTGGAAACAGGCCAGCGTCTATGGATGGGCTGTTGATGAAACAGGCGCGGCCATTCTGGATGCAGCGGGCGAATACCAGTTTGACGTAACCGAACTGACCTTTGGGCTGCGGGACTTCACACAAAACGAGACATTCACGCTCAACAAACCATATGACGGCGATGTCACCTTGATTGTCATTACCGAAGAAACCCCGAACCCCGATGCAGTGATACTGCTAGACGGTGTGTTTTACTCGGTGGTTGAAATGTTGGGCGGGGATAGCCTGCAAGGCACGGTCAAATATCGGGCACGTGCCGTTCCCACTGACGAACCTGTTCCGATCCGAAACAACAGCTTGTAAGCCATGACCCCGCACCCGATCTTGCCCACGCTACCTGCAAACCCCTCTGACGCTGATCTAAGGGCCTATGCACGTGGACTAGTTGAAATGATCATTGCCGCTGGAGTGCCAGCGTTAAAACTGCAGGGCTTCACCGAACCCGATCTTTTCGAACTTCGAAGGCTGGCGCATTCCGTCTCAACTAAGATCACGCCCGCTGATCTGGCCAGCCTTCGTTTTTTTGCTGACAAGCTAGGATAATTGTTATTGGTTTTCCGTTCCAAAAGCAGCAATCGCCCTAGACGCGGCCTCTTTTAGGGCTAATTCTTCTTTCTTCACCTTTTCCTCCTCCAGCATAATCTTGAGTGACAACTTGAGGGGTTCAAAGAACGCCAAACAAGCTTCTTCGCTCAACTCATGGATACCCTTGCTCAACACCGAATAGATCTTCCTGTTTTCATACAAGAAATCGGGAACGTGCCCCTTCAAAAGTTGCACTTTCTCATCCATCTTCATCCTGTAGAAATCTTCATCTTTCCATCCTTCTGATTCCTTGAACTCTTCATATCGTCCATAAATCAGGTGTTCGAATACGCGCCTGAGGTAGACAAATGATCCAATGCCCACACCATGAGCCGCCAGTCCAATTGCCTTGTGCAACTCAGCTCCATCCTCTGGGCTGAGCACACTTCGATATGTTTTCGCCTCATCGTTTGCGATGTCCGCAAGTGATGGCAGCTGACCTACCTTTATTCCTTCGGTTCCAGTCAAAAAAAACCATGCGCGAACTCGGTGCTCACCGTTACGGGTGCAGAACAACTCGATCTCAAAAATAAGTTCAAAGACTCAACTACAGCTTTTGCGCCATCAGTCATTGTGTTGAACGCGTTTTGGCTCCAGCAGTGAAGTGTCGAGACCTTTCCACATCCGACGCAATACCCATCAATATTGACATTTGCCTTTCCAACCAACTGAGCCTTAACCCACTCGTCGGGAGGCATTTGGAATTTGGCATAAAGTGGTAACTCAAAAATAACCTTATCTATGGTCGACATTCGGCGCATCCTGACTGTGCTCAACAGCGATTAAAACGAAAAATATGGGATAGTTGAAAGGCAGCCAGAACAGGTTGTCAATATTGTCAGGTACTCGCCCAATGGATTATTCGATCGCGACAAAAACTTTGCACCTTTTGAAAGTTTTTAAAAAAGATGCTTACATTGTGCTTACACAAGATGCGGCGCAAAGGCAGCTCTCGCAACTCCATCCAATTCAACTACCTGATTTTCAGAGGTTTAAATGGTGCCCCCACACGGACATCAGGTCAAGCCCTTTCAGGGTTCGCTGCGCTCAACCTTCCCCCGTGCTGCACACGTACGAACCGCGGTACTTTCTACTGTATCTCAAATGATGTGATTAGCATGTACGGTGAGTTCTATCCGAACATTGCTATGGCTATCTTGTGCGAGAGGAACGGGTCAGTCACCGCAGTTCTGGTAGTTGCTACCCATGCACTCTCTAGCCATAGCTTGAGCCTTAGAGATGTCTTGGGGGGGCATGAATTTCGCTACGCTGTCTCTGTTTTGGCCTCCAATTTCAAACCCGTTAGCACTGCTGATGTTATACCACATATGCGCCACTACGTTGTCTTGGAGGACACCCTGACCGTTTGCGTAGCTTCCCCTCCTAGGCTCAGGACCCATTGATTTCCGGTTTGCAGCGTGATTCACGGTGCCATACGAGCGCCCAAAAAAAGAAACTTGCAAATGCGAAAAGCAAGAAGCCACCGGTCAAGCCGCTAAGGCTAGGAGTGCTCGCGTAGACATGCGACATACCCATCGTGTCGAATGTGATGGCAACTGAATCCAGTGTCATGGCTGGAAGTGTGATCAGCAGCGTAGGCACAACCATGTCGTTTTTTGTGCGACCAGTCAGACTGGCAACTATTGGTAAGACTAGAACTGGCAAAAAGAAGTTCGCAATCCAAAATCCGATGTGTTTTGGACCCACGTCAAATACGATTGGTCCAAGATAGTGCATGACAAAAGCAGCCAAGAACCAAAGCACAATGCCTGTCGTGATGAAGGTGAACTTGCGATCCATTTTGATTAGTTCTCCTTTACGTCTGTTACTACATCAGGTGTCGAAAGGCATCACGACAAAGGAACCAAAGCCCGTGCGAGGTGAATGAGGTTCGTTGGTCTAGTGCGAAGGAACGATACGTCAGTAATAGCCGCACTTGGATAGGTCATATTTGTGCATGTCGCAAGTTCAAGCCATTGAAGCGAACGGCAGGTGTACGTAATTTGCACCATTGGTTTATTAAGGAAAAACTGGAGCAGTCAGGGCAACAGATACAGCCACAGCAGAGAAAAATTTCTTCATAAATCAGCCTCACAGAATGAACTTTGCTAACGGCTAGCAGTGTGCCCAAGAGGCCGCAACTAATTCTCTTGTTTTGGATTCATAGGTGCATACCCCCCACCCTAAATTCGTTTGGTTAGAACACATAGGGGCCCCATTCGTTATACAGCCGATACACTCAGGCTAATCCGTAGATGCACAGCATGTACATCAATCCCAGCCACGGAACGAATCCTTGGCTCATACATTTGCATCCCTGTCAATAGTTATACCGTAGAATCCAAACTCAACCTAAGCCGCACAGTAAGGCTCCTTCTTTGGGACTCTAACTTCGGCACCTAGGGAAATCATAGGGTTACTTCCGTACTAGCCGTAGATGAAGCAATATCAATGACTTAGTGGTCGTTAGCCTTCTGAGGTTTTCTCTTGCTCTTCCCTTAGTTGAGTTTAGAATCATATGTTACAATAGATCACAAGCTAGTGAAGTATGTTACGATGTGATGCATACGATGGCTAATCGTCACCAAGAGCATCTACGTAGGTGCTTAGGTGTGACATATGGGGTACATAAGTAGCACAAAATAAATTAATTTAGGGGTTGACAAAAGTTTTTCTTGACAATAGGTGATTCGAATCGCCGCCAAATATGACCCTATTGCTACACCCTACTATAATCACCATTAGATACAATAACTTACGAGAATCCTTAAACATATTCAATAGTCGTTATACGTTGTGAAATGCGCGTGTAAACTAAGCGAGCAGAGCAAACCACAACCTAAGACTACAACCATCATCCATACGATGACTAATCGTCACCCAAAGACATCACAGGTATTCACATGGTGATCTTCCACAAGAACGATCGGCTGGATACGGTTAATGCCTCCCCTGTTGGACGGTGTACACCTTGCTCAAGACACCCCTACCGGCTCAGGTGTACACCAACTCAATAGATCACAACAACTTAGCCTAGCGATCCTGTGGGTAATTCACGTGAACTTAAGGTTATAGCCATACACCAAACACCCCTCAGGTATTCATATGGTGAGCTTCCACAAGAGCAACCACTCAGATACCCAGAGAGTCCTTTCCAAAGGGTGGTGGACACCTAGCTTCTGATTACCTGCAAGTCTCTCAACGCGGGTGTCCACCAATATCTCTCACACAAAGTACGCTATAGTATAAACCGCAGAATGTCTGACGTCAGCGCCTATGGGTCCAAATAGCGGTATTTGATAAGAGAGTGTTCTTGGCTCATCGTAACCACTGAGGAGTGGACGATGAGAAAGACAAGTAAGAGCCCCGGCGAAAAGATCGTCAAAGACATCAAGCGG
>JAAENN010000134.1 GCA_024224295.1 Shimia sp. | reverse complement strand
GTCTAAAGCCGGACGACTATCGACCGGCTGCTCAGCGAGAGGGCGTCGGGTCAGCAACTCATGAGCGCGTAACCCAGCGGCATAGGCTACGGCTAGGGTGCCCAAATCGCTGATAGCCTGTTCCCCGCTTTTTGGCCTTAGAAGCTGTGTCCAACTGAGGTGCTCCATGGACAGCCTCACCGGCGCTACCCCCAGCCAGAGGAGAGGTTTACCGAACAACGGTTTTGATGACAGCGGGTTAGCGATTTTTAATCGGCGCTCAAGCGAGCATTGTGATCTGTGCTGGCGGGTCTTTGGAAGGGGGTGTGGAAGTATTTTGCAAGCTCATCACAGGGCCACTGGTTTTTGTGCAATGCGCTGATAGATTGAGGGTTATGGGATTTTTTGACCGGTTTTTGGCCCCCGGAATCAGTTCAAAGGGTGACTTGGTATCCGCCACGGTAAGGTGTTTGAGGGCCCCGGGGTGAGGCAAGATGCGGCGGCGCTGCTGGCTCAGTGAGGGCGGTGAACCGATGACGGCCTGCTGCTGTGCTAGTGACACGTCGAGGACTCGTTGCGCCTCTGCTTTGGTGAGCGGACCGCAGAGTGCAGGGAGTCGCGTGGCGAGCCGATAAGCGTCTTTGATTTCACCGGTGCCATGGTGCTTAACCACTCCAAATAAGGATTCTATCGGATCGGAGCTGATCGGCAGTCCGGTGTCGGCAACACCGAGAGTTTCGGCGACGTGTAACGGGGTGTTGAGCCAGCCAGTGAAGCCGACGCGCACCGCTGAGGTGGGAGGGATGACCTCAATGAGTGCTTCACATTGCGCCACGGTGACCTTGCTCAGCCCCTGGGTCTTGAGCAGCTTCTGGCACGCCAGCAGCGGGGTAGCATCGCGCAGGAAACGACCGATGAAGGCTTGACAGGCGGGCAGTTGATCCAGGCTGGCACGCAGTTTCGCGGTGAGCGAGGCGGGCGCTACGCGCCCCAGCGGGGCGTGTTTGAGCAGCTGATCGGCCCAGCGCACCAAGCGGTGCAGATTCATGAAGCGCGCTTTGCTCGACACCTTGGGCGGGGCCAGACAGGCGAGTACGGTTTGCTTGAGTTTCTGCGAGGTTTTCCCACAGGCTGAAAGGAAGGTCTCGAACAGGGGATGGTGACTATACTCATGCTTCAAGAGGTTGGCAATGACATGGGAGAGGTCGGCAATGCAGGGGCTGGGCCAGCCGCGTTCGCCTAACAGCCGCACCGCTTTGCCGAGGTCGGCTCCGCCATCTTTGAGAAACCCCGGCGGACGACCCAACACCGCGATCACCCGTTGCAGGAACGCGGCAATGGTTTCCCCCGTCCACGTGGGCGCTACCGCCACCGCCACACAATGAACGTTGTGCAGTGACGGGGCCCCGGCGTGGTTCGCGTGATGGCGTACATCCAACGCCAGCACGGCGAGAATCTTACCCGCCCCCAAGGCAATGCTGATATCGAGCAACCACAGAAAACCATTCGAGAACCGATCTCCCCCACCCCCACCCCCAGCACCAACCACCGCACTCGCCTGCTCCATACGGCTGATCGACAGCCGGGTCACCCAGTTAATGATCGTTTGAGGACTCGGGGCTTTGCGCAGCCCGAGGTGTACACTCAGCACCTCCAGTACGCGTGACACCGCGCGAAACCCAATCCGCGCGATCAGAAACAGTTGCAGCGCCATGAACACCACATCAACCTTGCTACGCACCGCTGGCAGCCGCTCTTGGCCGGCCTTCTGTTTCAGTTGCGCCTGGGCTTCCTTCGCTTCGTGCTTAAACTGTTCACGCTGCATTTTCACCCGCGTCAGCTCTTTGCGCACATAACGCAACTCCTCCCCTCGACTCCCCGCTTTCTCCTTCCACTGATCTCGACTGCGCCTTAACTTAGAGTGCTTGCTCATGTGACCCGCTCCGGTTTCATACGCGCTTGGAGTATGCCTCTTTAGCGCCCCAGGTGCAGCTCTTACGCTCCCGCTTCGACGCCAGCAGTGCTGCGCAACTCGCTCGCGTCGAACAGGCCCAGTTTCTGGGAAAGAAAATTACGCCAAAAGAGTGGGTTTTGGACAGCCTACTTTTAAGCCTTCTATGCTTTTCGATATTTTTTGTGCATATTGTGGTTCCATTCCAATAGCGGGAATAGAT
>JAAENN010000133.1 GCA_024224295.1 Shimia sp. | reverse complement strand
GCATTCCTGTGCGCGACACTTGCAGCATGCCAAATGCTGCCCCATATTCTCCATGTGCAATGGTTGCCAGAAAGGGATCTTTGCGCGGACTGTCGCTTTGAACAAGGACGGGTCGATGACCAAACTATCTTTGGGGTCCCATCCCCACATGCTGGGCTTTGAACAGCTCGAACGCCTTCTGGAGAGGACTGCAAAGTCTTCCGAAGGCTATCCGCCATTTAATATCGAACAAACCGCAGATTATGCCTATCGCATTACGCTGGCTGTGGCCGGATTTCGCGAAGAGGATTTGAGTATCACGGTAGAAGATCGCCAGTTGGTGATCCGTGGCCGCTCATCTGAAGATGCAAGCGAGCGGGTGTTCTTGCACCGTGGTATTGCGTCTCGCCAGTTTCAGCGCAGCTTTGTTCTGGCTGATGGCGTCGAGGTAGGTGAGGCGTCAATGGAAAACGGCTTGCTCCACATTGATCTGTCGCACGCGCGACCAGAGACTGTTGTTCAAACCATCCAAATCAATAAAGGATAGACCCATGCACAATGATGAAACACAGAACGAAGCTGCCGAAGATCGCACCGTTTATGTGCGTGAGGTTATGGTCGCCGATCTTCCTGAAGAGATGCAGGAAGAGGCAGACGGCGCTGAAACCTTGTTTGCGGTACACGCCACAGATGGCGAGCGCCTGGCGCTGGTAAAAGACCGCGGATTGGCCTTTGATTTGGCTCGCCAGAATAACTTTTGGCCAGTGACCGTCCACTAAGCAGTCCGGTCTTTCCAATACCGAAGAGGGCGCCACTTGGCGCCTTCGTCATTTGAGGGGGACCGCCATTGTGTCATCGCCCCACCCATCCTGATTACATTTGCTGCGCACATAGATGGTGGTAATCTCTGGCGGGATCCACACCCGCGACAGACTGCGTGTGAACGGCTGCTCATTCACATGAGGGTGCGCTAGAATACGGGTGCCCAACACTTGGCCATTTTGGGTTTCAATCCGCCAGCCATCTGCATAGTGGTCCCAGCCGGTGTCGGGATGCGCAAGAGTGACATCAAACCGCCAGCCAGCATCGCTTTGTGTGGCTTTGACATCGGTGATCTGGGCCGGATCGGCCAACGCCGCCTGAGCGGCCAAAACTATCGGTAAAACAAGATATCGCATGCTGGGAGGTTAACAGTCCGCATTCAAACTGTCGCGGCCCCAAATGGCAAAAAGAAACCCGGGCCGCAGTGGCCCAGGTCAAATTTTCGTGTCTCTTGAGGCTGCTTAGCCTTTGGAGAACTCTGGGTAAGCTTCCATGCCGAGCTCTGCCATGTCCAGACCGTTGATCTCGGTCTCTTCGTCAACCCGTAGACCCATTGTGGCTTTCAGAATGAACCAGACGACTGCAGAAGCAACCACGGTGAATACGCCAACCACGACGATTGCGTAAAGCTGTGTGCCCAGAGAGGCGTCACCGTTGGTAAACACAACCGCGATGGTGCCCCAAATACCGGCGATCAGGTGCACTGGGATGGCGCCAACCACGTCGTCGATTTTCAGCTTGTCCAAGAATGGAACCGCGAAGACCACGATCACACCGCCAACAGCACCGATCAGTGTTGCTGCACCCAGGGATGGGGTCAGTGGCTCGGCAGTGATGGACACGAGGCCCGCCAGCGCGCCGTTCAGGACCATGGTCAGGTCAGGCTTTTTGTACAGGACTTGAGTCAGGATCAGAGCTGCGATTGCGCCGCCTGCTGCTGCTGTGTTGGTGTTGGCAAAGATGCGAGACACGTCAGCAACATCACCCACTGTGCCCATTGCCAGCTGAGAGCCGCCGTTGAAGCCAAACCAGCCGAGCCACAGGATGAATGTACCCAGAGTGGCGAGGGTCAGGTTGGAACCAGGGATTGGCACGGTGCGACCTTCTTTGTTGTACTTGCCGATACGTGGGCCAAGGATGATGGCGCCGGTCAAAGCGGCCCAGCCACCTACGGAGTGCACAACGGTCGAACCTGCAAAGTCCAAGAAGCCAGCCGCATCCAAGAAACCACCGCCCCATTTCCAGGAGGCTTGCAGCGGGTAGATCACAGCGGTCAAAGCAATCGTGAAGATCAGGAATGGCCACAGTTTGATACGCTCAGCCAGCGTACCGGACACGATAGATGCGGTGGTCGCACAGAACATCAACTGGAAGAAGAAGTCAGAACCGGTGGAGGCATAGCCGTAGTCATCCGCCGCATCCGATGTCACGCCAACCGCTTCCAGAACACCGGGGCCCCAGACGCCAGACAGGATGCCGTCAACAGACCAAGTGCCCAGCGGGTACATCAGGTTGTAACCAATCAGGTAGTAAAAGATCGCGGCCAGCGAGAACAAAGAGATGTTCTTGATCAGCTGCATGGTCACGTTTTTGGAGCGAACGAGACCCGCTTCTAGCATGGCGAAGCCTGCCGCCATCCAGAACACGAGGAAGCCACCCACAAGGAACAGCAGCGAGTTTAGAATAAAGACAGTGTCGGTGGAGGCGTTCACGCCCGGCACCGGACCTTCTTGGGCCAGGCCAAGGCTCGGCAGCGCGATCAGCGCGGCGGGCAGGGCCAGTTTTGCGAGGGTATTCATCAGTGTATTCCTTCCTTGCGGCGCCTTATATGGCGTCTGCATCCGTTTCGCCGGTGCGCACGCGAATGGCTTGCTGCACGTCCAGCACGAAGATTTTGCCGTCACCGATCTTGCCGGTCTGAGCGGTTTTGGTGATGGTTTCGACCACTTGGTCGGCCATGTTGGCGGCAACCACGAGTTCGAGTTTGACCTTAGGTACGAAGTTCACCGCGTATTCTGCGCCGCGGTAGATTTCAGTGTGGCCGGATTGGGAGCCGAAGCCCTTAATTTCAGTGACCATCATGCCGCGCACGCCGATGTCGGTCAGCGCCTCGCGGACCTCCTCCAGCTTGAACGGTTTGATCGTTGCGATAATCAGTTTCACCTTGTTCCCCTTTTGGCGGTGCGGGGGGTGCCCCGCGAATTTGCATCTGCAGAAAAACGCGGCAGGGCGTGAAAAACGAAGATTCGAGACTGGTTTTTGGGCAAAAAATTAGTTCGAGAGGTGAAATAATGTGCAGAAAGGTTAATTTGCTCGAAAAATAGGCGTCAAAAGAACGGATTTGGCCACATCGGTGGGTCTACATCGGTGGGCACACAGGTTAAAATGACTGAAAAGACAATCCCGGGCAGTGGGCAGATCATGAGTGATTCAAGACGTCGGAAACCACCTTTGGTGGCGGACAAGCGCTACTCGCGCAAGGCCGCCAAACCCGCGCGCAAGCCGACCAAATCCCAAGCTAAGCCCGCACCCAAGCGTCCGACCCGTCGCAAGGCGGCTCCGAAGCGTCCGCGTAAGCAGTCGCGCAACCCCATTGTCGCCTTCTTTGGCAACATCATCCGCTGGATCTTGCGCCTGATCTGGACTGTTGTCTGGCGCACGTCCGTGGTGATTGGCATCATGGTCGGGTTGGCTGTGACCTACGTCTACGCCACCTTGCCTGAGGTGGACGATTTGCTGGACGGTCGCGCGCGAGGGTCGGTCACGTTGTTGGATCGTGACGACAAGGTTTTTGCCTGGCGCGGGGATCAGTTTGGCGGCGTGGTGACGGCGGACACCGTGTCCAAACACCTCAAGAACGCAGTCATCGCCACCGAAGACAAAAGGTTCTACCGCCACTTTGGCGTCAGCCCCCGCGGCGTCGCCAGCGCTGTGCGCATCAACCTGAGCGAAGGTCGGGGGCCATTGTCCGGTCACGGAGGCTCCACTTTGACGCAGCAGACCGCCAAGCTTTTGTGTCTTGGTGTGGAATATGACGCCAGCGCTTGGGAAAGCGAAGCTGACTACGTGCGTGATTGCCGTCGGGGCTCTTTGGGGCGGAAGGTGAAAGAGGCCGTCTACGCCATGGCGATGGAGGTCAAATACACCAAGGATGAAATCCTCTCGGTCTACCTCAATCGTGCCTATATGGGCGGTGGCGCCTATGGCGCAGAGGCGGCATCGCAACGCTACTTTGGCAAGCCTGCTGCAAACCTGACCCCAGCTGAGGGCGCCATGATCGCCGGTCTATTAACCGCTCCATCTTCTTTGGCCCCCACTGCCAATTTGAAACGTTCACAGGATCGTGCCGCCACAATTCTGCGTTTGATGAACGAGCAGGGCTACCTGTCCACCAAAGAAACCAAGTTTTACCAAACGAACCCGGCAACCTTGTCCGCTGCCGCAAAGGCCAATGCTGGCGGCTATTTTGCTGACTGGGTTATGTCCTCTGGTCCAGAATTCTTCACCCGCAATACCACCGAGGATGTGATCCTGAAAACCACGATGGATCCCCGCATCCAGACGGCCGCAGAAGAGGGCCTGAAATGGGTTTTTGACAACAAGGTCCGCGAGGGCTCAAAGGCGCAGGCGGCGATTGTTGTGATGTCTGCGGACGGTGCCGTGCGTGCCATGGTGGGGGGGCGTCAAACCAAAGTCACCGGCGCGTTTAATCGTGCGACACAGGCCAAACGTCAAACTGGTAGTGCGTTTAAGCCATTTGTCTATGCCACCGCGCTGGAACGCGGGGGGCACTATGATGATAAGGTGCTGGATGAGCCGTACTGCCTCAACATCGCCGGGTCCGGTCAGTGGTGTCCGAAGAACTATACTGGCAAACACTACGGCGACGTTTCACTCACTTTCGCTTTGAGGAACTCTCTCAATATCCCGGCTGTGAAAGTGTCTGAGAAAGCTGGCCGCGAAAATGTGCGCACAGTTGCCAGCATGTTTGGTATTGAAAGTGACCTTGCGGCCGGCCCCGCACTTGCATTGGGGGCCTCTGAAAGCAGTCTTCTAGAAATGACCGGCGCCTATGCGGGGATACTGAACGGCGGATCCTCAGTGACACCTTATGGTCTGGTTGAGCTACGTCTCCTAGGCGAAGATGAAGCGCTTATGGGCACCGGTGGAGGGATCGGAGAGAGAGTGATTTCCGACGCAGCAGCTCGCGAATTGGTCTGGATGATGGAAAAAGTCGTGAGCGAAGGCACTGGCGGGCGCGCCAAGATGGGTGGCTGGCAGGTGGCTGGGAAAACGGGCACCACACAAGCCGCGAGAGATGCTTGGTTCATAGGCTTCACCAACGAATACGTCGCGGGTGTCTGGATGGGGTATGACGACAACACACCTCTCACCGGAGTAACTGGCGGTGGTCTGCCTGCAGAGATTTGGCGTGAAGCTATGGTGCGCGTGCATGAAGGTATGTCGCCGACACCTCTACCTGCCTTTACACCTGTGCCCCAAAAGAAACCCGTGGTTCCTAGCGGAAACCGGCAACGAAGAGGTCAGGGGCTTGATGATGTCGTGAACGGTATTCTTCGCGACATCTTTGGTGGCCGGAACTGATCCGGCCATCGCTTTGCGGAAGTCGAGGGGTTATCCCGCGCTTTTGAGATCCTGAATCAGGCCGTTGATGTCGCCTTTGCGGCGATCCAGCATCGCACCAATTTCGGCCTTCTCAGACAGGCGTAAGCTGATACCTTCGATAATCAAATCAAAGAACTTGTCTTTGCCAGATTTGTCCGACACCAAGAATGCAACTTGAAACGGTGCCTGGCCACGCAAAGTCACTTTGGCGTTTACCTCATAAAAGCTCTTCACTTTGCGTGACCCGGTCACTTCGACCTTACCGCCTACAAATTCGTTGAAGCGCTTTCCGTATTTACGGGAGATGTAGCCCTGAAACACCTTGGTATAGCTGTTCAGCTGGCTCTTGCTCAGGCTACGTGCATCGGGGCCAAGGGCAGAGCGGGCAATGATGCTCACATCACCGTATTTGACAAAAATCTTCTCAAAATCTTTGGTCATGCGGCTCAGAGATTTGCCTGAAGAGATAACCTTGTTGATGTCGGCAACCGCTTTATCGATCAGCGCTTTGGCCTGAGCATCGTTCAGCGCAAAAGCGCTAGAGGGCAAAGTGGCGGCCGCACCGGCCGCGGCGAACAGGGCGACGAAATTGCGTCGCGACAACTTAGAAATCGGCATAGGGATCCTCATAGGGGTCGAATTCCGGATCGACATAGGTTTCCTCCCCCTGCATTCCAAGTCGGAAGCGCCGGTTTTGTAAATAGAGTATGCGGGCCTGAGCGTAACTATCTGCGCTGTCGTAAAGGATGGAATCTACGGTCGCATCGTATTCGTAACGTTCGCCCATTTTGTTCACGACGTAAGCGACGCCGCCGATGTAGCGAGCAGGCTCACGGGTCACCACGAAAAACGGATCGAGCACGACATCCACTGCAAACCCATAAGCGTCCCGCGTGGTCGAGGGGCCAAAGAACGGCATTTCAGTATAGGCGCCTTCACCGGCGCCCCAGACGTGTAACGTTTCTCCGAAATCAGTGTCATGGCGAGCCATACCCGCCGCAGTCGCAGGGTCAAAGAAGCCGCCGATGCCAAAAACCGTATTGAGGGCAAACCGCACCAGCGACGACCCTGCCTCAGGTATCTTGCCTTGGAGCGTGTTGTTGATCACATCGTTTGGCAACGAAAGGTTATCTGCAAAATTTGACACGCCAGATCGCACCGGGGAGGGGATAATGGTGCCATAGCCATTGGATGCAGGTGACAGCAACGCTTTGTCTACGCGTTTGTTGAATTCGTGAACGCGCCTGTTTGCCGCTTCGTTCGGATCGTTGATCCCTCCCGCGGTAGTATTTGTATTAGCGCAGGCAGAGAGAGTTGTACTGACGCACAGGGTCAGTACAATGAACCGCAGCATTTTGTTAAGAACCAGTTCCAAGGGCAACCACACGTTTCTAATGTTTCGCGACGACACTCTACTATTTAGATTAATCGAATACTTACCCCAATGTCATAGTGATGTTCGTCCAACGTTGTGGCAGTTTGGGTACATAAAGCCTGGCGTATGATCAGGTGCATCGCCGAGGGGTGCTTTTTTGGCATCGTAACCTGGGTTACAGGGACTGATTTATGAGCTTATCAACCAAAGAACGTGGGCTGCAAGAGCTTCGCACCGTACGCGCTCAAAGCCGTAGTCTGTATTGGACCGTGGCGATTTTTAGCTTTTTTGTGAACCTGCTGATGCTGACCGGTCCACTCTATATGTTGCAGGTCTATGATCGCGTTCTTGGCAGCGGATCGCAGGAAACACTCTTTGCGTTATCGCTTTTGGTCGTTTTTCTTTTCGCTCTCATGGGGCTGATTGACTTCGCACGAGGCCGCTTAATGGCTCGGGTCGGAGCACGTTTTCAGGATGCACTTGATCATCGGGTCTTTGATGCGTCGTTGCGTCGGTCAGCTTTGGGGCAATCGTCAACCTCGGAAACCGCGCTACAGGACTTGGAGGCAGTGCAACGCCTGTTGACCTCGCCGGTATTGACGGCGGTTTTTGATATGCCCTGGGCGCCTGTGTTCATTTTGGGCATCGCCCTGTTCCATCCGTGGTTGGGTATGTTGGCAATTGTTGGGGGCGGCGCCTTAATTTTGGCGGCGGTTCTGAACCAATTGGCAACGCGGCGCCACTCTGAGCGCATGCTCGCAATCACTCATAATGCCAATCGCATGTCTGCGCAGATGCAAACAGAGGCAGAGCTTGTATCTGCCCTAGGCATGCGCGAGGCGGCTTTTGATCGTTGGAAATCTGTGCGTCGGACGTCGCTTGAGGAAACCATGGCCACCGCTGACGTCGGCGGGGGGTTCACTACTGGGATCAAGACTTTCCGGCTGTTCTTACAGTCAGCAATGTTGGGTCTTGGGGCTTTTTTGGTGCTCAAGGGAGAACTGACGCCGGGAGCAATGATTGCGGGATCGATTCTTTTGGGTCGCGCATTGGCGCCGGTTGAGCTGGCTGTAAACCAATGGGCGGTCGTGCAACGTGCCCGCAAAGGTTGGCAAAACCTGGCAGAGCTCTTGGGCACGGTGCCACCGGTGCAGCCACGCACGGAACTTCCGGTGCCAGAGGCAAAACTGCAATTACAGCAGGTTACCATCGTCCCGCCTGGCGAAGCGCAAGCCACTTTGCGGATGATGTCCTTTGATGTGTTGCCGGGAGAAGCGATTGGGGTGATCGGTTCATCTGGTGCAGGAAAGTCTACCTTAGCCAAGGCCATAACAGGTGTTTGGCGCCCGGCAGGTGGTAAGATCCGTCTCGATGGGGCGTCGTTGGAACAGTATGATCCTGTCGCACTTGGCCGCTACATTGGCTACCTGCCACAGCGGGTCGAATTGTTTGATGGCACTATTGCGGAAAACATCGCGCGTCTGCAAAAGGATGCGCCCGCCGAAAAGATCATCGCCGCCGCCAAGAAAGCAGATGCGCATGATATGATCCTCAAGTTGCCCGACGGGTATGAAACGCAGGTTTCCGTGCATGGGGGGCGGCTGTCTGGCGGACAGTTACAGCGCATTGGGCTGGCGCGCGCTGTCTATGAAGATCCGGTTATTTTGGTGCTCGATGAGCCCAACTCTAATCTGGACAACGAGGGTTCCCTAGCACTCAACACGGCTATTAGGGCTATGAAAAAGGCGGGAAAAAGTGTGCTTATCATGGCGCATCGTCCTGCCGCAATTCAGGAATGCGACAAATTGTTGATGGTCGAACACGGTCAAAAACGTGCCTTTGGCCCTAAGGACGAGGTGCTCAAAGAAGTGCTGCGTAATCATGAACAAGTCCGCAATTCTCAAGGGCCGGGAGGCGTGCAATGACCGCGAAATCGAACTGGAGTGCGCGTAAACCGCTGTTGATCGGTGGCCTGTCATTGGCCGCCCTGGTTTTGGGGTTCGGGGCGTGGGCTGTCGGCACTGAAATTGCCGGAGCCATTGTCACATCGGGCCGCGTAGAAGTGGACCGAAATCGTCAGATCGTTCAGCACATAGATGGCGGGGTTGTCACCGAAATCAACGTAGAGGAAGGCGATCAAGTGCGCCCCGGTCAAACTCTTTTGCAGCTGGATGCTGCGGAGTTGACCTTGGAGCTCACTGTTGCAGAGGGACAGCTCTGGGAGCTTATGGCCCGCCGTGGCCGCCTTGAAGCAGAACGTGACGATGTCGGAACCATCTCATTTGACCCCGTGTTGCTGGATATCGCGGCCTCGGCGGAGAAGGTGAACAGCCTCCTGCAAGGTCAAAGCCGATTGTTTGATGCACGTCGCGATACGCTCGAAAAGAACCTGGACCAACTGGCCAAGAGGCGCGCGCAAATTCAAAGCCAAATTGTCGGTGTTGACGCCCAGAACATGGCTTTGACTCAGCAGCTGGAACTGATTCAAGCAGAGCTGGCGGATCAGCAGTCATTGCTCGACAAGGGACTTGCCCAGGCGACGCGCGTGCTTGCTTTGCGTCGTGAAGAAGCGTCTCTCGCTGGTCGCGTTGGCGAGTTGCAGGCCAATCGCGCGCAAGCAGAAGGGCGCATGACGGAGATTGAAATTGAGGCACTTAAACTGGCTAGCGCACGCCGGGAAGAGGCGATCACTACTTTGCGCGATTTGCGCTATCGCGAACTCGAGCTTTCAGAACGCCGCCGCCATTTGATTGGCAAAATCGAAAGCCTCGAAGTTCGCGCGCCGGTGGCGGGATTGGTGTATGGCCTTCAGGTTTTTGCGGCGCAGTCCGTCATTCAGCCGGCAGAGCCGTTGATGTATATTGTACCGCAAGATCGTCCATTGGTGGCGGCGGTGCAGGTTCCAACGATTCACGTCGATCAGGTGTTTCCGGGGCAAACCGTGATGCTCAAGTTCTCCGCGTTTGATCAGAGGACGACTCCTGATCTGGAAGGCAGCGTTGTTCATGTTTCCGCCGATGCCTTTCAGGACGATCAGACCGGTAGTTCATTCTACAAAGCAGAAATTGCCTTGTTGGAGGGGGAAGTCGAAAAGCTGCCTGCGGAAGTGTCTCTGGTCCCAGGCATGCCGGTCGATGCCTATTTTCGCACGCAAGATCGCACACCATGGGCCTATTTGACCAAACCGCTCACTGATTATTTTGTAAAAGCATTCCGCGAAAGTTGATCTGAATTTCACGCTTTTCAATTTCTGTCGCGCGGTCTAGCGTCGGCGCAAACATCGCATATGGAGAGCACGTGATGAGCGCGATCGAAGCACGCCTGAAAGAACTTGGAATCACACTGCCGGATGTGGCCGCCCCTGCGGCCAACTACGTGCCTTACGTGGTTGTGGGCGACATGGTTTATGTCTCGGGTCAAATCTCGATGACCGAAGCAGGTTTTACCACCGGTAAAGTGGGCGCGGACCTCACAACTGAGGAAGGTGTGGCCGCCGCTCGGACCTGCGCCGTGGGTCTCTTGGCTGCACTTAAAGCGGCCTGTGGCGGCGACATTGACCGTCTGGTGCAGGTGGTCAAGCTTGTGGGCTTTGTGAACTCCACGCCTGACTTCACCGACCAACCAAAAGTAATCAACGGTGCGTCCGATTTTATGGTTGAGGCGCTGGGCGACAAAGGCCGCCATGCCCGTTCTGCAGTCTCTGCTGGCTCCTTGCCGTTTGGCGTGGCCGTGGAGATCGAAGGCATCTTCCAGATCGCCTGACATGCTCGATAAACGGTTCTTTGATGCGCCAATCGCGCATCGGGCTCTGCATGACGTCACTCAAGGTCGCCCGGAAAACAGCCGGGCGGCAATCGAGGCGGCCATATCGCAGGG
Organism: Shimia sp.; assembly: GCA_024224295.1. Classification (GTDB taxonomy): domain Bacteria; phylum Pseudomonadota; class Alphaproteobacteria; order Rhodobacterales; family Rhodobacteraceae; genus Shimia. The sequence goes on along the minus strand of JAAENN010000133.1, from coordinate 16,836 downwards.
CTTTTGCATTGAAGTAGACCTGCAACTGTCTGCCGACGGCGTGGCCATGGCTTTCCATGACTATCAGTTGCAGCGTTTGGCAGAGGCCAAGGGAGCCTTTCGTCAGCACACAGCGGCGGCGCTAGGAGCGATTCCGCTGATTGGTGGCGATGAGGGCATTCCGACATTTGCCGAAGTGCTCGATCTGATTGCCGGCCGCGCACCGTTACTGGTGGAGTTCAAGGATCAAGACGGGATCATGGGGCCCAATGTTGGTGCGCTTGAGGCGTCCGCAGCCGAAGCGGTGCAAGAGTATGCCGGCCCCTTGGCCTTCATGTCATTCAATCCATACAGCGTGGCCGCGCTGCGCGAGCTCGCTCCCAATGTACCACGTGGTTTGACCACAGACCCCTTCCGCGCTGACGGCTGGCCGCTCCTGCCGGAAGCTGTCCGGACCCGACTGCGTGAGATCCCGGATTATGACGACGTCGGAGCCTGTTTCGTCAGCCACAGCGTCGATGATCTGCAATCGCCAGAAGTCGCGCGGCTCAAAGCGCGCGGTGCCAAAATCCTCTGCTGGACCGTGACTTCCGCCAAGCAAGAGCAAAAGGCGCGCAAAATCGTCGATAACGTTACTTTTGAGGGCTACATGCCAGAGGTCGGTTAGAATTGACTGCCCTAAAAGTGATTTGTCTCGCCCCTTACATCGTAGCAGGTACACTGCCGACAAGGAGGCGCGCGCATGGATGGTGACCCCATCGAAATCACAGTGCATCAGTCACTGGAGACCATTTCAGCGGCGGACTGGGATGCCTGCGCCGATTCCACACCAAGTGACTCTGGTCGCGCTGAAAACCCCTTTGTCACCCACCGTTTCCTCCGTGCGTTGGAAGAGAGTGGCAGCGTTGGCTCGGGCACCGGTTGGCTGCCCCGTCACTTGACGGCCAAGGCCGGTGGGGAAGTCATCGCCGTCGCGCCGATGTATATCAAACAGCACAGCCAGGGCGAATACGTCTTTGATCACAATTGGGCCCATGCCTATGAGCAAGCAGGCGGGCGCTATTACCCCAAACTGCAATCCGCTGTTCCATTCTCCCCGGTCACCGGCCGCCGCCTGATGACTCGCCCCGGCTGGGAGGCCACCGGCCAATCCGCCTTGGTACAGGCGATGGTGCAAGTGGGCACAGACAATGGCCTCAGCGGCGCGCACATCACCTTCTGCACCGACGAAGAGGCGCAGAACGGCCAAGACATGGGCCTGCTTAACCGCACCGGTCAGCAGTTCCATTGGCTCAATGACGGCTACGACCGATTTGATGCCTTCCTCGAGGCGCTTTCTTCTCGCAAGCGCAAAAACATCCGCAAAGAGCGCAAACAGGCGCAAGCGTTTGGTGGCACCATCACCTGTCTGACAGGCGAGGATATCAAACCACATCATTGGGACGCCATGTGGCGGTTCTACCAAGACACCGGCGCGCGTAAATGGGGCACGCCCTATCTGACACGCACATTCTTTGACATCATCCATCAGACCATGCGCGATGACACGCTGCTGATCTTCGCAGAGCGCGAAGGCACTCCCGTTGCAGGTGCGATGAACATGATCGGCGCCGATGCGCTTTTTGGCCGTTATTGGGGGTGTGTCGAACACCACCCGGCATTGCACTTCGAACTGTGCTATTATCAGGCGATGGACTGGGCAATTGCACAGGGGCTTGCCTCCGTGGAGGCGGGCGCGCAGGGCGAGCATAAACTGGCGCGGGGCTACCTGCCGGTGACCACCCATTCGTTACACTGGATTCAGGATCCGGGATTTCGTGACGCCATCGACCGCTATCTGGAAGCTGAACGGGAAGCCGTAAGTCAGGAGGTTGAAGTGCTCACCAGCTACGGCCCGTTCAGACGCGGCAATGAGGAGGACCACGAATGACTGAAAAACTCAGCCAAGCTGCTCGCGACGCGGTGATGGAACCGCTATTGCAAAGCGGCTGGAGTTATTGCGAAGATCGCGACGCTATCCGCAAATCTTTTGTGTTTGCGAATTTTGTAGAGGCGTTTGGCTGGATGACCAAATCCGCCATCTGGGCCGAGAAATGGAACCACCACCCGGAATGGTTCAATGTCTACAAAACCGTGACCGTGACCCTGACCACCCATGACGTTGGCGGTATCTCGGCCTTAGACGCCAAACTGGCTCGCAAAATGGATGTGTTGTTTGGTGAGGACTAATCAAAGGCCTGACACGCTCGCACAGCACGTCAGGCCCGATTTACTTAGCTTACAGTGCCGCCAGCAAGGTTTCACCCGCGCTGATCTCGCAGGTGCCTGGCGCGTCTTCGACGTTCAAGATTTTGAACTCGCCATCTTCGATCACCGCTGCATACCGCTTGGACCGGTTCACAAAACCGATCGCAGGAGCGTTGAACTCTAGCCCCATGGCGACGGTCAAATCACCGGTTGGATCAGACAGCAACGTCACGCCAGCTTCGGCCGCGTTGTTTGCCTTGTCCCAGGCGTCCATCACAAACGGGTCGTTCACGGACACGCAGATCACTTCATCTACGCCTTTGTTCTTCAGCGCATCCACATTGCGCATGAAGCTTGGCAAATGCGCACTGCTGCAGGTCGAGGTAAAGGCACCTGGTAGGCCAAATAGCACCACCTTGCGATCCTTGGTCAGGCTCTCCACCGACACTGGTTCTGGCCCTTCTGCGCCCACCTTCATCAACGTGCCTTCGGGGATTTTGTCTCCGATAGAAATACTCATTTGTGATACTCTCATTGCGTTTCCCTGAACCTGCGATATAGGCTCGCCAGCGGCTAAGACAATGGGTTTGAGGGAGAGTGACGTGACGCACGTTGTTGTGATCGGAGCAGGGCAGGCGGGCGCGGCCTGCGTGGCCAAATTGCGCGCCAAAGGCTTTGAAGGCGAGATCACCCTGATCGGAGCCGAAACCGCCCCACCGTACCAGCGCCCACCGCTTTCCAAAAAGTACCTGTTGGGCGAAATGGAGCTCGAACGTCTCTACCTGCGACCAGAGAGCTACTACGCGGATCAAAACATTACCCTGCGCCTTGGCACAACCGTCAAAGCCATCGACACAGCGGCGCAAACGGTTTCCCTGCCTGCCGAAACCTTGAGCTATGACCACCTCGTGCTGACCACCGGCGCGAGCCCCATTCGCCTGCCCGCCGCTATCGGTGGCGACCTCGAAGGCGTCTACACCGTCCGCAATCTCGCTGATGTGGACGCCATGGCATCCGAATTCGTCAAAGACCGCCATGTGCTGATCGTCGGCGGGGGCTACATCGGCCTCGAAGCCGCCGCTGTCGCTGCCGCGAAGGGGCTGAAAGTCACGCTCGTGGAAATGTCCGACCGCATCCTGCAACGCGTTGCTGCCAAGGAAACCAGTGACTATTTCCGCGCGCTGCACAGCTCCCATGGCGTTGAGATCCTCGAAGGTACCGCATTGGAAGGTCTCGCTGGCGACGGCCGCGTGACCACTGCCAAACTCTCCGGCGACCGGGAGTTGGCCGTGGACTTTGTGATTGTCGGCGTAGGCATCCGCCCCGGCACCGCGCTGGCAGAGGCCGCTGGCCTCTCGCTCGACAACGGCATCGCCACCGACGAACAAGGCCGCAGCAGCGCGCCCAACGTCTGGTCGGCTGGCGACTGCGCCTCCTTCCCCTACAACAGCACCCGTATCCGGTTGGAAAGCGTGCCCAACGCCATCGATCAGGCTGAAGTGGTCGCCGAAAACATCCTAGGCGCGGAGAAAACCTACGTCGCCAAACCGTGGTTCTGGTCCGATCAGTATGACGTCAAACTGCAAATCGCCGGGCTAAACACCGGCTTTGACACCATCGTCACCCGCGACAGCGGCACAGGTGCCACCTCCTTCTGGTATTACCAAGGCGACACGCTTCTGGCCGTGGACGCGATGAACGCCCCACGCGACTACATGGTGGGCAAACGCCTGATCGAAGGCGGCAAATCTCCCGCTCGCGAATTGGTGGCCGACATGAACACCGACATCAAAGACCTAATGCGTCTCTAAGGAGTTCCCATGCGGATCATTGGCGGAGAATGGCGCGGCATCGCGCTTGCGGCTGTGGGTAAGGGCGATCAGGGCAAACACCTGCGCCCCACCGCAGACCGCGTGCGCGAAAGCTTGTTCAATGTGTTGCAAGGCGGAAAGCTTGGCGATCCGATCACTGACGCCCGCGTGCTGGACCTGTTTGCAGGTACTGGGGCGCTGGGTCTAGAGGCGGTTTCGCGTGGTGCAAAGACGGTGACGTTCGTTGATGACGGCCGCGTGGCTGGCACTCTCATCCGCGACAACATCCGCAAGACTTGCGGCCCTAAGCGGGCCAAGCTGATCAAAGCTGACGCCACCCGCCTGCCGCAAAACTCGGATGCACCCTATGACTTGATCTTTCTCGACCCGCCGTACGGGAAGTCGATGGGGCAAAAGGCTTTGTCTCTGGCGTCTCAAAATGGGTGGATCGCTCCAGAGGCATTGATCGTTTGGGAAGAGAACACGCCACAGGTGGCGCCTGAAGGCTTTACACAACTGGATCAGCGCAAATATGGCGATACGTGGATGACCTTTCTGGAGGTCGCGGGCGCCGAGACCTAAGCGCCCGCAATCAGCTTACTTCCAGGTGGGGTGGTACAAACCGGCCTTGGACAGCGTGAAAATATCCACGCCGTCTGCGGTCACACCCACGGAATGCTCAAACTGTGCCGACAAGGATTTGTCCCGTGTCACCGCGGTCCAGTCATCTGCCAGCACTTTGGTTTCCGGGCGGCCCATGTTCAGCATCGGCTCAATGGTGAAGAACATGCCTTCTTCTAGCACCGGCCCACTGCCCTCGCGGCCATAGTGCAAAACGTTGGGCGGCGAGTGGAACACCCGGCCCAGACCGTGGCCACAGAAATCGCGCACAACCGACATGCGCTGGCGCTCCGCATAGGTTTGGATTGCATTGCCGATGTCGCCAAAAGTATTGCCGGGTTTCACCGCCTCAATGCCCAGCATCAGCGCATCATGGGTCACCTGAATGAGCTTTTTGGCAAAACCCTTTGGTTTGCCCGCCACATACATACGGCTGGTGTCGCCATACCAACCATCCACAACCACAGTGACATCGATGTTCAGAATGTCGCCATCGCGCAGCTTGTCATCGTCGCGCATCGGGTCTTCCTTGCGCGCGCTGGTCTCTTTATTCCACTTCGGGATCGGGCTGCCGGGAATACCGTGACACACAACGTGGTTCACACTGATACAGCTTGCATGCTGATAACCACGATAGCCGATAGTGGCCGAGGTCGCGCCCGCCGCATTGACCTGCGCCTCGATCAGCCGGTCCAGCTCCGCAGTGGTTTGACCGGGAAACACGTGCTCTGCGATGTCGTCCAGAATCTGCGACGCCAAGGCACCGGCCTTATGCATGCCGGCATGATCCTCTGGCGAATAGAGGTCGATGCTATCGCGTGTTTTGCGGCGTTTGCCGATCATGTGGAGTGCTCCGTCACGTAAGGTTTGCGGCTATGTAAGCGCAATTTCTTAAAACTTCTAGGGCCTAGGCGCGCCACCTTCTGTCACGCACCTTCAAAGGAAAAGGGCAGGGGGCGGCCAATTGTGATCTCCGTTGGGGAAATGTCACAGCCATAAGCCAACACTTTGACGCCCGCCGCGCGCGCGCGCTGGAACGTCTCGGCATAGGTTGGATCAATGTCCGGCGCCAATGTGACACGCTTCGCATCTGTGCGCTGCACCAGATAAAGCATCATCGCGTCATGACCTTCATCAATCATGGCCATGAGTTCTTCAAGGTGTTTGGTGCCCCTCGCGGTCACGCTATCGGGAAACTCCGCCACGCCCTCTTCGCGGCTCAGTGTCACGGATTTCACTTCCAGATACAGGTCCTTGCGTCCTTCACCAGACAGCAGAAAATCAATCCGGCTGTTGCTGCCGTATTTAACCTCGGGTCGCACAGCCTCATAGTCCGCCAGCTCAAGGACTTCATGAGCCAACAACGCGGCCTTCAAAGCTCTATTGGGTACTGACGTATCCACGCCAGTGAAATGGCCGTTGTCATGTTCCACCAACCGCCAGCCGTAATTCAGCTTCTTCTTGGGATCATCGTTGGGTTCCAGCCATACTTTGATGCCGTCATCCTTCAGTCCCATCATCGAGCCGGGGTTGGCACAATGTGCGGTCACTTCGCGCCCATCTTCTAGGCGAACATCAGCAAGGAACCGTTTGTAGCGGCGAAGTAGCACGGCGGGAACGAGAGGGGTTTGAAAGCGCATGGCACAGGCCTATACCTGCGGTGACTGACTGACAAGGACATGAGACCATGGCTAACCCAACCGCAGCCATGCTGGTGATTGGCGACGAAATTCTTTCCGGCCGCACCCGCGATGCCAACATGCATTTCTTAGCGGGGGAATTGACCAAACACGGCATCGACCTGACCGAGGTGCGCGTGGTGTCCGACAATGCGCCTGCCATCGTAACGGCCGTTAAACAGTTGTCTGAGGCCTATGAACATGTTTTCACCTCGGGCGGCATTGGCCCGACCCATGATGACATCACCGCCGACTGCATTGCCGAGGCTTTTGGCAAACATATCGACGTGCGCGCCGACGCTGCTGCGCTGTTGCAGGCGCATTACGACAATGCTGGGCAGGAGTTTAACGACGCCCGCAAGCGCATGGCCCGCATTCCGAATGATGCCACGTTGATCGACAATCCCGTGTCCGTTGCGCCAGGTTTCCGGCTCGAAAACGTCTATGTCATGGCAGGCGTACCTTCTGTGTTCCAAGCCATGGTTGCCAGTGTCCTGCCCACTCTGACCGGCGGCGCGCCACTGCTGAGCCAAACCCTGCGCATTGAGCGCGGCGAAGGCGACATTGCAGGCCCTCTGGCGGAGCTGGCCGAGGAGTTCTCCGACCTGTCGATTGGCTCCTACCCGTACCAACGCAACGGCGCTTATGGCTCCAACATCGTCATTCGCGGTACTGATGGCGCGCGGATCGATGCGGCGATCACCAAACTCTCCGACCTCTTCGCATGACCTCTGACATCACCGCGCAAACCCTCTATGACGTGATCGACGGCACTTGGCCCGCCGCAGGTAAGCAAAACTGCGGCTGCTTCACCCTGAGAGACGGGCAGGGAGGCGGCAAACGTGTATCTTCTGCCACGTTGAGTGGTGAGCTTTCGGTTGAGGACATAGAGGCCGCTGAAAAAGGGATGACCGCTCTCGATCAGCAACCGATCTTCCAAATCCGAGAGGGTGATGCAGAGTTGGATGCCGTTCTCCAAGGCCGTGGGTACGAGATCGTCGATCCCGTGACCATGTACGTCATTCCGGCTGAAGACCTCGCGCAAGAGCGCCCACCAAGGACCGCCGCGATCCCCGCGTGGGAACCCTTGCAGATCATGAAGGAAATCTGGGCCGAAGGCGGCATTGGCCCCGCGCGCTTAGATGTTATGAACCGCGCGCCTCTGCCCAAAACCGGCTTTGTGTCCCGCTGGCAGGATAAGCCCGCCGGCGCATCGTTTCTTGGCTTGCACAACGGCATCGGCATGGTGCACGCACTTGAAATCCTGCCGTTCCAACGCCGCCAAGGTGTCGCCCGCTTTCTCATGCACCGCGCCGCGTTTTGGACGCTGGAGAACGGCGGTACCCACCTGTCGGTCATTTGTGTCACATCGAACGCAGCGGCAAATCGGCTGTACTCTTCCCTCGGTATGACCGTTGTGGGACAGTACCACTACCGGTGCAAATCCACCGCTTAAGGGAGGCCAACGTGGCAGATACAAGCAAACCAACCGCGCTCGACATTCCAATGATGGACCCGCTTCCACCGGAGACACAGCGCTACTTTGAAATCTGCCAAGAAAAGCTTGGCATGGTTCCGAATGTGCTCAAGGCCTACGCCATTCACGCCGATAAATTGAACGCCTTCACCGCGCTTTATAACGACCTCATGCTTGGCGACAGCGGTCTCTCTAAACTGGAGCGTGAGATGATCGCCGTGGTGGTCAGCGCCATCAACAAATGTTTCTATTGCCTCGTCGCCCATGGCGCCGCCGTGCGTCAGCTGTCTGGTGATCCGGCGCTGGGCGAGATGATGGTGATGAACTGGCGCGTGGCCGATCTGGATGCACGCCAATACGCCATGCTGGCTTTCGCCGAGAAAATGACCATTGCTTCCGCTACCATCGAAGAAAGTGACCGCCAAGGCCTGCGAGATGTCGGCTTTTCTGATCAAGACATCTGGGACATCGCCAATGTGGCTGGGTTCTACAACATGTCCAACCGCGTCGCCTCTGCCACCGCCATGCAGCCCAACCCAGAGTACCACGCCCTGTCTCGATGAAATCCGGCACGCTCATAACCTGGCTCCTGCTGTGTCCAGCCACTGGCTGGGCCTTTGAACCGCGTTTTGAAACGCCTGGTCAGCTCTTGGGGGAAGACATCCTGCCGCAGAGCGTGCTTTCCCTTGCCCTGGAGCCTGCGGACGATGGCACCGTTGCAACAATTCCCGTGGCGGGCACTCTCCGCAAACGCAGCTGGCGGTTTTCCAGCGGCTTCCCCGGCACTGGCAGCGTCAATGCCGAGCTCGCCGCCCAATTGCTAGACGAAGGTTATGAACTTATCCTGTCCTGCGACGCCGCAGGCTGTGGTGGCTTTGACTTCCGCTTTGGCATCGACGTGTTGCTGCCGCCGCGGATGTTTGTCGACCTCTCTGACTATTTCTACCTCTCTGCCCGTCTTGAAACGGACCAAGGCCCCGAAGCCGTCGCAGCGCTTGTCAGCCGCACGGCCCAGGCCGGGATGGTGCAGATCTACGACATCCGTCCGGACACCGTGCCCGCGCCAAGACCCACTGAACCCAGCGCACCACCCAAAGTAGAGGAACAGTCGCAGTTTGCTCCTGAACCGGAAGCGAGCACACCTGTTGCCACGCCTGAAACCGTCACCGATATCACCAAAACCCTTGGCCAATCCGGCCACGTAGTGCTCAGCGATCTGAGCTTTGAAACTGGCGCGTCGAAACTGGCCGATGCTGACTTTGCCTCGCTCGCAGCATTGGCCGCCTTCCTCAAAGACGATCCCAACCGCCGCATCGCCCTTGTTGGTCATACCGACAGCAAAGGCTCGCTGGCGGCCAACACCAGCCTCTCGCAAAAACGCGCCGCCGCCGTGCGCACCCGGCTGATCAACACCCACGGCGTATCCAAAGCGCAGGTCGAAGCCCAAGGCGCAGGCTACCTCGCTCCGATCGCCACCAACCTCACCGAGGCTGGCCGCACGCTCAATCGCCGCGTCGAGGCCGTGCTGCTGTCTGGCAGCTAACAGCTGACGCTGAGTCGCCCCCACACAAGACCATTGCACCCGATTCGCCGCTGCAATAGGCTGATCCCATGGCCATCTGCATCCTGTACAAACCTGCCAAACGCACCCGTCCCCGCTTCTACCGCGTGGAAATCGCGATGAACCTGTTTGAAGAGGTCTCCGTCCTGCGCGAATGGGGCGTCGCTGGCGGCAAAGGCCGCAGCATGGTGCGAATCTTCAGCAATCTGCGCGACGCGTCATTGGCAGCGGATCAATACCGCCACGGCGCCCAGAAACGCGGCTACGCGCGCGGGTAGAGGGAAGCGCCTGCTATGCAGGGCTTGGCGACAGCACTAAAGTCAGATTATGGGGCGCCCGAACCGAGGGGAGAAGCAAAGCGCCCTCCCCATGGGAGAGGTTCTGGCGCTGCCAAATCTTCGATTTGGCTTGTGGCACCCGCTTCTATCCGTTGGTGGAGATGAAGGGCGTCTTTGCGGACAAAGCGGCCTTGTGCAGGTCGGCTATTGCTGACGCAGAAAACTCTCGCAGCTGCGGCGCTCAAAATTCGGCTCCGCAACGATATTCACCGAACCGGTCATTCACCTGGGCAGATCGCGTGAGGTTTCATACCGCCCTTTCTCTGCGCGCTCGCCCAAGTCGAAGGGCGCGGGACCAAGCCGCATTTTGCTCGCACAGTAATTGCCGACGCGGAAAATGTTATTGCTTGCGTTACGCCATTTGTTGCACCGCTGCGGATTTCCGGAGAGCGGTCGTTCTATCGCACAGAACTTGGTTAAATCACTGGTGAGTTAAGCATTCTTATCTGCGCTCGACACTAAGACCGTTTCTGCTTGGGCAGCTGTAACAGCAATCATATGCAGAACATCTTCAGGACTGCAGCCGCGTGACAAATCGTTGGCTGGTTTTTTCAACCCTTGAAGAATAGGGCCAATTGCGACGGCGCCGCCAATGCGTTGTGCAATTTTGTAGCCTATGTTGCCGCTCTCCAAATTTGGGAACACAAATACGTTTGCTTCTCCCTCTAGAGGGGACCCACTGGCTTTTGATGCGGCTACATCTGGCACAAAAGCGGCGTCGAATTGGAGTTCGCCGTCGATAAGCAAGTTCGGGTCAGCCAGTTTGGTAAGCCTAGTCGCATCCACAACTTTAGATACTTTTTCATGTTGTGCGCTGTTGCGCGTTGAAAAAGACAACATGGCAACACGCGGACATTCCCCGATGAGTGTCGAGAGCGAAGAGGCCGATGCCAATGCGATTTGCGCCATTTCCTCTGCTGATGGGTCCACCACCAAACCGCCATCAGCAAAGATATGCACACCTTTCTTGACGTGATGGCTTTGGCAAAACAGCATTAGGAAAAAGGAAGAGATCAGTTTCGCACCTGGTTTTGCACCAATCACCTGGATGGCCGTTCGCACAATCTCTGAAGTCGTGGCAACGGCGCCGCCGACGGTTCCGTCAGCATGCCCGGTTTTGACTAGAAGTGCAGCAAAAACCTGGGGTTTACGCGCCTCGTACCCGGCATCTTCCATAGTAATGCCCTTGTGTTTGCGTTGTTCGAAATAGGCCCGCACCAACTCTTCCAAAAGAGGCGATGTGGCCGGATCGTGTATCTGAACCCCCTCGTCTGGATTGGCTCCAGCAGCGGTGTATTGATCGAGGATGGCTTGCTGTTGGCCGATCAGGATAATACGAGCAACACCCTGCGCACGTGCATCGATTGCCGCTTGTACAATACGTGGATCGTTACCTTCACTCAGAACGATTGTTTTCTGAGATCTGCCAGCACTTTTCAATAGCATTTCCAAAGGTTTCATGGAGCTTCCTATTAGTGACCCAGAAAGGTCATTCCTGCCAAGACGATCAAGGCAATAAACACAGTTTCCGCAACAATCATGGCGATCGCTTGACCGCCAACATCAAGTATGCGCTTGAGAGAAGTTTTCATTCCGACAGCTGCAATCGACACCAACAAAGCCCATCTGCTAAGCGACGACATCGTCTCGAGTACAAAAGTCGGGATCAAACCAAGAGAATTCAGAGTTGCGAAAATCAGAAACCCAATCACAAAGGTGGGAAGTACCGGAGGGCGCTTGCCGCCAGTATCGGCGTCCTCGGCGTGGCGGCGCACAAGCACTGAGATGACCAACACCACCGGGGCCAGCATTGCAACCCGAATGAGTTTGACCAACGTCGCGACTTCTCCGGTCTCATTCGATACCGAAAAGCCCGCGCCCACGACCTGGGCAACGTCGTGGATGGTGCCCCCAAGAAAGACGCCTGACACTTCGTCATTGAATTCATAAAACTTGGTCAGGATCGGGTAAACAATCATGGCGATCGTGGACAACACCGTTACCGCAAGGACCGTGAAAATGAGGTTGCGTTCGGAGTGCTCGTTCTTAGGCAATACGGCAGATATTGCCATTGCTGCGGATGCCCCGCAAATTGCCACCGAACCGCCGGTCAACAAGCCAAATCGCCAACCTCGGCCTAACAGACGTGCCGCCACCAGACCGAACAGAATGGTCAGGAAAACAGCGGCAACAACCACGGCAATCATCCGTGGACCAAGGCCGATCATCAGCTCGACACTTATCCGCGCGCCCAGAAGGGCCACACCAATGCGCAAAACAGTTCGTGCTGTGAATTCGATCCCGGGCTTGCAGCTGTTCCCTTCCTCTTCAGCGAGAAAGTGAAAGGCGATCCCAAGCAGAAGCGCCATCAACATGGCAGGTGCACCATAATGCTCAGAGAGGAATTTGGCCGCAACAGCGACAACAACGGATACAAGGAAACCGTGTCCATTCAAACGTGCAAACGCCTTTGCAGCAGAGAGTGAATATCTTGAGGCAATTGTCGTCGGCATTGATCAAACCTTTGTTGATAAATCACCTCTTTAAGAGGGATGCTGACAAAAGGGTGACGGATGTGTCTGGGCCATTAGCCCAGACGTTTTTGTTAAGTTGCGCGGTTGTTTGGGCGCATATCGGCGGCGTCGATGCCTGCAACCGAGACGGGCTTTTTCATTGCGTCACGGCGGAAAGGTTCACCCAGTTCTTGGTTCAGCAAAATCTCAATGAAGGTCGTCTTGCCTTCGTTTAGCTGGCGTTTGACAGCCTTGTCTAACTCTTCTGTCAACTCATCCATTGAGGTCACGGCCACACCTTCAACACCACAGGCACGCGCGATACCAGCATAGCTGACCTCTTTGGATAACTCAGTGCCGACAAAGTTGTCTTCGAACCACAAAGTAGTGTTCCGCTTCTCGGCTCCCCACTGGTAGTTGCGAAAGATCACCATGGTGATTGCTGGCCAATCGTCGCGATTGACCGAGACCATCTCGTTCATCGAAATACCGAAAGCACCGTCGCCAGCAAATCCAACCACAGGGGTATCAGGGCAAGCGATCTTTGCGCCGCAGATTGCTGGGAACCCATATCCGCAAGGGCCAAACAAACCGGGTGCGAGGTATTTGCGACCTTCTTCAAAGGACGGATAGGCGTTGCCAATGGCACAGTTGTTGCCAATATCAGACGAGATAATTGCCTCTTTCGGCAATGCGGATTGGATCGCACGCCACGCCATGCGCGGGCTCATTTTTCCCGGTTCCCGATCACGAGCGCGTTCATTCCAAGTGGTGCCCGGATCATCATCTTCGTGATCCATTGACGTCAGTTCCTGCGCCCAACGTGACTTGGTATCTACGATGGCGTCTTTGCGCTCCTGCCGCCCGGCATCACCGGCGCCGTCAGCCAATTGGGCCAAGATGCCCCGTGCCACCTTCTTTGAGTCGCCTACGATACCAACCGAGACACGTTTGGTAAGGCCGATCCGATCAGGGTTGATGTCGACCTGAATGATCTTGGCGTCTGACGGCCAGTAATCAATGCCGTAACCGGGAAGTGTTGAGAACGGGTTCAGGCGGGTGCCAAGGGCCAAAACGACATCAGCCTTCGAGATCAACTCCATGCCAGCCTTTGAGCCGTTATATCCCAGCGGACCCGCAAAGAGAGGGTGGTTGCCCGGGAACGCGTCGTTGTGTTGATAGCCCACACAGACCGGAGCGGTCAGTTGCTCGGCCAGCGCCATCGAGTCACCGATCGCATCCCCCAGCACCACGCCAGCACCGTTCAGAATGACCGGAAACTTAGCCTCCGACAGCAGTTTGGCGGCTTCAGCCACGGCATTTTCACCACCAGCAGGGCGTTCAAATTCTACAACCGCTGGCAGATCGATATCGATCACCTGTGTCCAGTAGTCACGGGGAATATTGATTTGTGCTGGCGCACTTGCGCGTTTGGCCTGTAGGATCACTCGGTTAAGAACTTCGGCCATGCGCGACGGGTCACGAACTTCTTCCTGATAGGCGACCATGTCTTCCAAAAGCGCCATTTGCTCGACTTCCTGAAAGCCGCCCTGACCAAGGGTCTTGTTGGCAGCTTGCGGTGTCACCACCAAAAGTGGCGTGTGGTTCCAATACGCGGTTTTGATCGGTGTTACCAAGCTGGTGATGCCGGGACCGTTCTGCGCAACCATCATCGACATATCACCCGATGCACGCGTGAACCCATCTGCCATCATTCCGGCATTACATTCGTGGGCGCAGTCAAAGAACTTGATGCCTGCGGCAGGAAAAAGATCTGAAATCGGCATCATGGCTGAGCCAATAATGCCAAAAGCGTTATCGATGCCGTGCATCTGTAGAACTTTGATGAAAGCTTCTTCGGTCGTCATCTTCATGATTACGTCTCCTGTGGGGTCTTTATGTGAAAAAGTGGGGGGCGGATTTCGGCGATCAGCGCCGATCTTCCAGGATCATGTCGCTGGCCTTTTCGCCAATCATGATGGCTGGGGCATTGGTGTTGCCTGACACAATATCGGGCATGATCGACGCATCGGCGACACGCAGCCCTTCGATGCCGTGTACGCGCAAACGGTCATCAACAACCGCCATTCCATCTTTGCCCATGCGGCACGTGCTGGTGGGGTGATAAATGGTCTGGCTGATATCGCGGGCACATTGCAGTAATTCTTCATCGGTCTGCGGATTGTTTGCCGGCACGTGTTCGCGCACGATGTAGGGGCTGAGCGCTTTGGTTTCTGCCATTGCCCGCGCAAACTTAACGGCACGAATGGCACAAAGTTGATCTGCTGTGGCCGAGAGGTAATTCGGCACGATCTTGGGGTAGTCCATCGCATTCGGCGATGCGATGTGGATATGCCCACGGCTTTCAGGCCGTAATTGGCATACGGAAGAGGTAATTCCCGAGAACGGATGCATTTCAATTCCCGGCTTATCAGCGCTAAGGGGCTGGAAGTGAAATTGAATGTCGGGCGTGTCCAGTCCTTCCATAGATTTGGCAAAAACGCAGACTTGGCTGGCCCCCAGACTCATCGGCCCTTTGCGGAACAGAACATAGTTCAGCCCAATGCCCATGCGTGGTACGAACCGGTTTATGGCATCGTTCAGGGTTTGCGCGTTGACCTCATAGATCAGGCGAATTTGCAGATGGTCCTGAAGGTTTTCACCAACACCGGGAAGTTCGTGCCTAACCTCGACACCGGCTTTTTGCAGAACATCACCCCGGCCGATGCCGGAAAGCTCCAAGATCTGAGGAGATCCGATGGCACCCGCAGACAGGATGACTTCACCCCCAGGATTGAGGCGCACCTCGCGGATCTGGCCCTTTTTTGAATAGCGCACACCAATCACGCGGCGTGGCGCTTTGGGATCAAATATCAGAGATTCCGTGTGCGCATGGGTGATAACTTCAAGATTTGTCCGCTTCTTGGCCGGGTTGAGAAACGCGCGAGCGCTTGAACAGCGAAAGCCCTTGTGGGCGGTTTGGTGAAAATAGCTGACCCCTTCTTGATCTTCACCATTGTAATCGTAGTTGCGAGGCACACCCATTTCCATGGCCGCTTCGATAAACGCCTGAGAGATATCGCTTTTTGTACGGATCATTGACACCGACAGGCCGCCGTTGCCGCCATGGTATTCATTCTCGCCCTTTTCATAAGATTCAGAGCGTTTGAACAAAGGAAGGACATCGTCATATCCCCAGCCCTTGTTTCCGCACTGCGCCCAGCGATCGTAGTCTTCTTTTTGCCCTCGCACATAAAGCAGTCCGTTGATTGAACTTGACCCGCCCAGCGTTTTGCCACGCGGCCAATCAAGGGAACGACCATTAAGCCCCTCGTCAGGTTCAGCCTTGTAACACCAGTCAGTATTGGGGTTGTGCAGTGTCTTAAAATATCCAACCGGAACATGGATCCAAGGATTGATGTCGCGCCCGCCAGCTTCCAATAGGATCACCCGATTCGCAGGATCTGCGCTTAATCTGTTTGCCAGAACGCATCCCGCGGATCCCGCTCCAACTATCAGAAAATCAGCTGTTTTCGGCGACATATGCGATTCCTCCCGGTTGCATTCTATGGGAATTGAATTTTTCCTTGCGCCAATATTCACTAAAGTACTATTAATGAGACCGCAAGTCTCAATAATTGCGTTATGGGAGGAAAGACGTGAGTACATCTAACAATCTAAGTGGGATTACACGCCGCGATCTATTTCGGGTCGCGGGCCGATATGGCATGAGCTCGACGCTTCTGGCGGCAGGCGGTTTCGGTGGGGCGATGAGCCTTGCCAATCTCGCAAGCGCGGCGGAATCGACATATGAGAAACGCTTCTCAAAGCCCGCGAAGCACACACTGAAATTTGGGGCTTCTGGCTTCAATGCGCGTAACCTTTTGATTGAACGCGCTGGCGCATTGGAATTCGCACGTGACCTGGAAAGCCGCACAGACGGTGAGATCCGCATCGAATTCATCGGCGACAATCAAATTTGCGGTCAGACATCTTGTGTTGAAAAAACCCAGCAGGGAATCGTCGACATCTATGCCGCTTCAACCCAAAACTCGGCCGGCGGCGCACCTTATCTGAACGTTCTGGACTATGCTTATATGTTCCCGGGACGTGCGGCGCAGTATCACTTCCTTTACAGCCCGGAATCGCAGCGTATCCTGCGTGACCCGCTTGAAAAACGTCACGGTTTGAAATTCCTGTTCAGCCATTGCGAGTTGCGGGGCATTCAGCTGGGTCTGGGCTGGGAAGACAAACCCACAGTGACCAAGCTGGAACAGCTGTTTGGTACGAAAAACCGCGTGACTGGCACTCAGTTGGGCCGCATTGCGATGCAAGCGTTGAACCTGAATCCGGTTCCGGTCGCTTGGGAAGAAACGCTGGACGGTCTAAAGCAAGGCCTGATCGATGGCGCGGAAACATGGGCCTCGGCCGTGGCATACGCCAACATGTCGCCAGTTGTATCGCAGTCGGTTGACCTGAAGTTCTTCTGCGGAACAGAGCACACATCGATGAGTTCGTCTGTCTTCGACAGCCTTGATGGCCACCTGCAAGATGCCGTTATGGAATCGTCTTACTGGGCGCAAACCCATGTTCAGGCCGCAAACGAAGCT
>JAAENN010000132.1 GCA_024224295.1 Shimia sp. | reverse complement strand
GTCGTTACACACGGTCTCATAGTGGGTGGTCTCGCCACGAATAACGCACCCCAAGGCCACGTAGCCATCAAAGTTGCTCATACGCTCGGCAATGCCAATCGCCGTTGGAATTTCCAGCGCGCCGGGCACGTCGACCACTTCATAGGTGCCGCCCACAGCTTCGATCTCGGCCACAGCACCGGCCAGCATATTGTCGGCGATGTCCTTGTAATAAGGCGACATCACAATCGCCAGCTTCACCGGCTTGTCAAATTCCGCACGCGGCATGATGTAGTGTTTTTCAGCGCCAGCCATGACTTATTCCTCCGTCAGGATCGGGCGTGTGCCCACAATGGACAGCCCATAAGCGTCCAGACCAAGATACTTTGTTTGCGGACTGTCTGTCAGCAGGATCAGCTCGGAGCAGCCCAGATTGGACAGGATCTGCGCGCCCAGACCGGTGCGCTTCACCGTGCGCGGGCCTTCATCCTCTTCGGCATAAAGACTGTGACGCACTTCGCGGAACAGGCAGACAACGCCCCGGCCCTCGTCCGCAATCTTGCGCATTGCCGCCGGCAGCTCGTTCACAGATTTCGGACCCAAGCCCAAAACATCGCTCGCTTCATGCAGCGCGTGGGTTCGTGCCAGCACCGGTGCATCGGTGGTGATGTCTCCTTTGATCATCACAACATGCTCAATGCCATGGATCTGATCGGTGAAAATCCGCATCTCCCAGTCACCGCCATACTCGGACGTGACGGTTTCGCGAGAGGTTTCCACCACCTCATTGTCATTGCGCGAGCGATAGGCAATCAGATCGCTGATCGTGCCGATCTTCATGTCGTGTGCCTTTGCAAACTCGACCAACTCCGGCAGACGCGACATGGTGCCGTCTTCGTTCATGATCTCACAGATAACCGCACTTGGGTGACAGCCCGCCAGACGGGAAATGTCCACCGAGGCTTCGGTATGACCGGCCCGCACCAGCACACCACCGCGTTTTGCGCGCAGCGGGAACACGTGGCCCGGTGTGGCAATCGCCGCCATGGTGTTTTGCTCGTTGATCGCCGTGGCAATGGTCAAAGCACGATCGCCCGCTGAAATCCCGGTGCTCACCCCTTCGCGGGCTTCAATGGACACGGTGAAGGCGGTTTCGTGACGGGAGGAGTTGTTCACCGCCATCATCGGCAGGCCCAGACGGTCAATGCGTTCCGCCGTCATTGGCAGGCAGATCAGCCCACGCCCGTGCGTGGCCATAAAGTTGATTGCATCCGCATCGGCAAACTCCGCCGGGATGATCAGATCGCCTTCGTTCTCGCGATCCTCGTGATCCACAAGGATATACATTTTGCCCGCTTTGGCGTCGGCAATGATCTCTTCAATTGGGCTGATCGCGTCGCGCAGGCTCTGCTCAACGGGTCCGGGCTGTTCAAAGGACATAAGGTCTCTCCGCTTGGTTGCGGCTCAGATAGCCCATGCGGCACGCGATTGCCAGTGCAGCCACGACGCCCCGACGCTCAAAAACGCAACGGCATTGTGCGCGGATGCGCAAGCCCCGTGGTGTTAGCGCTCCCGTTGGAAGCAGCAGACAGGCTCAGCCTGTGCTGAGCCTGACAAGGGGCGATGTCAATTCATCCCCGAAGTATTTACAGAAAGAGAAAGCCTAGCAACATCCCGAGGTTGCCGTACCACAACCACCCGCCGCAGCCACTTGCGGCGCCTCGTCTTTCATCCCGCGCCCAAGATAAGTCACATCCGCCAGGTAGAAGCTGGTGAAGGCCTCCTCAAAATCCTCTGACACCGCTTTCTGCGCCAACCCCTTCGCCATGATCGCTCGCTGCCAAGCCTGCGTTTTTGGACGCCCTTCCAGGAAATCATAGTCGGTTTGGTCCTTGATGATCTGCGCCCGATGCAAAAGCACCAGCCAAGCGATATCAACCAACCCAATCTGCGCCCCGCCAAAAAACGGCCCGCCCCCAAGCGCCTTTTCGATCTTTTCAAAGGCTGTGCCCAACTTGGCCGATTTCTCCGCCAAGGTTTCTGCGTCCCGACTGCGCATGGTGCCACATTGCACAAGGTAGTTCTTCGCTGCCAGATAGCTCCACGCGCGGTTCAACGCCTTCTGCTCCAGCGAGACATCCGCTTCCAGCGGCGCATAGGCCTCTTCGATGTACTCAATGATGGCCTCGCTCTCAAACAGCGCAACGCCGCCTTCGGTCACCATCACCGGCACCTGACCGTTTGGCGAAATGTCCAAAAACCACTGTGGCTTATCAGACAACGAGATATACTCGACTTGATAGCGCAGCCCTTTGGCCTCTAAAAGCGCAGTCACCCGTTGCACAAACGGGCAGATTTTAAGGCTCACAATTTTGATCATTGATTTCATCCTTTTGATCTCTTTGACCTGAAGACGCGCGGGAGCAGAAAAAGACGACTGGTTTTTTCTATCTTTTTCAAAGTGGCTTTGTGATTTTGCATTTCCACCGCATACTGCCCTCAAATTTCACGTATTTTTTGGAGATCCCCATGTCTTTGCGCACCGCGCCTTTTGCCGCCCTGACCGCCGCTTGTCTGGCCCTGCCCGCCTTTGGTAGTCAAGAAAGCAAGACCTGGGGGCCAGCCCGGAAGCAACGCAGTTTGTGAAAGACACCATTGTGCTTGGCATGTTGGCCAGCCTCTACGGCACCGGCTGGACCGAATATGAGCAACTGCACGAATATTTCCAACGTGCGCGTGACAGCGGCATCACCGGTCATGAAATGACCATCTCCGCCGCTGACATGTCCTGGGAAACCTTCCTAGAGCAGCACTATCATTTCCGTGCCGCCATGGCGCAACAGCCTGAAAACTACCTGATCGTCAATGAAACCCGCGACATTGAAGCGGCCCACCTACAAGGCAAAACCGCCGTGATCTGGAACAGCCAGACCGCCACCATCCTCAATGGTGATCTCAAGAAGATGGCGGCCCTCAAAGACATCGGCGTGAAGTCGATGATCCTCGCCTACAACGACATCTTCCGCGCCGGCTCTAGCCAGTTGGCCGCTCAAAACGGCCGCGACATTGGCCTCACGCCCTGGGGCAAAAAGGTGATCGATGAAATGGTGCGCTTTGGCATCTTGCTCGATCTCAGCCACACTGGCTCCAAAACCGCCAACGACGCCATGGATTATATGAGTGAAACCTACCCCGGCGTGCCTTATGTCTACACCCACTCGGTCCCGGCAGGTCTCTACAAAAACGAGCCAAACGCCACGCCACAAGGCTGCTACCGCACCATCCCGGATGATGAAGCCCTGCGTGCGGCCAAATCCGGCGGCTACATCTCGCCCACATTTACAGAATGGATGATGGACGGCATCTGGCCGGACAACATCTCACCTGCCCAAGCCGCGGACATGATCGATTACTATGTGAAACTGGTCGGCGTGGACCACGTCGGCATCGCCACCGATGACATGTTCTCCACCAAGCTTGTGGTCGACTTCGCCAAGGCCAACGCCGATATGTATAACGACGGCGGCGATATGATCGACGCCTTCAACAAAGGCGCTACCGGCAACGGCGAGTTGGCCAAAATCCTTGCCGCCATCACCGATGATCTCTGGGCGCGCGGCTACACCAATGAAGACCTCGCCAAAATCTACGGCGGCAACAAGATGCGGGTCTTTGCCCAGGTCTGGGAAGGCAAACCGCCAGAGCAGTTCCTGCAAGAATACCCGGAACGCCTGCGCCTGCGTCAGGAGTTGGAAGGCAAATTCTTCAACCGCTAATCCGGCTCAACACCTGCCACAGCGTTTTTCTCTGGGCGTCGCCTCTAGGATCTCTCCCTTGGCGCCAAACTCCAACGCACAGCAAGCCCGATACTGATCCGCCATCTTCTCCCGCGCCGCCTGCACGCGCGACTTGAGCGTGCCGTAGGCCAGCCCCATTTCGGCGGCCACCTCCTTCTGGCGCCGCCCTTCCAGATCCACGGCCTTCAACAATGCAGCATTCTGCTCGGACAAGGCGGACAGAAACACGCGCACGCAGCCTTCCAAATCCTGCAACGCGCCGGCTTCTTCCGCCTCCCCATACCAGAGGTCCTCCGCAATCACCGCCTTCGCCTTGCCGCGCACCCGATAAAAATCAATCGTCGCATTGCGTGCAACCTGGAACAGCCACGCTCGAAGCGCCGCCGGATCCCGCACGTCCGACAAATGGGCGTGGGTCTTAATCAGGACGTCCTGCAACAAGTCATCCACATCCGCCTCATTGGCCACCCTCTTACGCAGAAAGCCGCGCAAGGCACCGCTGTAGTCCTGCCAAATCTGATCCAGCTGCATCTCCCCTGCCCCGCGCGTCGCTCTCCCCAAAACTGGGGCGTTCGATGACAGATCGCAAGGGCTACCGCTCAAAGCACAGCCCCGCATTCTCATTCCAGAAATATCCCGGGGGCCTGGGGCGTTGCCAAGCCGTTAGTTGCACAATTCGGTTCTCACTTTTGGCCGAAGTGCTTTTACTGTTCACAAACCTTCGCGGGGAGTCTTTCTACGTGTTATTGCCGCTGAACGTTGAGTGCTGTTCAAATCACGAGCTTGATACCACCGAAAACTACGCAACAATCATCCGGCCCTTTGGGCGGGAAGCGGACGTTCGCTGCTAGACTGAATTGATTAGCGCGTTTGCCAGCACCCTCGTGCGCGAAGGGATGTATAGGCGTTGATCAGCAGCGCCACTCCCCCTAACAGTAT
Organism: Shimia sp.; assembly: GCA_024224295.1. Taxonomy (GTDB): domain Bacteria; phylum Pseudomonadota; class Alphaproteobacteria; order Rhodobacterales; family Rhodobacteraceae; genus Shimia. The sequence goes on along the minus strand of JAAENN010000132.1, from coordinate 26 downwards.
TAAGCATGACACAGTGCTCAACGCCC
>JAAENN010000131.1 GCA_024224295.1 Shimia sp. | reverse complement strand
GTGTTGCACCTACAGTTGCCCGCACCGTGTCAGTGTTATCCTGTGTCTGGGCGGTTTCATCACCCGTGACCGGTGCCGGCACCGTGTCATTATCACTTCGCGTCTCAGTGGGCGCGCCATCCGTTGCGGACGCTGTACTTGCGCGCGTTTGCGACGGCGGTGCCGCACTAGATGAGGATACACCGTCCGCCATTGCAACAAAAGAGGTGGCCAGATTCCTGTCCGGATCGCGCGCCACTGCTTGGGTGACCGTAGACATCACCACCCCAAAGTCGGCCGCATCCGGCGCCTCAGAATCCTGTTCGACTTCACAACTGGCATTCCATTGCTGAGCCGTGTCCGCTCGTTGTCTAGCCTCGTGGACTGCCGCACGCTGATCATTGAAAGCCGTTATCTCGCACTGCACGGCATTAACGTTCTCATCCCACTTACACTGCTCTTCAGTCAACAATGGCAAGTCCGCGTGCACTCCCGTTTGTTGTAAGCCCGTAATTTGTTGTGCGAGGGGCTTGTATTCCATGCGTGCCCTACCATAGTTTAATTGTGCAGCGACCTTTGTTGAGTAGGTTTGAGGTGTACCCCGGAATATAATTTTCACCCAATCGGCAAGGTCCATACGTGGTACACCATGCGCCCGGGTATTTAACACCTGCGCAATGTTACAAGGCATGACGATTGTGTAGCCACGCATCCGACGGGCAAAAGATTTGTCGTTCGCGTGGGCCACTTCATGAATCTCGCCGCCAACCACCATTCTGCACAGCGCCAATCTCTCAACAGGAGACAGAGGTCTAATTTGTGTCAAGACACCATTTTCGTCAACATAACAACGTAGTATGCGCCCAAAATCCCAATCCGCAAAGGAATTTAATGGTGGCATGAACACAAAACTTCCGTCTTCGAGCCTGGCCATTCCCTGGGTCATTCTTCGCACGCTTTTGGACACCCTCACAATCCCACGTGGCGGGACATGCTCGTTCACTTGCGCGGTCAAGTCCGTACACGCCTTATGACATGTCGCGCATGCCCGGCAACGTTTGCCATCTTTCGTAATACCCTTTTCAAACAGATGATACACTGTTCCACTGGGATGTGTGTACGTGTGAAGTGTGGCAAGCCGCAAGCGGGCGATTCCCTTGTCCTTCTCATTCGTCGCATCTCGCAGTTGCCTTTGGAACTTGCCATACAGGGAATCGTCGAATTCGTCGCCACGAAGTATGAGGTACCGTAGACTGGTCAACAATAGTTCTCCTCCTTTGCCCTCTAAACCACTTACTCCGCAAACGCCGCATATTCCTCGCCGTGCCCGAAGTCTGCAGAACTTTTGATATGCAGAAATAACTTTCAAGAAGTGGTCGTCGGTGGTATGAAGTAATAGATTGTATATCCACTCCTCGTCCGTCCAGAAAGTGTGACACGCAGCCTCGTATGACGCACAGCACGACGCAAGTAGAGCGCACTCGGACGCGTATTGCCACCAAAAGGAACGCAATTGATGATGCTCCATATCCTGACTTCGAGATGGGGCTTCTCTGCCATCTCCGCCCCGAACCAGTGGTCTCGTGTCCACTAGATCCGGTCTGCCATCTCCGCCCCGAACCAGTGGTCTCGT
>JAAENN010000130.1 GCA_024224295.1 Shimia sp. | reverse complement strand
GCGGTTAAGCTTGTCGTTGGACGAAGCCGCTACCGCGGCAGATGTCTCCATATTTCTCTCTCCATCACATGATGTTCAGGTACTGAACGGCCTTCTATAATTTTTCATAAAAAAGTCCCCATATTCTCTCTATCACCTGATGTTCAGGTGGCCGTGAAATCCACGGTAACTTAAAGAGAGAATACAAGCATGAATCCAACAGAGCAAGCCCGTTTCAAACCCCTCTACCTGGCGGTGCAGCGAGCCCTTACGTTGCACGGCAAGCGGCCGAAGACGACGGCCCGTTACGCCCATCTGACCGAGGTGACCAGCGCCAATGCCGTGAAAAAACTCCAGCACATGTTCCAGTCCTTCTCGCTTCGTTGGGAGGATACGCTATGATTCTATTATCCTCCTTGATCGCCACCTTCGGCGGGGCATTGCGTGCGCAATACGCAAGTCGATTGTTGCCGGGGCATGAGCGGGCACTAGAGTCCATGGCCAGTTGCCGTACGCAAGACAGTCCCGTAATGATCGTCCAGTGTTTGGATTGCGCAACCCAGGAGGTTATTCCGCACTCCTGCGGCAATCGCCATTGCCCGCACTGTCAGCACCATGAAGGCCAGCAGTGGCTGGAACGCCAACGCAAAAAGCTGCTGCCCGTGGACTATTACATGGTCACCTTCACACTACCGCGGCAGTGGCGGGCGCTGGTGTGGCAACACCAGCGAATTGGCTACGATCTGCTGCTGAAGCTTGGCTGGCAGACCCTGATGACATTCGGACTGAACGACCCGAAATTGGTGGGAAAGATCGGCGCGCATGCGGTGCTCCACACCCATTCGCGGCGGCTCGATTACCACCCCCATGTCCACTTCATCGTACCGGCAGGGGCGCTGGATCCGAAACACCGGTTATGGCGGAACAAGCCGGGGAAGTACCTCTTTAATCAAACGGCGCTGGCCAAGGTATTCCGTGCCAAATGGTTCGAGGCGATGAACCAGGAGGGACTGAAGGTTAGCGCAACTGTCCCGGAGGATTGGGTGGTGGATTGCAAACATGTCGGTCGCGGCGACGAGGCGCTGACGTACCTGGGCAAATACCTCTATCGCGGCGTATTGCAGGAGAAAGATATTGTGCGCTGCGAAAACGGTGAGGTGACTTTTCGTTACACCGAAAACAGCGGGAAGGTAAAGACCCGCACGCTGGCCGGTGCGGAGTTCTTGTGGTTGCTGCTCCAGCATGTGCTGCCCAAGGGGTTTCGTCGTGCCCGCGACTATGGAAT
>JAAENN010000129.1 GCA_024224295.1 Shimia sp. | reverse complement strand
TTGTGGTCTCAATCGCGGTGAACGCAGCAACGGCCAGGCCAACTACGGCTGCGGTCAGAACAACCCAGTCAACGGTTACGGCGCCAGCTTCGTCTTTGCGGAAGTTTTTGATGAACTTGATCATGGTTTTACCCTTTTCGGAAATCAGATTGTGAGCGGGGCGGCACTATGCAGTGCGCCGCCGCCAGCCGGAATTACCAAGTGATGGCAGTGGTGCCTGCGTCAGATGCGTCCAGAACAGCCGCGGCTTCGGAAGTCAGCGTGGATGTTGTGGTCTCAATCGCGGTGAACGCAGCAACGGCCAGGCCAACTACGGCTGCGGTCAGAACAACCCAGTCAACAGTTACTGCGCCAGCTTCGTCTTTGCGGAAGTTTTTGATGAATTTGATCATGATGTGTCCCTCCAAAGGATCATATTAACGTAACCACCGTGTCGTGCTTTGTCGGCGTGTCTCTCTCTTGCCTGCCCGACTTGGTATGACAGCAATATCCCCCTCGAATGGGGCGGGAATTGGGCGCAAGTGGTTCGATTTTGGATCAAATGCATATTGTTTGGTTTTGCTATCTAGTCTCCTGATTTTTATAGAAAAAAATCTTCAGCTTTTATTAACCAGCCTTAGCAATGTGAGGTGATTGGGGCCGAATCGAGAGACTTGGGCAGCAATGAGGCAGCAAAACTGGCCTGATCGCTCAAAATCTGCGAAACTGTCGCAAAATGACCCGAGCAGGCGATGATCATGTTGGTAAAAAATTGCGTGTTGGCAGCGGCGCTGTCCGCATTGGTGGGTTTAAGTGCCCCTGAGGCGGTCTTTGCCGAAGGCCCCAAGCCGTTTCCCGAATTCTCAGCCAAGCGTGTGAAGCCGCCACAACAGGGGCAAGGCAAACGCATCACGGTGCAAATTGCCCCGGCAATCGTTCCAGAGGCGCAGGCGGCTGAAACCAAGGAGGGGGAGGCCACCAACGCCAGCCCCGGCGCAATGGCGTGGTTCTGGGAGGAGGTTTCGCCAAAACTGGAAGACACGAGCCCGGGCCGTCTGGAGGGTGCGCTCAACAAAGTGTCTAAGCCTCCAGTAGGCGAAGCCGTCCCGACACCTCGGCTGACTACGCTGCAATCCATTGTGCAGGGGCATGGCATCGACATCCTACGTAGCTCCATTGGCACTCAGGTGTCGCCGGCATTGATTTTGGCTGTGATAGCGGTTGAATCTGGGGGCAAGTCGGATGCGGTTAGCGGCGCCGGTGCGCAAGGCTTAATGCAATTGATGCCGGGCACCGCCGCGCGCTTTGGCGTAGAAGACAGTTTTGTTGGCGCGGACAACATAGCTGGTGGGGTAAAGTTCCTGGACTTTTTAATGGGGAAGTTTGCGGGTGACCCAATTTTGGTGCTTGCTGGATATAATGCCGGTGAGAATAGCATTGCCGAGCACGCTGGCGTGCCGCCCTATGCCGAAACCCGCGCCTATGTGCCCAAAGTGCTGGCCGCCTTTCAGTTGGCGCGAGCGCTCTGCATGACGCCACCGCAGCTTATTTCGGACGGCTGCGTGTTTGCGCAGCGCTGATCATCAGCAATTAGGTACGTTCACTGCAAGTCCGCCCAGCGACGTCTCTTTATACTTTTCATGCATGTCAGCGCCGGTCTGACGCATGGTTTCAATCACCGCGTCTAGTGGTACAAAATGTTGTCCATCGCCACGCAGGGCAAGAGAGGCCGCAGACACGGCCTTGATTGCACCCAGACCGTTGCGTTCGATGCATGGCACCTGAACCAGCCCCTTCACCGGATCACAGGTCATGCCAAGGTGGTGTTCCAGAGCAATCTCGGCCGCATTCTCCACCTGTTCCGGTGTGCCGCCCATTACCGCGCAAAGTCCTGCTGCGGCCATGGCAGAGGCCGAGCCAACTTCGGCCTGACAACCCGCTTCGGCACCGGAGATGGATGCGTTGAATTTTACCAATCCGCCAATGGCGGCTGCGGTAAGCAGAAACTCGTCAACACGCGACGCTGTCGCGCCCGGCACATGATCCAGCCAATAGCGAACCACAGCCGGCATCACGCCCGCTGCGCCGTTGGTTGGCGCTGTCACAACCTGGCCTCCGGCGGCGTTTTCTTCGTTCACCGCCATGGCGTAGGCGCTCATCCAATCATTGATGGTGTGCGGTGCGTTCAGATTCATGCCACGTTCTGCTTGCAATGCATCATGGATCGCTTTGGCGCGGCGTCGCACATTTAACCCGCCCGGCAGAATGCCGTCGGTGGTCAATCCGCGGTCTATACAGTCGTTCATCACCTGCCAAATGCGTGCGCAGCCTTTTTCGAGGCTGTCATGACAACTACGGGAGACTTCGTTGGCCTTCTTCATTTCGGCAATGGTCTTGCCAGAATGCTCTGCCATTTCCAGCATCTCAACGGCGGATTTAAACGGGTAGGGAACGGGCGCACCTTCGTCGGTGGCTTTGCCTTCGGTCAGCTCCTTCTCAGTCAGAACAAACCCGCCTCCAATAGAATAGTATGTCTCTTGTAAGATCACATCGCCCTGCGCATCCGTTGCCATTAGGATCATGCCATTTGAATGGCCGGGCAAATTGGGGCCAAAGTCAAACTTCAGATCTTCGCGTGGATTGAATTTCAGCACCGGAAGGCCGTCCGGCTGCACGGTTTCAGTTGCGCGGATATGGTTCAGCGCGGTCTCCGCCTTTTCATGGTCATAACTGTCCGGAAGAAACCCCGCGAGACCCAATATGGTCGCGCGGTCGGTGGCGTGCCCAACGCCGGTAAAGGCAAGGGAGCCGTGCAGGGAACCGCGCAGGCCATGAAACTCAAACGGCGAGGCGCGCATTGCGTCTAGAAACTGCGCGGCCGCCACCATTGGCCCCATAGTGTGGGACGAGGAGGGGCCAACGCCCACTTTGAACATGTCAAAGACGGAGAGAAACATATGTGGTCTGGTCCTTTGGCCTGCGCGCGCTAAGTCTGCGGTCGTTCTAGGTCACGCAGCTCATGAGGGTGCGCGCAAAAACGACGTTTCCGATGGGAAACACGCGCAGGCGCTAGGGTCAACCACCCCAAGAGCACACCTGAGGCGGATTTTCAGTGACAAACCGCGACACATGCGTGGATTTTCCGATATTCCCCCCTCGCGCCTGACGCCCTTCTTTCTTATAAAGTCCCAAAGCATGCAGGGAGTTGCCGCAATGACCGGAGAATTGTCG
>JAAENN010000128.1 GCA_024224295.1 Shimia sp. | reverse complement strand
TAGTTTAGCCCGTTTTGTGGTAGAGGTTGTGGAGCAATTGGACACCAGCGCACTGGAAAACGCCTATCGCGGGGGGGGAAGTGCACCGTATCCGCCGAAGATGATGTTGGCCCTACTCTTTTACTGCTACGCCCAAGGGATATTTTCCAGTCGCAAAATAGAGCGGGCGACGTACGAATGGATACCGGTGATCTATCTTGCGGGGGGTTGGCACCCGGATCATGACAGTATCAACCGGTTCCGCAAACGGTTTTTATCCGAGCTTGGGTTGATTTTTGTAATGATCTTACAGATCGCGCATGGCCTGGGGGTATTCAAGCTGGGCGAGATCAGCCTAGACGGGACCAAGATCAAGGCCAATGCGAGCAAACACAAAGCGATGAGCTGGGCGTATGCCTGTCGGTTGGAGGAGCAATTGCGCACGGAAGTCGAAGACTTGCTCAAGCGAGCCGAGACAGAAAACGCCAAGGCAGGGAAAGAGTTTGATCTTCCGGCCGAGATGGCGCGTCGTGAACAGCGCCTGGAAAAGATCGCTGAAATCAAAGCGGAACTAGAGACACGGGCGCAGGCCCGTTACGAGCAGGAACAAGCCGACTACGATGCCAAGCTGGTCGAGCGAGCGGCCAAAGAGGCCGAGCGGGGGCGAAAGTTGGGCGGTAGAGTGCCGAAAGCCCCCGAACCCGGCCCGCGGCCCCAAGATCAAGTCAACTTCACAGACCCAGACGCCCGCATCCTGCCGACATCGGGTGGCGGTTTTATCCAGGGCTACAATGCCCAGGCCAGTGTTGAGATCGAAACCCTGCTCATAGTCGGTCAGCACATGAGCCAAAAGAGCAATGATAAACAGGAAGTGGAGCCTGCGCTGGCGGAACTGAACACATTGCCCGAAGCCTTCGGAAAGGTCGAGCGAGCGGCGCTGGACAATGGTTACTTCAGCGCGGCCAATGTCGAAAAAATCGTGGCACAAGAGATCGAGCCCTACATTGCAAGCGCCCGTCAGAATCACAATCCAACGCTTGAAGAACGCCAGGACGTCCCTGGCCAAGGCGCGGCAAATCCTACCCCTGTTGAGGCGGTGCCCCCTTCACCATCAGTCCTCTCAAGTGAAGTCGATCGCCCGGCAAATCCCACCCCGGTTGAGGCGATGCAGCAGCGGATGAAAACCGCGCAAGGCAAAACGTTTTACGCCAAACGCAAATCCACGGTGGAGCCGGTCTTCGGTATCATCAAAGAAGTGATGGGGTTTCGCCACTTCCTGTTACGTGGCTTTGAGGCCGTAAAAGGCGAATGGACGCTGGTGTGTATCGCATACAATTTGAAGCGTCTTTGCGCCCTGAATACCTAAAAACAGGCAAAAACAGCGAAAACAGCGATTAAAAAACGAACTTTGGGGCTGATTGACTTGTTAAAACGCAACTAACATTAGTGTAACAGTGGTTTTAGGGAAGAAATGACAGGAATTTCTCCTAAGTCCGACAGACTCCTAGACGGGACCAAGATCAAGGCCAATGCGAGCAAACACAAAGCGATGAGCTGGGCGTATGCCTGTCGGTTGGAGGAGCAATTGCGCACGGAAGTCGAAGACT
>JAAENN010000127.1 GCA_024224295.1 Shimia sp. | reverse complement strand
TCGGCGATGCGGCCCGACAGCCAGCTCTCGATATCAAAGGCGCTGTCGTCCAGCAGCCGCTGCGACACCTTGGGCAGCGCGCTCAGTTCATGCAGCGGGATGGTGATCCGCTCGATGGTCGGCGTGCCGGTCTCGGCGGTGCGGTCAATCAGCACGTCGTAGGCCGTCGCCTCGACATTCACCACCCGGGCGATCTGGCGCAGCGAAACGGTCGCGTTTAGAGCCGCCCTGATAGCCTCGGCGATGGCGGCTATCTGGCGCGGGGTTTTGAAATCGGTCATTCTGTCCCCTCCTTCTCCTGCGCAGCCGCAGCCGCCATCGCCCGGTCCGCAATCCATTTGGCCCACGCCGCCACCGCCAGAGCAGCCCACACCGCTTGCGGCCCGGGCGCATCCGGTTGGAAGCCTATCACTTCCCCCCCCGTTTCATGGCGCCACCGCTCCGCGTCTTCTCGCAGCGTGCTGGCCGCAAGAACTTGGCCCTTGAAGCTCACCGCGTAAACCCATTTGGGGGGCCGTTGGTCGGTCATTGTCCCGCCCCTTCTATGATGCTGATGATTTTCGCCCGGGTGCAGCCTGCGGCAACTGCCTTCCTCGCCGCATGCGCCGCAGCTTCATCCGCCGCCCACTCCGTATCCGCAGCCGAATCCGCAGCCCAAGACGCAGCCAACGCAGCCGCCCACGGCTTCGCATCCCACGGTTCCGCATCCCCCGGCGCCACAACCGCCGCCCGAGCCGCCGCCGCAGCCGCCACCGCCGATGCCCGCGCCGCAATCGACTCGTTTTCTTCCGTAGGATCAGCGAAGCAGCGTCGAGCCGCCTCGATGGCAGCACGGGGCCGGTTGTCGGCGGGGAAGGCCATTTCAAACGCGCGCAGCGCCGCTTCGGCTAGACGGCAGACCACCTCGCCGAACGCATCACCCAACACATCAGGCCGCAAGAATGCCCGGATGATCGTCTGGTGCGGAACCCCAAGCTCGGCCATCTGGCCCGGCGTGAAGGACGTGTCGTCCCCACCGGGGAGGGCGTCGAACTCCTCGCGAAGTGCTCGCCCTAGATCCTTATAACGGGACGTGCTGGGGCTAAACGTTCTTTTTATTTGCTGTTTTGTGAGGGTGATCATCTCTAGGTCTCCTACCTGTTGCGGGGGGCCAGTCCCTCCGCCTGTTAGACAAGTATACACTTTTGGTGTACGGGGTCAACGGAAAATCGTGCCAGTGGCCGCTTATTTCCTACACCAGCCCCGCCCTATGCGCGATCCTGGCCCGGCGGAGACAGTTGATGACGTCATTTAGCGCAACGTCTGCCGCCACCCTCGCATCATCCTCAGTTTCGAAAGGACCGGTGCAGGCCGCCTTCATTTCGGCGCTTATTCCGCCTGGCCGGTCGGACCGTAAGATCCAAGGCGCGCAGTCTGTTTCGGTGATCAAAAAGTAGCACTCCAGTTTCATCGGTCAATCTCCTTGTTGCGGCCCCGCCGTATGGCGAGGCCTGTGGCTCAATCATGGGGAAACACAATTTTGCCATGGTCGCCGTGTTGTGTACGGCTATGAGGCCCTTTCATGTTGGCGCGGCCCTACCCCGAGGCGGCGCTTGTGTTGCTGGTTTGGGGCATTTCTGAAGTCATGTTGAGGATGTGGCGGTGCAATGTATGCGCCGAAGCATAGCCCGCGTCTCTGGCGATTTCGGCGACAGTCTGCCCTGCCGCCCGGCCCTGATCCAGCAATTCCCGGATTTGCTCAGGTGTCCGCCTCTTTTGTGGCGGGATAGCGGCTTTGGTGTATGTTTTTGGCGGCCAGCCGTTCTTGAAGTTGGTGAACACTCCCCACCCATTGCCGTAACCCTCGTTGAGCGCGACCCGAACGTCAGCGGTCGGGTAGGTCTTCCACACTTTGCGGATCTTTGCGGCCTGGCGCTTCGCATCCGCTTGTGTCGTTAGATCTCTCATGTCCTAGCACCTCCCATCGTAAACTGGCTTTTTCCGGCACTTGTCGCACAGCCAGTTGTGGTTGCCCTCGCTTTCGAAAGCCTCGCGGCAACTCAGACACGCCCGGTTAGTTTTTTTGGCTGGCCTCGACAACTTTTCCACCCTCTCCCGATCCCTCGCGGCCCTGATGCCGTAGTAAACGGTTTGCTTCGGAACCATGAACTCACTGGCAATTTCGGCATACCCGCTAAATTGGTACAGGTGCGCCCACAGTCTATGCCGGAACCTAACTGAGGCATGGACGCAGCTAGTCCCTCGTATCTCTGCCCTAGGCATGCCCTGGGCATCCGCGAACCGCTCCGCCCGATCCGACAGGGATATGCCCTTTTTCGGCGTGGCGCTTGGTTTGTTCATGGCGTTTCCTCCCAGAATTCTAGCGTCTTTTTTCCGTGGTCGGCCAGCCCCGGAATTGTAAGCCACCGCTTGGCCGTGGGCAGTACCCTATCGCTCAGAAACCTCTTTTCATCATGCGTCAGCCTTTCCCTAGGGTTATCAGCAACCACACTTTCTGTCTGGAATCCTCGTGCCCGTTGTTGGATGCCGCCGGGTGTTGGCCGATCTTTCGGGCTGTCCCTCAAATGTGCATCGAAAGCGGAATCAATCGAAACCTTTGAAAATGGCGCCAAGAACCTGACCCAATCATCGAGCGCCATGTCAGTCACATTTTCATCGACCCCGTATGCTTGGAAGTAGTGCGACAGGACCGATTGGACCCTCGTCGCTATCCATTTGGCGTGCAGCGTATCGACGGGCGGCCCGGTCCGATTTGTCATCTGTTTTTTCCCTTTCATCACCAGATAAATAAATCTTATATTTATCTGGTTCTGGTTCTGGTTCTGGTTCTGGTTGCTTGGACATTGCTCCGGCAATGCTAGGGCCTATTTCCTTTTCTTTCAGCGCCTTAGCTTTCCCGCCGCGCGCACCCGCTGAAACCCGCCTTTTATGCGCGGCGTTGCTTTCGTCAAAAACGCGCGACAGCCTAGCATTGCTAACCCGGCCCTTTTCCCTTTTGCAAAACTCATCAATGATGCCCGAGACAACCCGGTCAAACGTGTCTTGGTCGCATCTCATGCGGCGCATGATCCACGCGTCATCGTCAGGGAGGCTACAACCAGGCGTCATCCACATCAGGCGCAGTAGCCGGTTGTATGCCCCGTCTTCCTCAAGCGTCAGGTGCGAAGTCTTGGCCTCGAAATCTGTCGGGAACAGGGGGAAGTATGGCAGGCTCATACCGGCCTCTTGGGGGCTGTTTGTCCCGCCTCCTCGATGAGGCTGAGAACCGTAGCCGGGGGGCAGCCTGCCGCAACTGCCCACTCCGCCGTGTACACTGCCGCAGCACGCGCTGCATACGACGCATCCGCCGCAGCACGCGCTGCATGCGCCGCCGCATATGCCGCAAATTGTTCCGCCGCATACGCAATTGCGAACGACTCCTTCGCCGCTTCCAACGCCGCCGCCCTATTTGCGCGCGTTGGGTTGGCAAAGCAGCGTCGCGCCGCTGCAATCGCGTCCATCGGGCGGGTGTCGCCGGGGCGGGCCAATTCGAAAACAGGCAGCACCGATTCGGCAATCTGGCATACCACCGCGCCGAAGCTGGAGCCCAGCGCCGAAGGGTGCAAGAATGCCCAGACTATCGCATAGTGAGGCACCCCCATCGCCGCCATCTGGCTTGGCGTGTATGCCGTGGTGCCCCCGTCTGGGAGGTTGTCGCGCATGTCCCGAATGACGCGGGCGGGCGGGTTCATCTCGCGGGTCTGTTCTAGGGTAAGCGTAACGGTCATTGGCTGGCCCCCTCGATGATGCGGAGAACCGTCGCCGGGGGGCACCCTGCCCGAACCGCCCACGTCGCCGCCCACGCCGCATCAGCCCACGCCGCCGACCACGCCACCCGTGCCGCCGTCGCAGCCGACCACGCCGCAGCACGCACCGCCCTCGCCGAAGCCGCGCCACCCATCAACCACGACGCCCCCATCACCGCGTCCCTTACCGCTTCTCTCGCCTCCGTCTCCGCCTCTGCCGCCAGAGCCACGTTATCCGCCGAAGGGTTGACGAAGCAAACCCGCGCCGCCTCGATGGCAGCACACGGACGATTGTCGGCGGGGCTGGCATCCTCGAAAACCGGCAGCACCGTTTCCGCAACGCGACAGACCGTCTCCCCAAAGGCATCGCCCAGCACATCAGGGCGCAAGAACGCCCGGACTATCGTCCGGTGCGGCACCCCGCGCGCGGCCATCTCTGACGGGGTGAATGGCGTGTCGTCCCAGTCGGGAAGCTGCTTGCACATCGCCCGGAAGCTGCTCCCGTGCCGGGTCATCTCGCGGGTCTGTTCTAGGGTCAGGGTTGGGGGTGTCATATCGGCGCTTGCCTCTTGTTAAAGCGCCTGCCAGGTTGTATATTTCCGGCATGCGCAGGTCGCGTCTGCGTCTCGGCGGCTGAGGTTGGGAGACCTCGCCGCCGCTTTCACTTCATAGCCTATCAGGGGGCAACTGGCAAGATAGGGCGGTCATGTGAAACACTCCCCGCCGCTGGCCTGACAAAGCGCGCCCTCAGTTTCGAGCGCCCAGTCCCCTTGACGTTCCATGAATTCGCGCAATTCCCGGCGCGTGATGTTTTTAGACCAATGACCCACCGTCCCTGATGTTAGGCCGGATGCTAATGTTTCCATGTCCTCCCACCATTGATGACGGTCGGGATAATC
>JAAENN010000126.1 GCA_024224295.1 Shimia sp. | reverse complement strand
GTTGTATGAGGCGGCGATTGAGGCGCGGCGGGGTGGATAAGGGAAGAAGAACGTAAGAACAGCTTGGAGAGACCGTACACGGGGCCAACACTTGTGTCGAAATTCACATAGTTGACCACATGTACCGGATGTGACATTATCTTCCTACTCAATACAGATATGAGTTACGCAATTCATGGACTACACCCCCATCCCCGGCCCTTCCCCCAACCATGGCTGAGGAGAGGACATGTTGGAAAAGGGGTTGAAATAGGGGGAGTTCATCGTTCAAACTGGTTGATCACATCATCAGACCAGAGGGAGAACGATGAACTACCAGTTACTATACCAGTGGGAAGCGCTTTTGGCAGGTCGGTTGTCGTGCTTAAATAGCTGGCAGCAAGCGAATGTGGCGTTGTTGAGTTATGGGATCATACAAGCGGAAGGGTGTCAGCAAGGGGAAGTGGCGCGGCAAGTGAGTTGTGGGGAAAGGGTCGAAAGTGCCGCGCGGCGGTGGCGGCGCTTTCTGGATAATGACCGTTTTCCGCTGGAAGCCTTCTTTGAGGCGTGGAGTGGTTGGGTGGTGGAAGCTTTGGGCAGCCGGCAGGTGACGTTGTTGGTGGATGAGACCAAACTGCATGACCGGATTGGGGTGATGCTGGTGGGGGTCGCCTGGGAAGGGCGCTGTCTGCCGCTGGCCTGGCGCACCTACAGGGCCAACTCGGCCGCCGATTACCCCGCCGAGGGACAGGTCAAGATGATCGAGGGCTTGCTGCGTCGGGTGCAAGCCGGCATACCGGCTGAGTTGGAGGTGTTGGTGCTGGCGGATCGGGGGATTGGCACCTCGCCCGCCTTGTGTCGGGCGGTGGCGGCGCTCGGCTGGCACTACTTGTTTCGGGTGACGTGCCAAACCAAGGTGGTGACGGCCAGCGGGGCCCTCACCATTGCCCAGCAGGTGCAACCGGGCGAGATTTGGGCGGCCAGCGGCGAGGTATTCAAAAAGCGGGGACGGGTTCCGGCTCAAGCGCGCGCCCTGTGGTCGGTGGGGTATGCTGAACCCTGGGCCTTGGTGACCAACGACGACCGCTTGACCGGCCATGAATACGCGCGCCGCAATTGGCAGGAGCAAAGTTTCCGTGACTTAAAGAGCGGGGGTTGGCGTTG
>JAAENN010000125.1 GCA_024224295.1 Shimia sp. | reverse complement strand
TGGGTTCTGGGATCCCGGTCCCAAGCTGTTGCGCGCGCTGCGCCGCTATCAGGCGGCCAAGGCGCGGGGCGGGGTGCTTGGTGTGTTGGCCTCCAAACGTTGGGTGCTGTCGCACCGGTTTTGGTCGGTGATCACCCAGTCCGAACTCCACCTGAATATGCAGATTGCCGGAGGTCTGCGTCTGCCGCACCCTACCGGCATCGTTGTGCACCCCAACGCCACGATTGGCCCGAACTGTCAGTTGATGCATCAGGTGACCTTGTCAGGCGCGGTGGTGTTGGCGGGCCATGTCGACATCGGCGCGGGGGCCAAGGTGATTGGCCCGTTGACCATTGGCGCGGATGCTGAAGTGGGCGCCAATGCTGTGGTCACAGGGGACGTGCCCGCTGGGGCTGTGGTTGGTGGTGTACCTGCGAAGGTGTTGAAGATGAAGCCGGGGTACGGCTGCTAGGTCACAGGATGGTGCGACGCTTGGCTGGCGCTGGTTGGTCCATCGCCACCTCAGCAGTCACCTCGTCTTCCCCATCCTCTCGGCGGCTCATCGGGCTGCGCCGCAACACTGATTCCGTACCTTTGCGCAAATGAGCCAGTCGTTCAGCATGACCAAAAAGCGTACCGGCAATCAGCCAGGTAGTGGGCGTGAGTGTTGCGTTTGGCAACATGTCGATCATGTTGAATCCCAGCATTAAAGCCAGCGGCCCCAGATAAGGGGAGATTCCGCGATCATCACGTTTCTGCAGGTGGTGTTCATCCAGCAAAGCAAAAGAGGCGTCTTGTTTAAAACTGTCGCGCTCAGCCACTTTGATCCGTCCCAACTCACGATGCACAAGGAAGATTGGCAACGCCATTAGGCCGAATTGCGCGATATAGCCAACCCAACCCCAGACACCGATTACAATAATCCAATAGCCATCTGTGACCGAGGTGATCAGGCCGGAAGTCGGGTTGTGAATGTGGTTTCGGCCCCAGATACCCCAACCAAACAGCGGCTTTTGCAACGCGCGGTCCAGCAGCACGTCTTCGTTCTCAATCCGGAAGCTCAGGGAGTGGGCGCGCTCCGCACTTACTTTTTCTGCCTGAGCAATCATCGCGTCGCTGGGCACCAGTCCTGAGGTTTTGAGCACCGGATAAGCCAGCATCATCAGCGCCAAGATCGCAGCCACTTTCACTTGCGTGCGCGCGTTGAGGAAGATGACCAAAACCCCCGCCGCACCGGCATATACAAGCGTCGCCAGAGTTTTGCAGAGCACCAGTACAGCGACCAGGTAAAACACGGCAATCAGATACTTCGCGCGTGTTCGACCGGTGTCGGCTTTCCACAGTGTCAGGGCGGCGAGCAGAGCCGTGAGCACAAAATAGGCGAGCCAGATGCCATGGTACAGAAACACCATCGGACGATAGCCATTGCCGCGAATGGTCTGGCTGAACAGGTGCTGGTAGTAGCCATAGACCCAATTGTTAAGTTGCGGACTGAGCCGGACTTCGATCAAGATTGGCAGGGAATACGCCAGCCCGGCAATCATCAGCGCCAGCAACAGGTCACGCTGATCTTCGCGGGTGCGCAGCAGGGCGCGCGCCATCAGGAAGCCAATGATGCCAATGAACTGGTTGATTGGCTGCGCGATCGCATCCTGAAAATAAAGCCCACGCACATAGGTATCGGTAAAGACCAGAGGCTCGCCATTGGTAAAGACCGTGATCACAGGGCTGAAAATCATGATCCCTAAGAGCAACCGGGCCAATCGGCTCTCGGGCAGCAACTTGGGCCGTTGCGGAAGGACAAAGAACACCACGATCAGGATCGCCAGATTGGGCAGACTGCCTTTGTCCAGCGCTGGCATCAGCGGGAAATCAAATTCCGCAGGCGGTGGGGGCAGCAGGAGATAGGCGCCCAGCAAGGACCAGATCAATGCTCGTCCCGGCGACAGGCTGACAAACAGCCGCCAAATAACCACGGGCCAAAGCATAAGCATCAACGTGGCGAGCATGTTGGGCATTGGCGTGAGGTCTTCCTTTGTGAGCAGCGTGGTCTGGGCCACACAAACGCAAAACGCGCGCCATGACTATAGCGCGCGAGTCTCAAACTGTCAGGGTGTGGCGCTCACACGCCGGTGCCGGCCATCACCACGGCCACCGTGCGCCACACGACGGCAACGTCAGTACGCAGACTTAGCGCCCGGTCATAATGGCTGTCGTGAGCTGCGCGTTCGGCAAAGGAGCACTCATTACGCTCAGAAATTTGCCAGAAACCGGTGATACCCGGGCGCATGCGGTAATAGGCGGTGCCTGGGTACAGCGCGGTCTGTTCCGGCATCATCGGGCGCGGGCCAACAACGGACATGTCGCCGATTAGAACGTTCAAGAACTGTGGCAGCTCGTCCAGCGAGGTTTTGCGGATGATGCGGCCAATCGGTGTGATGCGCGGATCATGGGCCAGCTTCTGTTTCTCGTTCCATTCCAGACGCGCCGCCGGGTTGGCACGCAGATATGCCTCCAGCTTGCGGTCCGCATTGGGCACCATAGAGCGCAGCTTCAGCATAGAGAAACGCGTGCCGTTTTTGCCCACACGCTCCTGACGGTAGAACGGCGAGGCGCCATCTAGAGAGACGAACAAGGCCAGCAGCAGCACAACCAGCGTCACCGGTGCAGCGATGATCAGGACAAACACGATATCGAACGCGCGTTTGAACACGCTGCGATATGCGCTGGAGCGCACCGGCGTGACCTCAAAGCCCTGTTCAAAATCTTCACGCAAAAAAAGCGCCATCAGTGTCATCCCCGTAACCCAACCAGAAGGGCATCAAATTGAACCGCAACGTTTCTTCGCCGGATCCGATAAGGTCCGAACGTGTGTCTCACGTACCTTGTTAGATTAAGCACCCCGGCAGCAGGGGCTGATCACATAGGTCCTTGCGACGTCGCTTTTTTTGATGCTCCTTCATAAGAAGCGCCCACCCAGGACTTACATTAGTCACAAATTTACAGAAATCCACCTTAACTTTCGGATAGTTTACCGTAACAAATTGAAAATAAAGGATATGACGCATTATACTTTCGATACTTTTTGAGGTCTTGGTTAAAATTTGTGACAAGCTTGCCAAATTGTGGTTCGCGTTTGGAAACGGTGGTGTAAACTGCTTTTTGATTGTTTCGTAGGGTGAAAAACTGACTAAACGTCACTCAACCAAAAGTTGGCAGCGATTCGCAAAAAAGCCCGCGCAACCGGGTCGAATTGTGGCGCGATTGCGGCCGCTATTTGCCCAATTTCAGAATCATTGCCGCCAATCCGCCAGACACCGCTAGCAGTCCGACCACTTTGGCGCCGCGCCGCAGCTTGCGTATCCGGCGTTGACGCGGGGTCTCAAGAACCGGAATGGCTGCCACTGCACGCAGGCGCAGCTGGCGTTCCATCTGACCACGTGTCCAGATCACTGGGCTGCGCATTTCCAGCACAAACACCAGGCTCAAAGCGAGCATGACAGACAGTACACCGCCCATAGCCAGAATGCGTTTACGCGATGGCGTAATCGGCCAGTCCGGCGGCAGCGCCTTTTCCAGAACGGTGAAACTGTCGGTTTTCTGGCTGGCCTCCAGCATCTGCTGCATCTCCGCCTCAGCCTTGCCGGCGGTGATCGCTTGATACTGTTCTTCCAATTTGGTCAGTTGCCGCTCGAGGCGATTGTATTGCTGCTCAATGCGCGGCGTGTCTTTGAGCGCGGCCTCGATCTCGGCGATTTCAATCTGATACAGTTCGCCCTCTTCTTGCAGGCGACGCAGGCGCTGGGCACGCACGGAATTGCCCCCACTGGAAATGCCAACATTCTCCAAAAGCTGGCGCTGCACTTCCAATTCGATCTGCTGCAAGTCCGTGAGCCGGGTGCGCAGGGCCTCTACCCCGCCGGGCAGCAGCACAGCGTTTTCCTGTTTATAATCGGCAATCTGTTGTTCCAGATTGGTGATCGCGGCGCCAATGCGGCGTTCCTCACTGTCAAAGAATGACAGCGTTTCGCTGACTTGCTCGGTACGGCGCTTTTCTTCTTGCTCCAGCACATTGTTCACCAACTCGTTGGCAACATTGGCCGCAAGAACCGGATCGGTCATGCGCACAGAGACCAAAAGCGCAGACGGGCTGATGTCCTGACGCCAGCGAAAATCCGGATTGGTGATATGCACAACGCCTGCTGCATTGCGGAGTAGGTCCACCTTCTGCAATTCGCTGAGCGGTGCATCCGCGTAGAGGCCAAACTTGTCGATGATGGTCAGCAGGTTGTCCCGCGCCATCACGCGCTGTTCCACAATTTGCAGTTTTTGCAGGATATCGGCGTTCAGCGCCCCAGGCGTGGTTGCGCCGGTTTTGATCGAGGGCTGCTCGATTTGAATGGTGGCGTAGGTCTCATATTCGCGTGGCAGCCCCAGCACATAGGCGAGCGAGATCAACCCGCCAATGACAATGATGCTTGCCCACAGGAAAAACCTCCTGCGCAGCATGCTCAGCACCTCGCCAAATGATTGGAACTTGTCCATGCCGGTCCTCAATATCGTCTTGGCACGACTCGGATTCGTGCTCTTGCAGACAATTTATGACAATCGAATGTGGTTATCCCGTGGCGCAAACCGGAAAATTTGCGTTTTCCATGCCCGCTTGTGCGCCCAGCGTGACCATGGCGAGTACGTGACCGCCACCGGTGCCGCATTGTCCAGACAGCACCGTTCCTTCGGGCACATCCCCCACAGATTGCATAAACCGCGCGGTGAAGCCGGTGCTGCGCACGTTCAGTGTAACCTGAATGGCGTCAAAGCCAAACAACGTCTGTGTGAGGGGATATTGCGCTTTGTACACCGCCTCTTTGGCGCAAAATAGCCGCCGCGCCATCAGGGCGCGGCGAGGGGCTGGCACTTCCATCAACCAGGCGTGTTCCTGTGGCAGGCAGATCTCGGCGATCAGGTCTTCGTGGAGCGGCGCATCGGGTTCCACATCCACGCCCAGCGCATGGAAATGGCGGCCTGCCCCCAAAATCGCCACGCAACTGGTGGCGTCATGGGTGATCGATCCGGTCAAACCTTTGGGCCACTGCGGCGCACGGTCGGGGCGTGTCGGCACGGCTTGTTCCGATACACCCAATGTCTGCATCGCCAGCCTCGCGGCTTGACGTCCGGCGGCAAACTCGCGCCGCCGTTTGGGCACGGCGCGAGCAATGGCAGGTGCTTCCTGCGGCCAAACCACAGCCACCCCACGCGCGGGGTCGGTCACGGCCACGGCGACCTGTGGCGGGGCAATGCGCTCCGCCAGAGATTTTAAGGCCACAAGATGCTGATTGGGCGACAGGGTCATGTCCGCGCCCCCCGCCGCGCCCGCATGGCGCGGCGTTTGCTCATAGTTTCCGCGCGGCTTTGTGCTTGTTCGCTGACCTCTTCGGCGGCTTTGGCTTCCGGCGCATCCGTCGGTTTGGGCGTGCCGGTCAGCTCTTGTACACGGCCCGCCAGCGCATTTAGCGTTGGGAAGCGGAACACATCCGTGATCGACAACTTCGCTGCACCTGACCGTGCCCGGATTTCACGGTGGGCCTGCACCGCCAGCAAGCTGTGGCCGCCCAGATCAAAGAAGTTGTCGGTGGCCACCACTTCGCGCACACCCATTACCTCGGCCCAGACATCTGCCACCAGTTTGGCAATGTCGCCTCCCGCTGCCACAGGCGCAGACGGGGCCGCAGCTTCGACCTTTGGCGTGGTGATCTTGCGGGTTTCCTCAGGACGCCGCAGCGCCTTGCGATCGACCTTCTTGTTGGGCGTCAGCGGGAAGTCCCTCAGCGTCACATAGTGCTGTGGCCGCATGAAGCTTGGCAGGTGCTCGCGCAACTGTGCCCGAATGTCTGCCTCCCCGGGCACGTCACCACGCAGATAGGCCACCAGCCGCACGTCGCCTTCGGTGTCTTCGCGTGCCATAACCACGGCCTGCGCCACGCCGGGCACCTCTTCCAGCCGGGTTTCAATCTCACCCAGCTCAATCCGATAGCCGCGCAGCTTCACCTGATGATCCACCCTTCCGAGGAAGTCGAGCTTGCCATCCGCGCGCCAGCGCACAAGGTCGCCGGTGCGATAGAGACGCCCATCCCCAAACGGATTGGCAATGAACCGCTCCGCTGTCAGCGCGTCCCGCCGCCAATAGCCACGGGTCACCCCGACGCCGCCGATCAACAGCTCGCCAGCCACGCCCACAGGCACAGGCGCGCCCGAGGCGTCCACCACATAGACCTGCGTGTTGGCAATGGGATCACCGATGTTGGCGACGCCTTCGCTGGCATCCGCCATCGCCGAGGTTGACCAGATGGTAGTTTCGGTTGGGCCATACATGTTTTGCACTTTGGCACCGCTGGCTGCGTTCAGATCGGTCACCAGACTGCCAGACAGCGCCTCGCCGCCCACCATCATCTGCTTCACACCAGAGAGCGCAAACCGCGCCTCTTCGTTGTCGGTCAATAGCCGCGCCATCGATGGGGTGCATTGCAGGTGGCTCACCTTATGACGGATCATTTGTGCCGCAATCGACACGTCCTCAGGGTCCAGCTCGCCGCCTTCATTGGCGCGTTTCAGCACCTCGGCCAGCGGTTTTAGCCCTTCCAACACTGTCGCACTGTCGATGCCATAATCGATCAGACAAGCAATCTCGGTCACGCCAATGCGCTTGACCTGCTCGACCCGATCCAAAGCATCTTCCACCGTGCCAAACAGCCCGCTGTCCTCAAAATAGCGCAGGAAGGCGAAATCAAGGATTTCTTCCAACTCGTCGTCGCTCAGAATACCAAGGTCCAGCTCAAACGCGTTGTTCACGCCTTCGGGTTTTTTGAACGCCGGGAACGCCCACGCGTAGCTTTTGATCAAGCCAGCCGCCGCGCGCAGGTAATCTTTCATCGGCTCGCGTGCAATCTCGCGGGCGGTGTCGCGATCTTCTGCCAAAAAGCTGTGCAGCATCAAAGTGACGGTAAAGTCATCCGGGTTGTGTCCGGCTTCGCGCAACGCGTCGTGGTAGAGCGCAATTTTCGCGCCAACTTCTTCCACGCTCTGCCCCAACAGGTGCGTCAGCACGTTACAACCATTGCGCCCCGCATCTTTCCATGTCTCCGGGTTGCCCGCTGTGGTCACCCACAGTGGCAGCTCTTTGGACACCGGGCGCGGCTGTGTCATCACCGGATGCATCGCGCCGTCATTTTTAGGGAATGCCACCTCTTCGCCGCGCCAAAGTTTTCGCAGGTCGTCCATTTGCTCAAACATCACATCGCGGTTGCGCGGCGGCGTGTTTTCAGGCCGCAGCACAAAATCATCCGGCTGCCAGCCACTGGCAATCGCGAGGCCAGCCCGCCCATTGGTGAGGTTGTCGATCACCGCCCATTCTTCGGCGATGCGCGCCGTGTGGTGCAATGGCGAGACACAGGATCCCGCCCGCACGCCAATTTGTTTGGTCACTGCCGCGACCGCTGCACCGGTCACCGAGGGGTTGGGGTAGGGGCCACCAAAGGCGTGGAAGTGCCGCTCTGGCGTCCAGACCGCGCAGAAGCCGTGGGCGTCGGCAAACTTTGCCCCTTCCAGCAAAAGTTCGTATTTCTTGGAGCCCTGACCATCGTCATTGCCCCAGTAGTAGATCGAGAAATCCATGCCACCCGCGGTGGCTGGCAAACGGCCACCCGAAATCTGCGTGGTGGTTTCATCCCCCGACAGCACCAGCTTGAAACCGCGCGACAGGGTCCAAAACAGTTCCAGCACCGAAATGTCAAAAGACAGTGATGTGACCGCCATCCAGCTGTCGCCCGCCTCATATTGGATGCGCGCGTCCATCCCGGCAAAGAAATTCGCGACATTGCCGTGCTCGACCATCACGCCTTTGGGGGTGCCGGTCGAGCCAGAGGTGTAGATCAGATAGGCGAGATCATCGCCGGTGACGATGGCCTCCGGAGTGTACGCTGACGCTGCAGAAAGCCGCGCGTCCGTATCCATCTCAAGCACCTGCGCGTTGTGCACGGGCAAGTCGCGGGTCAGCACGGCCTGTGTCACAATCACACTTGCGCCGCTGTCACTGATGTAATGGGCCAGACGATCGGCAGGGTAGGCCGGGTCCATCGGCACATAGGCCCCGCCCGCTTTCAGGATTGCCAAAGCGGCGACCACCAAATCCGGCGACCGGCGCAAGCAAAGTCCCACCAACGCGCCACGGGTCACCCCCATGTCGCGCAACACATGTGCTGCACGGTTGGCGCGGGCGTTCAGGTCGGCATAACTCAGCACCTCATGCTCAAACACCAGCGCCGGGGCGTCCGGCGTCTTGGCCACCTGCGCCTCAAACTGTGCCGCCATGGTGAAATCGGGATCAAACGGCGCCTCAGTGGCATTCCATGTGGTCAACACCTCAGTGCGCTCCGCCTCGGGCAGCACGTCCAGATCGGCCACGTTGGCCGCTGTGCCAATCTGTGTGCAGATCAATACCAAGCGCGCTACCAAACGCGCGGCGTGTTCAGGGGATATCCGCGCCGCATCAAAGTGCAGCACCGCACCGGTTGCGCCAATCGCCACGGTCATCGACGCGCCTTCGATGGGGCCTGCCAAGCCGCCGGTTGTCACCGCCAAGTCCGGCATCGTTGGTGCTGAGAGTGCAGGATCGCGGGCAATCAAATCGCTGGCAAAGCTGCCTTTGGCATCGGCCTGCGCCACGCGCTCCGCCATGGCTGTGTTGGCCTCGGCCACCGTGTCATGCAGCAGTTCGGCCCCCACACGCAGAGGCACCCATGGGGAAATCAGGCCTGCCGCTTGCGGATGTTCCGCACCGCGATAGGCCACATCACAGACCTCCGGAAGGCCTGACCGCAGCGCCCAAATGGCGACAGCGGTCAGGATACTCTTGGAGGGAGTCTCAGAAATAGAAAGCGGCAGCTGGCGCATATCCGCCAGATCGCCCGCGCCGCGGATAAGCGGCAAGGTGGCGGGCACAAATTCAGCCAAGCGCGCACGCCAGAACGGCTCAGCTTTGGCAATCGGGGTCATGGTGGCGGTCAGCGCGTCGCTGGCGGATTTGTCCAACAGCGGCAGGCGCTCACCTGCGCGGATCACATGGCTGGCGGTCTCTTCCTGACCGGCCCCATCTGTCAATCCGCTCAGCACAATCGCGCCCCGGCCACAGGCCACGGTCACACTGGTCTCATCCACGGATAGCACCGCGCCGGGCTCACCCCGACCCGCGCTTTCGGCGACTTCGGCAGATGTCACCAGCAGCACCCGTCCAGCGGCAACCATTTTGGGGGCAAACAGTGGGTTGAAGTAATCGCCATGGTCCAGCGCGCGCACCAGCGCCACCACGTCTTGCGCATCGCGGCGGAAATCAATCCGCCCGGCGGCCTCTGGACGTTTGGCGCGACCAAAGTAGCTGCGTTGGCTCATGTCCTGCGCGCGGGTGTTGGCGAGGTCTTCGCCCAAGGCACGCATCACGTCCGGGAAGCTCTCGATGGCGGCAGCATAACACTTGGTGTTCAGCGTCAGGGCGGTGTCGGCCTGCCCAATGTCAAACATGCGCTGGGCAACAATCTCGCCGGTGTCCGCGCCCACTTCCATCTTGTGCCAAGTGATGCCGTGGCGCGGCTCCTGCGCCATGCGTGCCCAGACCGGTGCATTCAAACCCGCATAGCGTGGCAATGGCCCGTCGTGGAAGTTCACCGCACCTTTGGCGGGCAGCTTCAGCACGGTGTCTGACAACATGTCCAGATTGGCGACACTCAACAGCCAGTCAAACCGCTCCCCCAGCAGTTCAGCGGCAAGATCACTGTCCGACGCAATCACCCGCAAGCCAGCTTCGGTGGCCCAGTCGCGGATTTCCGGCGCGCGCGTCACCACAGCGATCAGCGTGTTTCCGGTGTCGAGCCAAAGCGAGGCGCATTGGATCAGCAGACTTTCGTTGCCAATCATCACGGCAGACATCGGCGCGGCGTTGGTGAAACTATCAAGGCTCATGAGGAGGCCTCCTTGCGAACAGACAATGTGGGGATTTTGGACGGTTCGCGCGGCGTCCGAGTGAAGAGAGATGTGATGTAGTGGGTGATCAGATCACGCAGGAAATGTTCCGGGTCCCGCTTGGGTTTGCCGCTAATCACACGGCGCAGTTTCCACAGGCAGGCCCCAGTGACATGTGCCAAAGTGGCGGCAAAGGCATAGGCCCCGCCGTGGTTTTTGCGGAAGTAATGCAGGCGGCTGTCAAACCAGTATTGTGGCATACGCTGCCAGGTCTTCATGCCGGTTGAGACCGATCCGATGTGGGTCACAGAGCTTGAGCGCACATAATCCGTGTGCCACCCCGCGCGTTGAGCACGCAGGCAGAGGTCGGTTTCCTCAAAGTAGAGAAAGAAGGTCTCGTCAAAGAGGCCAATCTGCTCCAGCACCTCACGCCGCATCAGCATAGACGCCCCTGCCAGCCAATCCACCCGCGTGGTTTCCGCGGGGATGGGCAAGGGCACGATGTGTGTGTGCAATGCGCGGCTGATCACGCCCACCCGCGCGGCGCCTTCCAGCTCGCCGCCAACGGAGTGGAAGCGAAAAGCGGTCAAATGCGGTTCGCCGTCTTCGCCATGAATGTAGCTGCCCGCAAAGCCGCAGGTTGGCATTTGGTCCATATGCTCCAGCAACGCGGTGATGCTGCCTGCATCCGGAAAGGCGTCGGAGTTCAGGATGTAGACAAAATCAAAATCACGCTGCGCCAGCCCATGGCGGATGCCAAAGTTGTTGCCCGCGCCAAAGCCACCATTATGACCAGACTGCACCACTTCCACGCGGCCTTTCGCCCAGTCCGCCTTATCAATGCCCGCCGTCATGACCTCAAACGAGCCATCGCCGC
Organism: Shimia sp.; assembly: GCA_024224295.1. Classification (GTDB taxonomy): domain Bacteria; phylum Pseudomonadota; class Alphaproteobacteria; order Rhodobacterales; family Rhodobacteraceae; genus Shimia. Next base: position 45,233 of record JAAENN010000125.1, on the reverse strand, counting down.
TGTCGTTGTCGACTATCACGATCTGCCCGTCGATCCCGGCCATTTCCCGCGCCGTCGCCTCGGCCGCTTTAAGGGTCATCTCCGGCGTGCGCCAATTCAGGATCACGATCAAAAGGGAAGGACCACTCATTCCGCTGCCCTCCGCGCCGCGCGTTTGGGCAGGTCTTTTTCTGCCGCCGCGATCACCTTTTTCATGCGGGTTGCCAGCACCCGCACATTGGGTTCCAGTACCATGCTGTCGTGATCGCCCGGCACCTCAAACACCTGCACATCCGGCACCCATTGTTGCCAGTCGTTGTCGTGGAACACATAGGCCCGATCCGCGTCCACCAGACGCCCGTCGCCCATGTCCCATTTGCCCACCAGCGGCGGACGGAACAGCACCAGATTGCCGGCCCACGCATGCATCGGATACTGCGCCACAGCCCGCAGGAAAGCCGCCTCGATCTCGGCATCGTGGAACTGCTGCCCCTGCGCCTCACCTTCGGTTTCCTCCGTTGGGCGGCGCTTCTCGATCTCCCAGGCAATCCGGTTTTTGGCCCAGATCAGCGGATAGGCCACGCCTTTGGATTTCAACTCCTGCATCTGGATGCGTATCCGGTCCTGACGGGACAGCGGACGGCGCACTGGCAGGGGCGTGTCGAGCATCGCCACCAGCGCTACCTCGTCGCCTAGCGCTTCCAACTGCCGCGCAATCTCATACGCGGTGATACCGCCACCAGAGAAACCGCCCAACAGGTAAGGGCCTTCCGGCTGCACCTGTTTCATCTCCGCGATGTAATCCGTAGCGGTCTCCACCAGATCATCATGCGGCGCGGCATCGCCAAACAGGCCGCGTGCCTGTAGGCCATAGAATGGCCGATCCGCGCCAATCAAATGCGCCAGATGGCGCAGGTTCAACACGTTGCCAAACATGCCCGCCACAAGGAAGAATGGCGTACGATGCCCGCCTTCGCCCTGATGCATCGGCACCAGATGGGTGAACCGGCTTTGTGGGCGCACCTCTGCTTCCGCAGGAGTGTCCCCAGTCGCCTCACCCCCCAGCGCCGTGTCACCCACCCGCTCCGCAATCATCGCGGCGCAGGTTTCAATGGTGGGCGCCTCAAACAGCACCGAAATCGGGAATTCAATCGCCCAGGCCTTTTTGACCATGGCAAACAGGCGCACCGCGATCAGGCTGTGCCCGCCGAGGTCAAAGAAGCTGTCGCGGATGCCAACCTGCTCCACACCCAACAGATCCTGCCAAAAGCCTGCCAAAGTACGCTGAATATCGGTTTCTGGTGCCACAAAATCGGTTTCCAGCTCCGGCCGTTCAAAGCTCTGGCTTGGCCCGTTGTCTTCTTCCGCGCCCGCCTCGGCCTGCGCAATCAGCGCGGCCAGATCAAGCGAAGAGATCACCACTTGCGACCGGTCCCCGCGCAGCGCTGCCTCAAACAGATCGGCCCCCATCTCCGGTGGAATGCCTTGGGACAGATTGTGCGCCAGCCGTTCTTCGGCGGCGGACAGCGGGGCTTGCGCCTGTGCGTCCTCGTCAAAGGTGACTTCCGCCTTGCTCAACGGTTGCGCCTTGGCAAAGCCCGCCGCGGTTTCCACCTGCCGTAAAGACAGGCCTTTGACCTCTATGCTCACCGCGCCGTTGGCATCAGATAGCACCACGTCAAACCGCGCCGAACCTGCGTCGCTGCTGCCCTCTACCAAAGTTACGTGGCTCATCACCTCAGCTGGCAATGCCCCATGGCGAACCAGATGGTCATAGCCCACTGGCACCCACAAATGGCCCTGCGCATAGCCGGGGATCAGATCCATGGCCCAGCCAGTGGCAATGTCCAAAAGGCCCGGGTGCAGCTGCAACTCATCGCCGTCAAATTGCGCGTCCAAACTCAGCCGCGCGAGGCCCTTTTGGGCGCCTAGCGCGGTTTCGCGCAGTACTTTCCAACGCGGGCCAAACCGCATGTGCGCTTCTTGCGGCGCACTCAACGCAGCGCCAAAGCCGTTTTGCTGCACGGGGCAGTCTGCCTTGAGCGCGTTCAGGTCCAACACGGCTGGGACACCGGTGCGCACTGGCGCCAGACGCGCCTCGGCATGGGTTTGCCAGCCGCGACGGCCATCAAAGCTTACTGCCGTTTGCACCTCAAACCGGTAGCCTTCATCCGAGCGGATCAGGCGCAATCGCATCTCCGTGCCGCTGTCATTCACGCGCATCGGACGCAGGAACAAAAGGTCATGTAACGCAAACGGGGCGGTTTCGCCCTGCTCCTTCAAGGCCTCATACGCGAGCGCAATATACCCGGTGCCGGGCATCACCGCATCGCCATCCAGCGTGCGATGCTCGTCCAAAATCCAGTCTTTGGCAGAGAGGGCGGCGGTGAAAATTCGGTTGCCCTGCGCATCAAATCCCGCGCCTTGCAGTAAGGGATTGTCGATTGCCTCGGTCGGTGCGTCGACTAGGTGACCTTGTCGTGCCGCAACCGCTTCGGCGGCCATGCCAACCTCGGCCCAAAGACCCCAGTTGATAGCGCGAACGCGGGTTTTGTCGGTCAGACGCGACTGCGCATAGGCGTTCAAATAGGCGTTGGCGGCGACATAATCGATTTGCCCCGCAGGTGCAGTGGCGGTTGAGGAGGACGCAAACAGCACCAGCCAATCGAGGCTGCCATCCGGGAACAATTTCTCCAGCACTTGTGTGCCGTGCAGCTTTGGGGCCAGCACATCGTCGATGCTCGCCGAGGTTTTGGCCAGTAGCGGACCGTCGTCGATCACGCCCGCCGCGTGGATCACACCGTTGATGTCGCCAAAAGCCTCGCGGGCCGTCTCTACAGCCTCCGCCATCTCGTCAACGTTGCACACGTCTGCCGCCAGTGGCAGCACTTTGCCACCTAGGCTTTCCAGCCGCTCCACCGCGCGAATGCGCTGCGCCACGCGATCATGTGGTGCATGGCCGCGCAGGTAGTCGGCCCAGCTCTCCCGTGCAGGCAATCCGTCTCGGGCCAAAAGCACAACGTTGGCGCTGGCCTCTTTGATCATGCGCTCCGCCAATGTCAGCCCAATACCGCCAAAGCCACCGGTGATCAGATAGGTGCTGCCGTCTTTGAAAACCTGTATCTCCGCGCCGTCCATTGCCACCTTGCGATAGCTGCGCTCAAAGCGTTTTTCACCGCGCCAAGCTGCAATCTGTCCGCGTGGGGTGGCCAGAATGTCTTCGAGCAGTTTGGTGACCAACCCGCCGCGCGTTTTCGTAGTTGGCGCTTCCACATCCAACAGCGCGCAAGTTGTGCCGGGCAACTCACGCCCGATCACTTGTACCGCGCCCAACACGGTGGATTTTTCCGGATAGGGGAGCACCTCTTTGCGCACCTGCACTGCGCCGGAACTCACAGCAGTAATGTGCAATGGTGTCGGCAGGTTTTCGTCGCTCACCGCCTGGGCGAGGAAAAACAGGCTCATCAGCCCGTGTTCCTGATTGCGATGGAAAAAACTTGATCCCGGACGGTGGCTTTCATCTTCGGTCAGTAGCCACATATGCACAACACGATCAGGCACGCGGCCCTTGCTCATCAGGTTGTGGATCAACGCGTCATAGCCATCGCGCCCCCGCTCCGGCGCCAGCGCGTAGCTGTCTGGTCCGGTCTCGGAAAAGGCGTCGCCGGTGGTCACGGTGACCACATCCTGCCCCGCATCGCGCAACCGTTTGGCCAGCGCGGCGCCGGTTCCGCCTTGGTCGGTGAAGATCAGCCAGCTGTGCTTTTCTGCGTCGCTTAACTCGCTGTCTATGTCGATCTCACATTCGGCTAGGCGAGGTGTCCACGCCGGCGCATAACTCCAATCGGCAGTGTCTTCGAGCCGCATCAGCAACTCGTCTTGCGCTTCAATCTGACCCTGGCCCGGTTCGATGAAGTAGCGGCTGCGTTGGAAAGCATAAGATGGCAGCACCACCTTTTGACGCGACAGATCTCCCCAATATTGGTCAAAGTCCACAGCCACACCGCAGGCCCACAATTGGCCCAATACGGTGAGGAAATAAGCATCATCGCTAATGTCATCTTCGGGATGGCGCAGCGAAGACAGCACCTTGTCGGCTTTCACCTGACCGTGCATTTTCACCAGCGACGACAGCGCCTTGCCGGGACCCACTTCAAGATACACCCGCGCGCTTTCCTGCGCGAGGGTGGTGATGTCGTCGGCAAAGAACACGGTGTTGCGCAGGTGGCCCACCCAGTAGTCGGGATCGGTGGCTTCGCTGTCCAGCAACGTGGCGCCTGTGCGGTTCGAAATGATCGGCACACGCGGTGCGTGAAGCTGAATTGTACGCAGATAGTCGCCAAACCGGCCAAGGATCGGCTCCAACATACGTGAATGCGCCGCGATGTTGATGGGCACACGCTGCGTTTCAATCTCCTGCGCCGCCAGCTTGGTCGACAAATCATCCAGCGCCGCATCCGGCCCGGACACAACGGTCAGCGCGGGCGCATTCACTGACGCGATATCAATCTCGTCACTCAGGTGGGGCTCTACTTCCGCCAACGGCAGCGGAATGGACAACATCCCGCCCGCCGGCACCGTGTCAAACAGCTGCCCACGCAACTGCACCAGCCCCAGACAGTCTTCAAAGGACATCACGCCGGCGAGACAGGCCGCGGTGTTTTCGCCCATGGAATGGCCGACCAGCGCGGCCGGTGTCACGCCCCAACTCATCCAGAGCTGCGCCAGCGCGTATTCCACCATCATGATCAGCGGCAATTGCAGGCTTGGTTGTTTCAGTCGCTCTTCGGCCTCGGCAACCGCATCCCCTTCGGCAAGCCAAAGCGCGCGCAATTCTTCGCCGCCGTTGCCCGCCAGATGCGCGAAGCCGCGCTCCATCCATTCTTCGAACACCGGCTCGGTTTCAAAGAGGTCACACCCCATGCCCACATATTGCGCCCCACCACCGGGGAACATGAAGACCACCTCCGGCGCGTCGCCGTCCGCCGTATGCGTGAACACCCGCCGCAGATTGCCGCTTTCCAGATACGCTGCCGCCTGTTCATGGCTTTCGGCCACAACCACACGCCGTTTCTCAAACGCCCGCCGCCCGTTCAGCAACGTATGCGCCACATCGGCCAGAGGTTGCTCCGGGTTGGCCCGCAGGTGCGCGGCCAGATTGGCCGCATTGGCGTCCAGCGCTTTGGTTGAGCGGCCAGACACCGCGATCAGTTGAAACGGCCAGTCGCTCTCTGGGCTCTCCGCCCGCGCAGGCGCCTCTTCAACCACCACATGCGCATTGGTGCCGCCCACGCCAAGGCTGTTAACGCCCGCACGACGCGGGCCTTTGTGGCTCTCCCAGTCACGCAAGGACGCGTTCACCGCAAACGGGCTGCTCTCAAAATCAATCGCGGGATTGGGTTTTTCAAACCCAAGGCTTGGCGGCATCTCTTTGTGGTGCAGCGCCAAAGACGTCTTGATCAGGCTTGCGGCACCCGCCGCTGTATCCAAATGCCCAATGTTGGTTTTCACCGAGCCGATGCGACAAAACCCGGTCTCTTCCGTGGTCTCGCGAAACGCTTCCGTCAGCGCTGCGACTTCAATCGGGTCGCCCAGATAGGTGCCGGTGCCGTGGCACTCGATGTAATCCACCGAGTCCGCAGGCACATCAGCAATTGCCATAGCGTCCGCGATGGCCGCCGCCTGTCCACCCACCGAAGGTGCCAAATACCCAGCTTTGTCGCTGCCATCATTGTTGACCGCTGACCCTTTGATGACGGCCCAGATGTGATCGCCTTCAGCAATCGCATCCTCCAACCGCCGCAGCACAACCACACCTGCACCGGAGCCAAACACAGTTCCCTGCGCGCGGTGGTCAAACGCATGGCATTCGCCATCTGGCGACAGGATCTCACCATCCTCAAACACATAGCCGCGCCCGTGCGGCAGCTCGAGGGTCACGCCCCCGGCCAGCGCCATGTCACATTCGCCATTCAGGATCGACTGCGCCGCATAATGCACCGCCACCAGCGAGGTGGAACACGCCGTCTGCACCCCAAGGCTTGGCCCGTTCAAATCCAAAATGTGGCTCAAGCGTGTGGTCAAAAAGTCCTTATCGTTGCCCGTATGACGCAACAGGAAAATGCCAGTACTGTCCACCAGATCACGGTTGGAGCAGATGTTGAAATAGAAATAGCTGCCCATGCCGCAGCCACCAAACACGCCAATCGGCCCGCCAAAATGCTCCGGCATGTGGCCCGCATTTTCCAAGGCTTCCCAGCTCACCTCCAGAAACTGGCGGTGCTGCGGATCCATGATCGCGGCTTCTTTTGGAGACAGGCCAAAAAACTCGGCGTCAAAATCGGCAAAGCCGTCAACCGTGGCCGCGGCGGGCACGTAGTTGCGATGTGCCAACTTCGCCCGGCTTTCGCCATTGGCCAGAAGCTCGTCTTCGCTCAGCTTGCGGATGGAGCGGATGCCGTTGCGTAAGTTGTGCCAATACTGATCAATCCCTCCCGCGCCGGGCAGGTGAGCGGCCATACCTACAATGGCAATATCCGTTTCTGCGACCGGTTGGTCGGTTGGGCTGGTCACCACGTCCACCTGCTATTCCATTACGCCTTAGTCGGTCCCATTTCTGTTGTGGGGACTCTTTCCGTTGACCTAAGGATAAAACGCCATCGGTCCAGTAGGAAGGTGAAATCAGGGCAAATTGAGGGCAGAAAGCTTAACAATCGCGCTCTGATGTAGCCAAAAGGCGAGGCCACCAATACCGATGCCAAGGGTACAGAACACCGCGTCATGCCGCGCGTCCCAGGCATCATGCGCCCGCGCCAGCCAGACCACCGCAGGATAGGCCAGAACCATCGCCAGGCCTTGGCCCAACAAGGCACCGGTGAGGCCGTATTGGCTGGCCCCAAGTATCAACCCGCCCATCATCAACGTGGCCCGTATGGCCGCAAGCATGAAAAACCCGCGACTGTCCCCGGCGGCCAAAGCCGCCTGATCGTAGGTCAGGGCAATCACTTGCGGAATTTGCATCACCGCCAGAAGCACCACCACGCCGCCTGCCAGCGCGTAACGGGGGTCATAAAGCGCGGCGACCAGCCAGACGCCGATCAGGGCAAACAGCGTCAGAAGCCCCATCAAACCTCCGCTCAAAAGCATGCGCATCTTGTGTAATTTGGCGCGGTTGTCAGCGCTCTCGCTAGGGGGCTTTTCGCGGTAAATCGGGATCATGATCCGCCGCATCAGCATCCCGCCCAGAAGCAGCGGGAAGGACGCCAGGAAGTAGCCGATGTTATAGACCCCAAGCGCGCCGAGGCTGAGGTGTTTGCCCAGCACAATTTTGTCACCTTGTGACAGCAGGAAGCCGGCGGCTGTGGACAGGAAAATCCACTTGCCAAAGTGAATCAATTCCCCGGCGGCAGGCTTGTCCCAGCGCGGTTTGTTGATCGCGCCCGGTAGGAAAATATAGTAAAAAATCAACTGCATGACCGTTGTGGTCACCGCGTTGGCCACCAAGGTCCAAACCGATCCCGTGGCCCAGGCAATCGCCACGCCGACCACCAATCCAATCACCTGTGCAGATAGATCAATCAAAGTGATCCGCCCCAACGCAAGCTGGCGGTTGGCGCTGTCCTTTTTGGTGGGGAACAGCCCCATGATCAGCAGGGTCAGGCCGACCACTGGCAGAATTTCGGCCAGCTCTGGCGCGTCATAAAACGCCGCCGCTGGCACGGCCAAAGCCCATGTCAGAATCAGCAGGAACACCCCGCGTAGCACCTGTATGGTCCAGGCGGTGTCGAGGAAGGCGCGATGCTCGCCGCGTTTGCTTTGCAGGATCGACTGGGTCACGCCCATGTCCGACAAGTTGGACAGCCCTTGCAAGAAAACCCACACAAGACTCATGAGGCCAAACGCCTCTGGAAAGAGCAGGCGTGTGAGGATCAGGTTGGAGGCCAGCCGCAGCGCTTGTGACCCGCCATAACCCAAGATCGTCCAGCCGCCACTGCGAATGGCGCGGGCGGCCAGCGAATTGCCCTGGGTCAGGTTCCTGAGGCGGCTCATCTGCCGCGCTCCCAAGAGCTGGATTTCTGCGGCGAAAGTTTCACCACCATCGAGACCGCCGCGTAGACCGAAAAGCCCAAAGGATCGCGCATCATCATGGTTAGTTTTCTGCCTAAGCTGAGCGTGAATTTGTCGTCGTTTATGAGTAGCTCTGGAAACCGTGCCTTAATTTCGTTCACTCCGGCGTTTTGGCGCCGCCGCACTTTGACCAGCGCGGCGAATCCCTCAACCAGTGGCCAATCGTAACCCGCTGCGGTGCCTATGCGCTCCACTGGCGCGAAGTTTAACCGCACAAAGGTGTCGTCCGAAATGATGCCGGGGAACTCTTTCCAACGCGCGCGACCGGTGGCGTTCACCGCAAACAATCCGGCCCCCGGCACACCGTGGGTGATGAAGGGCACCTTGCTGTAGGTGCGGGCATAGGCCCGCGTGGCCCAAGTCTTTGCGCGTGAGAGCCGCAATTTACCGCTGGCATATCTTGGGGCGTCTGTGTTCAGCGCCTCGGCAATCTGTCCTATCAACGCAGGGTCCACCAGAACATCGGCATCCAGATAGGCGCGGTTGCCAAAGTTGGCGGCCGCGTCAGTAGCGTTCAACGCGCCCATTTTGCCCACAGCGGGCAGGTCAAGAACCGTGAGGCTCCAGCCTTTGCGCTCAGTTGCTGTGCCGAAGCTTTCGGCAATCTGCACCGTGTCATCTTTACAGCCATTTGCCGCCACCACAATCTGCGCCACTTCCGGCCCGTCAGAGGCCAAAACCGCCTCTAAACAGGGGCCGATATGGGCGGCCTCATTGTTGGCCGGAATGAGAATGCTCAGCACGGAAATGGCTCGCCTCTGACGTCACGTTTGGCGCAACCTATCAGATCGGTGCAAGTCGGGGCAGGGGGATTTCCCCTTTCACATCAACCCTGTGTCACAAAAGCCCGCTCAGCGGCAGTACCAGTGCGGGCGCCTCTTCAAAGGCCACGGCCTCCATCTCGGTCAACAGATAGTTCCGTCCCGTCGCAATGGCCCGCACCTGCGCGCCCTCGCGGCTGAACTCGTAATCGCTCTGTGGTCCGGGCAAAATCGCTCGATCCGTGCCCGGCCCGCCATGCAGCAGATCCCCCGGTCCCCGCGCCACCAGTACATCATTGCCGCCCATGCCCAAAAGCACATCCCGTTTGCCCGTGCCTTCAAGTCGATCGGATGTGTCGCCGCCAAGGTAAATCCCGCCGTGTAAGAAGACATTTTCCGCGCGGTTCGAACTCCAATGTGGCCCTGTGAGGTTATAATCCATCAGCACATCATGCCGGGGTGTTTTGTCCCCCAAATACCGAAGATGCCCCCAGCTGCCCCATTTGCTGGGCTTGCCCACATCGGTAAAGGCATTGAAGCTCTGCCCCCCCAAACTGCGCCACGCGGCTAGCAGCTCTTCATACATTTCGCCCATCTCGGCGCTTGTGCTGAATTCCATAAAGAACGCGGTCAGCGCCTCGTCATTCGCTTCGATCCCCACGCCCACTGCGTGGTTGCCGCCCTCATACATCACCAGCTTCAGACCATTCTTGCGGGCCACATCGCGGTGATATGGCAACAGCTTCCCGGTGAGTTCAGTCAACTCACCCTTGCGCAGCCACTCTGCCGCCTGCGCCGCAACGCCATCATGCGCGTGCACGTCCACATATGCCGTCAGCGCCGCCCGTTGCAGCCCTTCTGCCGCGCCCGCAGTTTCCGCCTTTTTGCGCGCATCCGCCAGCCAGCCGCGCAACACTTGCGCACCCTCATCTTCCAACCCCAACGTCACGCCAAAATACCCGGTCACACCGTAGGCCTCAAACAAGCTCACCGGCGCGGGATTGCCCTCCGCCTGCCATAACGGCGCTTGCAACAGCCCCTCTTCAAATCCGGGCCAGCCGGTGTGTGTCGCAATCACCCGTGTCAGCCGCCCCTCAGCGGCCTCGTCGTAGACTTCGCCCCAAATGCGCGCCATCTCCGCCGCCCGCATCCCGGCAAACTGCATCTGCACGTCTTGGCCTTTGCCCCAACGCGCCTCGCCTTCTTTCAAGGCCCATTGCGCCTGTTCAAAGCCCCAGTTCCACATCTCGTTGGAGTATTCGACATGGGTATTGAGTTCGGCGTCCAAATGATCGCGCACATAGCTGGCAAAGTTGGTCAAATAATCCTCATCCGCCAGATGCGGCATGGTGAACCACGGGTCCGCGCCAATCTCATTGGCCAACCGCACCATCACCTCCACCGGCACTCCGCGCCAGCCATAGGTGAAGTCACTCGTGAGAGGCCGCCCCTCCCAGCTGGACTGCGTGGAGCCGTTGGTCTTCATCCAATCCATAAAGCGCACCATGCGCAGGTCATCGACCACGTTGAGCCAAGCCGGATTGAACACCGCACCGGCCTCTGCGAGCGTTATATATGACTGCGCCATCACCTGAATGTCGCGTACATAATCGCCTGTCATATCCGGGTCCGGCTGGCGGATCTTGATCCCCACCGGCCCCTCGCCCGGCGTGAAGTCAAACCAGATTGCCCCCGGCGCTTTTGATGTCACCCGCGCCCGTCCGGTGAGTTCAATCTCCCCGGCACCTTGCCATGTCACTCGGTAGCGCCCGGCCAGAGCGCTGGCCTCCTCCGGCAGGTCGGTCAGGATCAGCGCCTCCACCGACTCGATGTCCTCCGGCACGCCCCAGATCCAGCCTTCCGCGTCCAGTAAGCCGCGCGCATCCAGCTCTTCAAAACGCACGCCGCCCCATTGGCCCGGCAAATGCCCCACCCAGGGACGCGCGGTTTTCATCACATTGATAAACGGCTGCTGCGTGGACCAATCGCTGATCCCGCTTAGCCCCATGGCCAGCGCCGGATCAGCCAGCCCAAGCCCGGCTAACTGCGGCGCGTCACCATCCGGCGTGCGAAAGGGCGCACCGGACGGCACCTCCCGGGCCGCCGCTTGTTTCATTGGTTTTAGAACCAGTCGGTGGATTTCATCGCGTACCGCTTCCCAATAGGTGCGCACATCCGCATGGATGGTGTCGGGAATATCAAGCTCCAAAGGCAATTCCGCCTCATAGAGGCTCACATAAGTGATTGCGGCGGCAAGGAAATAGGTCGTCGGCGTGCCATGCGGCGCATCGTCGGTGTAAAACACCTCGGCATCCAGCCCATCCAGCACACCATCGTCGATCAGCTCCGCCAAGGTGCTCGCCACCGGGATCAGGTCAATCTCCGCATCCGGCCGGGCGTCGCTCAGGGCATCAACATAGTCCTCAAACCAGTCGTGGTAGTCGCCGCTGTTGAACCGCTGATACTTGCGCATCTGCCGCGCACTGGGCGGGAACTTTTTGACCTGACTGCCCATATCGGCCCAGCCTTCATAGATCGCAATCCGCACCGGGCCCACGGCACTCTGCATATTGTCGATCACGTCCAAAGTGGCTGACAGCGGCGAGGCGTTGTCGGGGTTGTCGCCATGAAAGGCTTTGTCGGCGTTCTGATACTGAATGAAGTTGGCCGGGGTGATCACAATGGTGTCCCAGTCCACATCAGCAAAGTTGCGGTAGTCCCGCGTCCAGCCACGCGCCACGTTCTTAAACCGCCACCCGGAACTGGGTGTCTCGCTCTTGGCAAAGTCGCGCAGAAAGCCCCATTGCCCGTCCAGTTTCAACTCCGTACCCGCCGCCAGTGCCATTTGGCTCAACCAATATGGCACCGTGGTTTCATCGCTGTCGGTCAGATGATGCACCAGACTATTGCCAAACACATAGACCGTCTGCGGGGCAGGGGGGGCGGTGGTTTGGGCTGTGTCCTGAGCGGTGGCAGTCTGCGCCGTCACCAAAAGGGACGCCGCTGCGACGGCAGCCCCAAGTCTCTGTTTCAAGGTTTTTGTAAACACGCGCCGGGTCCTCCTCGCCTGTGTTGGGACCAATATGGGCGATTTAGGGGGCTGATCAAAGGGCATAGGTTGCATGCCTACAACTATCCCAAGGGACAAATGACCTACGTAGTCTTACCACCTTGCCCGTGGCCCCACCCAAAAGGCACTGTTGGCGTCAGATTAAGAAGTTTCGGAGGCATCCATGATCGGCACAGCTTTACCGCAGGACCGGGGGTTTGACACCAACCGTTTGGCGCAGCTGTCGAGCTGGATGGACCAACTTGTCTCCGATCGTAAATATGCCGGTTGTGGGGCTTTGATAGCACGCAATGGTGATGTGGTGTTTGACCACGCCACCGGATTGCGCAGCATCGCCTCCGGCGCGCCGTTTGAACGGGACACCGTGGCGCGGATTTATTCCATGACCAAACCGGTCACCACGGTTGCGCTGATGATGTTGGTGGAGCGTGGCCTGGTGCATCTGGATGCGCCAGTGTCCAATTTCATTCCGGCTTTTAAAGACTGTCACGCGCTGGTGCTCGGCGCCTCGACCATGGATCAGTTGGAACCCTGCGCCACCCCAACCCTGCATCAGCTCGCGACCCACACCAGCGGTCTGAGCTACCCGTTTAATCCCGGCCTGTTGGCGAAACAGATGGACGCGCAGGACCTGATGTTCAAAGCCAATCAGGGCGTATTGGCCGATATGGCGGATCAGGTGGCAGCGCTGCCTTTAGCGTTTAAGCCCGGCACACGCTGGGAGTATTCCGTGAGCATCGATATTCTGGGCCGTGTGATCGAAGTCATCACTGGCCAGAGTCTCGCCGAATTCTTAGAAAGCGAAATCCTCAATCCTCTGGGTATGTCCGAAACAGGGTTTTCGGTGATCCCCGGCACCGAGGAACGATTTGCAGATTTGTATACGCCGCTTGAAGGCGACGCGATGGCGCTCAATCAGGCGAAGATCGGCGCGGATACGCTGCGTCTTGTGGACACAACCGACGGCTCGCCCTTCCTCAATGCCTCCATGCACTCCGGCGGTGGTGGTCTTGTGGGGACCATGGACGACTACCTGCGGTTTGCCGAAATGCTGCGCCGGGGCGGCGCGCTGGGCGATGTGCGCCTGCTGTCGCCGCGCACCGTGCGCTTCATGACCTCCAATCACCTGCCCGGCGACATCGCCTCCATGGGGCCGATGAGCTTTGCCGAACAGCCAATGGACGGCATGGGCTTTGGTTTGGGTGGCGCGGTCGTGCTCGACCCCGCCCGCGCCCGCTGTCCCGGCAGTGTCGGCGACTTCAGTTGGGGCGGCATGGCCTCGACGTTCTTCTGGATCGATCCGGTGGAAAAGCTGTCGGTGGTGTTCTTCACGCAGCTCTCGCCGTCGAGCTCTTATCCGACCCGGCCACAGCTCAAAGCCTTGGTGCACGCCGCATTGACTGATTAGGGCAGCATGCCGAATACCTGAAGTGTCACGCATCGCTTAACGCGTTGAAATCCTCGATTTCAGGCAGCGTTAAGTGATCCGTTTTTTTTCGGCATGTGCCAAAAGGTTAACAGCGCGGAGCGCGCAAAAATTTGGACCTCCGCGAAACAGCCGTGATACCGACGCAATACCGACGTGGCTTTTGGCAGGTTAACGGGCGGCTTTTGTCGCCATCCACGCCACCAGATTGAAGGCCAGAAACAGGACCGCAGCCGCGCAGACAATTGACGGTCCGGCGGGCGTGTCCATCTGGTAAGACATGCCCAATCCGCCCACTGCCGCCAGCGCCCCAATGCCCGCAGCGCCAAAGGCCATCGCTTCAGGCGAGCGCGCCACCGCGCGGGCCGCCGCCGCCGGAATGATCAGCATGGCCACAATCAACAACGCGCCCACAACCTTAATTGCGACGGCCACCACAATGGCGAGGCCAAGCGTCATAAGCTGTTGTTCTCGCTTGGGATTGATCCCGCTGGCATAGGCCAGTCCACGGTTGACGGTAGACGTCAGAAGCGCCTGCCACCGCCAGGCCATCAGCCCGATCACAATCGCAGCGCCGACCCAGATCACCAGCAGATCAACCTTGCTGACCGCAAGAATATCGCCAAACAGATACGAGTTCAGATCGAGCCGCACTCCCCGCAAAAAAGACACGGCCACAAGGCCAAACGCCAGCGCTGAATGCGCCAAAACCCCCAAAATCGTGTCCACGCCATAGCCCCGTTCTGACAGGTTGGACACGGTCAACGCCATCGCCAAAGCCACGCCCATCGCGCCCACAAAGATCGACACCCCGAACCCCAAAGACAGTGCCACGCCAAGGATCGCCGCATGTGCTGTGGCGTCGCCAAAATAAGCCATGCGCCGCCACACGACAAAGCAACCCAAAGGAGCTGCTGCCAAGGCCACGCCCACGCCGGCAAACAGGGCGCGGATCAGAAAGTCGTCAAACATATCAATGGGATCCGTGATCGTGCCCGCAATCATGGCTGTCGTCATGATCGTGGTGATGGTGGTGGTCATGTTCGTGGCGGTAGAGCGCCAATGCGCCATGAGTGCCCGTGCCAAACAGCGCGCGATATTCCGGGGCTGAGGCAACAATCTCTGGCGTGCCGTGGCAGCACACGTGGCCATTGAGACAGACCACACGGTCCGACGCGCTCATCACCACATGCAGTTCATGGCTCACCATCAAAACGGCCGCACCGGTGTCTTGGCGCACCTGCTCAATTTGCCGATAAAGATCCGCAGATCCAGGCTGATCCAGGCCGGTGGTCGGTTCATCCAGAATGAGCAGGTCCGGCTTGTCCATCAAAGCGCGCGCCAGCAATACCCGTTGAAACTGCCCGCCAGACAGGCCAGCCATCGGGCGATCCTGCAAGCCATCGGCCCCAACCTGTTGTAGTGCCGTTTGAATATCCGCCGTGCTACGCCGCCTGGGCAAAGATAAAAACCGCGCTGCCGTGAGCGGCATGGTCACATCAATTGCGAGTTTCTGCGGCACATAGCCAATCCGCATGCCGGCGGCTTTCAGAATGGTGCCGCTATCCGGTTTCAACGCCCCGATGATACAACGCAGTAACGTCGACTTCCCGCTGCCGTTGGGGCCAACAATGGTGACAATCTCGCCCTTGTCGATGCTCAGTGCCACGTTGGCCAAGGCCTGGTGGGTACCGTGTTGTATAGACAGGCCATTAATCGTCACCAACCTCATACGGCGGTCTCCGTTTCGCGACATCTCGGGCACATGCCCTCAGCCTCGACAATGGTGGTTTCTATTTTAAATCCAATTTTTTCAGCGGCTTCACCGAGAGTAGACTGCAAGGGCGCGGCGGTTTCAGCCACGGTTTCGCATGCGCGACAGATCAAGAAAACTGGCGTGTGAGAATCTCCTGGATGAGCGCAAGCGATATAGGCGTTGAGTTTCTGGATCTTGTGGGCAAAACCGTTGGCAACCAGAAAATCCAGCGCGCGATAGACCACCGGGGGTTGGGACGCAAAGCCTTCGTCGGACAACATGCCAAGGATGTCATAAGCCCCCATAGCTCGGTGTTCCTGCAGCAGGATTTCCAGCACACGCCTCCGGCCTTTGGTCAGTCGTAAACCCTGTGCGGCGCATACGTCTTCTGCGGCTTTCATACCGACTCCCACACAGACCGTGTGGTCGTGATTTTCAAAGCCCACTGTTTGCATGTCGCCTCTCCGCTCTGATTGGATGACTTGATATAATATAACGCTTCGATTACAGCCAGAGCAAACATCGAGTTTAGGAGTTTCCTACATGCGAATCATCAACGCGGCCCTCGTAGCCTCTCTTGTAGCATTTTCCGCGCAGGCGGATGCACCAAAGGTCGTGACAGATATTGCGCCTATTCAAGCGCTTGTCGCTAGGGTTATGGATGGGGTGGGCACCTCTCAACAGCTGCTGCCGGCAACCGTTTCCCCACATGACTATGCCATGCGTCCTTCCGAGGCCCGCGCGTTGCAAAACGCGGAACTGGTGATTTGGGTCGGCGCCGAGCTTACCCCGATGTTGGAAGAGTCGATTGACTCGTTGGCAGGCAACGCCGCGACGCTGGAATTGCTTCATTTGAACGGCACCCGTGAGTTGGAGTTCCGCGAGAGTGAAGCTTTCTTTGAGGTGTCTCTGGGTGGCGAAGATCATCACGATCATGGTGATAAACATGAAGATCACTATGACGATCACGCCGAACACAAAGATGATCACGACGAACACAAAGATGATCACGCCGATCATAGTGATCATGCCGATAAAGGCCATGACGGCCACGATGATCATTCGGATCACCAAGACGGCCACGATGACCATGATGAGGAGCATGAGGAGCATGGCGACGACGATGCACATGGCTCCCATGACGGCCATAGCCACGAAGGTGTAGATCCCCACGCGTGGCTTGACCCGGAAAACGCTCGCTTCTGGGCCAGCGCAATTGCGTTGAAATTGTCAGAGATTGATCCGGAAAACGCGGCCACCTACCGCGCCAATGCAGCGGATCTGGACGCGGAATTGGCCGCGTTGACGACCTCCATCTCTGAACAGCTAGCGCCTCTGCAGGGTAAGGGTTTCGTCGTGTTTCATGATGCGTATCAGTATTTTGAGACCCGTTTCGACCTTGCTGCCTCCGGAGCCTTTCTGAACGGCGACGGCGCCTCCCCAAGTGCTGCACGTCTAAAAGGCATTCAGGACATTTTGACCAACAACAACATCACATGTGTTTTCACAGAGCCGCAGTTCAACGACGATATCGTGAAAGCGATCAGCGAAGGCCTGGATCTACACTCCGAAGAGCTGGACCCAACCGGGGCCAAGCAGGATACGCCAAATTATGTGGATCTGATCCAGACCTTGGCGAACCAGTTCGAAGCCTGCCTGTCGCACTAAGACCTCAGGTCCAATGCAACTCGGCGGGGCGGATCTCAAACGAGATGTGATGCGCCCCGCCTTCTAGCCCATCCACCGTGTGGTTTGCCAAAGCGCGCCAGTAGGGTTGGATGGTCACGGCATCATCCTGCAGGACTTTTTCGCCCTGTGCGACCAAAGCGCGGCGTTTGTCGATGTCCAATGTGCCGAGTGCTTCGTCTAGAATAGCGTCGAAATCAGAGTTGGCATATCCAAACTCATTCCAGGCTTCCCCGCTGCGATAAGCCAAGGCCCAGATTTGGACCCCCAGCGGGCGGTGGTTCCAGTCCGTCGCGCTGAAAGGAAAGCTGTCCCAGTTGTCCCAGTAGGTGTTTCCCGGAACGATGCGGGTTGTCGCTTTGAAACCGGCATCGCGCAGCTGCGCCACCACCGCATCTGTGGTGTTTTTTCGCCAAGCGTCGTCGATGGTGTGGATTTCCATTTCGAAATCCTCAGCACCCACCTTTTTAAGCAATGCTCTTGCGCCTTCGGGGTCATACTCCGGCATGCCAATGTCCGTGTACTCCGGATGGGCTGGGCCGATGTGGTGGTTTTGCGCCACCTCCCCTCGTCCATCGTTGCCCAATTCAAGCAAAATCGCGTTGTCCACGGCTTTCATAATGGCTTGGCGCATGCGTTGGTCGGCATAGGGATTGATGCCGCCCACCTCAGCGGTCTGATTGGGGCGGACCACAACCGTCGCCATGGAAATCACGTCGTGTTTGGTCCAGCTTTCAAGATTGCCAATCAGGTCCGCGTATTCGCCGTCCACGGAGTAGGTCATGTCGATTGCCTTCTCCCGTGCCGCTTGCGCCCAGGCGGCAGGGTCGGTGCCAAAGTCAAGAAACTCAATCCGGTCCAGCCAGGCGCCATTGCCCTGGTTCCACCAAATATGATTGGCATTGCGTACCAAGACGCCTCTTTCACCGGGTATTAAGCTCTCAGGCAAGTATGGCCCCGTACCAATTGGATTTTCCAGCATCGTTGCCGCATCAAACCCGCCCGGCACAATCGCAGCCGGATAATCCGCCATCCCGGGGATTAAGGAGATGTCGGCTTTGGGCAGGTTGAGGCGCACAGTGTGATCATCCACAACTTCAATAGCACCTTCGAGGGCATGATTGGTGTTCGGGTCAATCAGCGTGGCAAAGCGTCCAGCCATAGAGTTGCCCGCCAAGTCGCGGTCACACCAACTGCGGATGTTTCGGGCCACATCGTCTGAGGTGAATGGGGTACCATTGTTCCAATTCACACCTTTTCGGATAAAGAGCGTATAGGTTTTGGCATCGTCGGAAATCTCCCAGCTTTCCAAAAGTCCTGGTTTAAACGTGCCATCACTTTCATAGGTGATCAGAGTTTCCAGCCAGCCGCGCGTAAAATTGGCGATCTGCGGCCAGTCAAACAGGCGGGGGTCTTTTAGGGCACGTACCTCCTGTTGAATACGTACGGTGCCGCCCTGTTTTGGCATGGCCTGCGCCGCTGCGGGTGTTGTAAGGCCCAGCATCCCGTAGGCGGTGGTCGAGGTTGCCCCAAACGCGCTGGCCAGCGCCAAAAACTCTCGCCGGTCCATGCCGTCTCGCCTCACCCTGCCTGCATGGTGCAGAAGGTGAGAGGGCATCGGCTGTCCATTGCGATTGGTAAAAGTCATGGCGTCCTCTTGTGCAGGCGAAGATCGAGGTGGCGTGTCACTATTCTTCACTGTGTCCATCACAGGGGCAAGACATAAGCCTGTGATCTGACAGGTGTTTCCGACAAGACTCAGCTTAAGATGTTTTTCTTAAGGGCTGTTTAGCCACGCCCGCGCCCTGTGGTATGCACAGTTCACACAAACCTTGAGGCCAGTTCGTTGCGCATTTTGAGCGTCACATCGGTGCGAAATGAAGCGCCCTATCTGTTGGAATGGATCGCGCATCACCGCGCGGCCGGAGTGACAGACTTTCTGATCTATTCCAACGATTGTGATGACGGCACCGACCAGCTGTTGTCCCTGTTGGACGATGCGGGTGAAGTGGCGCACGTGCCGCATGAGCCGGAACCGAACAAAAGTGTTCAATGGCAGGCGTTGCGGCAGGCGTGGAAACACCCGCTGCGCAAGGCGGCGGATTGGATCATGGTCACGGATGTAGATGAGTTTCTCAATGTCCACATGCCCGGGCATCAAATCCGTGATCTGTTGGGCAAAGTACCGACAGATACCGATGCAATCCTGTTGCCATGGCGTTTGTTTGGGAACAATGACCTCGTCGACATAGAGGACACTCCAGTCACCGAACAGTTCACCCGTAGCATTCCGGCGCAAGCTCAGTATCCGGTTGCGGCCAGTCTGTTTAAAACGCTGTTTCGCGCGAAGGGGCCTTTCAATCAGTTTGGTGTGCATCGGCCCAAACAAAAAGACCCTGAAAAAGCTGGATTGCCCAAGATGGTGGACGGCTCGGGCCAAGCCGTGCATCCGTTTCTGGCCCAAAATCCGCAACGCCTATCGCTTTATGATCTCGGCGTGGCGCGGGAGTTGGTCGAGTTGAACCACTATGCTGTGCGCTCTGCGGCAGCTTTTGCGGTGAAGCGCGATAGAGGGCTGCCCAATCGCGCAACCAAAAAGATTGACCTCGCCTATTGGGTAGAACGCAATTTCAACACCGAGGTAAATACCTCTATCTGCCAAATGCGGCCTGCAACCGAGCAAGCGCTGCAGCACTTGAAGGCTATTGATTGCGTTGCAGAAGCACACTCAGCGGGCGTGCAATGGCATCGCCAGCGCTTTGAAACCTTGATCGTGCAGCCGGAGGTGCAGGAACTGATGTCTCAAATCCTCTGTGCCGGAAGCAGCCAGGTGCCGCCGCGTGATTTGCAGCGGCAGTTGGTTCAATGGTATCAACGAGCCAACAATAAAAAATCCTGACACTAACGTGCAGGCGGGCAGTGGGTAAAAAGGGGCAGACAATGGGTAAAGCGGCGTTTCACTATCGTGAACTGGCACACACACAGGTGGCTGGCAGCACCGTTCTATCTTGTTTGAAGTTGGACGTCTCTGACCGCCCGGAGGGTTTGGCTTTTTTTAAAACCGGACTGGCGGAGAAAGATCTCAAGCCGGGTGAGCAGACAAAAATCACCAATACGCGCAGTGTAGGCAATGGCCTGATCGTCAATCTGACCTATGAAGGCGACGCGCCTGCGGTCAAGGTGAACGGCGAAGAACGTCGCTTGCCGCTAGAACCACAGGAGTTGGACACTTTCGCGGCGCTCAATGTGATGCTGGCGGTACGCAATGGTCAAACTGCGCAAGCCACGTTGGATTGGCTGCGCTACCACGCAGCACATCACAATTTGCAAGGCGTGGTGATCCTGGATCGGGCGGAGCCGGGCAAGGATGTAACCTATCTGGAAGAGCTGGAGGCTGGAGCTTCGGTCATTGCGGGCTTGAAGCACATAATGGTGGTGCGTGTGGATGCGCCTTTGGGCGCTTTGGACTTGCCGTCAGAGGCGCATCCCTACAATGCGCCGGATGCGCCAGGCAAAGACCGGATGGACATTCCGCCGCCGTCCCCATGGGACTCGCCGCTGGCCGAATTGCAATTGATCGAAATGATCCGCTACCGCTGGCTCAACGCGGCGCAGGCGGTTGCGTTGCTGGATATCTCCGACCTGGTCATGCAAATCAAAGGCAAGGGCACCAAGGGGCGTACAATCTTTGACATGGCGGTCAAGTCGGCCGCTGGTGTGGTAACGCTTGTTGGGCAGCATTGCTATCCGTGGCGTGTGCGCAATGATGAACCGGTGCGCCATGGGGATCACATCTGCGTTCAGTTTGACGCGGCCAAACTGCGCCGGCGTTGGGTGGTGGCACCACAGAAAACTGGACCTGACGTAGTTTGGCGCTTGATCCGCGTGGTGGGAGCAAAGCCTGAGGGAGATGAATGGGTCAAATTCTACCGCTGCATGGGGCTGCGCCATCCCACTGACAGTGTTGGACAGATTGTGCCAAAGACGTCGCTCATCGAAGAGGCGGAGCTGATCAAACTGTCCAAAAAGAAGTTTGACCACAAGCCGATCCGTATGCCGGATATCCCCACGCCCAAGGTGAACTCTGCTGACAACGATGTGGCGATCATCACTTGTATGAAAAACGAGGGGCCATTCATTCTGGAATGGTTGGCCTATCACCGCGCCATTGGGGTGAAAGACGTGCTGGTCTACACCAACGACTGTAACGACGGCACGGATACGTTCCTGGACCTGCTACAGGACAAAGGCTTTGTGCAGCACCGGGAAAACCCGTTCAAAGGCACCAACCTCAAACCGCAACACGCCGCGCTTCAGGCCGGCGAAAAGGAAGAGATCATCCAAGACGCGGATTGGGTGATTTCCATGGATGTGGATGAGTTCATTAATGTGAAGGTCGGTGATGGCACGCTTCCGGCGCTGTTTGAGGCGGTGGGCGACGCCAACCTTATCTCCTGCACTTGGCGGTTGTTTGGCAATTCGGACGTACATGAATTTGCAGACGAACCGCTTATGGCGCAGTTCACGCGATGTGCGCGGGAGATAACCCGCAAGCCACATCAGGCGTGGGGGTTTAAAACGCTTTACCGCAACATCGGCCTGTTTAAAAAGCTGGGCGTGCACCGACCTAAAGGGCTTAATCCGCAACTTTGGTCGCACATCAATTGGGTCAATGGCTCCGGCCAACTGTTGCCCAAGGATATGTATCGTAACGCTTGGCGTTCTACGACGGACACAATCGGCTATGATCTGGTGCAGCTCAATCACTACGCCGTACGCTCGGCCGAGAGCTTCTTGGTGAAGCGTGATCGTGGTCGGGTGAACCACGTGGATCGCGATCAGGGCATGGCCTATTGGTTCCGTATGAACAACAACACTGAGGAAGAGACCTCGATCCAGCGCATGATCCCTGCGATGCAAATGGAGATGGACCAGTTGTTGTCGGACCCCGAGATTGCAGAGGCGCATGCGTTTTCTGTGGATCGTCACCGCGCCAAAATCGACGCGCTTAAGGAAACCTCGAATTATAGTAAGTTCTACGATGACCTGACCAGCGCCCGTCAGGAGCGTTTGGCCCGCTTGCATCCGCATTTTGGTGCCAATGTCTTCCTTGCCGGTCCCGAAGTCATCCCTGATTGGGTTGTTGAACGTGACTTGCCTGAAGATTTTTTCTTCACGGTAGAGAAGCAAGACACGGCGCACTAACACAAATTGTCGTGGAATTTCCGAAGACAGCCCAATGGTTTCCGCGTAAACTGTTTCCAAAGTAAGAACAAAGGTTGAGGTATAATGGCCAAACTTCCCGAAATTGCGTCCCTTTGGATCGGTGGGCAACTTTCTTGGTTGGAGCAGCTTTGCCTCAAGTCCTTTGCTGATGCGGGCCATCACACCACGCTTTATAGCTACGAAGAGATCCCTAACGTGCCTGAAGGGGTGCATGCGGCTGATGCGGCGGAGATCTTCCCTGGTGAACCGATGCACCGCCACGCCCGCACTGGCAGCCCGGCGATCCATGCCGATCTATGGCGGCTCAACATGCTGAAGAAGACCGATAAGATTTGGGTCGATGCGGATATTTATTGTTACCGCCCCTTCAACTACACCCGTAAATCGGTGTTTGGCTGGGAGAAAGAAGGGCTGGTTTGCAATGCAGTGCTTGGCCTGCCGAAAACCTCAAAAGCGCTGGATGCGATGTTAGTGTTTTTTGAAGACGAGTACGCGATTGGTCCATGGTTGAAGCCTTGGCAGCAGAAGGAACTCCAGGCGGAGAAAGATGCCGGTCGCCCAGTCCACATGACCGAGCAAAACTGGGGATTCACCGGCCCAGCGGCGGTGACTTATTTCCTGCAGCAATCCGGCGAAATCAAATATGCGGAGCCTGAGGCGGCGTTTTATCCGGTGTCTTTCAAGGACCGCAATAAGATGATCCGCAGCGCCTTTGATATCGAGAAAGACTGGCTAACCGAGGAAACCAAAGGGGTGCATTTCTGGGCACGGCGGATGAAGCCACGTCTGGAGGAGAAAGAGAACAACCGCCCGCGGCGTGGGTCATTCTTGGACAAGGTCATGCGGAAGCACGATATTGATCCGGATGCCGCGCTGATCCCGCCAAAAAAGAAAACCGCCAAGGCCCCAGTCACCGATCCGGAGTTCCAGGCCAAGGTCGCGATTGAATCGCTGAAAGGCGAAGCATCGGTGGAAAAGCTATCGCGGGACTACTTGGTGGAAACCGGACAGATCAAGCAATGGCGCACACAGTTGATCGAAGGTGCGCCGCGCCTTTTTCAGGAGGGCTGAGCGTGGCGGATGGCGACACCAAACTCGACGCGCCCAGCCAATCTGACTGGCAAGGTAATCTGAAGAAAATCGGCGCTGAGCGTGGGTTTTTTGAAGAGTTGGGCGAGGAGCACTCCGCGCTTTACATCAAACAGGGCAAAACCCTGATTGTGACGTTCGAAAACCTAGATCACGTCTATGAAGACAGCGCTGAGCGGATGCCGTGGGGCCACAACTTTGTCACGTCACGCGGTTGGTCGATGCTGGGCCTGATGGCGCACGGTTGGTCTTGGTATCGCGACGAAGCGGTTTTTGATTTCTTTGACTGTCTGCGCGACGAAGGTTTCTTTGAGCAGTTTGAAAAGGTGGTGTTTTACGGGGCGTCAATGGGCGCCTATGCCGCCTCTGTTTTCTCTGCCGCTGCCCCCGGCGCAACCGTCATCTGTATTTCGCCGCAGGCAACGCTGGACCGTGAGATCGCCAGTTGGGAAACCCGTTATCGCAAAGCCTGGCATCGGGATTTTCGCGGGCGCTACGCCTATGGGCCAGACATGATTGCGGAGGCTGGTGAGGTGAACATTTTCTACGATCCTCGGATGGGGTTGGACGCGATGCACGCTGCGCTGTTCCGTGGCGATAACGTCCGCAAATACCGCTGCCGGTATATGGGGCACCGGATCGCCTCTCTCTGGATCATGTTGGGGCTGCTTAAGCCGGTTATCGAAAGCTGCGTGGCTGGCGATATGACCGCGTCCAAGTTTTACAGCATGATGCGGGCCCGGCGCGAAGTCGGCCGCTATCAGAAAGAGATGCTTAACACGGTATTGGCGGATGGGCGTCCGTGGCTGATCGCAAATTACTGTTCTGCGGTTCTATCGCGACGCGGCGGACCCAACTTCCGCAAGGCCCTGAATGCGGCGCGTGCCAAATTGAAGGGCTAAGCCCTTCAAGCGTCGCGCAGCGTGTCACCAAAGCTGATGGTGGGGGCCAATGTGACTTGGCTGTCCTTCTCCACATCGTTGACGCGGGCGGCAATGATCTCTGCCGCCTTGATGCCAATTTCCCGGCGGCAGGCATCCATGGTCGCCAATTGCCGTGGCAGTCCTTGCAGCAATTCGACACCGTTGAAGCCAGCCAGACCAATCTGCCCCGGCACGTCGATGCCCTTCTCCAAAAGGTAGAGCAAGCCGCCAGCGCCAATCATGTCGTTGCTGTAGTAGATAAAATCCACATCCGGGCTGCGGTCCAGCACGGCTTCCGTCATCTCGCGACCTTTGGCCAGTGCAGAGCCACCCGAATAAAACTCGCGATCCACCACTTCAACGCCAGACTTCGCCAGCACTTCAGTGAAGCCTTCAAACCGTTTTCGCGCGCGGTGGTCGAGCGGCATTTTGGTGCCGAGGAAGGCAATCTTTTTGTAACCCGCTTTCAGGATTGCAGCGGCCATTTCGCGGCCCGCGCGGCGGTGTGAAATGCCCACCATGGCGTCCACAGGATCGCCGTCAGTATCCATGATTTCCACGACAGGAATGCCGCTTGCCTGTAGCATCGCACGGGATGCCTCAGTGTGCTCGAGCCCTGCAATGATCACACCAGAGGGCCGCCAGGACAGCATTTCGTAGAGAACTTTCTCCTCCTTTTCAGGGAGGTAGTCGGTCACGCCGACTACCGGCTGCAATTCGGTGTCTTCCAGAATCTGGCTGATTCCGCTCAGCACCTCAGGGAAAACCATGTTGGACAGCGACGGGATTATTACTGCAACCAAGTTCACCCGCTGGCTCGCCAGCGCACCGGCAATCTTGTTGGGCACATATCCCAGCTCTTTAGCCGCCGTCAGCACCTTGTCGCGGGTGGCCGCAGACACATCCCCGCGGTTGCGCAAGACGCGGCTGACCGTCATCTCGGACACCCCCGAAGCTTCAGATACATCACGAAGGGTCAAAGAGCGGTTTTTCTGAGTCACTGTTATTCTTTCCGATAAGCCTGAAGGATGTTACCGCGATCAGTTGCGCGGGTTCAAGCGTTGGCTTGCGGCAAGTCGGGACAGGTTAAATGTCTGCTGAAATGGCAAAGCTTTCGACGGGCTCTTTCACGTTATGTAGAGATACTGGCCCAAGTGGCTTGCTGTCGGGTGCGTGTTGCGCGACGCGGCCAGAGGCGACAATACGATGGCCCACGGTTTTGCCATAGTCCCCAAGGCGCGCAGCGATGTTCGCAGGTCGGCCAATGACGGTGAAATCCAGCCGCTCCTGAGAGCCGACATTGCCGTAGGTCACCTGGCCGTAGCAGATACCAATCGAGCATTCGCAGCAGTGGTTTGGGTCTTCTTCGCGCAGTTCGGCCAGCTTAGCGACAATCTCGCGCGCAGCCTGCAAGGCTTCGGCACCTGCATCGGTGCCGTCTTCGGTATCTGGAAATACGGCAAGCACAGCGTCGCCGATGAATTTTAACACCTCGCCCTCATGGGCATGCACAATCGTAGATGCCGTATCAAAGAACATGTTGAGCAGTTCGATGTAGTCTTTGCGACCCAGCTCTTCTTCCAACCGTGTTGAGCCACGTAAGTCGCAGAACATGATTGCTGCGTCGATGTCATCACCATCGCCACGCCGGATTTCGCCACCGAGAACCCGCGCGCCTGTGCGTCGCCCCACATAAGTTTCGAGCAACGATTGCGCATTTTCTTTTTGCGTAAAGACTTCAAAGAAGCGGCTGATCACGGTGGAAACTTCAAAGATCAGTCCGAGGTTGGCTGTCGTGAACCCGTCAGGATGATCGCTGGTCAGGGTCAGCACGTTGATCTGTCCATCGCTAAAGAACAGCGGCATGGCAACATAGTCGGTTGCGCCTTCTTCCTTCAGCTCTTCCATCACTGGAAACCGCATTTCAGACCTATCGCAGGTCAGCTTTTGTCGAATACCACCCAGCCCCTTGGAAACGTAGCTCAACGGACTGTTTTTGAAAGACGGGTGGTCATAGAGCTCGTAGGATGGCGCAAAAGTGGTGATCTCTTCTTCGTCACGCCTCCAGATGTAGTTCTTTCCGGCAATCATCGGGTGTAGCGACCAGATCATCGCACTCATGCGGGTTACGGCAATGCCGTGCTCGACCATTTTTTTGCCCAGTGCACCAATGAAGTCCTCGGGGGTGGTCTCAAACGCCGCGCCGCGCATCAGCCAGTCCACCAGCGGGCCGGTGATGTTGCCATCAGCGACCGGATCAAGGTCCACGCCGCCCAGGTCAAACTCAACCTGCGCGCCGGGCATGAAGCCAATATGCCCATTGATCGCGCGGCTTTCCGGCATGGCGTCGTCGTAACACCAGACACCGTTGTAGATGGTTTCGTCGTCCAGCAGCAGGTCGTGATAGCGCGCCGTGCCTTTAAAAGGGCAGAACGTCTGCAATTCGGTTTCGCCCGACAACGGCGCCAGAATGTCTTCTCTGGGGATATAAATCTGCGGCGTCAGACGTGTTTCGTACATCACCTTGGCGTTGGTGCTTTCGGCCAGAACCTGTCCGTTGCGCAGAACGCGCACGGTAGAGGCGATAGGCTTGATTTCAATCCCGTAGCCCGCATTGGTGCCAAAACGTGAACCTTCCATGCCCTGATCCTTCCATGATCGTCACCCCTGTCACGCAGTCCCCCCCCCTATGTGGGGAGTGAACAAAAGGCAAACAAGGGGAGGGCCGGCACATCAAGCAATTGTGTGCCGCACTCCTAGAGCACTTCTATCACATCCTTGTCGATCGAGAGCACGTAACCCTTGCGCGCGATGTTTTTGACAAGAAGCTGGCTCACCATCTGATTGCCCAACGAGTCCCGAAGGCGTTTGATGCGCGTGGCGCCAGCAGCTTCTTCGCAATCGGTAGAGGGTTTTCCAGAAATCACGCTTTCCAGCTCGATCCCGGACAAAACATCATCGTCCATGCGCGCCTCCGCCAGAACTGACAGCGTCTCCATAGCCGCGTCTGTTAGCTTGAAACCCATCTCATTGAGATACACGGTTTTCTCTTCGCGGCTGACAATCAGTGACGTCACCTGAATACCTGCGCGCTCAATCTGCGCCATGCGGCGGTTCATTGTGATCAGGCCGACAAGAAACACCAGCGCGGCAATCATCATGCCGGTGGCAAACACCAGCAGCACCAGGATAACCATGCGGTAGCTGGCGAGGGTGTCAGCAAAGGCTGTGCCGGACTGCGCGAGAATCTCAAGCAGTTTGATTTCCGCCTGACCAGTCAGGTCATCATTGGCCAAGAACAGCGTTTCGACACGGGCGTTAAAGGCATTGGCATCCGGCAAGGTCAGCAGCAGCAGCGCCGCACAGGCCAACAGGATCAGGACAATTGCCCCGATCCCAAGTGCAACGATCCGCCCACCGCTGCGCCGGGTTTCAATAACGGAGGTAGAATTGTCCTGCACTGTCTTCCTTTCCGGAAAGCTCTGAGGCGTCAAAAACCGAGAGCACGTTTAACAAGGTCCATCCGTCTTTCCCAATGCGGGCGGCAATTTCTTGCTTTGCGGATCCGGCATCACAGCCGTTTTTGAGGTCGATCACTCCGTAATGCAGGCGCAACGGGGTGTCCTTCTTGGCTTTGTAATCGGCATAGCAGTCGGCGGCGAGCGCAGCACTTGGGGCTGCGAGCACCGCGACGAGGGCTCCAATACAGAGGCTATATGTCATGAGCTGTTTCATAAGCAGACCTTGGCGCAAACACGGCTTGTTATTCAATAACCAAGTTGGTTCGCGTTCCTGATATCACATAACAAGGTGCTGATATTGTGAGATTTTTGGAGTTCCGGCGAAAAAGGATGAGCAAACCGGCGCACAGCCCGGGCAACATTCTAAAAGCAGGACTTCGCCATGACTTCCAAATCGTTTATCGCCTCCGTTTTGAGTATCGCCATCATTCTGACCGGCGCGACCGCGCCCCGTGCCAATGCCATGGATGAGGATGCCATCGCCGCGCTGCTTTTCGGCGTAACTGCGCTGGCCGTGATTGGGGCTGCAGTAGCGGACAAAAAGAAATCTGACCCAGCCCCAGTAGTGCCTAAGCCAGTGACAAAACCGAAGCCAAAGAAAAAAGCGTGGTTGCCCAGCCACTGTGCCAAACGATTTGAAGCCAAGAATGGACGCATCATCCAGGGCTACGGACAGCGGTGTCTGTTCCGCGCGCAATACCCTGCCTATCGCCTACCAGAGCAGTGCTACTTCAAGCGTAAAGGCGTGAATGGCCGTATTTCGGGCTACAAAAGCCAATGCCTGAGCAAGAACGGCTACAAGGTGGTTTGGCGCTGAACGGATCCCCACCATCGAGCGGTGTGCAAGCCGACAGTAAGATCGGCAACTGGCCGGGCAGACGAGGGGCTGCCCGGCTTTTTTCTTGCGCATACGCCTCCGAGGTGGTTCTCAAGGTAATATGACAAAAGAGAATACAGCCCCCGATTTTTCCCTAGAAAATGCAGCTTTTGCCCGCGGCTTGATCCGTGTGGCCGGAGTTGACGAAGTGGGGCGTGGTCCCTTGGCCGGCCCGGTGACCGCGGCGGCGGTGGTGCTGGATCCCAACAACATTCCTGATGGCCTGAATGATTCCAAGAAACTGACTGCCAAGAGGCGCGAAGCGCTGACCGAGGAAATTCTGAAAGTGGCCGATGTTTGTATTGCGCATTGCACGGTCGAAGAAATTGATGCGCACAACATCCTGCGCGCCAGCCACATCGCCATGGAGCGGGCCGTGGCCGGGCTGTTGTCCCGCCCGGACCATCTGTTGATCGACGGCAATTTAATCCCGCTGGGGTTGCAAGAAAACTCCGAAGCAATTGTTAAGGGTGATGCTCGATCACTCTCGATTTCCGCCGCATCAATCGTGGCCAAAACAGCGCGTGACACCATCATGATGGATTTGGCGCAACAGTTCCCTGGTTACGGATGGGAAACAAACGCCGGATACCCGTCCAAAAAGCACAGAGAGGCGCTCGTCGAACTGGGGGTGACCCCACATCATAGGCGTTCGTTTAAGCCTGTGCACAATATCTTGTATCAAGCGAAAAACTAACTCTCTGATTCAAAAAAGAAATTGACGCCGAATCGTGTTTGACTCAAACTTATCCACATAACGAGCGCACTAAAAAAACCGCGCCGTAATGAGGCAGAGAATGAAAACGATGACCAAAGCGAAGGGCGCATCCGCGCTCCCGATCAATAGTATATTGTCCGGCGACTGTATCGAAGTGATGAACAGTCTGCCTGAAAACTCCATCGACCTGATCTTCGCAGACCCGCCCTATAACCTTCAGTTAAAAGGCGATCTGCACCGTCCAGATAATTCCAAAGTAGACGCGGTTGATGACGAGTGGGACCAGTTTTCGAGTTTCGCCGCGTATGACAAGTTCACACGCGAATGGCTGAAGGCGGCGCGCCGTCTTCTCAAACCCAACGGTGCAATCTGGGTGATTGGCTCCTACCACAACGTGTTCCGCATGGGCGCGGAATTGCAGAACCAGGGCTTCTGGATTCTCAACGATGTGGTGTGGCGCAAGTCCAACCCAATGCCAAACTTCCGTGGCAAACGATTCACCAATGCGCATGAAACTATGATTTGGGCTTCCAAATCCGAGGGCGCAAAATACACCTTCAACTACGAAGCGCTCAAATCGCTCAATGAAGGTATCCAGATGCGCTCTGATTGGGTGCTGCCGATCTGCACCGGCCATGAGCGTCTGAAAGACGACAACGGCGACAAGGCTCATCCGACACAGAAGCCAGAAAGCCTTCTGCATCGCGTGCTGGTTGGCTCGACCAACCCAGGTGACGTGATCCTCGATCCGTTCTTTGGCACCGGTACCACCGGCGCAGTCGCCAAAATGCTGGGCCGTGAGTACATCGGCATTGAGCGCGAAGCCGCCTATCGCAAAGTGGCGGAAAAACGCCTCAAGCGGGTACGCAAATTCGATCGCGAAGCGCTGACCGTGACCTCCTCCAAACGTGCGGAACCACGCGTACCGTTTGGCCAGTTGGTCGAGCGCGGCATGTTGCGTCCGGGTGAGGAACTCTATTCGCTCAATGGCCGTCACAAAGCCAAAGTCCGTGCTGACGGCACGCTGATTGGCGACGACATCAAAGGCTCCATCCACCAGGTTGGTGCGCATCTGGAAGGCGCACCAAGCTGTAACGGCTGGACCTACTGGTCCTACAAGCACGAGGGCAAGAAGGTGCCAATTGACCTTCTTCGTCAGCAAATTCGTGCAGAAATGGCGGCACGTCCCAACTAAGTCACTTTGCGGTACCCCAAGACCTGGGTCGCTTGTCGCTATTGTCCTAAAGGCAAATCTGCGCACAAGCGATCCGGACCAAACGCAAGGTGCCATGGGGCGCGTCAACTTCCATACTACAGATAACTATACCGCCGGATGCCTGTAGCCGAACTGACTACGCAGGTATCCAGACTTCCCCGCCGTACTCCGGCGGGGTTTTTTTGTCGCGGTGGGGGTGTAAGCTTGCCTACAACACTTATCTCAGCCCGAGAGAACGGAGAGCCAGCCAATGGTCGAGCATGCGCAACAGGATAAGCTGGTCAATCAGGAACGGCCTGAAAGCAGCGTAGAACGTACCGACAGCTACACTGAAGCAGTGCTGGAGCGTCATAAGCGCGAAGGGCTCGATCTCGCTGTAAAAGCCCGCTGGGTGGCGATGTCCATAATTGCGGTTTTTTTGCTATTTACGGTGCATTGGCCGGAGGTGTTCTACTACGTCTTCATCCTTTTCTTGCTTTGCGTGAACGGCTGGCTGATCCGCCGCGCTGGTCGGGTGGGGCGCTCCAAACTGGAGCTCTTTCTGATCTTCGTCGATCTCCTGCTGATGGTTGTTGGAATCATTGGTCCCAACCCCATTGGGTTGGATGACTGGCCACAGGCGATGCAGTACCGCTTTGGCAATTTCCAATACCTTTTCCTAATCTTGGCGATGGGCACTTTGGCCTATTCTTGGCGCACGGTGATTGCGATTGGCACCTGGACGGCGGGCATGTGGGCGGCAGCCTTGGCGTTGTCATTCTGGCTCACGGATCCAGTCCCGGACATGAGTGATGCGGTCAAATTTGCATTGCCCGGCTGGCCGGACCTCGCGCATATGCTCGACCCGAACAACTTCAATGTTCGGCTGCGCTTTCAGGAGATTGTGGTCTTTCTCTTAGTGGCTTTGACGCTGGGCATCTCCATGCGGCGCTTCAACGGGCTGCTTCGATCCAATGCAGCGTTGGAACGGGAACGCACAAACCTGTCGCGCTATTTCTCCCCCAACGTGGTGGAAGAGTTGAGCCAGAACGACGAGCCGCTCAAACAAATTCGCTCACACAACATCGCGGTGCTGTTTGTGGATATTGTTGGCTTCACCGAGTTTGCGGCCACACGAAAACCCGAAGAGGTGATTGAAACTCTGCGCGACTTCCACGGCCTGATGGAGCATGCGGTGTTTGCCCATGAAGGCACACTCGACAAATACCTCGGGGACGGTTTGATGGCGACCTTTGGCACGCCCAGCCCGTCTGATCACGATGCGCAGAATGCGCTGCGCTGTGTCCGTCAGATGATGGCGGATGTGGACGTTTGGAATGATGCGCGCATTACCAAAGGACAGCCCCCTTTGCGGGTCGGTTTTGGCGCGCACTATGGACCAGCAGTTTTGGCCGACATTGGTGCCAACCGACTTGAATTTGCTGTTGTCGGAAACACAGTAAACGTTGCGTCTCGCCTCGAAAGCATGACGCGTGGCCTCAACGCCCGATTGGTGATCAGCGACGGGATGCGGGCCGAAGTGCTAAAAGAGGGCGGTGATGAATGCCTAGATGGGCTTCAGAAATTCACCGACCAGGATGTGCGCGGCGTGGCGGAAAAGTTGACGGTCTGGGCCTTTGAACGGCCCGAAGACCACGGCGTCTCTTAGCGCGGTAGTGGGTTCTTGGCCTTGTTGTAGGGCTGCCAGTTGGTGATTTCCGGGTAATACATATC
Organism: Shimia sp.; assembly: GCA_024224295.1. Taxonomy (GTDB): domain Bacteria; phylum Pseudomonadota; class Alphaproteobacteria; order Rhodobacterales; family Rhodobacteraceae; genus Shimia. The sequence goes on along the minus strand of JAAENN010000125.1, from coordinate 13,145 downwards.
CCGCCACTTACGCACACGTGGGTTCATCACCCGTTTCCACACCGGCGGGATCATCGCGGCGATGGTCATGATGGGATAGCCAAAGGGCAGCTGTGGCGCCTCCGCATCGGTATAGTTCTGCAAAAGCGGAAAGCGGCGGTCCGGCTTGTAGTGATGGTCCGAATGGCGCTGCAAATTGATCAGCAACCAGTTGGAGGCTTTGTGGGCGGCGTTCCAGCTGTGATGCGGCTTCACATGTTCATATTTGCCCTCACCTTGATGTTTGCGCGTCAAACCGTAGTGCTCGACGTAGTTCACCAGCTCCAGCTGCCAGATCGCAATCCACGCCTGCCAGATGAACAATGCTACACCCAGCCAGCCGCCAATGAGCAAGGCTAGCAGCAGCATCCCGCCCTGCAGCGCCCAGTAACGAAAGAACGGGTTGGACAGGTCGGTCCACGGCAGGCTCTTGCGCGCCAGCATGTCTTTCTCGGCTTTGAAGGATGACTTGAGCGACCCAATCAGCACACGCGGAAAGAACCGATGGAAGCCTTCGTTGTAGCGCGCTGTGACAGGGTCGCGCGGCGTGCCAACATAACGGTGATGCACCAGCAGGTGCTCACTGCGGAAATGTGAATAAAGCACCATCGCCAGCAGAATATCCCCGAGCCAGCGTTCCGCCTTGGGCTTCTGATGCATCAGCTCATGGCTGTAGTTGATGCCGATGGTGCCACTGATCACGCCCACCCCAAAAAACAGACCAATAAGCGCGCCGGTGCTGAGGTGGTCCGCCCGTGTGGCATAGAAAATCAGGCCAAAGATCGTGAGAAACTGCACCGGTGCCCAAATCAAGGTGACCAGTTGATACCACTTTAACTGCTCGTCGCTTGTGTCCAGGTCAGCGTTTTCTAGGTTGAGCCCCGTAACCGCGTCCAAAGCGGCAAAGAGATACCATGTGGTGATCGGCACTAGCACCACCCACCATCCGCCCAATCCGGCGGTGATCCACACTAGCGGGATCAGAAGCAGGGAGCACCAAAAGGGCAAAGCGCTGGTGAACTTGGCAACGTGGGAGGAGTCGATCATAACCACAGTCCTTTGACATCATTGCGCAAACTATGCGGCGAAGCGGACATTAGTGCAATGAGGTCAAGTGCCGCGATAAAGATCAAAGGCTTTGCGCATAGCTGTGGGTAGGTTGCCGGCATCAAACTGCTCCGGTGCCACAAAGGTGCCCACCGAAGGCTTACGATCCATCGGTACGAGTGCCGTCTTCACAGTCAGCCGTAAGTGGAAGTGCGTGAACGTGTGCCGTGCCTCGGCATTCAGGGTTTTCCACTCCGCCCTGATCGGCGCGTCATGTTGGGGCGCTTCCCCTTCGGTCCACTCGGAACCGGGCCAGCCCAACATCCCGCCTAGAAGACCGCTGTCCGGTCGCGTTTCCAGCAAATAGGCCCCATCCACACGTTTGGCGATATAGACCACACCATGGCGGATTGGTTTGGGTTTCTTTGGGGTTTTCTTCGGGAGGTCTGCCGCCGTGCCCGCCGCTTGCGCCTTGCAGGGAACGCGCCAGGGGCAGAGCCCGCAGGCGGGATTGCGCGGGGTGCAAATGGTCGCCCCTAGGTCCATCACCGCCTGCGCATAGTCTCCCGGACGGTTCTGTGGGGTGAGCTGTGCTGCTTTCTCGGTCAGTTCCGGCTTGGCTGCGGGCAACGGCGTGTGAATGTTGAACAGCCGCGCCATGACCCGCTCCACATTGCCATCCACAACCGTGGCAGTCTGATCAAAGGCAATCGCGGCCACGGCGCCAGCCGTGTAAGGTCCAACACCTGGCAGTTTGAGCAACTCTTCCACAGTGTCCGGAAAAACACCGTCATGTTCCGCGACCACAAACCGCGCGCATTTCAAAAGATTGCGTGCGCGGGCGTAATAGCCAAGCCCGGCCCATTCTGCCATGACATCCGCATCTTCCGCTGCTGCCAGATCCCGCACGGTTGGCCATCTGGCGGTGAACCGCTCAAAGTAATCCTTCACCGCCGCCACGGTGGTTTGCTGCAGCATAATCTCGGACATCCACACCCGGTACGGATCCGGTTGCACGCCTTGCGCGCGCGCCTTTGGCCCCACCCGCCACGGCATTTTGCGTGCGTTGTGATCATAGAACGTCAGCAGGTCGGCGCTGTTTGGCCTATCACGCAAGTTTTATCCTCACTTGGGTTGGGTTTCACTGGCGCCCTCGCGCCGAGCCACTAAAATAGCTCTGGACCAAAGGATGCAAGACCAACATGCGCCGCGCCACGACCAAAGGGTTCTCCCGCACCTCTTCGCTGTTGCAAGAGCGCATCCGCAAAGCCAGCGAAAGCCGTGGTTTTGCGGAATCGCGTGTGTTGACTCATTGGGCAGAGATTGTGGGCGAAGACACCGCCCGTATCTGTCAGCCAGTCGATGTAAAGTATGGCCGCCAAGGGTTTGGTGCCACGTTGACGGTGCTGACCACCGGCGCACAAGCCCCGATGTTGGAGATGCAGAAAGAAACCCTGCGCACGCGCATCAATGCGGCTTATGGCTATAACGCAATCACTCACATGCGCATCACCCAAACCGCGCCCACCGGCTTTGCCGAAGGGCAGGCGGTTTTTGGCGCGGCACCCAAAGCCGAGAAACCCAAACCCGATGCCGCCACCTGTGCTGAGGCCGCCGAAGTGGCAGCACCAGTGGGCGACGATGACCTGCGGCAAGCGCTGGAGCGCCTTGCCCAAAATGTAATTTCAAAGAACAAAAACGCGAAGAGAGGCTCTGAATGAACCGTTTTATCCCTGCAATCGCCGCTGCGGCTGTCGCCGTCGCTGGTGGGGCTTACTGGCTGGCCAATACGCAATCGTCCGCGACCACGGCGTTTAGCCTGCCGGAAATCTCCAACATTCAAACAGTGTCGTCAGAAGGCGCGGACAATGAGCATGGCATTGTCGAAATGGTCATGGGCGCTGACGATGCGCAGATCACCATCATCGAATACGCCTCCTTCACCTGTCCGCATTGCGCGAGCTTCCACGAAAACGTGCTGGAGCCATTGAAGGCAGATTACGTCGATACCGGCAAAGTGAAGTTTGTTTTCCGTGACGTGTTTTTTGACCGCTACGGCCTCTGGGCTTCCATGGTGGCGCGTTGCGGCGGTCAGGAGAAATTCTTCGGCATGACCGACATCCTGATGAAAACCCAAAAAGATTGGACCCGCGCTGGTGATCCTGTGGCGATCTCCGACAGCCTGCGTAAAACCGGCCGTCTGGCAGGTCTGGAAGACGATCAACTGCAAGCCTGCCTGCAGGACGAAGACAAAGCCAAAGCACTGGTGGCTTGGTTCCAGGAAAACGCCGCAGCTGATGACGTGAACTCCACGCCAACGCTGATCATCGACGGCGAGAAGCATTCCAACATGAGCTACAACGATCTGAAAGAGATCCTCGACGGCAAGCTCGGTGGCTAAGCCATATCTTTTGACCGGGCGGGTTAGTCCTGCCCGGTCACCCCGATGCGTGCCAGAAGCGCATCAATTGGTGACCAATCCTGCAATTCCAATCGTACCGGCAATGTCAGCACCTGTGGTCGCACTTCCAATGGCAGGCGCACGGCATCTTTCTCGGTTGTGACCAATTGCGCGCCCATCTTTTGGGATTCCGTATAAAGCCGTGAGAGCATGGCAGGCGGTAGCGCCTGATGATCGGCCAACGCCTCGGTGTGCACCAACGTGGCGCCTAGGCTGCGTAGGGTCTCAAAGAATTTTTCCGGATGTCCAATACCTGCAAAGGCGAAAAACGGGGTTTCTGTCCAGTCCATGCCAGTTTGAAGCGGCGCCAAGGCGCCTTTGGCGTGCGGCAGCGTCACTTGCGTGCCCCAGGTCTCCGCAAATCTAGCCTGCGCGGCATCATTGCCAATTGATAGAACCACGTCACCCCGCGCCATGCCCGCCGTGACCGGCTCGCGCAATGGTCCCGCCGGAATGCAGCGCCCGTTGCCAAACCCGCGATGCGCGTCCACGACGATCACGTTGGCGTCTTTTTGCACGGAGGCGTTCTGAAAGCCGTCGTCGAGCAGGATCACATCCGCGCCCGCTGCCTCTGCCGCCCGCACACCCTCGGCGCGGTCCTTGGAGACCCACGTGGGGGCAAACGCCGCCAATAACAGCGGCTCGTCTCCGGTTTCTTCCGCTTTGTGTGTGCGTTCATTGACCCGCACGGGGCCTTCAAGCGTGCCACCATAACCGCGGGACACCACATGCGGGGATTTCCCCATGCCAATCAGTCGTTGCGTCAAAGCAATTGTGGTTGGCGTTTTACCGGTTCCACCCGCATTGATATTGCCCACGCAAATCACTGGCACTGCTGCCTTGTACCCATCCGTTTTACGGACGCGTGATTTGGTGGCTTTGGCGTAAATCTCGCCCAATGGCGCCAAAAGCCGCGCTTGCCAGCCGGGGCGGGTGGGTTTGTTGGACCAGAACAGAGGTTCCCTCATGCGGGCTCCTCCTGCGTGTCCATCAACATATGCGCGTGTTCGAGGACTTTGTCCGAAACTGCCGCGCTGTCTGACACCACTTGCCAGCCCGCATGGGCCATCGCCGCCACCTGATCCGGGGCGGAGAGAAACATCAAAGCGGCGGTCAAACTGTCCGCGTCTTTCACAATCCGCGCCGCTCCCACATTAGCCAACCGTGTGTAACTGCCCAGATAGCGGCGCACCGACGGGCCATATAGGATCGCACTGCCCAGGGCCGCGGGCTCGAGCGGATCTCGCCCACCTGCCCCCGCAATCAAAGAGCTACCAATAAAGCTGATGGGCGCAATGCGATACCACAGCCCAAGCTCATCGGGGGTCTCGGCAAACAGCACCTGCGTGTTTTCTTCTGGAAAATCACCATTGTCCCAGTCCGCCACACGCCAACCACCGGCTGTGATGGTCTCGCGCATGGACTGCGCGTTGCTCTGATTGTCTGGCACCACCACCAGCAGCATCCGGAACGACAGCCGCAAAACTGCGCGATAGGCGTTGAGCACCGTTTCTAGCTCTTCCGGCTGCAATCGTGCGGCAAGCCAGACCGGCCGTCCTGCCAAACAACTGCGAAGCTCGTTCAAATCGCTCTCGCGCACCGGCAAGGCCGGGGCCTCTTCCATCAAGGTACCGCTGATCTCAACTTTAGAGCTGTCGCCCAGCAGTTTGCGCAGCCGAATGGCTGTGGCGTTGTCCTGCGCAAAGATCGTGTTAAATCGTGACAACGTTCCACGAATGGGCTCTGGCCCCCAGCGTCGCTTCTGATCCAGCTTGGGGCGGTGGACTTCCAGCATCATCGACGGGATGTCACGCGTGCGCACCGCATCAATCAACGCAGGCCGAATGCTCGACCCCAGCCAGATCATGATTTCCGGCTGCCAATGCGCCAGAAAAACCGCGATATCCGCCGGGCTTTCTGACGGGCAGGGTTGCCAGATCACACCGGTCGGCAAGGTCTGGGTCAATGGCACATCGTGGGGCGTGGTCAAAAGTACATGTGCATCGGCACGCTGCGCTGCCAAGCGTAGGCCCAATTTGGCCAGAGTACGCGCGCGTGTTGGATCGGTACTGTGTAGCCAGATGACCGCGCCTTTGGGGCGCGGGCAGTCAATTGCGGTCAGCCGTGGGGGCTGGCGGCGCGCAAACGCAAGATACGCCGCAAGGCCAAGCGAGCGCGCCATCTGGAAACTTACCCGAGCTCTTCGGTGGAAGACGCCGCAGTATCCTCGTCACGCAAACGGTGCAGATGCGCGATGAAGTAGCGCATGTGGGCGTTGTCTACAGTTTTCTGCGCTTCGGCTTTCCACGCGTCATAGGCGCTTTCGTAGTTTGGGAAAATGCCGACCACGTGGATGTCATCTACATCTTTGAAAGCAGTTTTGGTTGGATCGATCAGTTCGCCACCAAAGACGAGGTGCAGTCGTTGTGCCATATTTGGGCCACTCCTGTGAGGTGCTGAATTGGCCGCAACCTACGGCGCTTGGGCCAAAGCCTCAAGGGGAGGAACACGTCTCTTGGTGCAAGTTTGACCAGAATTGCAGCGAGTCCGGTATCAGCGCCCGCCGTGAGACGGGGTCAGCGCTGCGCAGATTTGATCTTTGAGCGGCTTTGGCGCAGCAATCACACCGGCCAAGCGCGGATCAGGATTGTTGAACCGCAACTGCGCGCCGGTCCGATCACCCGTCTCCGCCCCTGCCTCTCGGATGATCAGGTCGCCCGCAGCGACATCCCATTCCCAGGTCGGGCGCAAAGTGACCATCGCGTCAAACCGCCCTTCCGCGACCAAAGCAGTGCGATAGGCCAACGAGGGGCGATAGCCACGGTCAAATGCGGGTGGAGCCCCTTGCCAATGGGATGCGTCCATCACCGGGCGCGCCACCAGAACTTTGGCTCCAGTCATATCGGACCTCGCGCCGGAGGCGATCGGCGCACCATTCAAAAACGCACCCTGACCTTGTGCCGCGCTATAGAGCTTGTCCCGGCGCGGCAGGAACACTACCGCCGCCGTGACTACACCGCGATCAGCAATCGCCAAGGCGTGCGCCCAGGTATCTGAGCCTTCGATAAAGCTACGGGTGCCATCGATGGGATCAATAATGAAGGTCTTCTCCGCGTGTACGCGGTCGCCCTCATCCAAAGACTCCTCGCTCAGCCAGCCATAGTCCGGTCGTGCCGCGCGCAGAGTGTCCTCTAGCATTTCGTTGACGGCAAGGTCGGCCTCAGTGACCGGCCCAGCCCCTTCCGGTTTGTGCCAGGCTTTGGCGTCGGGGCCACTATAACGAGTGGCAATTTCGCCCGCCCGTTGCGCCGCTTTGATCAGCAGGTCAAGATCAGTTTCCGGCAAGGGTCATCCCCGGAATGAGCAGCGACGGCACCACACGTGACAGATACGCGCGCGCATCATTGGCGGGCACAATTGACCTCATCATGTCGTGCAGGTTGCCTGCGATGGTACATTCGTTCACCGGATAGGCGATTTCACCATTCTCGATCCAGAACCCCGCCGCCCCACGCGAGTAGTCGCCGGTGGTTGGGTTGATGGTGGAACCAATCATCGATGTCACCAACAGTCCGGTGCCCATGTCTTTGATCAGGTCTTCCCGGCTTTGGTTGCCTTGCGTGAGAGACACATTCCAGCTACTTGGAGAGGGCGGCGAGGAAATCCCACGCGCGGCATTGCCGGTTGAGCTCATGCCCAATTTGCGCGCTGTCGCCAAATCCAGTGTCCAGCCTGTCAACAGGCCGTTTTCAATGATTGCGCGCCGCTTGGTTGGGAGGCCTTCCGCGTCAAACGGGCGGGAACCAGACACGCGTGGGCGTTTTGGGTCTTCGATCAGAGATAGACCTTCCGGCAGCACCTGCTGCCCCAGTTTTTCACGCAGCCAGGACGAGCCCCGCGCTACCATGCCACCGTTGGCTGCGGCCAGCACATGGCCGATCAGTGACGACGATATACGCTCATCAAACAGCACCGGAAAGCTACCGGTTTCAGGTTTGCGTGCGTTCAGCCGCTCAACAGCGCGCCGCCCGGCCGAGTTGCCAATCTCGTTTGGGTCACGCAAGTCGCTTTGAAAAATCCGGGAATCGCCATCGTAGTCGCGCTCCATGGCTTCGCCTTCGCCCGCAATTGCGGTCGCGTAAATCCCACGACTGCTGCGGGCATAACCGGCGGCAAACCCATTGGTGGCGGCCAAAAACACTTCGCTGCTGCTGTAACCACCGGTGGCCGATTGCACTTGGCTCACACCGGACACCGCCTTGGCTGCCGCCTCTGCAGCCAGCGCATCCTCTTGCAGGCTGGCGGCGGCGGGTTCGTCCGTCGGGTCGTTTAGTTCCAGCGCGGCAATGTCCAATTTCTGCGCCAGTTGGTCGGTGTCCGCCAAACCAACATAAGGGTCTTCGGGAGCTTCTTTCGCCATCGCAACTGCGCGTTCTGCCATGACGGCGATGCTTTCCGCACGGGTGTCCGAGATCGACACATTGGCCTGCCGTTGCCCAATCAGAACCCGTAATCCGAGATCCACCCCTTCGGAGCGCTCCGCCTGTTCCAGCTTGCCTTCGCGCACATCAATTGACACCGAGGTGCCGCGCATCACCATCGCATCTGCCGTTTCTGCGCCAGCCGCTTTGGCCGCGTCCAACATGATTTCTGCAAGCTGTTCCGGAGTCTGCGCCATAAATAATATGCCTCGTCTTTGGTTTTGTGACAGGTAGTCGGCCCGCACCAAAGGCGCAAGCCTGCTCACAAGCTAGCGCCGTTGCAACACCTGAAAAGCAGCAGATGCCAGCCAGCCAGCAGCGATGGCAATTGCCAGTGACATCAACCCGTACATCAGTGGTTGATTGCGCGACATGTCAAACAGCCAGCGTTCCAAACCAACCTTGTTCACATTGATCACGGTCTCGTAATTGGAGATCACTTTGCCGCCGCGTGTGAGGAAAATCCGTGTGGGATAGTCCCCTTCAGTCAGGTTGGCAGGCATTTTTATCGAAGTTCTAAAGAGGGTTTGCTCATCCACGGACACAGAGTTTTCTAGCACCTGATAGGCGCCTTCACTGGTGCGGATACGGATCACCGCCTCGCTAAAGCTTTGGGCATCTTCAATGCCCACCGGGGCGCCAACAGAGCGGATCGCACGCGGGATCGACACACTGTGGCGCTGATCTTCGACGTTGGACATCGCTTCATTGAAAGGCGCGGAGGTTGCAACGGCGTAAAAACTGGGTGCGTGGTCGATTTCCACTGCGTCGGTGTTGATCCAAATGCCAAATTTGCGCTCTTTGCGGCGCACAGTCAGCGGGCCACTGGGGCCGGACACCGCAATCACCACTTCCAGCGGCGGGTCTTGCAGGATGGGGCTCTCACGTTTGACCGCGCCAAACAGCAGGATTTCAGAACCGTCAAAATCGGCAGTGATGGCCACTTGATCCTGGCTCAACCCCAACACAACCTCTTCGGCCAAAACTGGAGTCGCAATCATCAGCAACAGAGACAGCAACAATCGTTTCATGCTCAGTGCCCTCCCGCCGCGCCGATGGAGAACAACTCGCTTGGTTCAAGCAGCAGATCCAGCGCCAGTTTGGCACAGACCAAGATTACCAAAAGCGCCAGCAAAATCCGCAGTTGCTCCGCCTTTAGATAAGTTCCCAACCGCGTGCCGATCTGCGCGCCAATTACGCCACCGACCAGCAACAGAACCGCCAGTGCGATGTCCACCGTGTAGTTGGTGGTCGCGTGCAGCAGCGTGGTGAAGCCGGTGACAAAGATAATCTGGAACAAAGATGTGCCTACAACCACTTTGGTCGGCATGCCCAGCAGGTAGATCATCGCGGGCACCATGATAAATCCGCCGCCGACCCCCATGATGGCGGAGAGGATACCCACCAGAACGCCCACCATCAGCGGCGGGATCACCGAAATATACAGCCCAGACACGCGAAACCGCATCTTCAATGGCAGACCATGAATCCAGTTGTGCTTCTTGCGTTTGGGTGGGCCAGCATTTTTGCGGGACTTGCGGATGGCATTCAGGCTTTCGACGAACATCAGCGAGCCAATCACACCCAAGAACACAACGTAACAAAGCCGCACAAGCAGATCGACTTGTCCTTGGGACTTCAAATAGTTGAAAACGACAACCCCTAGGGCGGCCCCCACCAAACCGCCAGACAAGAGAACGGTGCCCATCCTGAGGTCAACAGTTTTGCGCCTGAAATGGGCCAAAACGCCGCTAAAGGACGAGGCAACAATTTGATTGGCTTCGGTGGCGACAGCCACAGCTGGCGGGATGCCGATGAAAAATAGCAAGGGCGTCATTAAGAAGCCGCCACCAACTCCAAACATGCCGGATAAAATCCCAACCATGCCGCCCAAACCGAGCAGCAAAAAGGCATTTACGGAGACTTCAGCGATGGGGAGGTAGATCTGCATATTTTTTGATAGCGCCAGTAGGGGCGCAAAAGCAACCTGTCTGAACCGCTAAATCACTGACAGGCCAGATCAATGCCTGCAAACTGGACTTATTCAGGTCTGGGTTGTGGTCTGTGGTTTGCCTTCTAAAAACGAAAACCCCGCCGACATCTCTGCGGCGGGGTTTTGGACTTGAATGAACGTTGTTTTAGCGCTCTTTGATATAGGGTTCCGCGCTGGCTTTTGGTGGAATCGCTTTGCCCACAAAACCTGCGAGGATCACCACGGTCAGGATGTAGGGCAGCGCGCCCAACAACTGGACCTGAACTTTGAGGCCAGACACGTTCTCGATGATGTCGGGACGCAGTTCCAAGGCTTGGAACAGGCCAAACAGCAAACACGCCCAAAGAGCGTAGACCGGGCGCCACTTCGCAAAGATCAACGCGGCCAGTGCGATGAACCCGCGACCGGCGGTCATGTCCTTAACAAAACCGGCTTGCAGCGCAGAGGACAGGTAAGCACCGGCCACGCCACAGAGCACACCGCAGATCAGCACCGCTGCATAGCGCAGCCAAACAACCGAAACACCGGCTGTGTCCACCGCAGCTGGGTTTTCCCCCACGGCGCGTAGGCGCAGGCCAAAGCGGGTGCGGAACAGCAACCACCATGTGAACGGCACGGTCAGCAGCGCCAGATACACCAGCGAAGAGTGGCCAGAGATCAGTTCGGAGTAGAACTGTTGCAACGGTCCTGCCTCGGCGATCAACTGGCTAAGTGGTCGGTCAGCAGCGGCCGCATCTGTAGGACCAATTGCAAAGGGCAACTCAATTGGGTTGAAGCGCGCGTCCCCTTCCAGCGGTGGTGTACGTCCGCCTTGACGGAACCAGCTTTGCGCCACCAAGACTGTCATACCCGCGGCCAGAAAGTTGATCGCCACACCGGAGATCAACTGGTTGCCACGGAAGGTCACCGAGGCCAACCCGTGAATGACCGCCAGCGCCACAGAGGCGCCAACCCCTGCGAGCAAGCCAACCCAAGCATTGCCCGAGTAGAAGGCCACGGCGGCAGAGAAAAACGCTGCTGCCAGCATTTTGCCCTCAAGACCAATGTCGACCACGCCGGAGCGTTCGGAATACAAACCCGCCAAACAGGCCAGCAGGAGCGGAGTTGCCAGACGTACGGAGGTGTCTAGCACTTGAAGCAGTGTCAGAAAGTCCATCAGGCGTTCCTCCGGCGCATCGCAATGAAGAGTTTTTCAAGCGGCTCGCGCACCATATTGTCCAGCGCCCCGGTGAACAGGATCACCAGCGCTTGGATAACCACAATCAGCTCACGCGGAATGCTGGTCCACAGCGCCAATTCAGCGCCCCCTTGGTAAAGGAAGCCAAACAGGATCGCGGCCAGCAGCACGCCAAACGGATGGTTGCGCCCCATCAGCGCCACGGCGATGCCGATAAAGCCAGCGCCCTCGGTGCTGTTCAGGATCAGACGTTCGCTCTCCCCCATGGTGGTGTTGACCGACATCATGCCCGCCAGCGCACCAGAGATCAGCATGGCAATCACGGTGATGCGCACCGGGCTGATGCCTGCATAAAGCGCACCGGACTCCGAATGCCCAAAAGCGCGGATCTGATACCCAAGCTTGGTGCGCCACATAAGCAGCCAGACAAAGACACAAGCCAGCAACGCAAGGAAGAAGGTCACGTTGGCAGGCGCGCCACGGAACAGCTTGCTGCCCTCGGTGGAGAACATGTCTTGGAACGTTGGCAGGTGCACCGCTTCTGGGAATTTGGCGGAGGCTGGATCCATCGCGCCCACAGGGCGCAGCAATTCCACCAGCACATAGTTTAAAATCGCTGCAGCGATGAAATTGAACATGATGGTAGTGATCACGATGTGGCTGCCGCGTTTGGCTTGCAGATACGCCGGGATCAAGGCCCAAAGCGCGCCAAACAACGCCGCGCCAACAGAGGCACCGAGGATCGCGAGCGACCAGTGTGGCCATGGAACGTAAAGACAGCACAGCGCCACGCCCAAACCACCCAGCATCGCCTGACCTTCGCCACCGATATTGAAAAGACGTGCGTGGAAGGCGACCGAGACCGCCAGGCCGGTGAAGATGAAGTTCGTCGCGTAATAAAGCGTGTAGCCCCATCCAGCCGACCGCATCAGCGCGCCATCGACCATGAGTTTTAGCGCGGCGATGGGATTTTCGCCAATCGCCAAAATCACAAGTGCGGAGAAAAACGCCGCCAATAGCAGCGAAATCAAGGGGATCAGGACGATGTCAGCCCATTTAGGCATCTTATCCATCGGCGGGAACCTCCTGTTGTGTGGTGTCATTGCCGCCGTTGCCATTGGCCACAGCGGAGGTGTCGGTGATCCCGGCCATCAACAGGCCCAGCTCTTTTTCGTTGGTGTGTGCGGCGTCGCGTTCGCCGGTGATATAGCCGTCAAACATCACAACCACCCGGTCAGCCAGCGACAGAATTTCTTCCAATTCCACAGACACCAGCAGGATCGCTTTGCCCTGATCGCGCAGGTTCACAACTTGCTGGTGGATGAATTCAATCGCGCCAATGTCCACGCCACGGGTCGGTTGCCCGATCAGCAGCAGGTCCGGGTTGCGCTCGATCTCACGCGCCAAAACGATCTTTTGCTGGTTGCCGCCGGAGAAATTTTTGGCGGCCAGTTTCGGATCAGGCGGGCGCACGTCAAAGCGTTGCATCTTGGCTTCGGCTTCGGTGTAGATGGCTTTGTTGTCCATCAGCAGGCCGTTCTGGATTTCAGGTGAATGGTGATAGCCAAACACGGTGTTTTCCCAGGCGGCGAATTCCATGATCAGACCCTCACGCTGCCGGTCTTCCGGCACGTGGCTGATGCCAGCGGTGCGACGGGCTTGTCCATCGGCCCCATGGCCGCTCAGCGGGATTTCCGCACCGTTCATGGTGATGGTGCCGGTGCCATCGGCAAAACCACCGAGCACTTCGAGCAGTTCGGACTGGCCGTTGCCAGCCACACCCGCAATACCTACAATTTCGCCCGCGCGCACAGTCAGGTCGATGCGTTTCACCCGCTCCACGCCAGCGTCATCCACAACCCGCAGGCCTTTGATGTCCAACACAGTCGCACCCGGCTCCGCAGGCATTTTGTCGACGCGCAGCAGCACTTTGCGGCCCACCATCAGCTCTGCCAGATGCTCCGGCGA
>JAAENN010000124.1 GCA_024224295.1 Shimia sp. | reverse complement strand
TGAGCGCTTCAAATCCTACAATGCCGCCGGGCGTGATCTTGATATGACACTCGGCCAAATCAAGAAATATCGCCAGTTAGACAAGCTCGCGCCAAACATCCAGCGGGATGTTCTGGCCGGAAAAGCAGCTGGCCGGTCCCTGGCCGACCTGATTCGTGTGGCTCGAATTCAAGACCCGTCTGCTCAACACGCGGCATTCGACGCGCTATTGCAGGCACCCAAACGAGCCCTTTGTCCTCGGCCACAGAAAGCAGCAGCGAGCCCGCCAGCTGAGCCCATCAACGTTCGCGTTGTGGCCTATTTCAATGCCAAACGGTTCGTAACGGCGCGGCTTGATGCACAGCGTGCGCTCGATGAGGTGGAAGCTTTTGTCGAGCAGCTCAACAGCAAGCTGGCCGCGTCGTCATCGCGGTGGACACGCGACAAAATCGCCGCGGCACTCGATCGATATCTGCGCAAGCGCAGTCTCCTTAGCGTATTCGAGTGCGAGATCAGCGAGACAACCATCGGCGAGCGCAGCTTCTATCAGTGCTGTTTAGAACGGGACGACGATGTCTGGCAGAAGAGACGCTCCTACGACGGTTTCTGCATCTTGGTGGCCCATCCCGAACTATCCCTGACGGCGGAAGAGTGTTACCGGCTCTACTTCGCCAAAGATATGGTCGAGAAAGACTTCCAGGTCATCAAAAGCGTGGTCAAACTTCGCCCAGTTTGGCACCGTAGCGATGCCAAGGTGCGCGCTCACGTCACGATCTGCATGCTCGCTCTGCTGCTGGAGCGCACCTTGAGGCGCCGTCTCCAGGGGAAGCATACCGCCTCTACGGCGCTCGAAATCCTGTCTTCTTGCCGACTGAACCAATACAGAGCCAGCGGCGATTCCAGCGTCTACACGACTACCCAACTCACACCCGAACAACGCAACATCTTGCGCCATCTCCGTCTGCCGCATCTCGCGGACGACGACGAACTCGCCGAACGCATCACCCCTCGCTAACACGTTTTTGCACTACAAGGCCCACTTAAGTTGCTGAAAATACAGGTGTGCGTACCTAGGGGTGGTCAAGATGGGGGTTCCGGGTCCGGCGTCGGGTTTCGGGTCCGGCTTCCGGTTCCGGTCCGGGTCCGGCTGTCCGCTGCGGTAGTCGATTGCGGAGGCGTTGCCGTTGCCGTTGCTGCTGCCGAATCTGTCGCTGGCGCTGCCGCTGGGGGGAACCGCCGACCAAACGGGGTCTCGACCTCCCATCAGAGTGGATAAATGTGTTTTAAAATCAGCATGTTACGGATGTTTGTATTGGATCGCTTCTTGCTGTGATAAACATTCTGGAGCGAGCCCCATGAGCGAGATCATCGACATTCACAAGAATCAGAGTCTGGCCGCGCGTTTCTGGAGCATCGCGCGCGCCATGGAGAGTAATGCCCTGAGCTCCGATCCGGTGGTCGCGGTCAAGCATGTCCTGGCAGTGCTCGACGCTCTTGGACGCGGTGAAACCGGTGAAGGCCTTTCGGTCAACACGTTGTCGTTTCTCAAGCTGTTGCGCGAAAGCGAGCCGTTTGAGGTAGTGGATGTGACGTCGGATGACACCGACGATGCTGATCGCTATACCCAATCACCGACAACCTGGCAGACAGCCCACACGTACGACTATGTCGGCAATGTGACAAGCACAACC
>JAAENN010000123.1 GCA_024224295.1 Shimia sp. | reverse complement strand
GGGGCGCGGCGGACCGCCACGAGCGCGTGTGCGCCCGCGGCAGCCCGCCGTTCCTTCCCATGTCCCCGCTCTCGGGCCACTCCACCTAGGAGCCTGACCCGAAAACAAAGACCTCCACCGCTGGGAAGCGGCGGAGTGGGAAGGAAGGGGGGGGGGTTGGGTGGGTGCGGGGGGGAAGGTTTATTTCAAGTGCTTGTCATCCTACGACGCCCCTCGCAAGCATTTCGAACGGTTTTCCTTTACCAAAGATCAACGCCGCAAGCAAGGATCAAAATGCTCATCGCGCCAATTCACAACAACGAGCCTGTTCGGCGCATTGATTCTCCCCAACACAACACCACCCCTGCTCGGATGTAACCCGCAAAGCGCAACCACGCAATAGTCGTCCAGATTGCATTCGCGCGGTCGCCCTGACGTATTGTGGCGAAACAAACTCCGAACAATAGCTTTCCAATGGCACCCTACATCGAGATACGAATTCTCGGTTACATTCCGACGCGGGTCGAAATGATTCGCGTTACCGAACTCGGCTTGCAAATCCCTACGCACTGCCAAGCGATCGCACGCAATATTGTCGAGACACTGCCGCAGAGAATCGATCAAGCAATTGTTTTGTTCACCACGGTCCTCGTCACCTGGATTCCCCCAGCGACGCTGGTACGCAACGCCATCTAACAATAATTCAGTCCTGCTTTCATTCAAAAACTCCCAAGCAATCTGAGAAAAATGCGGTACGGAGCCGCCAGTGCCAGCTTGCGTGTCCAGCAGCTCCTGCGCAGATGCGCTCCACGTGAGACGATCACGCGGTCGTTGATAAAACATACATCGCGAGTCGGCATTACTTCTGTGGCACGCCTTGTCGCAACTCGAACACCCCGCGCCTCGCGCAAGCACCTCGCAAACGTGGTGAGCAGGAGTGCACCGGGCGTGACACGTGGCTGAGCTCAAATGACATCCAAGGTTTCCGCATGCATGACAGCCCACATTGTACCGCTGCACCTCCCGACACAAAGCGGAATTCTCGTGCGTTACAAGCGAACGGCTCACGCAATACGGGCACGCTACGTAAGCACAGAGCTCGCTGGTACAGTCGATGTGGCAAGTCAAGAAACAACTCGAACAGCCACGTTTGGCATCACAAGGTCCGCAAACATGGCGCTGGAGCGAACAAACCTGAACAGAAGCACCTACGGAAGGCAAAGCTACGCCAGGAAAACGCTGCTGTTGCTCCAAAGCCTGAGGTTCCTGCCCCAAAGCAGCTGTCGCAGGAGCTCGCTCCGTCGCCACGACCCCCGCGCTCCCGCTGCGCACGATCGTCGCGTCACCACTGGCGGTGCTTCCACTGCTGCTCGCCGCCAACGTCGTCGCAACTGCTTCG
>JAAENN010000122.1 GCA_024224295.1 Shimia sp. | reverse complement strand
TCATGCTCAATGCGGGCCACGTAGCCTGGTTTGACGCCTTTGGCCGGATACTTGTGCTCGAGTGCTTGAATGCCGGTCTTCTCATCAATACACACCACATGAATACCTTGGCGGTGCAGGGTGGCGGCTTGCCGATAGATCGCACAGATCTGGCGGACCTGCTCATCAAACTGGGCCGGATCAGCGGGGCAGGCATTGAGCCAGTAACGGCTCCGGTGCGGTTTGATCTTGGCGTCCTTGAGTAACCGACTGATGGTGGCCCGGCAAATCGTCTTGACAATCCCGCGTTTGATCACTTCAGCCGCCAAGCTCTTGGAGGTCCAGTGGCTGAGGAAACGGCCCGAGGCCTTCGGGTGTTCGCAGGCTAAAGCAACGATTTTGACGATCTGTTCCGGGCTAAAGGTCGCCCGTTTGCCACGGCGGTAGCCATCCAGCAGCACCTGCTCCAACAGCTCAGCCAAGCGTTTATCCGGCGTTTCCGGCATCTCCGCTTCGTCCAGATGGGCCGCCGCAGCACGCCACCGATCACGCCATTTGTACACCGTTTGGCGCATGATCCCTAACGCTTTAGCCACTTGGTTGGGGCTTTGCCCCGCCGCCAGCCCCAAGATAATTCGTGCCCGCTTGACCAAGCGCTGCGCCGCCGTTGGACGCTTGACGAGACTTTCCAGCAGGCCCCGCTGGCGCGCGCTTAACACGATTACAGCGCCCGTCTCCGGCTTCGCTTCCGCAGGCCGATCAGGCCCCGCCGTCGGGCTCAGCACTTCCAGCACCGCACGCGTCCCGTCCAGCAGGCTCTCTACCACCTGGCCACTGAACTCAATCCACAGTTTCGACATCACACCCAACATCAACGATTCTACCCCCGTTAGACCACACAGAAC
This sequence comes from Shimia sp., assembly GCA_024224295.1. Taxonomy (GTDB): domain Bacteria; phylum Pseudomonadota; class Alphaproteobacteria; order Rhodobacterales; family Rhodobacteraceae; genus Shimia. The sequence continues at coordinate 208 of JAAENN010000122.1, read as the reverse complement.
CGCCGCCCACGCCACCCAAACACGTGGCTGAGGTGGTAGCGGCGGCTCAGAATAGCAGCATCGACGCTCCAGGGCCATTAGGCAGCGCCAACTTCACCCGCGCCCGGTAAATTGCTCCAACTCAGCAGCCGGTGGCGTTGGCTCCCGAGAGCGCACCAGATCCTCGGCTATTGGGTGTATACGAATTTATGCGCAGGGGTACTATAGG
>JAAENN010000121.1 GCA_024224295.1 Shimia sp. | reverse complement strand
CTAGCCCCAATAATGTTCATTTAAGGAATTTGATTGATCCTGTCTGTTCGAATCAGGCAGGGGATATGATCTATGGCACGAACAGTTGCAAGGCTTCCGGAAGGGTCGCGCATTACGGACTATATTAGTCTTGGCGTTATCACGAGGACGTTTGCGGTGTCCAAGGTGCACGCGGTTTTGAACGCGACGAACAAGGCGAGTATCCGGCAACGGGATTTACCGGCGCATATTGTTGTGTACTACGTGATCGCGCTGGCGCTTTACATGCAATCGTCTTACCGGGAAGTGCTGCGCTGTCTTTTGGAGGGCGTGCAGTGGTTGCGCGATCCGTCAAGTCCGATCAAGGTAACTGGCAAGTCGGGCATTTCGCAAGCCCGCACGCGGCTCGGCGTTGAGCCTGTACGGCAGCTTCATGATGATGTTGTCGGACCGATCGCCGGTGCGGCGAGCAAAGGGTCCTGGTATCGGCAATGGCGTCTGGTGAGTGTGGACGGCAGCACCTTTGATGTCGCCGACGAGGCTGCCAATGAGGAAGCCTTCGGGCGGCCCGGAGCCAGCCGGGGTTGCAGCGCTTATCCGCAAATCCGATTTGTCTCGCTGGTCGAGAACGGCACCCATGTGTTGTTCGCCAGCCAGATGGCCGCCTATGCGACGAGCGAGGTCACACTTGCCAAAACCGTTCTTTGCAGCTTGCAGGCAGGCATGCTGTGTCTGGCGGACCGGCAGTTTTTCGGCTTTGCCCTATGGAACCAGGCACGCACTACGGGCGCCGATCTTTTGTGGCGGATTAAGAAGAATATGCGTCTGGCCAAGGAGAAGATCCTGCCCGATGGCTCCTATCTGAGCCGCATCTATCTAAGCGAAGGCGATTTTCGACGTAAGACAAACGGGGTCACGGTGCGTGTCATCGACTATCGGTTGGAAGGTGTCGCCGACGCCGAGCCGATCTATCGGCTTGTCACCACCATCCTTGACCACGACATAGCCCCGGCCGACGAACTGGCGGGCCTTTATCATGAGCGATGGGAAATCGAAACCGCGCTGGATGAACTGAAAACCCATCTGCGCGGCGCCAAGGTCGTGTTGCGCAGCAAAACGCCGGACCTGGTGCGCCAGGAGTTCTACGGCCTGATGATGGCGCACTTCGCCATCCGAAGCCTGATGCACGAAGCCGCGCTCAAAGACGCGGAGGATCCGGACCGACTTTCTTTCCTTCACGCCGTGCGCGTTTTACGTCGAAAGCTACCGGCTTCGCTGGCTATTCCCCCCTCAGATGAAAACACAGTTCCATGAAGCCGTTCTCGATGAAATCCTTCAGGAGCGTGTCGCCCCGAGGCGCAATCGGCGCAACCATCGTGGTGTCAAACGCAAGATGAGCGGCTTTCCGCTAAGACGAAAAGGCCAACCGCCACCGCCCTCATTCATTCTCACTGACGCCATCAAGATCGCTAAGTGAACGGTATTGGGGTTAACCCGGATTTCTCACACTGGTAGGTGCATCGGCCCCGGGAATCTGAGAAAATGCTTTTGCAACAATGCATTAACAGATTCGAGGATCGGGCCCGATGCAGACAGACTGTACCTCCAAGATGTTTGATTTTGAAGGCTTTGAT
>JAAENN010000120.1 GCA_024224295.1 Shimia sp. | reverse complement strand
TAATCTTCATCGCCTGAAGTCAGAAAAATGCCTGCAACCCGGTCTGCGCACGCCCCAAGATCAAAGCATGCACATCATGCGTACCTTCATAGGTGTTCACAGTTTCAAGGTTCACCATGTGCCGGATCACACCAAACTCGAGGCTGATACCATTACCACCGTGCATGTCACGCGACAGACGGGCGATATCCAACGCTTTACCACAATTGTTGCGCTTGATGATCGACACCATCTCAGGCGCGGCCTTAGCCTCATCCATCAAACGCCCCACACGCAACGCGGCCTGTAGACCCAATGAAATCTCGGTTTGCATATTGGCCAGTTTCAATTGGAACAACTGGGTCTGTGCCAGTGGTTTGCCAAACTGTTTGCGGTCCAGACCATATTGACGCGCCGCGTGCCAGCAGAACTCAGCTGCTCCCATTGCGCCCCATGCGATGCCATAGCGCGCACGGTTCAGACAACCAAACGGACCTTTCAGACCTTCGACATTTGGCAACAACGCATCCTCGGACACTTCTACATTGTCGAGGACGATCTCGCCTGTGATCGACGCCCGAAGTGACCCCTTGTGCGCGATTTTCGGCGCGGACAGGCCCTTGGTGCCCTTCTCCAAAACGAAACCACGGATTTTTCCACCATGCGCTTCGGATTTGGCCCAAACAACGAACACGTCCGCAATTGGGGAATTCGAGATCCACATCTTCGACCCGTGAAGGACATAGCCGCCCTCGACCTTTTTGGCGGTGGTTTTCATACCTCCGGGGTCAGAACCTGCATCGGGCTCGGTCAGACCAAAACAGCCAATCCACTCGCCAGACGCCAGTTTTGGCAAGTATTTCTTGCGCTGTTCTTCAGAACCGTAGGCATAAATCGGATACATCACCAACGAACTCTGCACCGACATCATCGAACGATAGCCACTGTCAACGCGCTCCACTTCGCGCGCCACCAGACCATAGGTGACGTAGCCCGCACCAATCCCGCCGTATTCCTCTGGGATAGTGGTCCCGAGAAGGCCCATTTCTCCCATTTCGGCAAAGATCTCTGGATCAGTCTCTTCGTTTTCGTAGGCAGCCATCACACGCGGCGCCAGCTTTTCGTCGCAATAGGCACGCGCTGCATCCCGCACCATGCGCTCGTCTTCTTCCAATTGGCTTTCAATCAGAAACGGGTCTTCCCAGTTGAACGAACCCAATTCCGGTTTGGACTGTGGTGCCAGATCCTTGGCCATGGTCTCTCCTTCCGACCGCCCCGTTTTGAGGCGCAAAACATCTATTTCCGTTGCCGACCAACATGTCCAACCCTGCCTCAGCGTCAAGGTTACGGACAGGAAACGTCGCTACGTCGCGAAAACTTTTTCACCTTCTATTGCGCAGAATATTGAGCATTGCTAGACCCAATTCATCAAAGTTTCGTTGCCACAGCCTGCGCCATGATAGCACAGGTGCATCAGCAACACGGAGGACCCGATGGACGATCCGTTCGATGTGGGCGAACGCCTTAAAAAATTACGCCTCTCGGCTGGCCTCAGTCAGCGGCAACTGGCACAGTACGCCGGTGTACCACATGGCCAAGTTTCTATGATCGAAACCAACCGCTCCAGTCCCTCTGTAGCAAGTTTGCGCAAGATTCTGGGCGGCATGGGCATGTCCATGACCGAATTTTTCGAACCAGACAGCCAATCGCCGGGTCAAGTTTTCTTCTCTGCGGACGCCTTACTCGACCTCACGTCACAACTTGGCGACAAGACTTCGAAACTTACGCTGAAACAGGTAGGTAACGCCAAGGACCACGGCTTGCAGATACTCAAGGAACACTATGCCCCCGGCGCGGATACAGGCGAAACCATGCTCTCACATCCAGCCAACGAAGGCGGCATCGTGGTATCTGGCGAGCTCGAAGTGACGGTTGGCACCCAAACACAAATTCTATGCGCCGGGGACAGCTATCTCTTTGACAGCCGACAACCCCACCGCTTTCGTAATATCTCCAATGAACCGGCAGAGGTGATTTCCGCCTGCACGCCGCCCTATCTCTGAAGGCTTCACATGACCCCACTCAAAGGTCTCAAAGTAGTAGAACTCGCCCGCATTCTGGCTGGCCCTTGGATCGGCCAATCGCTCGCCGATCTTGGTGCTGACGTCATCAAAGTGGAAGCCCCTCAAGGAGACGACACCCGCACTTGGGGCCCCCCCTTCATCGAACGCGAGGGCGACAAAACAGCCGCCTATTTCTACGCCGCCAATCGTGGCAAAACCTCCGTCGTCGCGGATTTCCGCACCGAAGAAGGCCGCGCTCAGGTGCTGGAGCTGATCAAAAACGCCGACATTCTGATTGAGAACTTCAAAGTTGGCGGCCTAAAAAAATACGGCCTGGACTATGACACCCTGTCCCAAATCAACCCGCGCCTCATCTACTGCTCGATCACCGGCTTTGGCCAAACTGGCCCCTACGCCACCCGCGCAGGCTACGACTTCCTCTTACAAGGGATGTCGGGCCTGATGTCCATCACCGGAGAGCCCGATCGACAGCCCCAGAAGGTCGGCGTTGCCGTCACTGACGTGGTCACCGGCCTCTATGGCACCATCGGCATTCTGGCGGCTGTTGAACAACGCCACACCACTGGCAAAGGCCAACACATCGATATGTCCCTTTTGGACTGCGCCACTGCAATGCTTGCCAATCAAGCGATGAACTATCTCACCACCGGCGATAGCCCAAACCGCAAAGGCAATGCGCATCCCAACATTGCGCCCTACCAAGTGGTCCCCACATCGGACGGCCACATCATCATCGCTGTCGGCAACGATGGTCAATTCCAGCGCCTCTGCGGAGTGTTGTACCGTGGAGATTTGGGGGACTCATCCTCCTATGCCACGAACCAATTGCGGGTTGCTAACCGCGATGCCCTCACCGGGCAAATCGAGTTAGAAACCGTCAAACGATCTTCGGCGGAGCTTTTGGCGGCACTGGAAGCGGCCACCGTTCCCGCCGGCCCAATCAACTCTATTGAACAAGCGCTGACCGATCCGCAAATTGCGGCGCGGGGCATGGTTGTTGAGGCCGAAGGTGTGCGCGGCCTGCGCGGCCCGTGGTTGTTTTCCGACGCGGAGCTGTCCACAGACCGCACCGCGCCGGTATTGCCAAAACCAAAGCCTTAGATGCCAAGATAGCGGTCGGTTTCTTCCGGCCCCAAAGTGTCAAAACCACCGGTCCAGACCGTGCGCCCTTTCTCAAGGATCACCGCACGGTCGGCCACCTGCCCCAGCTCTTTCAGTGATTTGTCGATCGCAATGATCGCCATTCCGGTCTCGGCCTTAAGCTTGGCGACTGCTTCCCAAATTTCCTGCCGGATCACAGGCGCCAGACCTTCAGTGGCTTCATCCAGAATGAGTAATTTCGGATTTGTCATCAGCGCGCGGCCAATCGCCAACATCTGTTGCTCTCCACCAGAGAGAGAAGCCGCAGACTGATCCATCCGCTCTTCTAGACGCGGGAACAGTCGACACACCGCAGTAAAATCCCAGGCCCCTTTGCGAGCTGCCGCGATTAGGTTCTCATACACCGACAGATTTGCAAAACACCGGCGCCCCTCAGGTACCAGACCAATGCCCAACCGTGCAGCCTTAAAAGACGGCAATCCTCCAATATCCTGCCCACCAAACTGCACTGCGCCATCCGAATTCTTCAACAACCGACACATGACCTTCACGGTGGTAGTCTTGCCCATGCCATTGCGCCCCATCAGCGCCAGAACTTCGCCCTCGCCAACGTCCAAAGACACGTCAAACAACGCCTGACTGGGGCCGTAAAACGCCGCAACACTTTTAAGCTCAATCAAACTCATGCTGGCACCTCGTCACCCAGATAGGCCCGTCGGATTTCCGGATTCACCTTGATTTCCTCTGGCGTGCCTGTGGCGATCACCTCACCATAAACCAACACGCTAATCCGGTCTGCCAGTGCAAAAACCGCGTCCATATCGTGCTCAATCAACAGTATGGGCGCTTCTTTGCGCAACTTCGTCAGAAGAGCAATCATCTGCTGCGCCCCCTCTAGGCCGAGACCAGCCATCGGCTCATCCATCAAAAAGGCTTTGGGCTTCAAGGTCAGCGCTACTGCCACTTCCAATTGCCGCCGCTGCCCGTGGCTCAAATCCGCCGTACGTATTGCTGCAAACTCCGCCAAACCAACCTGCACCAACGCCGCCTTGGCAGCCGACACAAGTTGTGCGTCCTTCATCACCGGCTTGAAAAACGACATCACATTGCCACGCTTCCCCAACGCGCCAAGCACCGCATTTTGCAGAACCGTGTGCTCCATCGCGAGCGACGAAATCTGAAATGTCCGTCCAAGCCCTTTGCGCGCGCGCTCAGCTGGACCAACACCGGATAGGTCCTCATTCATCAACCGCACTGTGCCGCTGTCAGAGGCCAAGTGACCGGTGATTTGTTGGATCAATGTCGATTTCCCTGCCCCATTGGGACCAATCAGCGCGTGGATTTCCCCTTTGCGCAAATCCAGCGACACATCGTTGGTGGCCTTCAGGGCGCCAAAGCTTTTGAAAAGCTTCTCCGTGCGCAACACCACATCAGTCATGGGCTTTCTCCCGACCAGCAAAGGCACCAATCACGCCGCCTTTTGCAAAAAGCACGATACCAAGCAGCAGCGCGCCCAAGTAGACGTGCCAAAACTCCGACAATCCGCCCAGCGTATGTTCTAGAAGAATAAAAATCATCGCGCCGATCACCGGGCCAAACAGCCGTCCAACGCCTCCAATTATGATGAAAATGATGATCTCACCGGACATCTGCCAGCTCAGCATTGTCGGGCTGACAAAGCGGTTGAGGTCCGCAAACAAGGCCCCAGCCAAACCAGTCACCGCACCGGAAATCACAAAGGCGACCAGCCGTAAGTGATAAGGTTTCATGCCTACCGACAGCACCCGAGTCTCATTCTGCCGCGCCGCACTCAACGCCAGCCCAAAGGCAGATTTGTGGATCGCATTCATCAGCAAGAGCGCCAAGCACAGGATCGCAAAACACAGGCCAAAGAACTGCATCGGTACCAGCGTGTTCAGTCCTGGAAATTCATTACGCACATAGATCGAAAGACCATCCTCACCGCCATAAGCCGGCCAGCTGATCGCGAAATAGTAGATCATCTGCCCAAAGGCCAAGGTGATCATGATGAAGTAGACGCCCGACGTCCTCAGGCTCAACGCTCCAATCGCCAGCGCCGCCAAGGCGCTTGTAACCATCGCCACCAGCCAGATCATCGGCATCGACTTTGTGCCTTCGATCAGAAATGGCGCTTCCATGATTGGCTCATATGATTGCGCATGGCTCGCCAAAATACCCATCGCGTAGCCGCCAATCCCGAAAAACACCGCATGTCCCAGGCTGACCAAACCTCCGCTTCCAAGCGCGAGGTTCAATCCCACGCCAGCGAGGGCAAAAATCGCCGCACGTGTCGCCAGCGTGATGATAAAAGGCTCATCCGCCATCAACGCCCAAAGCGGCACCGCAAGCAAAACCGCCAGCGCGGCCACATTGATCAAGGTTTCCCGTGTCATCTCACGTCACCCCATATAGTCCGCGGGGGCGGAACACCAAAACGCCCGCCATCAGGATGTAAATCAACATCGACGCCAACGCCGATCCCACCGACACCGCCGCCGACGGCTCCAAGAACAGCGCAAAGATCTGTGGCAACAAGACGCGTCCCATCGTGTCGGTGAATCCAACCAAAAGAGCACCAACAAAAGCCCCTTTGATCGAGCCAATGCCGCCAATCACGATTACTACAAAAGCCAGGATCAGAACTGGTTCGCCCATGCCCACTTGCACTGACTGGATCGCTCCTACCAATGCCCCGGCAAAGCCCGCCAAAGCCGCGCCGAGCGCAAAAACAAAGGTGTAGAGCTTGGCAATGTCCACACCCAAGGCGGCGATCATTTCCCGGTCTGCTTCACCTGCGCGAATGCGAATACCTACACGTGTGCGGTTGATCAGGGCAAACATGCCTGCTGCTACCAAGAGGCCAATCAGGATGATGGACAATCGGTAAGCCGGATATTCGATCCCGCCCGGCAACGTCACCGGTCCTGCCAGCACTTTTGGGACATCAAGGAATAGTGGAAACGATCCAAACATCCAGCGTGTGCCTTCAGAAAAGATCAGGATCAACGCAAACGTTGCCAAAACCTGATCCAAATGATCCCGGTCGTACAAGCGCCGAATAATGGTTAATTCAATCAGGGCCCCGGCTATCGCGGCCGCCGCTAAAGACGCCATCAGGGCCAGCACAAAGGAGCCGGTTGCGGCCGCCACAGCTGCAGCGGTAAACGCGCCAATCATAAAAAGCGACCCATGCGCCAGATTGATCAGCCCCATGACGCCAAAGACCAAGGTCAGGCCTGCGCTCATGAGAAACAGCATCACGCCAAACTGAAGCCCGTTCAGCATCTGCTCTATGAATAGTAGTGTTGTCATCTCAAAGTTTCACGATGTCCACATGGTTGCGACCCGACCAGGTTCTGGCAAAGTCCAATGCAGTTTCAAGTGTTTCCAAAACAGTCTCTGGCGTGTGGGCTGTGGTCACAATCCACTCTGCTTAAGACGCCGCCAATTGAACAATCAGATCATCCAATTCGTCCTCCACCTCATGGGCGCCCGCCCCTGAAACGGCAATCAGTTCGACCCGATCAGCTATCGCTTTCTGTACAAAAGCGCGCAAATCAGCATCCGCCGTCAGAGGCAATTGCAAAACTACATTTTGGGAGTAGGTCATTTTCGAAGTTGGGGCGAGTTACAGAACCCGCCCCATATTCACTTACATTTTGCAGTCGGCCGCATAGGCATCCGCGTGTTTGCTCAGACCCGTCGCAATGATCTTGTTGGTGTAGATGTCACCTTCCTTGATCACTTCACGCACATAGATGTCCTGCACCGGATGGTGGTTGTCACCAAAGGCAAAGTCCCCTCGCACTGAGTCAAAATCGGCTGCTTTCAAAGCGGCACGGAACGCGTCCGCGTCCGCAACATCCGCCTTGCCCATCGCAGAGATCAGAAGGTTGGCGGTGTCAAAGCCCTGGGACGCATAGAGCGACGGCAGACGGCCAAATTCCGCCTGGAAGGCCTCCACAAAGGCCGCGTTGGTAGCGTTGTCGATGTCCTTGTTCCACTGGCTGGTGTTTTTCACGCCCATCGCCGCATCGCCAACCGCTTGCAGAATGCCCTGATCAAAGCTGAACGCTGGACCAACCAGAGGCAGGTCCACGCCGCTGGCTGCATATTGTTTGAGGAAGGAAATCCCCATGCCGCCCGGCAAGAAGAAATACACGCTGTCGGCACCGGATGCACGGATTTGCGCGATCTCGGCGGCATAGTCAGTCTGCCCCAGCTTGGTGTACAACTCACCGGCCAACTCACCTTCAAAGAAGCGCTTATAACCCGTCAGCGCGTCTTTGCCCGCCGGATAGTTCGGCGCGAGGATAAAGCTGTTTTTCAAGCCGCTGTCGTTGGCGTAAGCCCCCGCCGCTTCGTGCAGGTTGTCGTTCTGCCACGCCACGTTGAAGTAGTTCGGATGACAGCCCTTCCCTGCGAGTGGCGACGGACCCGCGTTTGGTGACAAGTAGAATTTGCCTTGCGCGGTCGCGGCTGGCACCACAGCCATCGCGAGGTTGGACCAGATGATGCCGGTCAGCACGTCCACTTTTTCAGACTGGATCATTTTGTCAGCCAGCTGCACGGCGATGTCCGGCTTACGCTGATCGTCCTCGATCACCACTTCCAGATCATCTCGGCCCGACTGACTCACCGCCAGCATGAAGCCATCGCGCACGTCTATGCCCAAACCTGCGCCGCCGCCAGACAGTGTGGTGATCATTCCAACTTTCACATCCGCCTGCGCCGTTGCGCCCGCCAATGCCATTGCCGCGGCCAGCGCCGCACTCCGCAACTTCATCATGTCGCTCCCTGGTTCTTTGTTTTTTCAAGAGGAACCTTGGGCGTTCTGAGGGCCGTCCGTCAATAAGCTGAAGCAATTTTTTTTAAGCTTAAAATACCCTCAAGCATAAAAGGTATTTTTCCGTATCTTTTTAGGTCGGTAAAGATCAATCTTAATCTAACAAATAACACAAATAGTCCCAAATTCTGCGCACGCACTAAACCTAAACGAGCATTGCGAAATTGGGGTTCGTCGCAATTTCGTTCATCCACACGCGCAAATGAAAACGCCGGGGTACCCCCCGGCGTTTCAAATTCACTTACCGCGTGACCACCAGCCACGCCGTTTTGGTTTGGGTGGAGCGGTAGGCTCTGGCTCTGCAACGGCAACTTCCACCACAGGGTCCGGCTCTGTTTCAACCGGCGCTTCCGCCTCCTCACCTGGCGTTGTTTCCTCCGCAGTTTCCGGCTCCGATGCACTTTCTTCCGCCAAGGTTTCTGCTTCGGGTTCTGCAACCGCTGGCGCAGCAACCTCTGCTTCGTCTGCCTCCACCGAAGGCTGCTCCGCTTCAGCGGCGTCAACTATCAGTGCTTCCTCTGCTGCAGGCGCCTCATCCGAGGTAATCTCTGCGCTCACCTCTTCCAAGGCCGCTTCAGACTTCTTGCCCCGAGACCGGCTCCGCCGACTTCGGCTGCGCTTCTTGGGCTTCTCTTCACCTTCCGCAGTCTCTTCCGATGGCATGTCCTCGCGGACTTCAGACGCCTCAGCTTCGTCAGACTTCTCGGCATCCCCTTCAGAAGACGTGTCGTTGGACTCGTCCCCTTCTGCATTCTCACCATTGCCCCGACGACGACGACGACGACGGCGGCGTTTCTTTGGCTTGGCTTCATCATCTTCGGAATCGGGTTTCTCTTCCGAAATCACCTCAGCCTCTTCAACCTCGGCATCATCAATCTCGTCCATAATCGAAATGTCACCGGAAACAACCGGAGCTTCCGACTCCGGTACAACACGGGTGGCTGTCTTGAACTTCTCAATTGTAAAGTCCGGAGACACCAAATGGGGATCGGCCTCGATGCGCACGGACAAGCCGTAGCGCGCTTCGATCTGCGCCACATGCTCACGCTTCTGATTCATCAGGTAGTTCACAATGGCTACTGGCGCCTTGACCAGCACTTCACGAGACCGGCCCCGCGTGCCTTCCTCTTCAATCTGTCGCAAGATCGAAAGCGCAAGGTTGTCGTCAGAACGGATCAAACCAGTGCCGTGACAGTGCGGACATGGCTGCGTGGTCGCCTCGATCATGCCAGGACGCAAACGCTGACGGCTCATCTCCATCAAACCGAAGCCAGAAATACGGCCCACCTGAATGCGGGCACGGTCCGTTTTCAACTTGTCCTTCATGCGCTTTTCAACAGCGGTATTGTTTTTGCGCTCGTCCATATCGATGAAGTCAATCACGATCAGACCGGCCAGATCACGCAGACGCAGTTGACGCGCCACCTCCTCGGCGGCCTCGAGGTTGGTTTTCAGAGCAGTCTCTTCAATCGAGCCTTCTTTCGTAGCTCGCCCTGAGTTGACGTCAATTGCTACCAGCGCTTCAGTCACACCAATAACGATATAACCGCCAGATTTCAGCTGCACCGTCGGATTGAACATACCCGAGAGGTAGCTCTCAACCTGGTACCGTGCAAGCAACGGCAAACTGTCTTGATAGCGTTTCACGTTTTTGGCGTGAGACGGCATGATCATCTTCATGAAGTCTTTGGCAATACGATAACCGCGTTCACCTTCCACCAAAACCTCTTCGATCTCACGCGAGTACAAATCGCGTATCGATCGTTTGATCAGGTCGCCTTCTTCGTAGATCTTAGCCGGAGCGATCGACTTCAAAGTGAGTGCTCGTATCTGCTCCCACAGCCTCTGCAGGTACTCATAGTCCCGCTTGATCTCGGATTTGGTACGCTTGGCGCCAGCCGTACGCACAATCAGACCTGCGCCCTGTGGTACATCAATCTCATTGGAGATTTCTTTGAGTTTTTTACGATCTGCAGCATTGGTTATCTTGCGCGAAATGCCACCACCTCGCGCAGTGTTCGGCATCAACACACAATAACGACCAGCCAGAGACAAATAGGTAGTTAGTGCTGCGCCCTTGTTGCCGCGTTCTTCTTTTACGACCTGCACCAGCATAATCTGACGCACTTTGACAACTTCTTGGATTTTGTAACGACGCGCACGCGGCTTTCGCGGCGGACGGATATCCTCGCTGTCATCTTCATCAGCGACAGATTCAATGCTCTCATCTTTTTCTGACGCTTCAGAGCGTTTGCTACGTCGACGGGACCGACGACGGCCAGATTTCTTACCGGTATCTTCGTCGTCTGAGGGGCCCTCAGATTCTGCGTCATCTTCGACACCATTTGACGCGACCACTTGATCTTCCGGCGCGCCTTCGTCCACAGCGTCATCTACCTGCGCAACCGCACCAGAGTCAGCCGCAGACATTTCTGCCTCGTCAGTTACAGCTTCGCTATCTTCATCAAGCGCGACATCAACATCGGCTTTAGCTTCAGCCGAAATTTCTTCTGCAACCACTTTCTCTGACGACTGCACCTCGGCATCCGCTTCTTCAGCACTCTCAAGAGCAGCCGGTTCCGCTTCAACCGCGCCTTCACCATCTGGCGTAGCGCAGGCTTCGGTCTCAGTTTCTTCGCCGGTTACGGGGTCCTTGCTGACAACAGCGTCTTCGCCTTCAGTATTGGCCGCGATGGTTTTTGAACCTTCGTCTTTGTCGTCACCGCTTTTAGCAACCTTCTCGGCTTTCGCGTCGTCCGCTTCAGCAGCGTCCTCTACCTCAACAGATTGACCGTTATCCTCAGGTTCACTGGCTGCTTCCGCAGTTTCTTCGACAGAAATGTCTTCAGCCTCTGACGCTTCGACTTCTACTTCGTCCTTAACGTCATTTTCTACAGCTTCGGCCTCAACAGGTTCCTCAACCGGTGTCGCTTCTACCAGTTCCATCGGCGACAGCCCTTCGCCCTCGTCACCACCGGCATCTTCCACCAAATCGATGGTCTCCATTCCGGAGATTTCCGCAACCGTTTCCACAGATGCAGCCTCTACCCCTTCAGTTTCAGCTGCCTCAGTGGCAACTTGATCCTCAGACTTCTTCTTGCGTGAGCGAGATCGGCGTGAGCGCGCCTTGGGCTTTTCTTCTTCCTCGTCGCGCGCTTTCAGCGACTCGGCGTAAGCACGCTCTTCTTCCAAAAGCGCTTCACGGTCCGCCACCGGAATCTGATAATAATCGGGGTGGATTTCGGAGAACGCCAGGAAACCATGACGGTTTCCGCCGTAGTCGACAAATGCCGCCTGCAGCGACGGCTCAACCCGTGTTACTTTTGCGAGATAAATGTTGCCGGCGAGCTGCCGTTTGTTTTCAGATTCAAAGTCGAACTCCTCAACCTTGTTTCCGTCCACCACCACAACGCGGGTCTCTTCCGCGTGGGTGGCATCGATGAGCATTTTCTTAGCCATGTTATCCGTTTGCACCCGCGTAAGCGCCGCGCCCCTCCCGGGGGATCGGGTCGGTGAACTTTTTGGGGGTGTCTTGTCTGAGCGAGGGGATGCGCGCCGCCGATGGAGCCGCTTGCGGCCCCTGCTCGGTCTCTCAAATCACTCGCGCGCTTCATCGCGTTTCTTCTCCGACGCGGCGATCGGTGTACCCGTGCCTGCGCCTGTTACATGCCCTCCGCCATGGCGGTGCGGGCGTCTCTACCGGTTCATTATCATGAACCCAATCGGTCTGAATACTGCGCCCGGCCCTTTGCCCCTCGGGGTCCTGTAGGCCACCTGATACGCAACACTCAGCGAAACTCATCACGGCGCGCAAAGCCTGCGCGAACCGTTCCCCCACATAAAACCACTCCTGTGGAAAACACAATGGGGAATCGTCTGACAGATACGTGGCTTAGGTTAACGCCTTGTCAAAAAGCCCAATCTGGACAGCGGCATGGCCCAAATCTTGTGCAACTAGTTGCCCTAAGTCCGGCAGCGGAGTGTTTGGGGGACGAAGGTCCGGAATTTGCACCGTGAAGCACCCGGCGCGCACCGCAGCGGTGGTACCCAAATCACTGTCCTCAAAGGCCACGCAATGCATCGGATCCACACCCAAACGGCGTGCGCCCTCCAGATAGGGCTCCGGGTCCGGTTTGTTGGCGGCCACTTCATTGCCGGTACAGACCGTATCAAAGAACTGCAGGAGACCCGCGACCTCCAAATGGTGTTGCGCCGCCGGTCCATGGGTTGAGGTCACAACCGCCATTGGTAAATTTTTGGCTCGGATGGTCTGCAACACGTCCACGGCATACGGCTTTACCGGAACGCCATTGGCGACGTTTTCTTTGTGCAGCTCTCGCCAACGTTGATCAAACACAGCCACGTCCGTGCTCTTGGGGAGAAACCTGTGCAGTTGCGCCGTTGTGTGCTGGCTCGAGGTGCCCACCAATCTGCCAAAAAATGCCTCCGCCTCGTCACGTGCAATCATGAGATCATCCGTCAACGTCACAAAAGCCGACAAAAACATGCGCTCGGTGTCAAGCAGCAGTCCGTCCATATCAAACAAGTAAGCCGCCGGGGAATTCAATATCGCCATTGCCAAGAACCTCCAAAAACTCCGTTAGCGCCAACGGCGCGCACCTTGTCACCAAACAAAAAACGCCGCAAGACCTTCGCGGACTTACGGCGCTCACATAGTCTAAAAGACCGAAATCAGAGGTAGTCAGCCCGTTGAAGCCCGTATTTCGCCATCTTCTCGTTCAACGTCCGGCGTGGTAGGCACAGCTCTTCCATCACCCCCGCAATGGAGCCGCGATGCCGACGCATTGTGTTGTCAATCAACATGCGCTCAAAGGCTTCAACGTATTCCTTGAGCGGCTTGCCCTCAGTGGTCACAACCGGCTGCATCTCCTCGTGATCGCTCATCAGTAGCGAAGCAATGGTGCCTTCGCCGCGACGGCTTTGTAGCACGGCACGTTCCGCCAGGTTGATCAGCTGCCGCACGTTGCCAGGCCACGGAGCCTGTAGCAACTGCGCTGCTTCTTGTGCGCTCACCTTAGGTGCATCACAGCCATATTCTTCGCTGAATTGCTCTGCCAAACGCGTGAACAGGCTCAAGATGTCTTCACCACGTTGCCGCAGCGGCGGCACAGTGATCCGCAATGCGGCCAACCGATAGAACAGATCAGAGCGCAGCGCATCTTCGCAGGTGCGGTCCTGCTCCTGCATGTTGGATATCGCCACAATCCGCGTTTCTGCTGGCGTGCCCTGCTCATTGATCACATTGAGCAGCTTGGCTTGCAGCGCATCGCTCAAGCTCTCGATATCCTCAAGCACCAGCGTTCCGCCACGCGCTTCTTCTACCGCAGGCAATTGACTGTCTTCCGGGTTCATCGGACCAAACAAGCGTTTTGCCAACGCCTCTTCCTCAAAAGCACCACAGCTCACCAGCACAAACTTCTTGCCTGCGCGGCTACCAACCGCGTGCAAGGCATGTGCAACGAGCGTTTTACCGGTTCCAGTCTCGCCGTCGATCAGCACATGTCCGTCGGCCTGACCGAGGTCTAGAATATCTTCTTTAAGACGCGCCATCACCGGGCTCGCCCCAATCAGCTTGTTCATAATCTGATCGCCATCTGACAGCTCTCGCCGCAGCGCCCGCGCATCCAGCGTCAAACGACGGGCGTTAGTGGCCTTCTTCGCCAATTGCGTCATACGATCCGGGTTAAATGGCTTCTCTAGGAAATCAAACGCACCCACGCGCATAGCTTCCACAGCCATTGGAACATCTCCGTGCCCAGTAATCATAATTACTGGTAGAGAACTATCCGCGCCCATCAGTTTCTTCAGAAACTGCATCCCATCCATACCAGGCATCTTGATGTCAGAAATCACGATCCCCGGATACTCTGCTCCAAGCGCCTTCAGCGCATCTTCGGCGCTGGGAAATGTTTCTGTGTCATAGCCCGACAGTGCCAGCCATTGGCTGATCGACTGCCGCATGTCCTGCTCGTCATCGACGATAGCGATCTTCATGCTTTGTGCCACGAATTTACTCCGCTGCTTCAATATCTTCGTTCAAGATAGGCAGTTGAACTTCAAATACAGCCCCCTGCCCGTCTCCATTCCGCGCTGTCAGCCGCCCGCCAAGGTCACTGACGATGCCAGAGCTGATCGCCAATCCCAAACCAACACCTTCACCTGGCTGTTTGGTTGTGAAAAACGGCTCAAAAAGGTTGTTCAAATCCTCAATACCGGGACCGTTGTCGCGCACCGTCAAAGTGGCTGTTTCCCCTGCTGCCAAAAGGATTTCGATCTCCGGGTCGGCCACAGATTCCGTCGCATCCAACGCGTTGCGTAAAAGGTTGATCATCACTTGCTCAATTCGCACCCGATCGCCCATCACGCGCACTGGATCCGTCGGCACAATCTTGCTTATCCGCACCTGCCGTTGACGCAACTGCGGCTCCATCATCGACAAAGCGGAGGCCACAGCCTCCCCCATATCTACCACATGAAACTCATCGCCGCCCTTTCGAGCGTAAGATTTGAGCTGCTTAGTGATCGCCCCCATACGTTCGATCAAGTCATCGATCCGCTGGAACGAGGTCAACGCCTCATCCGGCCGATTGCGCTTCACCAAGAGCTGCGCCCCGGCCAGGTATGTCTTCATCGCCGCCAACGGCTGGTTCAACTCATGGCTCACCGCCGCAGACATCTCCCCAAGCGCTGCCAGCTTCGAACTCTGCGCCAGGCTTTGCTCCGCCACTTCAAGGCTCTGCTGCATGCGCTCACGTTCGGCGATTTCCCGCTGAAGCCGCAGGTTCAACCCGCGCAATTCCACGCTTTCACGCTGAAAAAGCGCCATGCGTAGCGCGCTTTTGCGACCCAGCACATAGAAACCCAGTGCCAGTAGGATCGCAAATCCCATAATTTCCAGCGCCAGAACCGCGTTCACCTTTTCCCGCACACCAGCGTAGCTGGTGAAACTGGTCATCTGCCAACCGCGGAACGGTATGCGTGCCCCCATGCGCATCACCGCTTCGCCACGCAAGTATGCATCCGCCGGGTCTTGTGCCCAATCCGCCGTTACCTTGATTGCGCGTTCAATAGCTCCCAATGCCGGTTGCCGAGACAAAGCCTCAACCTCAGTCAGACCGCGCCAGCGCGGTTCACTGCTTAGAATGATGGTACCCTCACTGTTGGTCACCAATACCGCATCGGAAATCCCAGCCCAAGCCCGCTCGAATTTGTGCAGATCCACTTCAACAGCAATCACACCGAGTGTTGCACCGCCGCTTTCCAACCGACGGGAATAAATGAAGCGATAGGCGCCAGTCTCATCTTTGGTCGTAGTAAATAGTGTAACATTGGAACGTAATGCATTGATAAAAAACTCTTGTTCCCGATACATCGTGCCAAGACGCGTGCGGTCTGTAGCAGCGACAGTTCGACCGGTTTCATCAAGCATCAACAAAGACGCCGCACCAATTTCATCAACAAAGCTGATCAGACGTGCGGTCGAACTAGAAAAATCATGCGAGTTTAGCGCCCCAATCAGTGCCGGATCTTTTGCCAGCAGCTGGGGCACAATCGCACTCCGCCGTAACTCACTCAGCAAATTGCCGGAGTATAGCGCCAACCGAAGCTCCGCCCGATTGCGCGTATTTGCCGTAAACCTGTCAGTCAGGAAACTGTTGGTGACCCAGATGGTCACCCCCGCGACCACGACCAACAACGCCAATATCACACGCGCCCGCCAGCTAATCGTCGCCGGGCGCAGTTTATCATTGGTGTCGGGAGCGTTTTGCGTCATGTACGAATATTACGCGGACGCGACGATACCCTCAAGTCATGCTGTGGCAAACTGGTCCATCAACGCGCGGAACATTGCCACTCCGTCGATGCCGCCGTGGCCGGTATCCGCCGCCCGCTCCGGGTGCGGCATCATGCCCAGCACGCGTCGGTTCTTGCTGACAACGCCCGCGATGTTTGCCACCGATCCATTTGGGTTTTCGGTATAAGTAAACGCAATCCGGTCCTCATCGTGCAGCTGTGCCAACTTTTCGTCGGTGACAAAGTAGTTGCCGTCGTGATGCGCGATTGGCACATTCACGACGTCACCCTTGTTGTAGCCAGACGTGAAGGCTGTGTCCGCGCTTGCCACTTCTAGACCCACCGTGCGGCATATATACTTAAGCCCGGCATTGCGGCGCAGCGCACCCGGCAACAGGCCCGTTTCGGTCAGGATCTGGAAACCGTTACAAACACCAAGCGCATAACCACCACGTTCGGCGTGCTTGATAAGTGACTGACAAATAGGCGAGTTTGCCGCAATCGCACCACAGCGCAAGTAGTCACCAAAGCTGAAACCACCCGGCACACCAACCATGTCGATGCCCTCTGGCAACGCAGTGTCCTTGTGCCACACCATGGTGACGTCTGCTCCGGCCTGCTCAAATGCCACAGCAAGATCGCGGTCACAGTTGGAACCCGGGAAAACAATAACCGCTGCTTTCATCAGCCCATCTCCACCCGATAGCTTTCGATCACCGTGTTGGCGAGCAGCTTCTCACACATTTCGGTCACGGTCGCCTCGGTGGAGCCTTCTGCCAGATCCAGCTCGATCACCTTACCCTGACGCACACCTTCCACACCATCAAAGCCAAGGCTGCCAAGGGCATGACGCACGGCCTCACCTTGTGGGTCCAGAACGCCGTTTTTCAGCATGACATATACGCGGGCTTTCATTTGGTCTCTCTCCAATAGGGCATGTAGCGGGACTGTCCCGCTTTTCTTACCAAAAATCGTCTTTCCAACAACGCCCGTATCTGGGCGCAGAAGGCTTAGGTCAGGATCAGCTCACAAGCGTCGGCTTGGGACCGGTGCCTTTGGGCAGCACACCAAGGCGGCGCGCCACTTCGGCATAAGCGTCGGTCAGGCTACCAAGATCGCGACGGAACACATCTTTGTCGAGCTTGCGCCCGGTTTCAATATCCCAAAGACGGCAGCTGTCAGGGCTGATCTCATCGGCCAACACCAACCGCTGGAAGTCCCCCTCGTAAACCCGGCCAATTTCGATTTTAAAGTCGATCAAGCGGATACCGACACCAAACATCACACCGCTCAGCCAGTCATTCACGCGCAGCGCGAGGCCAAGAATATCGTCCATATCCTGCTGGCTTGCCCAACCAAACGCAGCGATATGCTCTTCAGATACCAGCGGATCACCCAGACTGTCATCTTTGTAGCAGTACTCGACAATCGGACGCGGCAGCTGCGTGCCTTCTTCAATGCCCAAACGCTTGCTCATGGAGCCTGCAGCAAAGTTGCGCACGATCACTTCCAAAGGAATGATCTCACAGTTGCGCACCAGTTGCTCGCGCATGTTCATACGTTTCAGGAAGTGGGTTGGCACGCCGATCTGGCCAAGGCCGGTCATGAAATACTCGCTCAAGCGGTTGTTCAGCACACCTTTGCCATCAATGACGTCTTTCTTTTCCGCGTTGAAGGCGGTGGCGTCGTCTTTGAAGTATTGCACGATGGTGCCCGGCTCAGGGCCTTCAAACAGAATCTTGGCTTTGCCTTCATAGATTTTTTTGCCGCGGGCCATGGCTACATTCCTTCTCTTCCGGGATGAGTCCCGAATTTGTTCGCCCTCTTAATGGATGGATAGCATTGTCGCAAGCATGGCGCTTGCACTTGCAGCATAAGCGTTAGATGGTCATATGGCTATTGAGAGATCCAAGAATTATGGAGGAGTTCAATAATGAACACATTTGATGACCGCGAAGCTGCCTTTGAGGCCAAATTTGCCCATGACGAAGAGATGAAATTCAAGGCCGAGGCACGCGCAAACAAAAAGCTGGGTCTTTGGGCCGCCGACTTGCTCGGAAAATCCGGATCTGAGGCCGAGGATTACGCCAAAACCGTCATCGCGGCAGACTTTGAAGAAGCCGGTCACGACGATGTAATCCGCAAAGTTGTTGGTGACTTAGGCGGCAAGGCAGATGAACAAACCATCAGATCAAAACGGCGCGAGGCACTTGCCGCCGCCAAAGAAGAGCTTTCCACCCAAGCCTAAGCCTCTTTAAAACCTGATCAAGAAACAGCGCGGGCTCCGGCCCGCGTTTTTTTAGCTCCAATTGTCTTTGTTAAGACCGCCGAAACCACGCTTAAGATAGCGATTTGGGTCACTTGGGACAGGTAACGATTTGGGGCGGGAACCTTGAAGACACCAATGATGAAGACTGCGCGGACTTGTCTGCGACGGATTTGGCCTTTTGCCTTTGGCGCCGTGTGCCTATGGCTGCTTTCTGAACAGGTGGACGATGTGGACTACGGCGTTCTCTGGGCATCCGTCCTCTCCGCCAGCCCATGGCAATGGGGGCTAGCACTCACATTTTCGGCCCTCAGTTTTCTCGCGGTCTCACGCTATGACGTGATTGCCCAACGGCATTTCCAGATGCACCGCAGCACGTCGGAGGCGATGGCAGTAGGTGCAACCGCCATTGGATTGGGCCAGACCTTGGGCGCAGGTGCCGTCGTCGGAACATTTGTACGCTGGCGCATGATGCCGGATTTATCTTTGAAAGATGCCGCCCGCATCACCGCCTTTGTCACCGTAACCTTTCTAGCCGCAATGGCCGTGACCATCGCCCTTGCCGCGCTATTCCTGCCCACGCCGCACGTGCCGTCATTCCTACCGCCGGTTATTCTAGCCGTAGCTTTTCTCGTGGCGGTGCTGGCCTTTGTCTTTCCTGTCTTGCCCCGCCAAGGCAGCCGCCTCAGCCTGCCAACCCTGCCAGCCATAGCCGCATTGCTGACGCTTTGCCTGATCGACACCATCTTTGCTGCACTGGCGCTCTACGTTTTGCTTCCGCTAGACGTGTCGCTCAGTTTTGCTGTCCTGCTCCCGGTCTTCTTGATCGCGCTTGGTGCCGCCATCTTCTCTGGCACCCCCGGCGGTGTTGGCCCGTTTGAACTTACGCTCCTCGCAATGTTGCCGCACCAATCGGAAGCCTCGCTGTTGGCAGGCGTCCTGGCCTTCCGCGCCATCTACTACGCGCTGCCTGCACTCATGGCCGGGCTGGTGTTCCTACGCCATCTCGCCAAACCGCGTCCGGCCCGCACGCCGCGGCAACACCGCGCCTACGAAGCCTACGACAACGCTCCTCTCTCTACCGTCAGCCGCGCCGAACTTGGTGTGATCCGTCAAAACGGAGGCGCGCTTCTCTCTTGTGACGCAGGTCGATATGGTGCGGTGCGCATTGGCCAAACCCTCGTGGCCCTGTTTGACCCCATCGAAGGCGACGCGCATTCCATGGCCCGCCCGCTCAAGAACGCTGCGCGCGCGCAAAACCGAATTGCCTGCAAATACAAAATCTCCGCCCGTCAGGCTGTCAAAACTCGCAAAGCGGGCTGGGCCGTGGTGCATATTTCCGACGAGGCGGTGCTCAAACCACGACAACACTCCACTGCCGGATCGACCTATCGCCAACTGCGCCGCAAGTTGCGCCAAGCTGAAAAGGCCGAAATAGATGTGAGCCAACCCGACGCACACATGCTGCCATTGGGCGATATGGCAAAGGTCTCCGCCGCCTGGGAAGCCAAACACGGCATTCCCAAAGGTCTCACCATGGGCCGCTTTGACGACTTCTATGTTGGATGCCAAACCGTTTTCCTTGCCTATCAAGGTGATCAACTCGTCGGTTTTGTGAGCTTCCACGCCACAACGCATGAATGGTGCCTCGACCTGATGCGCGTGCTGCCCGAAGCGCCTGATGGTACCATGCACTTGCTCGTGCAGAAGGCTATCGACGCAGCCGCAGAGGCTGACGTGCCGCGCCTGTCCTTGGCCGCAGCCCCCGCTCTGCCTGAAGGCAAAACCGCGCTGGAACGCAGAATCCGCGGCTATCACTTCAAACACGCAGGCGGTGCAGGCCTGCGCCAGTTCAAGGCCTGTTTTTCGCCGCGTTGGGAGCCGCTCTTCATGGCCGCACCCGGCCCTGCTCAACTCAGCCTTGCCGCGCTGGATCTGACCCGCGCCGTAAACCTGCGGAGCGCTCCAGCCACGCCCATTGCCTGCGCCCAGCCTGCGCAACCCAAGGGCTACCTGCCCTCATCCTCATAATGGTCTTGCATCAAATTGAGTTGTGCCCCGGCCCCACCCGTGGCACATCGCTGCGCAAATGAAACGCGGTACGCCGCGCCCTAAGGAGTTTCTGATGACCAACGCCCTCTCCAAGCTTTTGGAAACCCGTGACTGGCTCATGGCCGACGGCGCCACCGGCACAAACCTGTTCAACATGGGTCTCAGCTCCGGCGACGCACCGGAACTCTGGAACGCAGATGAGCCGCAGAACATAAAGAAACTCTACAGCCTGGCGGTTGACAACGGCTCTGACATTTTTCTGACCAACTCCTTTGGCGGCAATGCCTCACGCCTAAAACTGCACGACGCCCAAAACCGCGTGCGTGAACTCAACCGCCTAGCCGCCGAAATAGGTCGCGACGTAGCTGACGCCGCCGGCCATCCTGTGATCGTCGCGGGCTCCGTTGGCCCGACCGGCGATATCATGGAACCCGTCGGCACACTCAGCCATGCGGACGCCGTTGAAATGTTCCACGAACAGGCCGAAGGACTGAAGGAAGGCGGCGCGGACGTTCTTTGGCTGGAGACCATCTCCGCTCCAGAAGAGTACAAAGCGGCCGCCGAAGCCTTCGCCTTAGCGGACATGCCGTGGGTTGGCACCATGAGCTTTGACACCGCAGGGCGCACCATGATGGGCGTGACCTCTGCCGATATGGTTCAACTGGTCAATAGCTTGCCCAACACTCCTTTGGGCTTTGGTGCCAACTGCGGCACCGGCGCACCAGACCTGCTGCGCACCGTGCTCGGCTTCTCCGCCCAAGGCACCGAAACCCCGATCGTGGCCAAAGGCAACGCCGGAATTCCGAAATACCACGACGGCCACATCCACTATGATGGCACGCCGGAACTGATGGCAGACTATGCCGTAATGGCACGCGACTGTGGCGCAACCATCATTGGCGGCTGCTGCGGTACCATGCCAAACCACCTAAAAGCCATGCGCGAAGCACTGGAAAACCGTCCGCGTGGGGATCGTCCTTCCCTAGAAGCCATTGCCGAAGCGTTGGGCGGATTCTCCTCTGCCAACGACGGCACCGGCGATGACGCCGCTGTCCCGGCCCGCGAACGCCGCGGCCGCCGCCGTCGCGGCTAAGCCTGGACCAACAAAAAAGCGCCGATCATCGGCGCCTTTTCCTTAACTGCAATAGCCCGCTCGTTTGATCCGGCTTTTCGCAGATGCCTTTTCCAAGTGGCGATAACGCCCCCCGGAATAGCGCGCACAATCCAGCGCGTGCCCCGCCGCGATCACCGCCGCACCTATGTCCTGCCCATCGGCGTAACACACGCCGATGTAGCGATCATACGACCGCTCGCCAGTCAGATTACAGGTTATTTCTTTGTCGCGTAGGTAGTTCACCGTCCACCGCTTGGCATCTTTGCCGGCGCGGGTCTTAAGCTCCGGCGCATCAACCCCTTGAAAGCGCACCGGCGTGCCGTCCACAACAATCGTATCCGCGTCGCGCACCTGCACATCCGCCCAAACGGGCGAGGCCACCAAAACGGCAGCCGCAATTAGTCTTTTCATTTTGGTCGTCAGTCTTCTGTGAGTGGTCCGCCCGCCCTACTCCGTACCGACGCGACTGTCACCCTACCGCAGTCCCCTTCCGATGCGCTCGGCATTTCTCCGCCACTATTCTCATGGCAGAAAACCTTCAGGGAAGTCGCGGCCTTCTCGGGGTCAAAGCCTTTAAAACAGCGCTAACTGTCCATCACGCGCCAGCGGCACCTCAAACAGATCGCAGCGCAGCTTGGGCATCTCTGTGTCCAAGCCAAACCGCACACGGGCCTTCTGCACTCTCTGAGCGATCATCTCTGCATAGATCCCCTTACCCCGCATACGTTTATTGAACTCGGCATGGTACAGTGACCCGCCATGCATCTCCCGCATCCGCGTCAGGACCTTTGCCGCACGCCCCGGATAGGCCGCCTCCAGCCATTCCTCAAATAACGGCGCCACCTCCATAGGCAGTCGCAACATGATCCAGGCCATCCCCGTCGCTCCCGCTTCCGAAGCCGCCTCCAGCAACGCCTCCACCTCGTGATCTGTCAAGCCTGGAACCACCGGCGCCAACATCGCCCGCACAGGAATACCCGCCTCTGTGAGTCTTCGAATGATCTCCAACCGCCGATTAGGCAGGGGACATCGCGGTTCCATCGCCCGCGACAACGCCACATCCATCGTCGTCAGAGAAATCCCAACCTGTGCCAGGCCTTTGGCAGCCATGTCGCTCAAAATGTCGATATCGCGTTCCACCAATGTGCCTTTGGTGGTGATCGCTACAGGGTGGTTGTAACGCTGTAACAGCTCAAGAACTGACCGCATCACCCGATAGCGCCGCTCAATTGGCTGATACGGATCAGTGTTGGTGCCAATCGCCAACACGCCGGGTTGATAGGACTTACGCTGCAACTCCTTTTCCAGCACCGCCGCCGCCTTAGGCCGAGCCACCAACTTGCTTTCAAAATCCAACCCCGGCGACAGCCCCAGATAGGCATGTGTGGGCCGCGCAAAACAATAGGTGCAACCATGCTCACACCCCCGGTAAGGGTTGAGAGACCGGTCGAAAGGAATATCCGGCGACGTATTACGAGAAACAACGGAGCGCGGACGCTCCTCACTCACCTCTGTCACAAACGCCGCCAGGTCTTCCGGAATGTCCCAACCGTCCTGTACTTCTTCGCGTAAAGGCTCATACCGACCAGACGCATTGCTCCGCGCGCCCCGTGCCTTCCGGCGGTTTTCATCAATTTTACGCCGCAGTATTTCAGACATGTGCCCAAAATAGAACAAAAAGAGAACAATTGCAACAAACCCCATGATCTGGATGAGAAACTTTCATCGCATACCTGATTTTTGCCTCTACACGTCGCACTCGGCTAAGGCTATGTCGCTATTCAGACAGTTTGCCCGCTGAAAAACATTGAAAGCTGGGATACAACGAATAGCAACCGGTGCCCACATTGGGCCCCCGCCAGGGTATGGGAATACGCGCATGTCAGAAGAAGAAGACGACATCATCCTGTCCGAACTCAATGACGAGGAACTTGTTCAACAGATGTTTGACGACCTCTACGACGGTCTCAAGGAAGAGATCGAAGAGGCTGTGAATATTCTATTGGAACGGGGTTGGGAACCCTACCGCATCCTGACGGAAGCGCTGGTAGGCGGCATGACGATTGTTGGTGCCGACTTCCGCGATGGTATCCTTTTTGTCCCTGAAGTTCTGTTGGCCGCAGGCGCAATGAAAGGTGGCATGTCCATCCTGAAGCCTTTGCTGGCTGAAACCGGGGCACCACGTATGGGCTCAATGGTAATTGGTACAGTGAAGGGCGACATTCACGACATCGGTAAAAACCTCGTCTCCATGATGATGGAAGGCGCAGGGTTCGAAGTGGTGGACCTCGGTATCAACAACGCCGTCGAGAGCTATTTGGAAGCCCTCGAGGAGCACAAGCCAGACATCCTTGGCATGTCTGCCCTTCTAACTACTACAATGCCTTACATGAAAGTTGTTATCGACTCTTTGGTAGAACAAGGGCTGCGAGAAGACTATATTGTACTCGTAGGTGGTGCACCGTTGAATGAAGAGTTTGGCAAAGCCATTGGCGCGGACGCTTATTGCCGCGACGCCGCTGTAGCTGTGGAAACGGCCAAAGAGTGGGTCGCCCGCAAACACAACCAGATGAGCGCCTGACCCGGCCAAATCTCTTTGCTCACTCCCCGAGCGATATGATCCGGCCCGCCCTTCACAGGCGGGCCGTTTTTGTTCAAGGTACCGACATGTCCGGACTTTACTCCCCCGATCTCGCCCGCATTCACGCCGAAGGCTACAACGATACATTTGACGAGGCGCATGACTGGCTCGCCGCGCAAATCCTGCACGGGCCTTCAAACGCCCACCTGTTTGACATCGGCTGCGGGGATGGTACCTGGCTTTCCGTAGCCGAAGACCGCGGTGTCATGGGGGAAGGCGTCGACCTCTCACCTGCCTTTGTAGAAATCGCTCAGGCCCGTGGCCTTCTGGTGAAGCAAGGCAATGCCGCCGATATTCGTATTCCCAAAGGCACCACCGCCATCACCTGTCTTGGCGAAGTGCTGAGCTACATCGATGCCACCACGAAACGCGACACACTTCTTCCGGTGGCCCGCGCCGCGTTTGCCGCGCTGCCCTCTGGCGGACTGATGTTTGCCGATCTTATCGGTCCCAGATGCTTACCCAAAGCACCGCGCAACACCGGCACCGACTGGCAAATGCGCATCGAGGTCACTGTCGAACGCGACCTTCTCACCCGCCGTATCGAAACCCAGGTTGGGACCCGGTTTGACACCGTGATCCATCAGCAATCTCGCCGTCGCCCCGACAGCACCAAACAGGCACTTGAAGCCATCGGCTGGAGCTGCGAAGTCCTCGACAGTTACGGCCCCGCAGGTCTGCTCCCAGGCCGCTTCGCCATCAAGTTGACGAAGCCATGACGCAGTTCCCCAACGACAACACGCTGGCACAATCCGGCCTCGCCCCCACCGGTACAACTGGCCGCATCTTGCTACTTGCTTGCGGTGCGCTCGCCCGCGAAATTCTCGATCTGATCAAACTCAATGACTGGTCCCACATGGACCTCACCTGCCTGCCCGCGATCTTCCACATCCACCCAGAGAAAATCGCGCCAGCCGTACGTGACGCCGTTGCCAAACATCGCGACAGCTACGACGACATCTTCGTGGTCTACGCGGATTGCGGCACCGGTGGACAGCTGCAAACCACCTGCGATGCCCTGGGTGTCAAAATGATCGCAGGCCCGCACTGCTACAGCTTCTTTGAAGGCAACGAGCGCTTTGCCAAAATCGCGGAGGACGAGTTTACAGCCTTCTACCTGACCGACTTTCTGGTCCGCCAATTTGACGCCTTCATCATCAAACCCATGGGATTGGATCGCCACCCCGAATTGATGGAGATGTACTTCGGCAACTACGAGAAACTGGTTTACCAAGCCCAAATCGATGATCCCGCCCTGACCGAAAAAGCCAAAATTTGCGCAGATCGACTGGGCTTAGAATTTGAGCGTCGCTTCACTGGCTATGGCGACATGGCCACAGCACTAGCAGCGCTCTAACAAAACGGGCGCCCCAAAATGGAGCGCCCTTCAAAGATCTTATGACAAACGGCGCCTTGGCGTCTTCACTGTCTTTTCTGCAGCTGTCTCCGCCCGACGGTTCTTTTCCAGCAGCGCTTCAAATGCATTAAATATACGCTTCATGTGCTTGCTTTTATATGGAAAAACATCCTCATCATCCATATCATGCACGATCAACGCATTGTCCGCTTCAAAAACAACCAAATTGCCATCCGGATCTTCAGCGCAATCCACACCAAAGTAATCCAGATCAATCGCATCGGTCAGCGCACCAAATCCGGCTTCATGACGCGTCGCAAACCTGCGGTCAAAGCCGTCCATCCATGCGGATTCTTCAGCGCGCTTCTCCGCAAACTCTTCCATCCGCGCGTTCAGATACCAAAGGTCCCACTGATCCGCGATTGCCATGTGGCAAGGGTATGGTTGCCCGTCCACAAAAATCACACGATACTTGCGATAAAACCCGTCTTCCAGCGTTGCGTAGCGAACGAACTCAGACACAAAAAAGGCTGCCTCACTGCGATCAAACAGGTAGTCACTCAACGCATCTCGGCTCTCGATCAGCGCCAGTCCTTCGCCGGCATGACTGCCAACCGGGCGCACTACATAGGGGTAATCCCCAATTGCTGCCAGCGCCTCTTCCGCGACTGTGCCCTCCAGCTCCC
This sequence comes from Shimia sp., assembly GCA_024224295.1. Lineage (GTDB taxonomy): Bacteria > Pseudomonadota > Alphaproteobacteria > Rhodobacterales > Rhodobacteraceae > Shimia. The sequence goes on along the minus strand of JAAENN010000120.1, from coordinate 48,095 downwards.
ACCGGTCAAGCCGCAAAGTCTTCGGCAGGGTCAAGCCGGCTTGGCTTGCAAACATCGTCTCCAGAGAATCCCGCTCAAGATCCACCTGACCATCCGGTAAGTTTACCACTTTGGTTCCGACTGCAGCGGTCAACGTACGGACTTTTTCCTGAAATGCCTGCGCTTTTTCGCTGTCCGCAGGTGCGGCACAAAATGCCACATCATGGGCGGGCAGATCGATCTGCTCGTGGCTTTCAACATTCAGATAGTAGGTAAGAATTTCAACATCTGCGTCCTGAAGAAGAAACTCAATGGGCGTATTGCCACCAATATGGCTCGGTTCTGCAAACACCAAAAGTTTGGTACGCGCGCCATCAGCCTTCTTAGTACTGAAGATGCGTTGTCGCTTTAGCGCTTCATCCTGCCAGGCCAATCCCGCTATGCGGTTACCTTGCAGCTGATCAATCACCGACAGATCCATAAAGATGCCATCGGCATCTTTTCCGGTGAACACTTTGCTCAGCAGCTCATTTCGCAACGGCTGCAGATCGACGCCGTCAAACGCCATCTTCGTCAGGCTCGCAAGCCCGATTCTCTCTTGAGGTTCCATTCTGGCTCCAAATTTTCGTGCCCGTATGGAATGCCCCAATCGTCGTTAAAAATACGTGCAAGCAACCGTTACAATTTTCTGTAACTGCAAATTTGTTTCGGCGGTGTTGTTAAGTGTTCAAAAAATATCGATCGAAACAAATGGTTAAACCAAAGATGTCACCCATAGTATCGTCGCATCATCTTGGCTAACAGACACCACATTGTGGCCCATCGATCCATCGTAATAGGCGCTGTCCCCACGGCGCATTTCCACCGGTTCATAAAACTCGGTGTAAAGCGTCACGACCCCTGTCAGCACGTAAAGAAACTCTTCCCCATCATGCCGGACCCAGCCATCAAACTCTTCCATCGACCGTGCACGCACACGCGCCCGATACGGCAACATCGCTTTCTTGCGCAAACCCTCGGCCAGCAATTCATGCTCATATGTCGTTGTTGCCTGCCGGGTACCGGTGCCCGATTTCACCACCGACATGCGCCCGTTCACCTGATCTTTCTGCGGCGCGGTAAACAGCTGTGGAACCGAAATTTCCAACCCCACCGCCAGCTTTTTCACCGCATCATAAGTCGGTGACATCTGGCCGTTCTCAATCTTGGAAAGCGTGGACCGCGCCAAACCGGCTTGACCTGCCGCCTGTTCCAGAGTCCAGTTGCGGGCCTTGCGCAGCTGCCGCACACGTTCGCCAAGATCGAGCGGTTCGACATGATCCTGCGCGCCGCTTTCACGTGCGATCTTGATCAGAGATTTTGGGCTTTTTGAAGTCATGCGCGCTTTTATCCCGCAGATGACGCTGCTGGCAACCGCCTCCGAACTCTTGAAGCCATTGCATAAGCCGCTTAGGCAAACTCTATGCAATCCGTTTTCAACCAAGGCCCGCCACCAGCCTGCCCGTCACACTTTAATATGGCCGCACACGTGCTGCGCCATGCTGACCGTCTTGCGCATAAAGAGGCGCTGCGGGTATTGTGTCCTGAGGCGCCCCAAGGCTGGACCTACGGCGCGCTGAAGTCCGCCATCCTCGGCACCAGTACGGGCCTATTGCGGTCAGGTCTCAAACCGGGTGACCGCGTATTGATGCGCCTCGGCAATACGGTTGAATTTCCAATTGCCTACCTCGCGTGCATCGCCGTTGGCCTAATCCCTGTGCCGACCTCATCACAGCTCACTGAGGCCGAAGTTTCTAAAATGGTCGCAACACTGGAGCCAGCGGCCATCCTGCACGATCCAGTGGTCGCAACCTCCTTAAGTTTTGACCGCAAGATACTGACAAAAAGTGATCTCTTAGCGTTTCACGCACTCTCGCCTGCGGCCTTTAAGATGGGTGACCCCAACCGTCCCGCCTACATCATTTTCACGTCCGGCACCTCTGGTATCCCCCGCGCTGTGGTGCACGCCCATCGCGCGATCTGGGCGCGCCAAATGATGTTTGAGGGCTGGTACGGACTGCACGAAGACGACCACCTCTTGCACGCAGGTGCCTTCAACTGGACCTTCACGCTGGGCACCGGCCTTATGGACCCTTGGACTAAAGGCGCCACCGCTCTTATCCCAGCCCCGGGCACCGCGCCGGACACTCTACCAGCCCTGCTACGCAACAATCACGCCAGCCTGTTTGCCGCCGCGCCGGGTGTCTACCGAAAGATACTCGCAACATGCCCGGACCCTGCGCTCCCTCACCTACGTCACGGTCTCTGCGCAGGTGAAAAACTCTCCGAGCCTTTGCGCGCCCAATGGAATTCTGCCACCGGGACCAAACTCTACGAAGCCTTCGGCATGTCCGAATGTTCTACCTTCATCTCTGCCAGCCCATGCCATCCTGCACCTAGTGGTACCCTAGGGCGTCCCCAAACCGGCCGAAATATCGCGATCCTGAATGAACCTGGCCCGGTCCCATTGGACACGGCCGGTATCATCGCAGTGCACAAATCCGACCCCGGGCTGATGTTGGGCTACCTCAACGCACCAGAGGAGACTGCCGCGCGCTACCAAGGCGATTGGTTCCTCACCGGCGACCTGGGCAAAATGGACACGGATGGCCACATCACTTACATGGGCCGCGCGGACGACATGATGAACGCTGGCGGCTTCCGTGTGTCTCCGCTTGAAGTGGAAGCCGCTCTGTTACCGTATCCCGGCATAACCGCCATCGCCGTCACCAATGTAGAGGTCAAGACCGACACATGCATCATTGCGGCTTTTTACACCGCCGATCACGCACTCGCTGCAGACGACCTGAAAGCCTTTGCGCAGAGCCATCTGGCGCGTTACAAGCAGCCTCGGCTCTTCAAACGCCTGGCCGCGTTGCCCACCAACGCCAACGGCAAACTCAACCGCCGCGCCCTGCGCGAGACCTACAAGGCTTCCACATGATCAAACTCGACATCATATCTGACCCGATCTGCCCGTGGTGCTTCATCGGCAAATCCCGCCTGATGAAAGCCTTGGAAGCAGAACCGGATCATCCTTTTGTGATCGAATGGCATCCGTTCCAACTCAACCCGGACATGCCTGCCGAAGGCATGGACCGCCGCGAATATCTGGAAACTAAGTTTGGCGGCAAAGAGAACGCCGTCCGCGTTTACTCAGAGATTGAGAAACACGCCGTTGAAGAAGGCCTCGATATCGACTTCGCGGCCATCAAACGCACACCAAACACCATCAACGCGCACCGACTGATCCACTGGGCGGGCATCGAGAAAAAGCAAAACACCGTGGTGGATGCGCTTTTTGCAGCTTATTTCAAAGAAGGCCGGGACATTGGCGACACAGACGTTTTGGCCGATATCGCTGATAGCGCGGGCATGGACGCTGCCGTAGTGCGCAAGCTGTTGGACTCTGATTCAGACATTGAGGACATCCAAAAACGTGACGCCCACAGCCGCGAAATGGGCGTGAACTCTGTTCCAACCTTCATTGTTGCCAACCAACATGCAGTCCCTGGCGCACAACCTGCCGACCTATGGCGGCGCGTCATCGCGGACCTGAAAGCCCAAGCTGCGGCTGAGCAACCCGCCGAATAGCGCCTGAACAAACGTTCATTCTTCACTTGTGAACCATGACTGCCCGCGCTAGGTTATACCGGTCAGACCGCCAATTTGTCGTAGCCTGACAACTCAAGCACGATCATCCGTCAGATGTGGGCCAGAGTATGCGCGGCAATGCCGTTGCGTTCTGTTGACTCTGCTGAACGACATTTACCAGTTGGAGCATGCCATGACCAAAGACACTTTGCCTATGTCACGGGTGGAATTCATCGCCCTATGCGCAATGATGTTTGCCACCATCGCATTCTCCATTGATGCCATGCTTCCAGCATTACCGGAAATTGCCGCAGAACTCAGTCCCGGCAGCCACAACACAGAAACCCTGATCGTGATGTCTTTTGTGCTTGGTATGGGTATCGGCACATTCTTCACCGGACCGCTTTCTGATCGTTTCGGACGCAAGCCTGTTCTGATCTCAGGCGCAGCGATCTATACTCTTTGCGCTTTCATCGGCTACAAAAGTCAAACTTTGGAGTGGCTTCTGGCTGCTCGGCTGTTCCAAGGCATGGGCGCTGCGGGGCCCCGCATCGTGACACTGGCAATTGTTCGCGACCTTTTCTCAGGTCGAGACATGGCCCGCATCATGTCCTTTGTCATGCTGGTCTTCATTCTGGTGCCAGCAGCAGCCCCTCTGTTGGGCCAAATGATCATCGACTTCTCCTCTTGGCGTGGCATTTTTGTTGCCTTCATGCTCTTTGCCCTAGCATCTGTTCTTTGGCTTGGTATCCGTTTGCCCGAACCGCTCCCGGTGGAAAACCGCCGTCCGTTCAGCCTTTCAAAACTAATGGCGGGCTTGCGCGAAATGTGGGGCATTCCGTCTGTGCGCACGTCTATTCTGGTACAATCATTGGTCATGGGGAGCCTCTTCGCCCTCATAGGCTCCGTCCAACTGGTCTACGACCAAACCTATAACCGCGCCGAAGAGTTCCCATATTGGTTTGCTGGTATTGCCCTTGCATCAGGCTCCGCCAGCATCCTGAACGCCAAACTGGTTATGAAACTCGGCATGCGGTTTTTGGTAACCACTGCTGTCGCCAGCAAGGCGATCTGCGCAGTAGCCATGTTGATCTGCCTAGCAATACCCGACCTTCAAACACAGTTTTACGCCTTTGCCCTATGGCAACTCACCGTGTTTTTCTCGATCGGCTTAACGATCGGTAACCTGAATGCCCTGGCAATGGAGCCTCTTGGCCATATGGCCGGCACTGCTGCTTCCGTGATGGGCGCACTTGCCACAATTTTTGGCGTCATCCTTGCAGCGCCCATTGGGATGGCGTTTGATGGCACGCCGCTGCCTCTGGTTCTTTCCATCGGGGTTCTTGCGGTCGTTGGCTTCTTTCTGATGCTGCAGATGCGCCGCATCGAAGCCCGCGAAACAGCAGACGCATAAGTTAACTTGCGCATCCACCAATCATACGAAACACTCCTCGCATGACCAACGCATTGATTTTCCGCAACCGCAATTACCGTCTGCTTTTTGCCTCAGGCGCCCTGACAAATCTGGGCGACGGACTTGTCATGCTGGCAATCCCGTGGCTTGCCACCCTGCTAACACGTGATCCGGTTGCCATTGCTGCCGTTGCCGCCGCCGGTCGCCTGCCTTGGTTGTTTTTTGCCCTGCCCGCCGGTGTTATTGCCGATCAGGTCGACCGCCGCAAACTCATCGCCCGTGCTGACCTTCTGCGCGCAGCCCTCGTGGGCGCCATCCTCTGGCTCGCGCTCAGCGTACCCGGCGCAAGCGCCATCTGGCTGCTTGCCGCGCTCACCTTCCTCCTTGGCGCCGCCGAGGTCCTCCGCGACAACGCCGCCCAAACCATCTTGCCTGACATTGTCACAGCCTCCGATCTTGAGGCGGCCAACGGCCAGATGTGGAGTGTGGAGCAACTCACCGGCCAATTCATCGGACCACCCCTCGCGGGCTTCCTGATCGCCTCAAGCGTCGCCCTACCCTTTGGCCTCGACGTCGCCGCGCTGGTCCTCGCCGCCGGCCTTGTCTGGATGATCAGCCTCGCACCACGCCCAAAGGTGCAACAAAACTTCTTTGGAGCCTTGAGGGAAGGCATCGCATTCATGCGCAGTGACCGCTTACTTCTGCGCCTCGCAGTGGTACTGGGCTGCGCCAATTTCATCGCCATGGGCACACTCACCGTGCAAGTTTTGTTTGCGCAAGACGTATTGATGCTCAGCGCCACACAATACGGCTTTTTACTTTCCATCGCCGCACTGGGCGCTATCACCGGCAGTCTTGCCGCCCCCAAACTGGTACATTGGTTTGGCACCCAGGCTTGCCTCTACGCCTCTATCGCCATTTGGGGCCTTGGCTACGGCACTGTCGGGCTCAGCACTTCAGCCTTGCCTATGGCACTCGCGTTGTTCTCGGTCATGGCTGCAGCCATGCTCTGGAACGTCATCACTGTCTCTTGGCGCCAACGCCGCATCCCGACCGCGCTTCTGGGCCGCGTCAACAGCATCTATCGTTTCTTTGGCTGGGGCAGCATGCCGCTCGGCGCAATCGCCGGTGGTGCCATGGTTGCGCTACTGGAACCTACACTTGGCCGAGAGCTCGCGCTCCGCGCACCCTTCCTGTCCGCCGCCGTGCTCTGCCTCTGCCTGCTGCTTTACGCCATCGCCCGCCTGCGATTGGACTGACACACAGCTTCATTTGGCTAAAAATATCTGGGTGGTTTGGCGGCAGAGCCAACACCTTTTGCACGCAAAACGCACCTCCGCAAAACAGCCGTGATAACGACGCAATACCGACGTGCTATTTTGCAGCTTTGGCCTTCTTGCGTTTTTTTTCGTTAACCACCTTCTGCGCCAGATCCCGGGCAATCGCAAAGGCGCCTTTGATCTTGTCCGACGACTTCTTCCAATCTCGCATCACAACAATCTTGTTGTCTTTAACTTTGGCAAGCCCCTTCTGGTCCTGAATGAATTCCACCAGCCCCTGCGGCGAGGAAAACTTGTCATTATGGAACTGAATCGTCGCACCCTTTGGTCCGCCATCAAGCTTGGCAATACCCGCCTTCTTACACATCTCTTTAATGCGTACGATTAACAGCAAAGTGTTGACCTCTTTGGGCAATTTTCCAAACCGATCGATCAGTTCCGCAGCAAATCCTTCCAGCTCCACCTTGCCTTCCAAGCCGCTCAAACGCCGATACAGACCCAAACGCACATCCAAATCTGGCACATAGTTGTCCGGGATCAAAACCGGAACACCGAGGTTAATTTGCGGCGCCCATTGGTCTTCGCCATCATTTAGGCCTTCCAGTTCGCCGGCTTTGATCTTCGCAATCGCTTCTTCTAGCATCGACTGGTAAAGCTCATAGCCCACGTCCCGCATTTGCCCAGACTGCTCTTCGCCAAGCAGGTTACCTGCACCACGGATGTCAAGATCTTGAGATGCCAGTGTAAATCCGGCCCCAAGCGTATCCAAAGACCCCAAAACCCGCAGCCGTTTCTCCGCCGCAGATGTTAGTTTCACACGGGGCTTCGTGGTCAAGTAAGCGTAGGCGCGTGTCTTGGAACGCCCAACGCGGCCACGAATTTGATAGAGCTGCGCCAAACCAAACATATCTGCACGATGCACAATCATCGTGTTGGCGGTGGGAATATCCAACCCGCTTTCCACAATCGTGGTCGCCAACAGCACATCATATTTGCCGTCATAAAACGCGTTCATCCGGTCATCAAGTTCGCCCGCCGCCATCTGTCCATTGGCGGTGATGAAACTTACCTCAGGCACGTGGTCGCGCAAAAACTCTTCGATTTCAGGCAGATCGCTGATACGCGGCACCACATAGAAACTCTGTCCACCACGGTAGTGCTCCCGCAGTAGCGCCTCACGCACCGTGACGGCATCAAAGGCGCTCACATAGGTACGGATCGCCAAGCGGTCCACCGGTGGCGTGCCGATAATCGACAGGTCGCGCACCCCTGACAGGCTCAACTGCAATGTTCGTGGGATCGGTGTTGCGGTCAACGTCAGAACATGCACGTCACTGCGCATCTGTTTGAGACGCTCCTTGTGAGCCACACCAAAGTGCTGCTCTTCATCGATGATCAGCAGGCCAAGATTTTTAAACCGAGTGTTTTTGGCCAGCAAAGCATGTGTACCGACCACAATATCCACGGTGCCTCGTGCCATGCCGTCGCGGGTTTTTTCAGCATCCTTCGCTGAAATAAAGCGCGACAAAGCTCTGACTTCCAAAGGAAATCCGCGAAAACGATCTGCGAACCCCTTGGCGTGTTGCCGCGCCAACAAGGTGGTTGGCGCAATCACCGCCACCTGCTGGCCGGACATGGCCGCCACAAAGGCTGCACGCATTGCAACCTCGGTTTTACCAAAGCCCACGTCGCCACATACCAACCGGTCCATCGGACGCCCGGACGAAAGATCGCCAATTACATCCTCAATCGCACGCAATTGATCCTCGGTCTCCTGGTAAGGGAACCGCGCCGAAAACTCTTCCCAGGCGTGATGCTGTGCTTCAAGAACCGGCGCAGATCGCAACTCCCGCTCCGCTGCGACGCGAATGAGCCGATCCGCCATCTCGCGAATACGCTCTTTCAGCTTGGCTTTCTTGGCCTGCCACGCACCGCCGCCCAACCGATCCAAAAGCCCTTCGTCATGGCCGTACTTAGACAGTAACTCGATGTTCTCGACCGGCAGGTAAAGCTTTGCGCTTTCAGCATACTCCAGCGCAATAGTCTCATGCGCCGCGCCCGCTGCAGTCACGACCTCCAGTCCCAAGTACCGTCCAACACCGTGATCGACATGCACGACCAAATCACCAGGACTCAAAGATTGGGTTTCGGTTAGGAAGTTCTCGGCCCGCTTTTTCTTGCGCGGCGCCCGGATCAGACGATCCCCTAGAACATCCTGTTCCGAAATCACCGTCATGCCGGGTGTTTCAAACCCATGCTCCAACGCCCAAACCGCGAGAAATAATCCAGTATTTCCGAGGTTTCGCGCATGTTTGACATGGATGGTCTCCGCGACCCCCTCATCCTCAATCAACCCGCTCAAACGCTCCCGCGCACCCTCGGAGTAACTGGCCACAACAACCGGCCCATCCACCAACTTTGCGCGAATGTGATCCGCCAACGCACCAAAAAGGCTTAGATTTTCTTGCTGACGCTCTGGCGAAAAGTTCCGCCCAATGCGCCCGCCCGCATCAACCACACCCGGCCCCGAAGCCTGTGGCAAAGCCGAGAAATGCAGCACCCGCCGCCCCGCAATCGCCTCACTCCAGGCAGCATCGTTCAGATACAACAACTCCGGCGGCACCGGTTTGTACACCGTGTCCAACCGCGCTTTCTGCGACATCGCATGCTGGCGAGTTTCGTACTGATCCGCCACACTGTCCCATCGGGCAATTCGCGCCGCATCTGATTGATCATCCACCGAAATCACAGCATCCGGCAGGTAATCAAACAGCGTTTCCAGGCTGTCATGAAAAAACGGCAACCAGTGCTCCACGCCCTGATGTTTGCGCCCAGCACTGATCGCCTCATAGAGCGGATCGTCGGTTCCGGCAGTGCCAAATTCGATGCGGTAATTCTGCCGGAACCGCGTGATCGCCGCCTCGTCCAGAATAACCTCGCTCACCGGCGCTAGCTCGATAATGTCTAGCTTTTCTGTGGTCCTTTGGGTGGCCGGATCAAACCTCCGCACGCCATCCAAGACGTCACCAAAAAAATCAAGTCGCACAGGTCCGCTGTCACCTGGTGGGAAGACATCAATGATCCCGCCGCGGATTGCATAGTCGCCCGGTTCCATCACCGTTGGAGCTTGCGTAAATCCCATGCGCACCAAAAACTGCCGCAGCGCTTTTTCATCTACGCGCTGATCAACCTGTGCACGGAATGCAGCTTCTTTTAAAACTCTTCGTGCGGGTACACGCTGTGTAGCCGCGTTCAACGTTGTCAAAAGCACAAATTGACCGGGCATGTCGTGCACAAGGCCTGCTAAAGTCGCCATCCGCGTCGCCGAGATATCGGCGTTGGGTGACACCCGATCATACGGCAAGCAGTCCCATCCCGGAAACACAATCACTGGCATGTCCGGCGCAAAAAACTCCAACGCCGCTTTGGTCGCGGCCATGCGCTTGTCGTCGCGCACCACATGCACCACAGGCCCGTTACACTTGTCGACCTCTTTGAGGATCAACTGAGCGTCAAAGCCTTCTGGGGCCCCACCAACAGAAATGTGTCGCGCGTCTTTCATCGGTTAAACCGTCCAGTTTTCATTTGGTTACACAGGGTTTCTCATCCAAGCGGAGAGATTTGGAAGTTCTGGAACATGCCCCAAAGCGAGGTCACGAAAATCGAGATCATGCCAATAAACTGTACCCAAAACCGATGCCGCGCCAACTGCTTTCGCAGTACCTCTCCAGCAGGCAACTCTGCACATATACGGCGCGCAACCCGCACACTCAACATTCCGACGATACTCATTGGAAACAGCAACAGAAAAACCGCCTGTGCAAACTCTACATTATACCCAAACCCAAGACCGGCCAGACCAGTCAGAATGAAAAATGCAAACCCAACCATAAAAAGCCCGGACACATCGATGATATGCAGAAGACGATTACAGTTGATCCGCACAAGATCCTGCAGATCAATTTCCGCCTGTCCACCATTGCGCTTTGCCCGCAAAACTGAGTCCCAGGGTACGCCCAACACCCAATGGCTGGCCGAAGACCAGAAAACAGCCAGCGCAATCCAGAACCAGAGGTTGCTAAAACTGCGCATGTCGATGAGTTCAAAAATGGTTTGGCTCAGGTCCAAGGTCTTCACTGCCCTTTAGAATTTCACTTCACATACCGCGCCCCTGCGGCAATTCCTAGCCTTGAGGTGCGCGAAAATCCGTGGCACCTCTGCTGAGCACACTTATGGAGCCCGCAATGACCCACACGCCAGCGCCTTTTCCCACTGCGCGCCTGCGCCGCACCCGCCAATCCGCCGCCGTCCGCGGCCTTGTACGGCAAAATTCACTGTCCGTGGATGACCTGATCTGGCCGGTGTTTGTGCGCGATGGAGTCGGGATTGAAGAGCCGATTCCTTCTATGCCAGGTGTTGTCCGCCGTTCGGTAGACAAGATCGTTGAAGCCGCCCGCGAAGCGGCCGATCTCGGCATCCCTGTGATTTGCCTGTTCCCTTACACCGATGCATCCTTAAAAACCGATGACTGCGCAGAGGCTTGGAACCTGGACAACTTATCCAACCGCGCTACACGCGCAATCAAGGAAGCGGTGCCAGAGATTGCCGTAATGACCGATGTTGCGCTGGACCCTTACAACATCAATGGCCATGACGGCTTTGTGGTGGACGGCGAAATTGTCAATGACGCCACGGTTGAAGCACTCGTCAAACAGGCGCTGTCCCAAGCCGAGGCCGGAGCAGACATCATTGGCCCCTCAGACATGATGGACAACCGGATCGGCGCAATCCGCGCTGCACTTGAGATCAACGGTTTTCAGAATGTCATGCTGATGAGCTACGCAGCCAAATACGCAAGCGCGTTTTATGGACCTTTCCGCGATGCGGTTGGCGCCTCCGGTGCACTCAAAGGCGACAAGACCACATATCAAATGGACCCGGCCAACGCCGATGAAGCGCTCCGTCTGGTAGCTCGCGACCTGTCTGAAGGCGCAGATATGGTCATGGTCAAACCCGGCATGCCTTATTTAGACATCTGCCGTAATGTGAAAGACGAGTTTGGCGTGCCGACATTCGCCTACCAGGTCTCCGGAGAATACGCGATGATCGCCGGTGCCGCCCAAAATGGCTGGATCGACGGCGATAAGGCGATGATGGAAAGTCTCATGGCCTTCAAGCGTGCGGGCTGTGACGGGATCCTGACGTATTTCGCTCCCGATGTCGCCCGCAAGCTAGCAGAGAAATAGGCAAAACTCCCGCAAAGCTTAGCGATTTGACGCAGATTTCGTGACATCGAATACCGCAGCGTCTATAGTCGAGAGCAACCCGGATCACAAAACCGGCGATATGAGCAGAAACACAAAAAACGGGCAATAGCATTATGAGCAACCTGACACGACGCGGCTTCTCGCTGACCGGCTTGGCCGCAGCTGGAGTCACAGCAGCATGCGGCAATGGAGTAGGCTCCAATGGAGCAAATGAAATTGACGCTCGCGTAGACGCAACTTTGGATTACCTTTTTTCGGAGTACCCCAACACGCTCGATCTGAAAGCAAAATCAACCGGTACGCTGGTTATGCCTCTAATCACAGAAGCAGGTCTTGGATTTGGTGGCGGCTACGGGCGCGGCGCGCTGCGCGTAAACGACGTTACGGTCGACTATTACTCGGCGACCAAAGGAAGCGTGGGTCTGCAGTTTGGCGCACAGCAACATGCCCACGTGTTGTTCTTCATGACCGAAGGTGCTCTGACTGAGTTCCGTCGCTCAAACGGCTGGGCTGCAGGTGCTGGCGTTCAGTATGTGGTCGCCAATGAAGGCGCAAACCTTTCTGCTGAAACCACCAACCTTCTCGCGCCTGTAATTGCGGTAATCTTCGGCCAAGCCGGACTGAAAATTGGCGCTACGCTGGAAGGTATCAAATATTCACGCATCATTCCGTAACCCGATTTCAGGACCGGAAATGCACTCTATTCTCGGCATCAACTACATCGAGCGCGCGGACATCCCCCTCGCGCTCGATTTGTATTTGCCGCAAGATAAAGCTCCAAGCGGACTCATAATTTTCGCCCATGGCGGCGGTTTTGTGAAAGGTAACCGCGCTGCAGCGCCAGTGCAGAAACTCGCTCGGCGTCTTACTGCACTGGGCGCAGCCGTTGCCTCATTAAGCTACCGTTTAAAAACAGAGGATCGGACCTTGAAGGTGCAGGAGCGCCGCCATGTGTATGCCAATCGTAAAAAAGCGATAGACGAAGGAATGAAGTTAGCCCACCACCATATGGGTCCACGCTTTGAAGCGGCTCGGCAGGACATGGGAGAAGCCTTACGTTTTTTGCGAGCTGGACACGGTCCGTTTGATTTCAGCCGCTCCAAATTTGGCTACATAGGCATATCTGCTGGCGGCATGATTGGGCTTTCTTTGGCCTTCCCCGACCCACTATTGCCCCGTTTTGAAAAGCCCGCCTGCGTGGTAACACTCGGCGCCACGCTTCAACATCCCTGGACTTTGCAAAGGGACGCCCCTGGCTGCTTGATGGTACACAGCATTGAAGACCGCATAGTACCCACGGAGAACTGTTCCATTGTAAACCGCTACATCCAAAAAGTTGATGCGCCAGTCAAAATACAGATTTGCGAAAGAAGAGGCCACAACGCACCCGTTCACGCGTTGTTTAGAGACAGCGCCCCGGATGGGGCGCCGTATTGGCTTCAGGCACTGGCCCTGATGCGCAAAACTGGTGTGCTCAACCCATTGCCCGCAGGCGCTTAATCAGACTCGACGTATCCCAACGGCCACCGCCTTGCTTTTGCACCTCTTTGTAAAACTGATCTACCAACGCGGTTACAGGCAGGCTCGCGCCCACTTCATCCGCTGTCGAAAGACAAATCCCAAGATCTTTGCGCATCCAGTCCACTGCAAACCCATGTTCGAATTCATCGTCAATCATGGTCTCGTATCGGTTCTGCATCTGCCAGCTGCCTGCTGCGCCTCCAGCAATCACTTCAACGACGGCGCGCCCGTCCAGCCCGGCTTTTTCGGCGAAATGCAACCCTTCGGACAATCCCTGTACCAACCCAGCGATACAAATCTGGTTCACCATCTTGGTCAGCTGACCGGCGCCACTTTCGCCCAACCTCTTAATTGAACGTCCATAGGCCTGCATCACAGATTCCGCAGCCTCATAGCTGGCTTCATCACCGCCACACATGATCGACAAAACGCCATTCTCGGCCCCAGCCTGACCGCCAGACACTGGCGCATCGACAAAGGCAATGCTTTGCGCTTTACCTGTATTATAGAGCTCTGCTGTCACTTTGGCCGAAACTGTGGTGTGATCGACAAAAATCGTGTCTGCCTCCATGCCATCAAACGCGCCGTTTTCTCCGATGCAGACCTGCCGCAGGTCATCATCATTGCCAACACAGCACATCACAAAATCCGCGCCTTGAACCGCCTCTTTTGGCGTCGCGCCAAAGGACCCTCCGTGCTCCTTTGCCCAAGCCTCAGCCTTGGTTGTTGTACGATTAAAAACAGTCACCTCGTGACCAGCTTTTACCAAGTGACCAGCCATAGGATAGCCCATCACACCCAGACCCAAAAACGCAACTTTTGCCATCGTCTTTTCCCCAACTGTCTATTGTCGTAATACTTGTCTCGCCTGCGCAAGCAGAAGGCAAGAACAAACAAGGGCAGCCCTATGACCACATTCTTTCAATGGCTTTTGCGTATCGCGAGCGGCCTGGTGATTCTATGTGTACTGGGTGTGATTCTGATCTACTTCCTCGCCTCACGTAGTCTGCCCACTTACGATAAATCCCTCTCCGTCAGCGGTATTTCTCAGCCCGTCGAAATCGTGCGCAACAACGCCAACGTGCCTCACATTTTTGGTCAATCAGACGAAGACGTTTTCTTTGGCCTGGGCTATGCTCATGCTCAGGACCGGCTCTGGCAAATGCTGACCATGCGCCGCACGGTGCAAGGCCGCCTATCCGAGGTATTTGGTCCCCGCACGCTGGACATCGACAAACTTATGCGCCGCTTTGATCTGGCTGGCGCGGCCCGTCAGTCAGTTTTGGTGCAGGACGATGAAACCCTCGCCGCGCTGGACGCTTACGCCCGCGGCGTCAACGCCCGCATCAATGAGGTGAACACCGAAGCATTGGGCCGTGGCGCGCCAGAATTGTTCTTATTCAAACAAAGCTTTTCCCCATGGCAGCCCGCCGACTCCATAGCCCTTCAAAAACTCATGGCGCTGCAACTCACTGGGCATTTGCAGTTCGAAGTCCTGCGCGCCCGCACCTCGTTGGCGCTGCCGGATCAAGCTCGCCTTGTCGACATTCTACCCGACGCGCCTGGCACCGGCGTCGCTGCCCTGCCCGAATACGCCAGCCTTGTGCCAAACACGCCGACCTTCGCCAAAAGCACAGCTCTGCCAGAGCACCCACTCTCGCCCTTCACACTGCCAAGTCTCTCCGGCGCATCAAACGCCTGGGCTGCAGCCCCAAATCGAAGCGCTTCTGGCGGAACTCTGCTGGCCAACGACCCTCATCTTGGTCTGTCAGCCCCAGCCATCTGGTACCTCGCCCGCTTGGAGCTTTCGTCTGGCGGCGTCATCGGCGCAACCATTCCCGGCATCCCAGTTGTTCTCGCAGGACGCAGCAATGACCTTGGCTGGGGCGTTACCGCGGCCTATGTCGACGACCAAGACCTAATGATCGAAGAGTTGGATTCGTCCAATTCGGAAAACTATCGCACGCCAAACGGATTCAAACCATTTGTCACCCGTAAATCTATCATTACCATCAAAGACCGTGAACCAATCACCCTGACGTTACGCTGGACCGAAAATGGCCCTGTCCTGCCAGGATCGGATTTCAACCTGAGCACAATTACACCTCCGGGCCACGTCGCGGCCCTAAATTGGACGGCCCTCAGTTCACGTGACACGTCAACAAGTGCTTTGATGGCGCTGATGTTTGCGGGCTCAGTTGAAGAGGGCATGGAAGCAACCAATGGCCACATAGCTCCGGGTCTCACACTGACCCTCGCGGATAGTAAAAACATCGGTATGAAACTCATAGGCGCCCTTCCCAAACGGGATGCCAAACACCAAAGCCAAGGCCGCCTGCCCGCTCTTGGATGGAGATTGGAGAACCGCTGGCAAGGCATGCTGGACGGCGGCGCCAATCCGTCCTTCATTGAGCCGGTTGGCGGTATTGTCGGCAACACCAATAACAAACTGGTCGAACGCCGCTTCCCCGAGCATATCTCTCACGTCTGGGGGGACAGTCAACGTATCCAGCGCTGGACCCGCTTGATGCAATCACGTCGCGTGCACACCCGTGACAGTTTTATTGAAGCCCAGCTAGATACCGTCAGTTTCTCCGCCCGCGCCCTCCTCCCGCTAATTGGAGCAGACCTCTGGTTCACCGGCGAGGCCGCGCCCGAAGGCTCCCGCGAACGCCAACGGCAGCGCGCCCTAACCCTGCTGTCCGAATGGAACGGCGAAATGAACGAGCACATGCCGGAACCTCTAATTTACGCCGCCTGGATGCGTGCTCTGCAAGATCGTCTGATCCGTGACGACCTTGGCCCGCTAGCCGATGAGTTTACACATGTGGAGCCGCTCTTCATTGAGCGTGTTTTCCGCAATGTCGGTGGCGCGGCAGATTGGTGTGACGTTCGTCAAAGTGCCCCCAAAGAAACCTGCGCCGACATGGCCCGCATGGCGCTTGACGACGCACTGATCGCCATAGAAGAACGATACGGGCAGCAACTTGAAGCCTTGCGTTGGGGTGACGCGCACCAAGCAACCCATGACCACCAAGTCCTTGGCAAGGTGCCAGTGCTGCGCTTCTTTGTGAACATCCGCCAATCCACGTCTGGCGGAGACAACACTTTGCAACGTGGAAAAACTGCAGGAACCGGCGCCAATCCATACCTGAATGTACACGCCGCAGGCTATCGCGGTGTTTATGACTTTGCCGATCCGGACAGCTCGGTGTTCATCATCTCTACGGGCCAATCTGGTCACTTCCTGTCGCGGTTTTACGACGACATGGCCCAACTCTGGCGCCGCGGCGAATATATTCCAATGTCTCTGGATGAAGAACTGGCGCGCGCCGCGGCGGTGGGTGTCACCACATTGCAGCCGCGCGCGCAGTAAGGGTTTAGAGGCCCTCGAACTGGGCCCGCTGCTTTGGCGTCCATAGAACGGTGAGCTCGAACCCGTCTTCGGTTTGCTGCTCCCCTTCTACAACACCTTCTTTGAACAGCCAGGCCCGGCCTTTGCCATCAGCAAATGACAACTTCAGGAATTCACGGGACTTATCACCGGCAAGCGCTTTCCCAATGGCAGCAAACATCTCGTCCAGCCCTTGGCCACTCACCGCAGAGACAGCAAAGGTCGCATCCTCACGGTCGGCCTTGGCAACCACTGCATCGCGGTCTTCGGCACTGAGCAGATCAATCTTGTTCCAGACCTCAATCTGAGGCGTGTCCTCACTGAGGCCAAGCGTCTCAAGAATGGTAGTCACATCCTCAGATTGATGCTGGCTTTCTGGATGCGCAATGTCGCGCACATGCAGCACCAAGTCCGCCGCCAACACTTCTTCCAGTGTTGCGCGGAACGCCGCCACCAACTGCGTGGGCAAGTCACTGATGAACCCCACCGTGTCAGAGAGGATCACTTCCGGCCCGTTGTTGGGCAATTCAACCGCCCGCATGGTCGGGTCCAATGTGGCAAACAGCATATCTTTTGCCATCACATCCGCGCCTGTGACGCGGTTGAAAAGCGTAGATTTTCCAGCGTTGGTATAGCCAACCAACGCGACGATCGGAAACGGCACTTTGGCACGCGCCTTACGGTGCAACTCGCGGGTCTTCACCACTTTGGACAGCTGTCGCCGCAGCCGCACCAGATGGTCGTCAATTGCCCGCCTGTCAGCCTCAATCTGGGTTTCACCGGGACCACCCACAAACCCAAGACCACCACGTTGGCGCTCCAGGTGGGTCCAAGCCCGCACCAGTCGCGTGCGCTGATAAGACAGCGCCGCCATTTCCACCTGCAACACACCTTCGCGCGTACGTGCTCGATCAGAGAAGATCTCAAGGATCAACCCGGTCCTGTCCAGAAGTTTGACCTTCCACTCTTTTTCAAGATTGCGTTGCTGCACCGGAGTCACCGGCCCGTCAATCAGGACAAGCTCAACCTCATTGGCTTTAAAAAGCGCTTTCAGCTCTGCAATCTTGCCAGACCCAAAAAGCGTGCCGGGTTGCGCCCGCGGCAAACGCACCACGTTTGAGCCAACAACTTCCAATTCTGGCAA
The DNA here is from genome assembly GCA_024224295.1 of Shimia sp. Classification (GTDB taxonomy): domain Bacteria; phylum Pseudomonadota; class Alphaproteobacteria; order Rhodobacterales; family Rhodobacteraceae; genus Shimia. Next base: position 30,463 of record JAAENN010000120.1, on the reverse strand, counting down.
AGCGTCCGCAAGTGCAATGGCCTCTTCCAATGCGAAAGAGGCCTCACGCTGAACATCAGCGCCGTAAATATCGGGGTGCAGGACCCAAGCGCGGGTCACCTGCGTGTCATGCTCCATCAAGAGGCGTCTTCACCCTCGTAAAGCGAAATCGGCTGGGCCGGCATGATAGTTGAGATCGCGTGTTTGTAGACCAACTGACTCTGACCATCGCGACGCAATAACACACAAAAATTGTCAAACCAGGTGATCACACCCTGCAATTTAACGCCATTAATCAGAAAAATTGTCACCGGAACTTTGGTTTTCCGGACGTGATTTAAAAATGCATCTTGGAGATTCTGTCGATCCGAAGCCATGTCGCGCTTGCCTTTGTTCTTGTTTATGCATCGGGTATTCGTGCGACGAGAGTATGGAACGTGGATTCGTGACTTACCAGCCTAAATTGTTAAGTTTTTAGTTCGGCCCCACGTAAACCGCATCATTTCTGCCACAAATCCGGTGAAATCAATGCGATGATCGCCAATGCCTCCAGTCGTCCAAAGGTCATAGCTGCACATAAAATGAGCTTTTCCGCAACCCCGAGCGACGAAATCGCAATTGGAAACTCGCCGGCAATTTGGGTCAGTGGACCCGCCGTGGTCAGCGCTGAAATTGCCAAAATAGCCGCCTCTTGAAAGTCATTTCCCAGCAGGGCCAATGTGATCGTCACTGCCGCGATCGACAGTGCAAACAACATGAAAAACACCCAGGCAATCACCGCGCCTTTACGACGGATCTGACGAGCGCCTATGCGGCGACGTCCCAGCACCACATTTGGGTGCACCAGTCGCTCCATTTCCCCAAGTCCCTGCACATAAAGCGCATAGACCCGCAGTAGTTTTACACCACCCGCAGTGGTAGCCACACCGCCACCAACCATCGCCAACGCCATTAGGATCAACCCCGGCGCGGACAGCCCGCTCCACTCCCGGGCCACTTCCCATTCACCACTCTGAAAACCAGTGGTAGTCAGGAAACTCATCACCGTGAACATCCCACCCCACGCCGCCTTGAGAGCTGCCGTCGGGTCCTGCAAAGCGTTGTCTTCAAACGCCCCCACCCAATGACGCATGAACAAAGCTGTTGGCACGGCGGCCACGATAAGAAAACCTAAACGCAACTCCGGATCTTCCCGCAGATTGTTGCGCTGCACGGCGCCAGTGTCTGAGCTGAATGTTCCTCGAGACAGGGAAAACAGCAGAAACAGGAAAATCACCATTTCGCCGGGCACGCCGCTAACACTGGACCCAACACCGCCTACAGCAGAAATTCCGCTGGTCGACATGGTTGCCATCGCATGCATGGTGGCCACAAATGGACTGTCACCGAGCACAATCAACATCACCGCCAAAGCAAACGTCAGCCCACCATAGATCGGCACCAACGCCTGCGAGGCCTTACTCCAGCGCTTCATTGGATGAGCCTTCTGCATATGGCCTATACCACTGATGGCCTGACCAGGTTCACCCACGGCAGTCACTTCAAATCCACCAAGACTCAAAGGCGCCAACACGGCTGCTGCTGCAATCCACATCAACAATCCGCCTAGCCAGCCCACCATACCTCTCCAAAGATGAAGCGGGTCCACCAACATGCTGGCAGGCTCATAAATTGTCATGCCAGTTGTGGTTAAGCTGCTGACCATCTCAAAGTACACATCGAGAAACGGCACCACATCCAGCGCTTCGTACATCGGCCAAGCCAATACCGCAGGCAGCAATGTTATGGCGAAGAACAGCGCTTTCAAATTGTCAGACGTACGCGCACGCCGCTTGGTCCCATGGATGGCGATCGCAATCAGGATACAAGTAAACAAAACCAGAATGCCGCCGTAGAAAAACATCCGCGCAACAAAGTGCTGATCCTGAAAAGTCGCCAATACCGCAGGCACAAACATCATAGCGCCCGAGAACAGCACCATCTGCACTAACAACGGTATTTGAGACAGACCCAATCTCATGGTTTAGAAAAAATCGATGGAGACCTGCAGCAGCCGCTCCACTTCTGGGACATCTGCAGTCAGGGAAAACAAGACGATAACATCGCCTTCGTTGATGCGTGTGCCGCCTTTTGGCTTCACCACCTCTTGGCCCTTCAGAATCGCCCCAATCAACACACCTTCAGGAAAATCGATGTCGCGCACCATCTCTCCGGCGATCGGCGAAGTCGACAGAACTTCCGCTTCGATAATCTCCGCCTCAGTATCCCCCACAGAATAGACGTCTTTCACCCGCCCATGGCGGATGTGCCGAAGGATCGAACTTACTGTTGTGGCTCGCGGATTAATAAAGGCATCAATCTCCAACGGCGTCATCAACGGGGCCAAGGTCGGGTCATTTATGAGCGCAATCGCCAGAGGACACCCAGCAGACTTGGACCGTACAGAGGCCAACATATTGGTCTTGTCATCATCCGTTACAGCCAAAACTGCATCCGCCCGATCCACTCCAGCTTCAGCCAACAGCGCCACATCCATCCCGTCTCCATTCAACACAATGGTTCGCTCCAAAGTCTCGGCGGCCCGTTCCGCGACCTTTCGATCCCGTTCAATGATCTTTGTACGCACTCGAGAGGCGCTGGCTTCCAATCTCTGCGCCACCATGAGGCCCACATTGCCCCCCCCCACAATCACTGCGCGTTCCTGTTTTTTTACCTTCTTGCCAAACACTTCCATGGTGCGGTTAACGTCTTCTGCCAAAGTAAAAACGTATATGTCGTCCCCGACAAACAACTGATCTCCAGGCTCAGGTGCAATCAACGTACCGCCCCGCCGCACGCCGACAACCACGGCGCTCAAGGTGGAAAATAGGTCGGTCAACTGGCGCAAAGGCGTGTTCACCACAGGACAATCATCGTCTAGTGTCAGGCCCAACATCTGCACCTTGCCACCTAAGAACGTTTCCGCATCGAAGGCCTTGGGAGTCGCCAAGCGCTTGAGAGCTGCATCCGCAACCTCGAGCTCCGGCGAAATCACAACGTCAATTGGCATATGGTCACGTCGATACAGATCCGAATACAGCACATCCAGGTAGGATTGACTGCGTAAGCGCGCAATTTTACGCGGTACTGAGAACACTGAATGTGCCACCTGACAGGTCACCATATTGACCTCATCCGAATAAGTCGCAGCAATCACCATATCCGCATCCCGGGCCCCCGCCCGATCTAACACATCCGGGTAGCTGGCAAACCCAGAAATCCCTTGCACATCCAACGTGTCCGTAGCGCGGCGCACCAGCTCTGGATTGTTATCAACAACAGTGACGTCATTGTTTTCACCAGACAAATGACGGGCAATCTGCCACCCGACCTGACCAGCCCCACAGATTATGACCTTCATGTGTTTCCTCTTGGGTTTCGGCCTTCAGCCATGCCAGAAGGGGAAAGCTAGGTCAATTGTTACCATTGACCCTCGTGCGCAGACCGGCTTTGATTGGCTTAAGTTTCAAGCATTTGCGTCATAGGTGAGTCTCATGCGGACAGCAGCCCTTATTTCCATTTTTGGCCTTTGCCTCACGGCTTGCAGCCCAACCTCCTACTCCGGCTTTGCCAAACCGGGCGTCACCCGTGAAACCGCGTCACGCGATGACACCGCCTGCTCCGTTGAGGCCAACCAGCTGTTTCCTGCCGCCAACTTCACCACAACAGTCTATTCAGGATATCACGGAGGCTATGGAGGCTACGTTGGTGGTCAGTGGGGATATCCAGGTTATTGGGGTGGCAGTCATGTCCAAATGCGGGACGCAAACGCCAGCATGCGGGCAGAACACCGCCGGGATTGCATGACGCTTAAAGGGTATACTTCGGCAACACACCCAATCTGCACAGACGAGCAATTATTCGGGCGCCAATTTGCGCCAATCAAGGGCGCTCCAAATCCTGCTCCAAACCTTTGCGCGATTCGAGGCCAAGGTGGGGGCATTGCACTAGTCGACCTAAACGAACCACTTTGATCCCGAAACGCTATGGAGCGCCAAATGAAACACCCATTTCTGACCGGATGCCTCATGTTGGCGCTTGTTGGCTGTACAGAATTCTCGACGATGTATCGGCCAGGCATGACAAAAACAGAACGCAACGTAGATCAAGCGCAATGCAATCGTTCAGCGGCGGATGAATTCCCCCCCTGGATTGTGACCGATTGGTGGCCAATCTATAACTCTAAGGGACAAGTTGTCGGACAACGCCCAGAAAGCTATGATGTTAACGAGGGACGTCGCTACACTGCTGCAAGAAATTGCATGCAAACCAAGGGCTATGCCCGGGTAAGAATTCCCTATTGTAAAGACGAGCAACTCGCAGACCGATCCTTCGCGCCTATCAGAGTTGCACCAGAGTTGAGCCCAAATATCTGCGGCTTACGCACAGAAAATGGTCGCGTTCTAATTGATTTGACCAAACCACTATAAGCATGTGACGGGAAGCCTGGTTAACCGGCTTCCCTTTCAACCTCATCCTCGCCAGAGACATGCGCGACCCGCGCGCCAGCTTTGTTGGAGGTCACAACACCCAAAGATTTTAACTTACGATGCAGGGCGCTGCGCTCCATGCCGACAAAGCTGGCTGTGCGGCTTATATTACCACCAAATCGATTGATCTGCGTGAGTAGATATTCCCGCTCAAACGCTTCTCGCGCTTCCCGAAGCGGCAGAGTTGCCAATGCACCAGACAGCACTACGCGCCCCTCTTCCGCAGTTGTATCACTTTCACCTGGAAGCTCCCGACACTCAATATCGTCCTGGCCGTCGCCCAAAATCAAAACCCGCTCGATCAAGTTCTTAAGTTGGCGCACATTGCCGGGCCAAACCATGGTCTGCATCAAAGCTGCGGCATCCGAACTCAGCGAACGCAGCGGCAATCCCTGCACATCATGCAGCTGCCCGAGGAAATAGGCTGCCAAAGCTGGAATATCCTCGCGGCGTTCTTCCAATGACGGGACCGCAATCGGTACAACATTTAGACGATGGTACAATTCTTCGCGAAAATCACCGGCATCAATCGCCTGTTTGAGATTACGGTTCGTTGACGAAATCACCCGCAAATCGACTCGTATTTTCTTAGCCCCACCTACGCGGGTAAACTGCTGATCCACCAAAACCCGCAAAATTTTGCTTTGCGCTGCCAACGGCATGTCAGCCACTTCGTCAAAGTAAATCACGCCGCCGTTAGCCTGCTCCAAAAGGCCAGTTTCCACGCCGCGCTCTGCGCTTTCACGGCCAAAAAGGATTTCTTCGACACGATCCGGATCCATCCCGGCACAAGACACCGTCACAAATGGCGCACCAGCCCGATTGGAATTGGAATGAATGTAGCGAGCCGATACGTCTTTGCCGACACCAGCAGGGCCTGTCAGCATCACGCGACCATTGGACCGCGTAACCTTATCAAGTTGCGAAATCATTCCGCGAAACGCTGCGCTGTCGCCAATCAGTTCCGCTGGCTTACTGTCTTGGCGTTTAAGCTCAGTGTTCTCCCGTCGCAGGCGGCTGGCCTCCATCGCCCGCTTGATAACCACCAAAAGCTGATCGATGTTGAACGGCTTCTCAATAAAATCATAGGCGCCCTGTTTGATAGCAGCGACCGCGATTTCGATATTCCCATGCCCGGAAATAATCACCACCGGCACTTCCGGGTAGTCGTTTTTTACCGCCTTTAGGATGTCGATACCATCCATATTGCTGTCTTTGAGCCAAATATCGAGGATCATCAATGCCGGTTGCGCGCTGGTCACTTCAGCCATGGCGTCATCGGAATTGCCCGCTAACCGCGTGGTGTAGCCTTCGTCCTTCAAAATATCCGAAATCAACTCTCGGATATCGCGTTCGTCGTCTACAATCAGAATGTCACTCATAATACTCGCTCGCTCTCTTTGGGTACCATCGCAGAATCGGCCTTCTGAGACAGCGGTAACCGAACCTCGGCCATCGCCCCTGCGTGGGAATTGTTGGCAAACACCGGGGCATCAAGCAACGCAAGCTGTCCACCGTGTTCTTCTATGATCTTTTTCACAATCGGGAGACCGAGCCCGGTGCCCTTGTCCCGTGTGGTGACATAAGGCTCAAACAAACGTGCGCGGTCCTCCGGTAAGCCAACGCCATTGTCAGATATCCGTACAACCGCCTGATCTACCTCTTGGATCAGACTCACATGAATTTCCGGAGAAAACGCTTCAGAAACACCTTTTTCTTTCAAAGTTTCAATGGCTTCTCCGGCGTTTTTAATTAGATTGGTCAGCGCCTGGGAAATCATTGTATCATCCAGTTCCGCTGCCAATGGCCCTTGGCAAATATCCCTCACAAACCGAACATCTGGCTGCCCCGCCTCTTGCAACAGCACTGCGCCAGACACAAGTTCAACCACCTCAACCGATTTACGCTGAGGCTCTGGCATCCGCGCAAATTTGGAGAATTCATCCACAATCCTGCGCAAATCGTTGGTTTGTCGCACAATGACTTCAGTCATCTGCTCAAGCTGATCGCTCTCTTCGCCTACTTTACTGGCAAATTTGCGCCGAATGCGCTCTGCGCTCAGCTGAATAGGTGTCAGCGGGTTCTTAATCTCATGTGCAATCCTGCGGGCTACATCACCCCAGGCCGCCATACGCTGCGCTGTTACCAAATCGGTCACATCATCGAAGGCAACCACGTACCCCTCCAACGAGCCATCATCACGTCGACGTGTCGACATACGAACAAGCAGATTTTCCAACCGCCCCGATCGACTGACTTTCACCTCTTCCTGCGCCACCTCTCTGCCACTTGACTTGAGGTCTTCCAGCAGCGGCCCAAATTCCGGCACCGCCAAGGATAAAGGCATTTCCTGACGGTCGTCTGCCCAGTCCAATAGCCGTTCCGCCGACCGATTCACAAAGGCAACTTTGCCAGCGCTGTCTAATCCAACCACTCCGGAGGTTACTGAACTCAACACTGAATCAAACATCCGTCGTCGTCGATCAATCTGCCTTGTATTGTCCAGCAAGGTTTCACGTTGCGCCTTCAACTGGCGCGTCATTTGGTTAAAATAGCGGCTCAGCATGGCAATCTCGTCGTCGCCATCCTCTTCCATAACACGCACGTCGAGATCGCCGGCACCAACCCTCTGCGCGGCCCCAGTCAAGCGTCCGACAGGTCGCGACAAGCGTTCCGCAAACCACATCCCCATCCAGATCGCCGCAAGCACGAGGATCAACGCAAACCCAAGATAAATCATGCCAAATTCAAACAACCTCTGCCCGCGCTCGCTCTCAAGCTGCGAGTACAGACGCGCACTGGCCTGTGTATCATCTAAAAGCTGGAAAATCTCTGCATCAACGTCACGACTGATATAAAGAAACCGATCAAGAAAGGCGTCCAACCGCACCAGCGCGCGCATTTCATTGTTATCCAGATCACGGATGACAACCGAACCCTCTGCTATCGCAGTTTGCATGTCCGTTTCAGATGGCTTCTCGAAGTCAAACAGGTAAGAGCGCTCTCCCCGCGCCTCAATCTGACCGGCGCTATTGATCACAAAGGCTTCTTTTAGCCCCCGCTGAATTCGCACCTGACCGGATGCAAGCAGAACGCGCACCTCGCCAGCATCCAGGCCAAAGCTGCGTCTCTTATTTTCGTTCAGGAAATCCGCCAACAATCCCGCGTCTTCCTCCAGCGCAGCAATATGTTCCTGCTCGTACGCCTGCGCAGCCGCCAGTGAATTACCCACCACTTGACGCACGCGCTCGCTGAACCAGCCCTCAAGACCAATGTTCAACGTCAGTCCGGCAAACACCGCCACCGTCACCGCCGGCACCAGCGCCAAAAGCGCAAAGGCCCCTGTTAGGCGCAGGTGTAAACGTGAACCGACAGATTTTGCACGTCTGGAAGCAATTGCCCGCATGACGTTTTGCAACACTAAGGTGGCAACAACGAGCACATACACCAGATCGGCAAGCAGAATCGCCCGAAGACCGCTTGAGGACGCACCCAGATTAAACGGCCCAAGCACCAAAAAGGTAACCAAAGCCAAAGCAGGCCCCAGAAGCACCAACCCCAGAGTTGCTGCATTCTGGACACGCCTTTGCCTTCGCAGACGCTGAAAACGCGCCCAATGACTGGTCACTGTCCGGCTAGACACCCGACTTCCTCAATTGATTTGGTACCGCTCTCGCGGTCCACCGCCATATTCTGTGGCGCATTCAAGCCGCCGACTCATTTTTGCCGAGTGCGACCCGCACGCCACGCTTATGTGGCCTTTTTACATCAATTTGCGGCGCCGTGTCACGTGAATATCCAAATCAGTGATTTTTTTACGAAGCGTATTCCGGTTGATCCCCAACAAATCAGCACATTTCGCCTGATTGCCACCTGTTGCGTCCAACGCAATCTCAATCAAAGGCATCTCTATCTCCCGCAGGATGCGCGCATAAAGACCCGCCGGAGGCAACATATTGCCGTGCAAATCAAAATACCTTCGCAAGTGCCGGGCAACCGAAGCAGAAAGTTTCTCGCTGTCATCCCCCCCAAAAAGCGGTCCAGCCTGGGGCTGCGCCCCCAACATCATTTCCGCCTCTCCGCGCGTAACTTCTTCAGCCTGCGCCGTCAGAACCAACCGTCGCACAGCATTCTCCAATTGCCGCACATTGCCCGGCCAGCTGTAAGAACGGAACAGATCCATCGCGTCATCCGTGAACACCCGCAAAGGAGCACCCTCGCGCTCAGCTCGGTTCAGGAAGTGCTCCACCAATAACGGGATATCGTCAACCCGTTCACGCAGAGCCGGCACATGGATCGCCGCACCATTCAAACGGTAATACAGGTCTTGCCGCACTGACCCACTATCCATTGCCGCGTTCAAATTCACCTGACTGGTCGCCATAAACCGCGGACTATGTTCACCAGGCGTGTCCATCATGCGCACGATCCGGGCCTGTACCTCGTCATCAATGTCACCAATCTCGTCAAAGAGAATGGTGCCGCCTTTGGCTTTAGCCAATACTTTGGCGGGCCCTTCCAAATCACTCAAATCTGCGGCATTCACAACCACAAACGGTAGATTTCGACGATCAGAGAAGTCGTGAATTTCTATCGCAATCAGCGATTTACCAGTCCCACTTTCACCGGAAATCAATACTGGTAAGTCCGTATTCATGACCCGTGCCACCAGCCGATAGAGCGCCTGCATCGCCGCGGTGCGCCCCACAAGAGGCAACTCATCTGGCCGCTCATCTTCCGTCACTGGCGTGGAGGGGGCCCGACGCTTTTGTTCCAGCGCCTTACCCGTACGTTTCATCAAGTCCGGCAAGTCAAACGGCTTGGGCAAATAGTCATACGCCTCGGCCTCTGCGGCCTGAATTGCGGTCATGATTGTATTCTGCGCAGAGATCACGATCACTGGCAGCCCAGGACGATCCTCAGAGATCTTTGGCAGCATTTCTAAGCCATTACCATCCGGCATCATCACATCTGTGATAACCACGTCACCTTTGCCTTCCCCAACCCAGCGCATCAGCGTGGTCAGGGAGGACGTGGCATGCACTTTACACCCCGCCCGCGTGGGTGCCTGCGTCAATACCGTGCGGATTGTGCGATCATCATCTGCAACCAGAACCGTGCCATCCATCAGAGGCTCTCCTCATATGCTTTGAGTGTGTCTTTGCTTGCCCGCGGAAGCGAGAGTTTGAACACCGTGCGCCCGGGCACGGAGTCCACCGTGATCATGCCGCCATGATCCGAAATGATTTTGCTGACCAAGGCGAGACCCAGCCCGGTGCCGTTTTCCCGGCCCGACACAAAGGGATCAAACACATCACCCTTAAGGTCATCCGGCAGGCCCGGTCCGTCGTCAATGATCTCAATCTGCAACGGCAACGGCTGCCCGGTGCCATCTGCACGCCGCAGGCGGAAACTGTGTTCGTAGTAGGTTCGAATTCGAATTGTGCCAGACTTTTCAGCCGCTTCACTGGCATTCTTCAATAGATTGAGCACCACTTGTAGCAGCTGATCCGCGTCCCCTTCTGCTGGCGGCAAGGAAGGGTCATAATCCTCAATGATCTGCATATGTGCGCCGTAGCTCACCAGCGCAGACCGCCGCGCGCGATCCAACACATCATGAATATTCACCGGCTTGCGCTGTGGCAGCGACAGATTGCCAAACTGCTCCACCTGCTCCAGCAGCTTCACGATTCTGCGGCTCTCCTCCACAATTAGATCAGTCAATTCAAGATCATCCGGGCGCAGGTTCATCGACAAAAGCTGTGCAGCACCCGTTATGCCCGCCAGTGGGTTCTTAATCTCATGTGCCAGCATTTCCGCCATGCCAATCGCCGATTTGGCCGAAGACTTCACTGAATGACTGCGTGTCATCCGCCCGGCCAACTCACGGCTGGAGATCAAAAACAGCATCTCGCCAGGCGCATCCGCCAGCGGCGCAATCTGCAAATTGCATTGCACCGGTGGCCCATCGCCGGTCCCAATATCCGCATCATTCACAAACAGTGGCGTTCCGTGTTCCCGCGCCCGATGGAACGCCTCTTCCAAGGGCGCATCAATCATCACCTTGTCCCAGATCGGCTGTCCCACCATGGACTTGGACGAGGCATTCAAAAACATCTCCGCCGCCGGATTGATCCGCAGGATCACATCGGTTTCATCCACCACCAGCGCAGGCACCGGCAAGCTGCTCCAAATCGGGTTCTGCGCACTCATGCCGCTTCTCCATCGCTTGGAATGTCCTGCGCAGGCACTAATGCTTTTGCCAAAAGCGCCATGACCTCATCAGTATCCCGGCTGGTCTGAACCCTACGGCGCAAACCGACTTCCGTGCCAACATGATCCATGTACCACCCCAAATGTTTGCGTGCGACGCGCAGCCCCAAGTGCACACCATAAAACGACAGCATCGCCTCATAGTGCCCCTGCACCATATCCACCAACGTTTGTCCCTTTGGCTCGTTGGGCGCTTCGCCGCCAAACAGCTCCGCCGCCATCTGCGCCAACAGCCAGGGCTTTCCCTGTGCCCCGCGGCCCACCATCACGCCATCCGCACCGGACGCCGCCAACGCAGCTTTGGCCGTTGACACATCAACAATGTCGCCATTGGCAATCACCGGGATTGACACAACGTCTTTCACACCTTTGATCGCGGCCCAATCCGCCGCGCCTTTGTAGAACTGACAACGGGTCCGCCCGTGAATGGTCAGCATCTGCACCCCGGCGTTTTCCGCCCGCTGTGCCAGCTCCGGCGCATTCAGCATGTTGTCGTCCCACCCAAGGCGAGTCTTGAGCGTCACTGGAATATCCACCGCCTCCACAACCGCCTCGATCAGCGTCAGCGCATGGTCCAAATCCTTCATCAAGGCCGAGCCACTAGCCCCGCCCCCACTGGCGTTGGTCACTTTCTTCGCAGGACAGCCCATGTTGATGTCAATCAATGTCGCGCCATTGGCCTCGACCTGCCGCGCGGCTTCCGCCATCCAATGCGCTTCCCGCCCGGCAAGCTGCACAGACGTGGTGGCGTCACCGAATCCCAGCTCCGCGCGCTCACGCACGCCCGGCTTGGCCTGCACCATCTCTTGACTGGCGACCATCTCGCTCACCACGAGGCCAGCGCCAAAACTTCCCACCAGATCGCGGAACGGGCGATCGGTGATTCCAGCCAACGGCGCCAGAAAAACAGGAGGGGTCAGAGTGAGATGTGCGACTTGAACGGTCACGTGCCTAATCCTTGTGCAGCGCCCTCGGCGTATCTGACCTCTTGGTCAAACTCAAACAAATCACCGGGGATTTTGGTCATTATTGTAGCAATTTTTAGCGTATGCTTAAAATTTAAGCAAACAGCAAGGGTCAATTGCCACTCCGACGTGCAGGTTCTACACAGGAACCATGACAAATTCCGCCTTCAAAACTGCCGCTGTGATTGTCGCCGCTGGCCGAGGCACCCGCGCTGGCGCCGGGTTGCCAAAACAATGGCGCCCACTTGCTGGCAAACGCGTGGTCGACCACACCATCGCCGCCTTTCAAACGCACCCGCGTATTGACCACGTACTGGCTGTGGTTCACCCCGATGATACTGCGCACAGCAACGGCCTAAACGTGCCTACGGTCTATGGTGGCGACACTCGCGACGCCTCTGTGCGAGCCGGCTTGGAAGCGCTGGACGGTCAGGGCTTTACCCATGTCTTGATCCATGACGTGGCCCGCGCGGGTATTGACTCTGCAACCATCAACGCCGTGCTTGACGCGCTCCATTCCGGCGCCGTAGGCGCAGCGCCCGCCCTGCCCGTAACAGACGCCCTGTGGCGCGGGCAAGACGGCTTGGTGACCGGGACCCAAAGCCGTGATGGGCTGTTTCGCGCCCAAACCCCGCAGGGCTTTGATTTCACCGCCATCCTTGAGGCTCACCGCACCCATCCAGGCAATGCGGCAGATGATGTCGAGGTCGCCCGCGCTGCGGGGCTTGACGTGACCATCGTGGCAGGCAATGAGCGCAACCTAAAGATCACAACACCGGACGATTTTGCCCGTCTGGAACGGCACCTGCAAAACGACCAAAGAGGCCCCATGGATATCAGACTCGGCAACGGCTACGACGTGCACGCTTTTGAAGACGGCGACCACGTCATCCTCTGCGGCGTGAAAATCCCGCATGCTAAAGCCCTCAAAGGCCACTCTGACGCTGACGTGGGAATGCATGCCGTCACCGATGCCATCTATGGTGCTTTGGCCGAAGGCGACATTGGCCGCCATTTCCCCCCGTCAGAGGCAGAATGGAAGGATATGGACAGCGCTGTGTTCCTCAAACATGCCGTAGATCTGGCCACCTCCAAAGGCTTCACAATTTCCAATGTCGATTGCACGCTGATCTGCGAACGCCCCAAGGTCGGCCCACACGCCGCTGCCATGATGGCCCGCATGGGCGAGATCATGGGGTTGGCCTCAGACCGCGTGTCGATCAAAGCTACCACAAGTGAAAAACTCGGCTTCACAGGCCGCGAAGAAGGGATTGCCGCCATCGCAACGGCAACATTGGTGAAACCATGATCCGCATGATCACGACATTCTTTGGCGTCGGCCGCTTGCCAGCCGCGCCCGGCACCTGGGGCTCCTTGGCCGCCCTGATCATCGGCTGGGCCGCCGCGCATTTTGTCGGGGTTTGGCTTCTGGCCATTCTTACCGCGCTCGCTATCGTGATTGGCATGTGGGCCTGCATTCAGGATCTGGCGGATCGTCCCACCGAAGACCCTTCTGAAATTGTTATCGACGAAGTTGCCGGCATGTGGATTGCCCTACTGTTCCCCGCTGTGGCCTTTGCGATGCGCGATATGTCCATGGTCTGGCCCGGTCCCATTGCCGCGTTTCTGTTCTTCCGTCTGTTTGACATCAAGAAACCCTGGCTGGTCGGCAAGGCTGACCAACGCCACGACCCTATTGGCGTCATGCTGGACGACATCTGGGCCGGTCTGTTTGCCGGCGTCGCCACGCTGGCTGCGCTCTATCACATTGTGCTGATTTGATGGTTGATGTCGCCCAACTGCTGCAAAACTGTCGCGACGCCAACCTGCGCATTGCGACAGCGGAAAGCTGCACCGCTGGTATGGTCGCCGCTGCCCTGACCGACGTTGCTGGCAGCTCGGACGTTTTTGAGCGCGGATTTGTGACCTACACCAATCTCGCCAAGACGGAGATGCTCGGCGTGCGCGAGGCCACTCTGGCTGCCGTTGGGGCCGTAAGTGAAGAGGTCGCGCGAGAAATGGCGCTCGGCGCATTGGTCACCTCTGACGCGCAACTCGCCGTTGCGATCACGGGCATCGCGGGTCCGGGTGGGTCCGAGTTCAAACCGGAAGGCCGTGTCTGTTTTGGCATCGCCAAGCAAACGGGTTGCACAACTGAAACCGTCGAATTTGGGGCCCTAGGCCGCGAAAACGTACGCGAAGCGGCGCGGAATCATGCTTTGACGCTGCTTTTTGACGCAGTTTGCGCAAAGTGATGTCCTTTTAAGCGGTGACCTGCATTTTCCGCTTATTTTTTGCGCATCCCGCAAAGCGCCCTGTTTTAAGGCACTTTGAGGCCACGTGAGCCTTTGTTCTGTGCAGGTTTTCCGCTCTGTGGCGGGAAACCACCACTCACGGGACAAAGAGGAAAGAAATATGAACGGAGCGGACACCGCATGGATCATCGTGGCGACAGCCCTGGTCCTGTTCATGACATTGCCGGGCCTGGCATTGTTTTACGGGGGCCTCGTACGCGCCCGCAACGTGCTCAGCGTATTTATGCAAACCTACGCCATTGCCTGTTTGATGAGCGTTCTATGGCTCGTCTTTGGCTACTCCATCGCCTTTGGCAATGACGGCGGCGCAACCTCCGTCTGGGGCGGGCTCGGCAAGATGTTCCTCTCTGGTGTCACCACCGACAGCCTGTCCGGCACCCTGCCAGAGGTCCTTTTCTTTGCTTTCCAGATGACCTTCGCGATCATCACACCGGCACTGATCGTCGGCGCCTTTGTCGAGCGTATCGGCTTTGGCTTTGTACTGCTGTTCTCCGGCCTTTGGATGTTGTTGTGCTACGCACCGGTTGTGCACTGGATTTGGGGCGGTGGCATGATGGCAGATGGCGGCATCTTTGGAGAAGTTGGCGTGAAAGACTTCGCAGGTGGCATCGTGGTCCACGAAACCGCAGGTCTAGCGGCGCTGGTGATTGCTGTGATGCTTGGCGCCCGCCGCCACCGCACCACCCCGCCACACGCCCCATGGATGGTTATGATCGGCGCGGCAATGCTTTGGGTGGGCTGGTTTGGTTTCAACGGCGGCTCTCAGCTCGCCGCAGACGGTGGCGCCGCGATGGCCCTAACCGTGACCCATATCTCGGCTGCCACCGCCTCACTCACTTGGGCGCTTTGGGAGCGCATCAAATATGGCAAAGCATCGCTTGTTGGCCTTGTGACCGGTACTATCGCAGGTCTTGCCTCGATCACGCCGGCCTCCGGCTTTGTTGGCCCGGTTGAGGCTTTGGTCATCGGTGCCATCGCTGGCATCCTGTGTCAGGAAGCTGTAAATCTGGTGCGCAACAAAGCCAAGATTGACGACACTTTGGATGTGTTTGCCGTACACGGCGTTGGCGGCATTTTCGGCACCATCATGATCGCTGTCTTCGGCGAAGGCACTTGGACCGCGCAACTTGGCGCGCTGGCCATCGTAGGCATCTTCACGGTGGTTGTGACTTATGTGCTGGTGAAACTGGTCAGCCTGATCACCCCGCTGCGTGTGGACGAAGAAACCGAAGTCAACGGCCTCGACCTCGCAGTACACGGCGAACGCGCCTACGACATCGCCTCCTAAGGTTTCAAAAGCATCACTCCGGAACTGGGCGGCCGCACTGGCCGCCCTTTTTTTGACCTAAATTAGGCGAGAGCGACGTCACTATGACGCGTTCCCAAAATATCTTCGACAGACACACCTGAGACGCCTTCCAGCACTGCCAACACGTCTTCCCCATGCATCACTTGCGTGTCACCATGCACTTCTTCCAAAGTCAAATCTTCCGCCATGCCCCCCTCAACTAGCAGAACTTCGTCTTCCGGGAGAAAATCAGTTATGATCAGTGGCGGACTATCTTCAGCAACCGGCTCGCCCTGCCCTTCTAGGGGATACTCGCGATTCACCTCTGGCACATCCGGGCCGTCCATATCTTCTGCCCAAGCCTGCGATCCAATCATCAGATCAGCCGCCAAATCATCTTCCGCCGCCTCAAATTCTGCCAAAATCTGGCTTAACGCTGTATCTGCAATTTCGGGGACAGGTACGGATTGCTCATCCCCCTGAACACCTTGAGGCTCCCCTGGCAAATCGGTGGACATACTTTCTTCAGAGTCGGCCTCTGGGCCACTCAATTGCTCTTCAGAAGCTGCATACAGGTCATTCAATTCATCCTGCGCTTCCTCAAACCAATCCGGCAACACCAATTTACCGCCATCCGCCTCGGCTTCGGCCTGCGCCGCATCTGCCGCCTGTTGCTCTTCCCGCGCAGCCTCAGCCTCTGCCTCCAGATCAGCAACCAAATCGTCCACCATGGCCATCGCTGCAAAAGTACCAGCGATACCAATCGCAACCAAAAAAATCATCATTGTTACGCGCCCTCACTACACAGGATTCACAACCTGCACCTGAGTGAGGATATTCGAGAGCCTTTAATAAAAACTTTCGCAAACCCCGCTTGATCATGCGCAACATCCCGCAAGGACGCCCACCTTATGTTACCAAAAGGCAAGAGGCGATTTACATAGCTTGAACATCGATTTCATCGGATTGCCCACAAGTCAGTTCACGGCAAGGCACGGACATCTAAACCATCCGCCCCATGAAATGAGGTCACAATTGAAGCGTCCGCATTACTCTACCAGCGATCGTAGGGGACAAAGGCATTTGCGCTGACATCAGCCGCAACCACCCCGGTCGCGCCTTGCAGTTCCACCAACAGCTCGCCTTGGAACATCACTTGGGTGTTGCCGCCGACTTCCACCAACTCACGTGCAATTGGCTCCTCTGGGCCGACGTCAGCCAATGCAGCGAAATCATCAACATGAAGTGTGACCTGCAAGTGTTCTTCACCCGCCTCTAAATCCATTACCACTGTTGGGCCAGTATCCGCCGCCGTGGTTTGCGACCAGTAGGCCCTTCCGTGCCTGCCCCACCGGTCATCACATCGCCAGCGCCACCCAACAACACATCATCCCCGGCGCCGGCATCCTGTGTCAGGAAGCTGTGAACCTCGTGCGCAACAAAGCCAAGATTGACGACACATTGGATGTGTTTGCCGTGCACGGCGTTGGCGACATCTTCGGCACCATCATGATCGCTGTCTTCGGCCAAGGCACATGGACCGCTCAGCTGGGCGCTCTGGCCATCGTCGGTATCTTCACCGTGGTTGTGACCTATGTTCTGGTTAAACTGGTCAGCCTGATCACCCCGCTGCGCGTGGACGAAGAAACCGAAGTCAACGGTCTTGATCTCGCCGTCCACGGCGAACGCGCCTACGACATCGCCTCTTAAGTGGCCTCAGACATCACTCCGGAACTGGGCGGCCAAAGGTGGCCGCCCCTTTTTATGTGACAGGCGTCAGCAAATAGACGTCTTCCGTTCCCATCCCGCGAATTTTTGGCGGGCTGGTGATCGGGTCGCTCTGCAGCAATCTCCGCGTCACATCACCCCCGTAAAACTGATCCACCAATTCTGGAGGCACCGAAAACGGCGGCCCCTGCATCTGGCTTTGGTCGTAATCAAAACTCACAAGCAAGGTCGGCACCTGTCGGCAAAGGTGCTTCAAGTGATCGACGTATGCTTGACGCTGCTCCGGCGCGATGGCCACCAAAGCCGCCCGATCAAACACCGCCGCAACCTCTGGCACCTGCTCTGCCGTCAAGGCAAAGAAGTCCCCACAAAACAACGTGAGATCTCCCGCCGCGTACCGCCGCAAGTCCCCGATTTGCGTTTCCTCCGCACGGCGCCCCAATCTCTCAAAAACCGCCTGCACCGCCGCTTCATGGAATTCGATCCCGATCACCGGATGCCCCTGCACCAGAAGCCAATCAATATCCAGCGACTTGCCGCACAGCGGCACAAACACTGCGGCCCTTTTGGGCACAGCCAACGCTTCAAAATGCGCAATCAAGCGCGCATTTGGCGCAGGTTCGTGAAACCCAATTTTCTAGTTTTGCCACCTATCTTGCCAAAATGCTTCTTCCATTGACGCCTCCCGCTCAGCTGTTGCCTAGTGGTGATACAACTTCAAGCTCACTTTAGGTCAAGCCCATGAACGCAAAAACCTTGGACATTCGCGACGTGGCCGACACAGCCGGTCTGCCCCCCTCCACCCTACGCTACTATGAAAAACTTGGCCTGATCCGCTCCTCCGGGAAGCACGGGCTGCGCCGGCAGTATGATCCAGACGTGCTGGAGCGCCTTTCCTTCATTGCGCTCGCGCAGGCAGCACAATTCTCACTCAAAGACGTATCCGCAATGATGCCAACGCCCTCGGTCATCAAAATCAACCGCGACACCTTTGTTCAAAAAGCAGATGAAGTAGAAAGCCAAATACAAGAACTCACCGAATTGGTCAGCCTGCTACGACACATCGCCGACTGTCCACATGAGAACCAGTTTGACTGCCCCACGTTTCGCAGTTTGTTGCGCTCCTCACGCCGCCCCCGAAGAGGCTAGCGATAGAGCGCCTCCGCCCGCGCCTCAAACGCCGCCACAATCCGGTGCATCGCCTCGTTGAACACCAGGCCAATGGCCTTTTGCAAAAGGATGTTCTTGAACTCAAAGTCCACAAAGAACTTCACTTCGACACCACCGTCCACATCGGCAAAATCCCAGGTGGATTTCATATATTTGAACGGCCCATCCAGATACTCGGTATCGATGTGTTTCACCTTAGGATACAGCACAACCCGGCTGCCAAAACGTTCGCGAAACACTTTGAACGAAATCACCAGATCCGCCAGCATCTCGTCCCCGGTCCCAATCTCGGTTTGAACCGGCGTGACCGAGCGAATACGCGCCGCGGCGCACCATGGCAAAAACTTCGGGTAAGATGCCACATCCGCCACCAGATCATACATCTGTTGGGCGGTATATGGCAGCGTGCGGGTTTCAGAATGCGTCGGCATGTCGTCTCATTTTGGCGTGACAGCGCACAGCGTCCTCGCTATGCACGGTTCTGGTGGCGCACATAGCGGCGCAAGCGAGAGAAAATCAAGAGGGTCTCATGTCAGAGCGTCCATATGTTATCGATCAAATGATCTCAGCCAAATCCATTGCGGCCCGGATCGAAGACCTCTCTAGCGAAATTCAAGCGGAATATGACGGCACCGACAAGCTGATTGTGGTGGGCCTGCTGCGCGGCTCTTTTGTGTTCATCGCCGATCTGGTGCGTGAACTCGACCTGCCCGTCGAAGTGGATTTTCTAGAAGCGTCCTCCTACGGAAACGCTATGGAAAGCAGTCGAGAAGTACGCATTTTCAAAGACTTACGCGGTGAAATTGAAGGGAGAGACGTTCTCGTTGTGGAAGACATCGTAGATACCGGCCACACCCTGACCCACGTGTTGCACCTGCTCAAAGCCCGCAACCCGGCAAAAATCAAAACCATCGCTCTGCTGGACAAACCGTCCCGCCGCGAGTCCGACATTGCCGCCGACTGGATTGGCTTTTCCATCCCAGATGAATTTGTCGTGGGCTACGGCATCGACTACGCCCAACGCAACCGCAACCTGCCCTTCATCGGCAAGGTGCGCTTTGTCGAAGGTAGCTAACACCTGAGGCTGACGAAGCTGGCTTCCAAAGCACTTTCTCCTTCGCCCAAAACCCCGGGGGAGACCTACAGGGTCGGGGGCAGCGCCCCCATCGCGCCTTGCCATCATCGATTGGCTTTCCTAGCTTTAACCAAAGTCAGCCAATAGAGGCCTTAGTGATGAACTTCCGCCACCTCATGCGCATGAACAAATGGGCTCGCAACCCGCCGTCAGAGGCACGGGTTAAGTTGGTTTTTGGTATCGTAGCAGCCTGTCTCGTGCTGGTGTTGATTGAGAAGTTCATCGGTTGGCCGGACATGCTGACACTAGAACCACAGCGACGCAATCCAATGCGATACTGAGTACAGTTCTGGGAGCATTCTTCTCTCAAAACACCGATCTACGGAACATCAAAACGGTTGCTCCTAATCTGCTTTTAGGTCCAGTCTGGCTTACTTTCTACAGACTAAAGCAAATTTTCTCTTTTTGATTGGAAGCACTATGGCGGTAGGAACTTATGAAATTGTCACACAAACTGGAAAAAACGGACTGAATAGGACCGTTGAAATCATTATGAATGCCAATGGCCACAAGATTGCGTTGAACAACCCCGGAGTTGATGATTTCGAGGCTGGCGCAATTGACAAATTCACAGTGCAAGGAGCCCATAACGTTGGCCCAATAAATCAAATCGACATTGTGAGTGGACCAAACGATGGAGATTATTGGGATCTCAAATGGATGTACGTTTACAATCAAACGGCCGATTTTTCGACTCTAATAACATTTCCTCACACTACACTTTATCCAACAGGCAAGCTCATAAAGTCGTGTCCTGTGGAGTTGTCTACTGTTATTGAGCAACGCGTTGGACGATAGCATTCAGAAAAGCTTCTAGAACTTTGAACCGGCGCTATGAGCGCCGGCTCTGGTTTGCACAGGACACAACGGCCAACTAGTTGATAGTTTCAAAGGTCGCAGACACCGGCGCCATGGCCACAGTGCCCGCGCGATCCTGAAGCGCCCACAGCAGCAGTGCAGAGATCGCCTCATCACGGAGGCGCCCCACCATCACGACCCCTTGCTCTTGTCCTGCCTTAAAGGCAGCCCCATCCAAGAAACGGCGCATCACAACGGCAGACTGACCTTTGTTATCAAAGTCTCGGAACACTGATGCCGACGGAACCCCTTCTTTTGCAGCCAGTTTCTGCGCTGTATTTAAGCCATTGGAAAACATCAATAATCCATGACCACTCCCCAGGAGAGCCTCGGTCACTTGGTCACTAATTTCCTTGCTGCCTTGCAATCCATCCTCCAGTCCTTCCATCACACCGACAAAGGCGTCTGAAACTGAAAGATGCGCCTGCAAGGCCTGCTCCACATCGCTCGCCGAGGCATCTTTTGGCATGTTTACCATTGCGAGAACTTCGAATCCCCGCGCACGATAATCTGCTGCCTTCTCAGCCACTTCTGGATCCAGAGTGCTGACGGCAATGCTCAACGGGTAAGGGAAGCTCTCCAGCGCGTCCATATCAAACTCGGCCTCCCCTGTATCGATCAAAACAATCGCCATCTCAGGTTTCTCGCCCACATTTTCAAACTGTTCCGCATTCGCTTCGACAGGGCGTGACGCCATAGTCTCTACACTAACGTCTTCATCTGCCCCCACCGTGGGCAAGCGTGAGGAGGTGCGCTGTTCAAACGTTTCATTTAAATCGCTCGCCGGTTTCAGCAGGCTTTCCTGTGCCGCCGCTTCCTCAACCATCTCCTCTTCCGCGGACTCAGCTTTCGGCGTGATGTCTTCTGCTTCCTCAATCGGCGCCGCCTCGGTCACAAGGCTCTCTTTCTCCTCCAGCTCGTTGTTCTCAGAGGGGGTTGGGAACACATCATTTTCCGCCACGTCTGGTGCGGCAGGTTGCGGCGGATTGGTCGAAATCGACAGCTCGGAGTCCGGCACAGGCGCCGCAGGTGTCTCTGCCTGCGGGTTTGGCAAAACTGGCGTCTCCTCACCCATAGTCACACCCCCCCCGCTCTCGGTCGCCTCAGGCGTAGCCAATGCGGCGGTCTCTGTACCGGTTTCGGGTTTTGGAGCAGAATCGGTGTTGCTCAATGGCGGCGCGTCGCTGCCATCCGCTTCTGGTGTGACCGTTGCCGTGGCCTCGGTCACCGCCGCATCCGCCTGCGACTCCGTTTCCACTGCACCACTCTCTTGTGAAGCATCTTCCGTTGCTTTAGGTGCATCCGCGTTGGTCTGAGGTTTCACCGTTGCAGGCAGCGGCGACAACAGCGACGTCACCGCCAAAACGCCCCCCACCAGGATCGCGCCCCAAAACACACCTGACAATAATCCGCGAAACATAGCTGCCTGCCTCTCTTTTACGTCCATTTTATGGGGCGACCTGCACCTGCCCCTCTTGACCCTCTGCGCCAAGCCTGAACATGTATACCGCGAGCAGGCCCTCTGCCTCCACCCCTTTTGCATCTTTAGGGAAAGAACCGACAAAATGCTGCTTCTGATCGATAACTACGACAGTTTCACCTACAACCTTGTGCACTATCTGGGCGAAATGGGCGCCGATGTGCGGGTCTGGCGAAACGACGCGTTGACCGTTCAGGACGCCATGGGCATGAACCCGTCGGGCATCCTTCTGTCCCCTGGCCCTTGTGACCCGTCTCAGGCCGGCATCTGCCTAGCATTAACGGCAGCTGCAGCGGAAACCCGCACACCTTTGATGGGCGTATGCTTGGGGCACCAAACCATCGGTCAACACTTCGGCGGCGACGTTGTGCGCTGTCATGAGATTGTGCACGGCAAAATGGGCACCATGAAACACACTGGCAAAGGTCTCTTTGCCGGGCTTCCCAGCCCGTTTGAAGCGACGCGCTATCACTCCCTTGTGGTTGACCGCGCAACACTGCCGGACTGCCTGGAAATTACCGCTGAACTGGACGATGGAACCATCATGGGGCTGCAACATAAAGAGCTGCCCATCCACGGCGTGCAATTCCACCCGGAGTCCATAGCCTCTGAGCACGGACACGCCTTGCTCAAAAACTTTCTGGACATGATGCCCGCCAAAGAGGACGCCGCCGCATGACTGCCGACATTAAATTCCTGATCGGCGCCGCGGCTGATCGTCCGTTGACGCGCGCAGAGGCCGAAGACGCCTTTACGCTGCTTTTCGAAGGCGAAGCCACACCGAGTCAGATGGGCGGTCTGTTGATGGCTTTGCGCACCCGTGGTGAAACCGTCGATGAATATGCAGCTGCGGCCGCCGTTATGCGCTCCAAATGCCACGCGGTGAAAGCACCAGACGGCGCAATTGACATCGTCGGCACCGGCGGCGACGGCAAGCACACGCTCAACATTTCTACGGCAACAGCTTTTGTCACCGCAGGTGCAGGCGTTGCAGTTGCCAAACACGGCAACCGCAACCTAAGCTCGAAATCCGGAACAGCAGACGTGCAAGCCCAGATGGGCATCAACGTCATGGTTGGCCCGGATGTGGTTGAAAAAGCGCTGGAAACCTGCGGTATAGCCTTCATGATGGCGCCCATGCATCACCCGGCAATTGCCCATGTGATGCCCACTCGCGCAGAGCTTGGAACCCGCACCATCTTCAACATTCTCGGGCCGCTTACCAACCCGGCGGGCGTCAAACGTCAACTGACCGGCGCCTTCACCCGTGACCTGATCCACCCGATGGCCGAAACCCTGGGTCAATTGGGCAGCGAGCGCGCTTGGCTGGTGCATGGCTCCGACGGCACTGATGAGCTGACCATCACCGGCGTGAGCTGGGTCTCGGCACTCGAGACAGACGGCACCGTCAAAGACGTGGAGCTGCACCCCGAAGACGCAGGCCTGCCCGTGCATCCGTTTGAAGACATCGTCGGTGGCACGCCAGAGGACAACGCCAATGCCTTCCGCGCCCTGCTTGATGGTGCGCAAAGCGCATATCGTGATGCCGTCCTGCTCAACTCCGCCGCCGCGCTGGTGGTGGCAGATGCAGCAAGAGACTTACGCGAAGGCGTTGAAAAGGCCCGTGAAAGCATCGACTCTGGGGCTGCCAAAGGCAAGGTAGCCGCACTGGCCAAAGTCACCTCGGCGGCATGAGCACAACCACCCCGCCCAGCCACTGGGCTCATCTGCCATTCTTCACCGACCGCTGGCCAGACATCGAAACAAAAATCCAAAACGACCCGCGGGAGATCCTTCCTCCCGCGGCGCAACGTTTTGCCGCGCTTGCGGCCGTTGCACCAGAAGATGTGCACGTCGTCATCTTGGGCCAGGATCCTTACCCGACGCCTGGACATGCCCATGGTTTGTCCTTTTCTGTCGGACCCGATGTAACCCCACTACCCCGATCTTTAAATAACATTTACAAAGAGTTGCAGAGCGATATTGGCGCAACCCCACCTAACGGCGACCTGCGCTTTTGGGCGAAACAAGGCGTGCTCCTACTAAACACCGTGTTGTCTGTCCCCGCAGGCGAAGCAAACGGCCACAAGGCGCTTGGCTGGCAAACACTAACGCATCAGGTGCTTGCCGATATCTCCGCCCGCCGCCCTACGGCTTTTGTCCTGTGGGGAAAACAGGCCCAAGCCCTTGCACCTCACATCACATCGCCTAAAGATGGCGGCCAACATCTGATGATTGAAACGGCGCATCCCTCGCCCCTTTCCGCCCGTCGCGGTTTTTTCGGCTCCCGCCCGTTTTCAACCATCAACACTTGGCTCGTCGATCAAGGCGACACACCGATAAATTGGACTGACGCATGACCGAAACCGTTCTGGACAAAATCAAAGCTTACAAGCTGGAAGAAGTCGCCGCCGATAAGGCCGCCAAACCTCTGGCGGCAGTCGAGGCCGAGGCACGTGAAGCCAGCCCCACACGCGGCTTTTCCGATGCCCTGCACAAAGCCGCGCGAGAAGGCTACGGCCTGATCGCCGAAGTCAAAAAAGCCTCTCCGTCCAAAGGTCTTATCCGCGAAGATTTCAACCCTCCGGAACTGGCCAAAGCCTATGAGGAAGGCGGCGCGACCTGCCTGTCTGTGTTGACAGACACGCCAAGTTTTCAGGGCCAAAAATCCTTCCTGACCGAAGCCCGCAACGCCACGAACTTGCCCGCGCTGCGCAAGGACTTCATGTATGACACCTATCAGGTGGCCGAAGCCCGCGCGCTCGGTGCGGACTGCATCCTGATCATCCTCGCCTCCGTAAGCGACGCGCAAGCGCAAGAACTCGAAGAGGCCGCCTTTAGCTGGAACATGGACGTGCTGCTAGAGGTACATGACCGCGAGGAATTGGAGCGTGCCAGTCAGCTCAAATCCCCGCTCATGGGCATCAACAACCGCAACCTCAAAACGTTTGAGACCACGCTCGACACCACCCGCACCCTGTCCAAACTGGTGCCGGCAGACCGTCTGATTGTCTGTGAAAGCGGCCTCAACACGCCGGCGGAACTGGCGGACATGGCCCGCTACGGCGCCCGCACCTTCTTGATCGGCGAGAGCCTGATGCGCCAAGATGATGTAGCCACCGCCACCCGCACCCTTTTAGCCAACCCGCTAAACGCCATGGGAGGCATGTGATGAGCGACACGCACGCGTCCGGCCTGACTCATTTTGACACCAAGGGTGATGCCCATATGGTGGATGTCTCTGAAAAGGCAGTCACTTCCCGCATCGCCACCGCCGAAGGTTGGGTCAAAATGGCGCCCACCACCTTTGATATCATAAATGAAGGCCGCGCCAAAAAAGGCGACGTGCTGGGTGTGGCGCGCCTTGCCGGTATCATGGGCGCCAAGAAATGCGCCGACCTGATTCCCCTGTGCCACCCACTGCCGATCACCAAAGTAGCCGTGGAGCTAACACCAGACGCGGACCTTCCCGGTCTGCGCATCGAGGCGACTGTTAAAACCACCGGCCAGACCGGCGTGGAAATGGAAGCGCTAACGGCGGTCAATGTGGCTGCCCTGACGGTCTATGACATGTCCAAAGCGGTCGACAAAGCCATGGAAATCGGCGGCATCCGCGTGATCCTCAAAGACGGCGGTAAATCAGGACGTTACGAAGCAAAATGATCTCGGTTGCTGACGCGCTCACGCATCTCTTTGCCCTCACCAAACAGCTGCCAGTGGAAACCGTGCCGCTGGCGCAAGCCAATGGCCGCACGTTGGCACAGCCGGTGCAGGCAAACCGCGATCAACCTCCGTTTTCCGCCTCTGCCATGGATGGCTACGTCATCGTCGCCGACGGTGCTGCGCCGGGAAAATCCTATGACGTGATTGGTGAAGCCGCCGCCGGACATGCCTTTGACGGCAGCGTGTCCGCCGGTCAGGCCGTGCGCATCTTCACCGGCGCCCCAGTGCCCGAAGGTGCCGACCACGTGATCATTCAGGAAGATGTGCGCCGCGATGGCGACACAATCACGCTCTCCGAAAACCTCGACAAAGGCTTTCACATCAGACCCTTGGGTGGCGACTTCAAAGTGGGTCAAACCATTACGGCGCCGCGTGTCCTGCGCCCATCGGATGTTGCGTTGATGGCGTCGATGAACATCGCCGAAGTCCCTGTGACCCGCCGCCCCAAAGTGGCGATCTTGTCCACCGGTGACGAGTTGGTCATGCCCGGCGAAACACCCGGCCCGGATCAAATCATCGCTTCCAACAGCTTTGGCCTGCAAGCCATGTTACGTGACGCAGGCTGCGAAGCCCGCCTTCTGCCCATCGCCCGAGACACCCGCGCCTCGCTGGAAGCCGCCTTTGATCTGGTGGACGATGCCGATTTGCTCATCACTATTGGTGGCGCCTCGGTGGGCGATCATGATCTTGTTGGCGATGTGGCACAAGAGTTGGGCATGGAGCGCAGTTTTTACAAAATCGCCATGCGCCCTGGTAAACCGCTTATGGCGGGTACTTTGGCAAAAGGCGCGATGATGATTGGCCTGCCCGGCAACCCCGTGTCCGCCATGGTCTGCGGCCATATTTTTGTGCTGCCGGTAATCCGGGCAATGTTGGGTCTTGGAGAAGCGCCCACACCACGCCTTCCGGCGAAACTCGCGACCCCTATGCCAAAGAACGGATCACGCGAACACTACATGCGCGCCCGCATAGAGCACGGAAAAATCTCACTTTTTGACAATCAAGACAGTTCGCTGCTGTCTATCCTGTCAGACGCCAACGCACTTGTTGTCGTGCCGCCAAATGCGCCAGACTGGCCCGCAGGCGCTGCTGTGGACTACATTCCGATCTAAGCCAAACACCTGTCTCACATACCACATTCCGGCTTCTGTTTCCGCTATGTTCTATAAAAGTTTTGACACAAAACAAGAACATGCGTAGAACGAGGACAAGACACACTCTATATGGGGGTCCTCGAGCATGTTGACCAAGAAGCAACTAGACCTGCTGGAATTCATTCACACCCGTCTGCAAAAAGACGGGGTGCCGCCCAGCTTTGACGAAATGAAAGACGCGCTGGATTTGCGCTCTAAATCAGGCATCCACCGCCTGATCACGGCATTGGAAGAGCGGGGGTTCATCCGCCGCCTCGCCCACCGCGCCCGCGCGATAGAGATTGTAAAACTGCCTGAAAGCATGGGCGGCGCGCCCTCGGCCCCAACGGCGGGATTCAACCCCAAGGTGATCGACGGGCCACATCCGTCGCCATCCCAACCGGCCAATGTGACGCCTGAAGAAGTTAAAAACTTCGCGCGGGAGCTGCCAGTGATGGGAAAAATCGCCGCTGGTGTACCCATCGAGGCCATCAGCCACGTCGACCATCACATGACAGTTCCAGGCCAGATGCTGTCAGTTGGCCAAAACCACTACGCGCTTGAAGTCAAAGGCGATTCCATGATCGACGCGGGCATCAACAACGGCGATGTGGTGATCATCTCTGAAACCACCACTGCCGACAATGGTGATATTGTCGTTGCACTGGTCGAAGATCAGGAAGCCACACTGAAAAAGTTTCACCACAACGGCAGTTCCATCGCCCTGGAGGCCGCCAACCCGGCGTACGAAACCCGCGTCTACCCCGAGGACAAAGTCAAAGTGCAAGGCAAACTGGTCGGGCTGATCCGTACCTACTGACCGCGTAGCTCTGCATCGTTCCACAACCGACGGCCCGCCACCTCGCGGGCCGTTTTGCGTAACGGCGCCCCCCCCTCAAATCGCAGGGCCACAGATCCAAGCGCTTCCAGGTCTTTTACGTCCAGCGTTTCGCACGGCAACTGCCCGTCAAAAGATGTTGAAAACACGGCAATATCCTCAGGCGCACAGCCCTCAAAAAGCGACCTTCCAGTTTTCCCCTGCACATGTATCAACCGCCCACCGCTAGCCAAATCGACAAATGGCACACGGCTCGTCTCGCCAGGCCACAGGCTTGCGGCCCCAGCCTGATCCCGCTTACTACCGTCATTTTCCAACCAGTTCTCGGCAACAAACCCCTGCCCTTTGGCTTTAGACAAGGCCCTCCCATCAGGCGTCATCACGCCCACAAGCCCGCCGGTGTCGGAGATCAAAACATCGGGCCTTTCCGCCTGAGCCCAAAGCCAAAATCCCGCCGTTACGACCACGACCCCAACCACCCGAGGACGCCCCTGCCAAAGCAACAGCCAAAGCCCTCCCAGTGCAATCACCGGCAAAACCCAGCGCCCGCCGCTTGGTACAGTCCCGCGCGCGCCATCCAAGCCACTGACGAACTGCGCCACGGTCAAAATCCACTGCAACCCCTGCTCCATAGCCCAAAGTGGCACAGCCTCTAGCCCCACCGGCGCCAAAACCGCTGCCACCACGGCAGCGGGCACCACAAGAATACCCATAACCGGCACCGACAGCACATTCGCCAAAAGGCCATAGTGCGCCACATGATTAAAGTGCATCGCTGCAAAAGGCGCAGTTGCTAACCCAGCCACCAATGACGAGACTATAACCGCTGAAACCGGTCGAAACCACTTAGGCCCTAAATGCCACTGCATGTCCCGCAACCAGCCAAACACACCCACCAGAGCCGCCGTAGCCGCAAAAGACATCTGAAATCCCGGCCCCATCAAGGCCTCTGGTTGAAACACCAAAACGACAGTGGCCGCCACCGCCACCGCTCGAAGCGTTAACGCGCGCCGATCCAATAACACCGCCAGCAAAACCACCACAGTCATCACATAAGCCCGCTCAGTAGAGACAGCCCCTCCAGACAGCAGTAAATATCCCGTGGCCGCCACAAAGGACACGCAAGCAGCGATCTTTTTGCCATTCACGCGCAGAGCCACCGTGGGCACCAGCGCAATACAAAACCTTACCGCGCCGAACACGAACCCAGCCAGAAGCCCCATGTGCAACCCGGAAATCGCCAGCAAATGCGCTAGGTTGGCTCCGCGCAATGCTTCGGTGACATCTTCAGAGATCGCGCTGCGGTCGCCCGTGGTCACAGCACCGGCAAATCCCGCCACATCTGGCGCCATACGCTCTTGGATCGCTGCCGACAATCGCATCCGAAATCCGAAGATCCCGCCGCCTTCAGGCGGTGCCATGGCCAAAACCGGCACCCGCGTGTACCCAACCGCGCCAATCTGTTTGAACCAGGCATGGCGCTGAAAATCAAAGCCCCCCGGTTCTACTGGCCCGGAAGGCGGCGATAGATGTCCTGTCGTGCCGACAAGTTTTCCCGGCATCGGCGCCGTGCCCGTCAGATTGCCATGCAGGGAAATGCGCACACGGATCGGCGTTTGTGCGGGTGTCATCTCGGCCAGGGCCACATCTTCGAGCGTCAACCGCACCGCGTCTGAGGCCGATCGGTCAATCGCCACAATCCGCCCCTCAATCAGTCCGTAATAGCGAAACTCCAAAACCGGTCCTGCCACACGATGCGCCCGCGCGCCCGCAAGACACAAACCAGCGAGCACCAAGGCCACCATCCATAACAGCGCCCCGACGTCAGCCTCCTGACCGATCGTCAAGCACACAAAACTCAAAGAAATCAGGCCAACCCCAACCGACACGGCAACGGCGGGTTCCACCGGCAGGGCAAAATACACCCCGATCCCCAACCCCAAACAGACCGGCACCCAGCAAAACAGATGCCCGTATTGACGCAAAAGGGAAAGGCGCAGAGACGTGACGACGCGCAAGCCTTGTCCTCTCTTATCGGTGTCGCTAGACAGTGCCTCAACGCTAGAACCCCAATGGTTACTGAAAGGTTAAGCCCGCTATGACAGGCCAGGTCGTCACCCGTTTTGCCCCATCGCCCACCGGTTATCTGCACATCGGCGGCGCACGTACGGCGCTGTTCAACTGGCTCTATGCCCGTGGTCGCGGAGGTAAATTTTTGTTGCGCATCGAAGACACAGACCGCGAGCGCTCCACACCGGAGGCCACCGACGCCATCCTGCAAGGTCTGAGCTGGCTTGGTCTGGATCACGACGGTGAGGTTGTCAGCCAATTTGAAGGTGCAAAACGTCACGCCGAAGTGGCACTTCAGTTGCTGGCAGAAGGCAAAGCCTACAAGTGCTTTGCTACCCAAGACGAAATTGCCACCTTCCGCGATGAAGCCCGCGCCGCCGGTAAATCAACCCACTATCGTAGCCCATGGCGCGACGCCGATGACTCCAGCCACCCAGACGCGCCTTATGTGATCCGCATCAAAGCCCCACGTGAAGGCCAAACCGTGATCCGCGATCAGGTGCAGGGCGACGTGACCATCCGTAATGATCAACTGGATGACATGATCCTGTTACGCTCCGACGGTACGCCGGTTTACATGTTGGCAGTTGTTGTAGATGACCATGACATGGGCGTAACCCATGTAATCCGCGGGGACGATCACCTCAACAATGCGGCCCGTCAGATG
Organism: Shimia sp.; assembly: GCA_024224295.1. Classification (GTDB taxonomy): domain Bacteria; phylum Pseudomonadota; class Alphaproteobacteria; order Rhodobacterales; family Rhodobacteraceae; genus Shimia. Next base: position 312 of record JAAENN010000120.1, on the reverse strand, counting down.
ATGATCTATGAGGCGATGGGTTGGGATCTTCCGGTTTACGCTCACATTCCGCTGATCCACGGCGCGGACGGCAAAAAGATGTCCAAACGTCACGGCGCAACAGGCGCACATGAATATCAGGCATTGGGCTACCCCTCTGCAGGCATGCGCAACTACCTCGCACGTCTCGGTTGGAGCCACGGCGATGACGAGTTCTTTACCGACGTGCAGGCCAAAGAATGGTTTGATCTGGACGGCATTGGCAAAAGCCCCGCACGTTTTGACACCAAGAAACTCGAAAACATCTGCGGCCAGCACATCGCCATCATGGAC
>JAAENN010000119.1 GCA_024224295.1 Shimia sp. | reverse complement strand
TCAGCTTGAAAAGAAGGAGTTTTCTCAAGGCCGCCCTCGTTGGTTCGACGGCGATCTTCCTAGCCTCTCGCGCAATGTCGCAAGTAAATTCTCTTTCGGAGATGGGCGGCGCAATCCTCAAATTTTCAGCGATCACGATCTTCACAGCAAGGGAGGTGATTACCCTAGATCCTGAAAATCCTTCAGCAGAGGCGATAGCAGTCGAGGACGGTCGTATCGTTGCGGCAGGTACAATGGATGAAGTTCAATCGCTTCTTGGCGACCTGTCGTATGATATCGACACGACCTTTGAAGATCACGTTATTGTTCCTGGTTTCATCGCCCAGCACGATCATCCTGTTCTGGCGGGGCTAACGATGTCCTCGTTGATCCTGTCCATAGAAGACTGGGATTTACCCACGGGGAAGTCCCTTGCCCTGAAGGATAAGGACGACTTCATGACCCGCCTTGCTGCTGCCGAAGCGAAAATGGAGGATCCCAACGAACCCCTTCTCACATGGGGTTATCATGCAGCGTTCTACGGCCCTCTTACGCGCAGTGATCTCGACACAATCAGCGCAGATCGTCCCATATTTGCATGGGGTCGATCCTGCCACGAAATGGTTATCAACTCAGCCGCTATGCAAAAGGCCGGCGTCACAAAAGAACTGATGGAAACGTGGTCGACATCGGAACAAATGCAATCCAACTACGAGGCCGGGCATTTCTGGGAACAGGGCGTTTTTAAAGTTCTTCCCAATATCGCACCAATGATCGCGAACCCAGATAAATTCCGCGAGGGCCTTGGGATCATGCGCGACTTCATGCACGCCAAGGGCATCACATACGGAAATGAACCAGGAGGTATCCTAGCCAAGCCTGTCCAGGATGCGGTGAATGCAATTATGTCTTCTCCATCTATGCCTTTCCGATGGTCCTTTATCCCTGATGGAAAAAGTCTGATCGCCCTCAGTGAAGATGATGACCAAGTCATCAAAAATACTGAGACACTCAAAGACTGGTACGGCGGGATGACCAGTATGACAGAACGCACCGTCAAATTGTTTTCTGATGGCGCCATTTATTCATTGGCGATGCAGCTTCGCGACCCTGCAATTGGCGACTATACAGGCGAATGGATGATGGATCAGGGCGATTTTGAACGCGCCTTCCGCATTTACTGGGACGCGGGCTATCAAATCCATATCCATGTGAACGGCGACGCAGGTCTGGACAGGGTCCTGAATACTCTGGAAGACAACATGCTTCGGAACCCTCGCTTTGATCATAGAACAGTGATCGTTCATTTTGCCGTCAGCGCACCAGATCAGGTTGACCGGATCAAACGGCTTGGTGCAATCGTGAGCGCCAACCCCTACTATGTGACTGCTCTTTCTGATCAATATGGCCGAACCGGACTAGGCACTGATCGTGCGGATCAAATGGTCCGTTTGGGCGATGTAGAGATGGCGAATATTTCTTGGTCCTTGCACTCTGACATGCCAATGGCGCCCGGCGACCCCTTGTTCCTGATGTGGTGTGCCGTGAACCGGGTAACCAGCTCTGGTCGAGTCGCTGGACCATTTCAACGTGTCTCAGCAGAACAAGCGCTGAAAGGCGTCACGATAAACGCTGCGTTTTCTCATAAAATTGAAGACCAATTGGGAAGCATCCAAACCGGCAAGTTGGCAAATTTCACTATTTTAGAGGAAAATCCACTCACAATTGACCCAATGAAAATCAAAGACATCACGGTATGGGGAACAGTTCTAGAAGGGCGTTCACAGAAAGTTGGCGAAGCCATTCAGGAGGACGCTATGCTCCCCAGCGAGGAAGAACAAGGTGAAAAAGAATTTGCTGAAAAGCTATTGAACCACGCATTTTCTGTGGTTCACGTTCATTTGTAAGTCGGGATGGTGATCCTCACCCACTGAAGCGATCAACCAGATAGTTAGGAAACGGAGGCTTCGCGATGGAAAACAAGCTGATCTGCTGCCGGAGAACTGGGTAATCCCCCCATTTTTAATGAGGCTCAGCCGTAGAATTCACGCGGCTGCTTTAAGTTTCATGGCGGGCGTCATACCGCCGATGCCCACGTTGGGTCGTTCGTTGTTGTAAGTCCAGAGCCATTCAGTTGCCTGACCCTGTGCCTCCTCGATGGTTTCAAAGATATATTGCCCCAACCACTCGCCGCGAACGGTGCGATTGTAGCGCTCGATATAGGCGTTCTGCTGCGGCTTTCCTGGCTGGATATATTCCAGCCGAACATTGCGCTTCTCGGCCCATTCCATCAGCTTTCCACTGATATATTCGGGGCCATTGTCCACACGAATAGCTTTGGGCGATCCGCGCCATTCAATGATCTGGTTCAAACTGCGCACAACCCGTTCTGCTGGCAGGGAGAAATCCACTTCGATGTACAACCCTTCGCGGTTGAAGTCGTCCAACACGTTCAGCGTCCTGATCGAACGACCGTCTGCCAACTGATCAGCCATGAAATCCATGGACCATGTTTCGTTAGGCCTTTCGGGTATCGCCAGCGGTTCCGGCTTGTCGCGCTTCAGCCGTTTCTTGGACTTGATCCGCAGGTTCAGCGCAAGCTCGCAGTAGATCCGGTAGACACGTTTGTGGTTCCATCCGTAGCCTTGGACATTGCGCAGATGAAGTGGTCCTGCTTTTTAGGACAGGTTTGCGGCTTGGGTAAGATGCATCTGGTTTTTGTTCATGCCGCTTTTCTTGTTTCCACTTGTTCGAAGTATGCTGTGTCTGGCGTGCGTTTATCAAGGGCTGTGTGAGGACGCTCTGTGTTGTAAAAGCCGATCCAGTCGTCGATGATCCGTTTGGCTTGGAAGCCGTTGGTGATCTCGTGCAGATACACAGCCTCCTGCTTCAGGGATCGCCAGAGCCGTTCGATGAAGATATTGTCGAGATAACGACCGCGCCCATCCATCGAGATTTTGATGTCCGCTTTGGTCAGTGTCGTGATCCAGCCAGCGCCCGTGTATTGGCTGCCCTGATCCGTATTCATTATTTCCGGCTTTCCATACCTTGCGATAGCCTCTTCCAGCGCCTCAACACAAAAGCTGGCATCCAGCGTATTAGACAAACGCCATGACAACACCTTGCGTGTCGCCCAATCCATGATTGCCACCAGGTACAGAAAGCCGCGCTTGACCGGGATGTAGGTAATGTCGCTGCACCAAACGTGATTGGATCGCGATATTGGCAGCTTTCTCAGCAGGTATGGGTAAATGCGGTGCTGTGGATGTTTCTTACTGGTGTTGGGCCCCTTATAGACAGCCTGTAGGTCCATAATGCTCATCAGGCGACGCACCCGATGCCGCCCCGCCGAGAACCCTGACTGGGGAAGATAAGCCGCAATCTGACGGCTCCCGAAGAACGGATACTTCGTAAATATCCGATCAATCTCATGCATCAGATCAAGCGTTGCCGGATCAAAGCCCACCGGCGTGTAGTAGATCGATGAACGGCTGATCTTCAGCAGCTTGCATTGGCGCGTCAGGCTCAGCTTCGTGTTCTTCTTGCGGATCATCTCGCGACGTTCAGACGGGCTCATCGCTTCAGCCCTTGTGACAAAAAATCACTCTCCACCGCCAACTGCCCGATCTTGGCGTGAAGCTCCTTGATCTCGCCCTCTTTGTTCTCAGCCTTCCTGACCTTGTCTGAGAAAACGCCAGCCATGCCTTCAATCGCTTGCCGTTTCCATGTGCTCACCTGCGTCGGATGGAGCTGCCGCTTGGCCGCAATCTCCTGAACCGTCTTGTCTCCGCGCAGCGCCTCAAGCGCCACAGCAGCCTTAAACGTGTCTGAAAAGTTCCGTCGCTTCGTCATTCTCGTATCCATTCATTCGTGTTGGATACACCTTAGCACGCTGTCCAGTTTTGCCGGACCACTTCAGTAGAGACTGGTTCGCCTTCGTCTGACAGCACCAGCGCGCGCCTTGAAAGGGGATTTCTTCACGTGTTCTGGGTGCTAGCGATGTCTTGGCAAAGAAGCCAGCAAGTCGTTCCAATGCCTCAGATCAATTTGGGGATCGGGCGCTAGTACAGCAATAGCTGTGCCGTCTTTAGCATAAAACTCCAGATGTGACACTGCGCCAAAACGGCTGACCCAGCAGGAGGTCACTTGCGACAGGTCGAGGGCAAAATGGCACCGGTCACAATGCACCAGCAGGTTTTTGTCGAGCAGGCGAATGTCACCGTCTTGGAAAGTGGCGCCTTGTAAAAACCCACATCCGGCAACCAGGCTGCTAAAGCACATCCGGCGCTCGATGAGGTAGGTTAGAAAACTGACAATCACTTGTTCCTGTATTTGCCAAGCACGGCCATCTCCGACATGGGGCAGGGTGGTCAGACGGGCGAAGCCGCCGTCTTTCAGAATGTCATTGAGGTGCATGCCGCTGTCGCTGTGCGCCCAGCGGTCTCGGGCCTGACGCACAGCGGCAAGGGACACGATGTTGCTGCGCTTGACCGCGCGCTGCGGTGTGAAGTCGGATTGTACGTCTTGGTCCAGAGCGGAGAGAACCTGCGCATCGTAGCCACCGTTGGCTTCGATGCGGAGCGATACGTGATCTTGCGGATCTGTGACCAGCAATACTGTGTCCGGACCGGAGCGGCCCGCAGTGCGGGCGAGCTGAACTTGTGTGGCTGGGTCTACCCTAAGGGTGACGCGGCTGCGCGAGATATGGAAGGGGCGGGTGATGTCCTGAAGCCGAGACAGGCCGCCCATGCTGGAGAGCAGGGCAGCCCCATTGTTGGTGCTGATCAGCGCGTCAGACAGTTGCGCACCGATCAGGCCAACGGTGTCCAATCCACCTTCCACAAAGGTCACCTCCGCCTGTGCCTGCAAAGCGGCAAGGTTGCGGGGCTGCTCTCCGGTTTGGAAAAGCGCGGAATCTCGGGCTGGGGCGCGTTGGGACATGGACTCCCCTGTTAGTAAACGTCCCGCACGTAGCGCTTGTCGCGCTTCAGGCGGTTAACGTATTCAATTGCCGCCTCAGACGACATGCCGCCCTGGGTTTCGATGATGTGATGCAGGGCGCCGTCCACGTCGCGCGCCATGCGTGTGGCATCGCCACAGACGTAGAAATAGCCACCTTCTTCGAGTTGCGCGAAGAGGTCTTTGCCGTTTTCGACCATGCGGTGCTGCACGTAGACTTTCTCCGCCTGATCGCGAGAGAAAGCGAGGTCAAGACGCGTCAGCAGACCTGACGCGGAGAAGGCACTGATTTCGTCTTCGTAGATGAAGTCGCTGGCGCGGTGTTGATCGCCAAAGAACAGCCAGTTGACGCCGGAAGCAGCGCGTTCGCGACGCTCTTCAAGGAAGGCGCGGAACGGCGCGACGCCTGTGCCGGGACCGACCATAATCATTGGGACGCTGTCGTCTTCCGGAACGCGGAAGGACTTGTTGGGCGACATGAAGATGCCCGCAATTGCCCCTTCTGGCACGTGGTCTGCGAGGAATGTGGAGCACACACCGCTGTGCGGGCGGTTCTCATACATCCAGCGAACAGCCGCCACGGTCAAATGCACTTCGCCGGGATGGGCCTTCGAGCTGGACGAGATGGAATAGGCGCGATGCTGCAGGGGCTTCAGCCAGCTGATCACCTGCGCCGGGTCCAACGCCAGTTCGGGGTTGAGGTTCAACAGATCCAGAGCGTCCTTGCTCCAGAGGTAGTGTTCCAACGCTTCTTTATCACCATTGCCCACGATATGGCTCAACTCGTCATTTTTGGCGAGGGGTTCAATCGCGCGGATCAGGTCGCGTGATGGGGCCATGATTTCGAGGCTTGTGGTCAGTAAATCGCCCAGCTGCTGGCCAGAGATATCAGTTTCTGCACCGGCGCCCAGGCGGTCCAGCCACGCCTGCACCAGATCAGGCGCGTTTACGGGCATCACGCCTAGCGCGTCGCCGGCCTCATAAGTCATGCCGCTGTTGCCAAGATCGAAGGCGATGTGCCGGATTTCCTTGGCGGATTTCGCGCCAGAAACAACGTGGTTGTCCAGCATGGTGGAGAGATACGGGTTCTTGCGTCCCCAGCCGGATTTCTCCTTCTTGGGGGGCGCCTCAGCAGCGGGCGCGGCTGCAGAAACGCTGCCTGCGTCCGGGATGGTCGCGGCGATCCATGCCTCGGCGGCATCCTCAAAATCAACGTCGCAGTCCACGCGGGCGCCAAGGCGTTTGGCACCAAGTTGCTCAAGACGGGTGTCTACCAGCTTACCGGCCTGACAGAACTCGTCATAAGAGGTGTCGCCAAGTGCGAGAACGCCGTAGGTCAAGTTTTCCAGACGCGGGGCAGTGGAGGCGCTGAGGGCGTCCCAGAAGATATGCGCGTTGTCCGGCATTTCGCCTTCGCCATAGGTCGACACCACAACAATCAGGTTTTTCATGGTGGCAAGCTGCTCCATGCTGACGTCGTCCATTTCGGCCAGTCGGGGCGTGAAGCCTTTGGTTTTGGCCAGAGCAGCCGCATCTTCTGTCACGCTTTCGGCGTTGCCAGTTTGGGTACCAAACAAAATATCGAGGTATTTCACATCCGTCGCTTCTGCGGCGGGTGCAGCGGCGCCGCCGCCAGCCACGAGGCGAGAATGAAGGCCAGCCAAAAACCCGCCAAGCCAGGTCTTTTGCTCGCCGGAAAACGGCGCATCCTCAGGGATATAGGGCACTTTTGTGGTCATATCGTTCATTGGGATTACTCCACTGCGGTGCGGGCGATCACATCGGGGATCGCGTTTTCTGCAAAGAGCGCGTCAAAGCTGGGCACCTCGCCCAGAGCCGCGCGGTTTTTGGCGCTTTGGTGCAGGATCCAGGCGTAGGTGCCCGGGCTGTCCATGCTGAGAATGTTGCGTAGGCTCAGGGCGCGCTTGAAGTCACTCAAGCGCTTGTTGGCCACAAGGGCGGCCAAGCCTGCGTCGTCATAGCCTTCGACAGAGGCTTTGGCGTGTTTTGCCAAGGCTGCCATCAGGCAGAAGTCTTCGGTCAGGATCAGGTTGCGGGCGGCCTTGTCGCGGGCGATGCGGTCGGCACCCTTCACACGCTTGTCGGCAATCGCCTGCGCCTGTTCCAACACAACGTAGCTACCCAGCAGGCGGAACATCCCATCGGTGTCCATTTCGCCATAAGACGGCACCGCGCCGCGATGAACCGGACGCCTTTGCTTCCACGCTTTCTTGAGCTCTGCAATCTGATGCGCCGCGAGCGCGGTGGAGAGTTCCTCGATCAGTTCCTTGCGGCTGCGGGCGGCCAGAATGGCGTCGGAGTCCTGATATTGCAGCAAGGCTTTGGGCATCATCCATGCCATATGCGCACGGGTAGTTTCCCAGTCGCTCAGCAGGTCCCTGCCTTTGGCAGAGCCGGTGGCCTCTACGTGCCAAGTCAGCATTTGATGCACGGCCTGTTCATGAATGGTGGCGTGATCAGACCCGTCGACCAACGTGCCTGCCAGCACAGAGTCCTGGCTCATCATTTCCTGCAAACGCCCTTCGGGGTCGTACTGATAGGCAAAGCCGCCGGACATGCCGTTGCCAAAGCCCTTGGCAAAGCCGCCGATGTTCAGGATCGCGCCATTTGTCATGTATTCGGCACAGAAGTCGCCCACGCCTTCGACCACTGCTGTCGCGCCGGAGTTGCGCACGGCAAAGCGGTCGCCCGCTTGACCTTCGACAAAGGTCCGGCCGCCGGTGGCGCCAAACAAGGCGAAGTTGCCGATCAGCACGTTTTCGCGGCCCTTGGCGCCACCCGGACTGCGCACTACGATTTCGCCGCCAGAAGCGCCTTTGCCCACACCGTCGTTACAGGTGCCGGTGTGTTCCATCACCATGCCGTCGTTGCAGAAGGCACCAAAGCTCTGGCCCGCGGAGCCGTTGGTGATCACACGCACCGAGCGTGGGTCGAGGTAGCGGCGGCCTCGGCTGTCTTCGAATGCGGCCGCTGGCAGATCGGCTAACTCGTGGTTCAGAAGGCGTTCGATATCGACGCCAAGCTGGCCACCAACGGTTTTGTTGCGGTTGTTGAGCGGCGCATTGGGACGCAGTTCAATCTTGCACTCGCCACCTTCGATCAGGCGGGATTTGACCTGATCCAGTAAGGCGTCATCTACGGAGAAGTCTTTTTCCAGATAGATCGGATCTTCGACTTTGACCTCTGGCACGTTGGTCAACATCGCCCGCAGGTCGAGTTTCCCAACAGAGGCCGGATGATCCAGCAGGTGCAGCAGATCGGAGCGACCGCGTGCCTCCTTAAGGGATTTCAGGCCCAAAGAGGACAGGATTTCGCGCACTTCATGCGCAATGTTGAGCAGATACTGCGCCAGAGCGCGTGGGTCGCCGTCAAACACTTCCGGGTTGGTGGTCAATCCGGCCGGGCATTTCACGTTGCAATTCTTCGCCATCACGCATTTCAGCATCATCAGCGCGGTTGTGCCAAATTCGAAGCTGTCACCGCCCAGCAGCGCGCCTTTGACCACGTCGGAACCTGTCTGCATCGCGCCAGAGCAGCGCAGCAGCACTTTCTGGCGAATGCCATTGGCGCATAGCGCCTGATGCACTTCGGCAATGCCAATCTCCGCTGCACGACCGGTGTATTTGAGCGAGGTCACTGCCGCCGCGCCGGTGCCGCCGGTGTTGCCTGCGACGTTGATCACATCCGCGCCCGCCTTAGCAACGCCCACCGCGATGGTGCCGATGCCTTCGGAGGACACAAGTTTCACAATCACTCGCACACGCGCCGCCTTGGCGTCGTGGATGAGCTGCCCCAAATCTTCGATGGAATAGGTGTCATGGTGCGGGGGGGGGGAGATCAGCTCTACGCCGGGTGTGCCGCCACGGGCGGCTGCGATTTCTACGGTCACCTTAGGCGCGGGCAGCTGCCCACCTTCGCCGGGCTTCGCACCCTGACCGATTTTGATCTCGATTTCCTCGAGGCTTGGATCGGCTAAATAGCCTGCCCAAACGCCAAAGCGGCCGGAGGCAAACTGTTTGATCCGGCTGGCGCGAATGGTGCCATAGCGGGTGATGTGCTCGCCGCCTTCACCAGAGTTGGACATACCGCCTGCCATATTGGTGCCGTGTGCCACTGCCTCGTGTGCCGAGGCCACCAGCGCTCCGTGTGACATCGCACCAGAGGCCAAGCGCCCGGTGATTTCGCTGGCAGGCTGTACATCGCCCAGTGGCAGGCGCTCTGGCGCGGGGCGCAGGCGAGAAATGTAGTCCTGCGCCATGCCCTTGACGACAACTTTCAACGCGCCTTTAGTGATGTAATGGCCTTCGACGTCTTTGCCGAAACGATCCACCAGTGTTTCCGCCAACACGTCCAGTCGGCCAATGTCGCTGGATTTTGGCCCGGTCAGATGGAGCAGGTATTCGCCCGCGCCTAGGGCTTCAACGGCCAAGCCGCGAATGACAAAGTCGTTGTTGCCTGCGCGGTTGAAGAGCATCATTTCGCGCTTCATATCCGCGACAGTGTCAAGGAACGTGATGTCAGCAGGGAAGGCCAGAACATCACGCAACGCCGCCGGGCGGCGGTGGCGTTCTTCGGCCATCATCGCGCTGAACGCGCGGTAGCCGGGGGTGATCTCGAATGCGTTGATTTGCTCGTCTGAAAGTTTCTCAAACGAGGTGTTCACATAGCCTTTGTCATCCACGCCAAAGGCATCGTCCATCTGGCGCAGGGTCAGCAGGCGGAACGGATCGGTTTCGCCATCCAGCGCGCCGCCGTCGTTGCTTTGGTCAAAGGTGATCTTCTCTTCGGTCAGATCGACAAAACCACGCACAGCGGTGGTGCCATAGGAGTGGCCTGCACCTTCGGCACGTTCTTTGAATAGGCCGAGGATCGGAATGTCCTTGTCGCTTTCCACCGAAAGCGCTCGCTCGTGCCAATTGGCCACGGATTTCGCGACCACGTCAAAGCGCACGCCGCCCACAGGGGTTTTCATGTTGGGCAGGTATTTGGCAAAGACCGGATCGTTGGTGTCCAGGAAGTTGGGTTCAAAGAACTCGCCCCCGGAGTAGCTTTCCACGGTGCAAAGCCCAACCTTGCCCATGGTTTTCATCAACGCCTTTTCCGCGGCCTTTTTGAACTTGCCGTAGGCCGCTGGTGCGGCCTCGCCATAAAGCTCTTCGGCGCGCATGCGCACGGCCATTGGATAGACGGCGGAGGCGCCAAAGCCCAAAGCACAACAGATGTGTTGAGACGAACAAATCTGGCCGCTCTCCACCACCAGGCTGACCTTAAAGCGCATGCCTTCCTCGATCAGACGTTGGTTGATTGCGGAAATCGCCAAAGTCATCGGCATCGGCGCAAGTGCGCGGCTGAGGTGGCGATCAGACAGGATTGCGATGCCACCTTTTTCACGGGCGAAGACCACAATCTCATCCGCCACGGCGTCAATTGCACCGGTCAGAGACGCCTCGTTGGCGGCGCCATTGTCAAACACCGGCGCATAAAGTATGTCAAATTTGGCCCAAGGCGTGTCTGTTTGGGCTTTGATCTTCAGCACATCGGTCATCAACAACACCGGGCTGTTGACCACAATCTGCCGCGAGCGGCCTTGGCCGAGGTGCGGCTTTCCACCAAGCGCCACGCGCAGGGTCATGCCGTCTGCCTCACGGATTGAATCCAGCGGTGGGTTGGTCACCTGAGCAAACCGCTGGCTGAAGTATTTGGCCACGCCGCCTTCGTTATCGGAAAGCGCGTTGATGGCGTTGCCGTAGCCCATGGCCGAGACCTTCTCGACGCCGGTTTGCAGCATCGGGTCCATCAGGAATTTGAAGCTTTCCTGGTTGAGCGTGTAGCCGACATATCGCGCGGGCCAGGCGAGATCACCGTTGTAGCTTGCGGCCGCATCGGCTGGCAGGCGGTCCGCCACAGGCAGATCATCGATATTGACCTGGGCCTCAGCCAACAGCGCCGCGTAGTCCTTGGCCTGCGCCAGCATCTCCAGCGCCTCGTCGGTTTTGTGAATTCGTCCCTCGGCATGGTTCAGGTAGATCATGCCGCCCGCTTCGACACGACCGCGGCGCAGCACGTCTTCGGGTGGGAAGTCGATCTGTCCGGCTTCGGACATCACTGCGAGGTATTCGCCGGTTTCCACAGACCGCATAGGGCGCAGGCCCAGACGGTCCAGACGGGCACCAATGATGTTGCCGTCACCAAAAACAAGCGCGGCAGGACCATCATTTTTTTCTTCCGAGAGCGAGAAGTACTCCAGCATGGCCCTCACATGAGGGCTGACGCGAGCGTCGTTTTCCCAAGCAGGCGGCATCATCGCGACCACGGCTGTCACCAGATCCAGACCTTCGTCATAAACGCGGGCGTTAAGTGTCTGGTCCAAGCGGCAGCTGTCAGACTGGCCGTTGGGGCGTACAATCGCCTTGTTGCGTGCCAGCGCAATGGCCGCCTCGCTGAGGCGGTTTTTTTTGTCCGTGTTCAGCTCACCATTGTGGGCCATCAGACGGAACGGCTGCGCCATGGACGGGTGCGGATCGGTGTTGGTGGAGAAGCGAGTGTGGAAATAGAGCGTGTGCACCGCATGATCCGGATCGGAAAGATCGGAGAAGTAAGGGATGATTTCCCAAGAATTTAGGCGGCCTTTAAACACTTGCATGCGCGAGGACAGCGAAAGCGGGTACAGTCCTTCAAGCGCCGGATCGGTGTAGGCCTCTGCCTCAATTGCCAACAAAGCGGTGTGAATGCGGCGGTCGAAGTTGGTTTGATCCTCGTCACCTGGTGCCACAAATACCCATTGCGCAATCGGCAGTTGCCATTTCACGGCCCGTTCGCCAATGGCGTCGTTGTTGACCGGCATATTGCGGATCAGCTTGGTCTGAAACCCAGCCTCATCCAGCGCGGTTTCAATCAATTGCGCGGCGCGGTTGTGCTGCGACTCATCTGCGGGCAAGAAAAAGTTGCCCACGCCAAATTGGCCAGGCGTCAGGGAAACACCGGTGAGTTTCTCAAAGAAGGACACGGACAGGTCCACGGACACACCAGCGCCGTCGCCGACTCCTTCGGAGGACATGCCACCACGGTGCGGTACAGCGCACAACGCTTCATGGCCCCGTTTGAGCACGTCATGAGTTTGACGCCCATCTTTACGTGTCAAAAACCCAACCCCGCAGGAACTTTGTTCGCGATCAGGGTCATAGAGGCCAAAAGGGGATGGCTTGGTAGTCATTCCGAGCTCCAAAGACAAAAGGGACGGGACCACAGGCGACGCGCTGCGGTGATAGTCTGTCTCTGGCGATGAGCTGGAGGTCTACGTATTGGTGCTGATAACTGACGCATTTGAGAATTTCAAGGCGCCGTGCTTTGGGCGTACGTCTAAGTCCGAGTATGACTTATTCCAAGGAGATGTCGCAATTCGGAGAGAGACGCCGTTGCTCCCAAAGGTTGATAGGTGGCTTTGGGTGCCACCGGCATGACCACCAAAAGCGGCTTTGTCAGAGGGATGGCCCTTGATGAGGGTAGGGCGGTTGCGTAGCCTCGCTCCATGACCAAATGTAGCCCCTTCTGTTACTTTCGAACGTCACCAGACATCATTCGCTTGGCGGTGATGATGTATATCCGGTTTCCACTGTCGCTCAGGAACGGCGAAGATCTGCTACACGAACGCGGCATCGAAGTGAGTTCTGAATCTGTTCGGTTTTGGCGGCGGAGGTTGGGGCCGACATTCTCCCCGGAAACGCGCAAGAGACGATCTCAATCGATGCGTTGTCACTCGAACGGCTTTGTTGATGGCGTGGATGCCTCCCCCTGACGGCGTCGCGATGTGCCCATGTGCGGTTTGTTGAAGCCATCACAGGAGGAGAAAGCATGCATGTCTGAGGTTACGATAATTGGGATGGATTTGGCAAAACGTGT